>NZ_JAALET010000019.1:0-69318 GCF_011800655.1 Paenibacillus sp. EKM10P | reverse complement strand
CGCCCTTAGCTCAGCTGGATAGAGCGTTTGACTACGAATCAAAAGGCCGGGAGTTCGAATCTCTCAGGGCGCGCCATATTTTAAAAAAATATAATATCGGGATGTAGCTCAGCTTGGTAGAGCACCTGGTTTGGGACCAGGGGGTCGCATGTTCAAATCGTGTCATCCCGATACTGATTTGCGGGTGTAGTTCAATGGTAGAACTTCAGCCTTCCAAGCTGATAGCGTGGGTTCGATTCCCATCACCCGCTTACCGATTACCTAGAAGCCGAAAGGCTTCTTTTTATTTTGTCCACAATATATTAACTTCTATGTATATAGATCATTAAATGATGTCTCTTGCCATGCACGGTTGGGGATGACTTGTGCATATCCTACATAGGCATTTATCACCTAGACCCGAATTTCCCCTCTTACGGCCCCCTTTTCCTATAGTAAGGCTAAATTCGTGATCAAATCCATTGAAAATAGGAATCCTATAATTATTATGTTACGAAATTCATGGGGATAAATTTACACCTGCTCCTTTTGTTCTACACACTCTTCTTTATTTATGTGGGTAACACGTAAGGATTAATGAGTAAACAGATTTAGAATACTGAGATTATGGCTTCTTTGTGTATATCTTTGTGGATAGAGCGCAATGAATTTCACTTTGTCAACAAATAATAAACATATACACATCATGACACAAGAATTTGTACCTTTGGAAACACGCTTTTTAAAAGAGACTGTGCATAATGTTTCGCGCATTTTTAGCGTCTAAAATCAGTTTTATTTATTAATTTCATTTTTATGTATAAGTGACCAATATATTCTCCAAAAAAGTATTTCAAAAGCATGATTTTTTCCTGTAAATTTTGCAGCTTTTCATACGTTTTTATTGTATGATGTTAAGAAAGTGTCAAATTTCGTGTGTATACGTACCTTTGCTACAATTGAATATGGTGTGGAACAGATCAGATGGGGGGAAAAGCATGACTGAGCTTACGTTAACCGCTAACAAAAACCAATCCAACAATCTGCTGCGGCGGGACGTTCGTTTTCTAGGAAATATTCTTGGTGAGGTTTTGGTTCATCAAGGTGGCAACGAACTTTTGGATATCGTGGAGAAAATACGTGAGGCAAGTAAATCGTTACGTGCCGGGTATCAGCCGGAGTTATACGAGAATTTTAAACAAATGGTCAGTGGACTGGATACGGATATTCGTCACCAGGTTATTCGCGCGTTTGCGATTTACTTTCAGTTGGTGAATATCGCTGAGCAAAACCATCGTATTCGTCGTAAGCGGGATTATGAGCATTCCGCTGGTGAAGAGGTTCAACCCGGTTCTATCGAAAGTTCCGTTCAGGAGCTTAAACAAGGAGGCTTCTCCGCTGAGGACGTTAGCAACATGCTGAATGAACTCTCCTTGGAGCTGGTCATGACTGCACATCCTACAGAAGCAACACGACGAGTAATTCTGGATATCCACAAACGTATTTCTGAAGACGTCATGCTGCTGGATAATCCGATGCTTACCTTGCGTGAGCGAGAACAGGTACGGGAAAATCTGCTTAATGAAGTAATTACACTGTGGCAGACGGATGAACTGCGTGATCGAAAGCCAACTGTATTAGATGAAGTAAGAAATGGAATGTATTATTTTCATGAGACCTTGTTTCATGTATTGCCAGATGTATACCAAGAATTGGAGCGATGTTTGGATAAATATTATCCTGAGCAAAAATGGCACATTCCAACTTATTTGAGATTTGGTTCTTGGATCGGTGGAGACCGGGACGGGAATCCATCTGTTACAGCTCATGTGACTTGGGAAACGTTGTGTATGCAACGCAAGCTGGCTTTGAGAGAGTATCAGCACACGCTGAAGGAACTCATGGGTTACTTGAGCTTTAGTACCAGCATTGTGCGAGTTTCTGATGATTTGTTGGCTTCTATTGAAGAAGATCGCGCCCACATCACACTTAAAAAAATGGAAGTATGGCATAACGAAAAAGAGCCTTATCGCATCAAACTAGCATATATGATTGCTAAGGTGAATAACGTTTTGGATGAGAGCAAACAGGGTACTAAGGAACGCTATAGCTCCGCAGAAGAGCTTATTGCAGATCTGAATGTGATTGCCAGCAGCCTGCGTCATCATTTTGCTGATTATGTGGCAGACACGTATATTCAAAAGATGATTCGTCAGGTAGAGCTATTCGGCTTTCATACAGCTACGCTGGATGTACGTCAGCACAGTCAGGAGCATGAAAATGCGATGACTGAAATTCTTTCTAAAATGAATATTGTGTCAGATTACAGTAAGCTGTCAGAGGAAGAAAAAATAGATCTGCTGGAACAGCTGCTAAATGAACCCCGTCCGATTACTTCGCCATATTTGAAATATAGCGATAGCACACAGGAATGTCTTGATGTATATCGTACGATTTATTTGGCTCAGGAGGAATTTGGCAAGCAGTCCATTACAAGCTACTTGATCAGTATGACTCAGGGTGCCAGTGATTTGCTTGAGGTTATGGTATTAGCCAAAGAGGTAGGCCTGTTCCGCATTGAGAAGGATGGCACTGTCATTAGTACGCTGCAATCTGTGCCTTTGTTTGAAACGATAGATGATTTGCATGCTGCACCTGATATTATGAGAAGATTGATGAACCTGCCTGTATATCGACAATCTGTAGCCGCGATGGATGAGCTTCAGGAGATCATGCTTGGCTACTCGGATAGTAATAAGGATGGCGGTGTGGTTACAGCGAACTGGGAACTTCGGGTCGCTATGAATAGCATTACGGAAGTAGTGAACGAGTATGGCGCAAAAGTGAAGTTTTTCCACGGACGTGGAGGAGCGCTGGGGCGCGGAGGAATGCCACTTAACCGCAGTATTCTGGCTCAGCCTCCTCATACCATTGGTGGAGGAATTAAGATTACGGAGCAAGGCGAAGTGCTATCATCCCGCTACTCGCTCAAGGGGATTGCATATCGGAGCTTGGAGCAGGCGACATCAGCGTTAATTACGGCTGCTGCGTATCATCGCTCAGGAAAGAAAGAAGTGTTCGAGGAAAGCTGGGAGGAGATTATTGCCCGTATTTCCGAAGTATCACTGGAGAAGTATCAGGATTTGATTTTCCGAGATCCAGATTTCTTCACTTTCTTCAAAGAATCTACACCGTTGCCTGAGGTAGGCGAGCTGAATATTGGCTCTCGTCCGTCCAAGCGTAAGAACAGTGAACGTTTTGAGGATTTGCGCGCTATTCCATGGGTCTTTGCGTGGACACAAAGTCGTTACTTGCTACCTGCATGGTATGCGGCAGGAACAGGTTTGCAAAGCTACTATCAAAACAATGAAGATAACCTTAAAGTGCTGCAAACGATGTTTAGAGACTCTGCCTTCTTCCGGTCGCTTATTGATACACTCCAAATGGCAATCGCTAAAGCGGATTTGCTGATTGCAGAGGAGTATGCTGGGATGTCGGATAACGAAGAAGCACGGCAACGTATATTCGGGCAGATTTCTGCAGAGTTCAAGCTGACATCTGAATTGATTTTGAAAATAACCGGACAATCTGAGATTTTGGACGATGTACCTGTTATTCAGGAATCTATCCGGTTGCGTAATCCTTATGTCGATCCGTTAAGTTATTTGCAGGTTCAATTGCTGAGTGAGCTACGCGAGCTGCGTAATCAGAACGGTGATGACGCTGAAATGCTGCGTGAGGTACTGTTGACGATTAACGGAATTGCCGCAGGCTTGAGAAACACAGGCTGATATAGTTTGGCCGTATGATACAGGCAATCGGGTACTCATGGAGTGCCCGATTGTGCTGTGTTTATAGTAAGGAAGCGCGAGTTTGTACTTGTGTCCACACTTCAGTTGATTTCTGGATAAAATTAAACTACGATGAATAATCATAAACATGTAATAAGTAACCCATCAGCAAGTCTGGGGGAGTATAGAGTGGATAATATGGAAAGCCGCTTGGTTAGGCTGGTGCAGAAAGGTGATCAGCGAGCTTTTGCGGAGTTAGTCGAGTTATATAAAGATCGGATTTTTCATCTTTCCTACCGGATGCTAGGTAATCGTCATGAGGCGGAGGATTTGGTGCAGGAAACTTTTTTGCGTGTGTATCGTAACCTGGAAAAGTATGACCATGGACAGAAGTTCTCAACCTGGATTTATCGGATTGCTACAAATCTGTGCATTGATCGTCTGCGAAGGAGAAAACCTACATACTCACTTGATGCTGAAATGAATGATCAAGAAGGTGTTGATGGGTACGCCATGCTTGCTAGTGAAGAGCTTACCCCTGAAGGGAGTACGCTGTTGTCGGAAACGCAAGCTTTAATTCATGACGCCATTGACAGCCTTCCGGATAAATACAAGACGATTATGGTTCTACGATATTTGCAGGAGCTTTCCTTACAGGAAATTAGCGATGTGCTCAATCTCCCAGTTACCACAATTAAGACAAGAGTACACAGGGGACGGGATTTTTTACGCAAAAAACTGGAGCACAAGCTATAAATGCTGTGCATACATTCTAGGAAAAGAGCCTACGTAGATGTTTTTATGAAACATAATGTTCGTTGTAACGTATGTAAGATGAGCAAAGTTTCTAAGCCGGAGCATGTTATGTTGAGAAACACGGAAGAATATTAGAAAGGATTGGCTCATATGGATTGCAAACAAGCCGTCTCTTTTATGCATGACTATCTAGATGGCGACCTGTCTGAGCAGGACAAACATGAGTTGGAACAACACTTGTTAGTCTGCCCGGAATGCCGCATGCGTTTTAAAGAGCTGGAGCGGACGGATGCGATGCTTTACGGTACACGCTATCATCAAGTGCCGTGTGTATCGGATGAGCTGACATTTCGCATTATGAATGCTTTGCCGCCGCATAAACGACAGCCTGCGGTGCCTATGCTAGCTTGGGTGAAGAGGCATCCCGCTGTAACAGCTGCCGCCTTCTTCCTTATTGTGATATGCTCAAGTATGGCCAGCTTTTCTAGCACGGACCATCAATTAGTAGTCAAAGGAAGCAATCTAGATCAAGTTGTTATTCAGGGCGATACTGTAATTGTACCTGAAGGGAAATCCATTGCCGGAGATTTAACAGTACAGAATGGTGAGGCACGTGTATACGGTGATGTAGAAGGAAATCTTACTGTGATTGACGGCTCGTACTATCAAGCTTCAACCGCCCATATTGCAGGACAGGTTAAAAGTATCGATCAAACCTTGGACTGGATTTGGTACAAGGTTACCGATTTGTTCGGGGGACCGTCTTCTCCATAAAAGAAGCTTGAAATGGCAAGAACGATATCGAGCGCCTTTTTCCGCTGGAAAAGGCGTTTTTTTGTATCTAGGTCTGGCGAATTGTACTGTATTTTACTGATTTTGGCGATTCTTTTGTCGCACAGCTTGCAACACGAGCCTGATCGTTATAACCTAGATAGAGAGAGCATACTGTGTACATATTACACCCACTCACTACAGAAAATTGCGGGGGCATGCGCATGTTGGATTATTTTGCGGACCTGACTTGGAAAGAGTCCATTAAAGATATTATCGACATTTTAATCGTAACCTATATTATGTATCAGCTTATTTTACTTGTTCGCGGAACGCGAGCAGTTCAATTGTTAAAAGGGATTTTGTTCCTGGTCGTTATTTGGGCGGTTAGTACCTGGTTTGATTTGTACACGCTCAAGTGGTTGATGAATCAGATGTTCACCTTTGGTGTAGTGGCTATTTTTATTATTTTTCAGCCTGAGTTACGTCGTGCTCTAGAGCAGTTGGGGCGTGGTAAACTATTTGGGCGTTCGTCAGTAGATGATGAAGAGATCAATAAGTTAATTGGAGAAATGATTAAGGCGCTGAATTATTTATCACGTAGAAAAATAGGAGCATTGGTCGTATTCGAGCGCGAGACAGGACTGAACGAATATACGGAGTCTGGTATCAAGACACAGGCCGTAGTTAGTTCTGAACTGCTAATTAACATCTTTATTCCCAATACGCCTTTGCATGATGGTGCGGTGATTATACAAAATAAACAGATTGCCTCTGCGGCCTGCTATTTGCCATTATCGGAAAATCCCTTCATTAGCAAGGAGTTGGGAACCCGTCATCGGGCTGCAATTGGCGTGAGTGAGGTAACGGATGCCGTAACTGTCGTGGTATCGGAGGAAACAGGGCAAATTTCGTTGGCTATCAATGGTCAGGTCGTGCGTGACATTAAGGAAGAATCCCTAATCTCCAAGCTGTATGAGGAGTTGCGGCCAACACCGTCTTTGAAGGAAAAACGCGGCTCATTCTGGAATCGGAGGGGAGGCCGTGAAAATTCATGATGGACAAATGGATTAACAATAATACGATTTCCAAGATATTGGCGCTTGCGGTTGCTATAATGCTGTGGGGAATGGTTCATCTGGATACAGGTACTCCTTCGTCTACATTGACCGTTTCCTACAATAATAAAATAATTGATAATGTGGCCATTCAGGCCAGTGGTCTGGATGATTCAAAATATGTGCTGTCTACGATGGACACGGATCATGTAAAGATGGAGGTCAGAGGACAGCGCTCTGTCCTGACTACTTTTTTCGCGGATAATTATCAGGCAAAATTAAACTTAAGCGGCTTAGGAGCAGGCACTAAAACATTGTCACTTGAACCGGATTTACCGGATGGGGTGGAATTGGTATCCATGACTCCTAACCGTGTTACAGTAACAATTGAGGAAAAACAAACGAAATCATTTAATGTATCTATAGTACCTAAGGGTAGTCCAGATGCGGGGCTACAGCTCGGTAAGCCTGTGATTGCTCCTCAAACAGTAAAGGTTACTTTACCCAAAAGCCAGCTGAATACCGTTACTGCGGTGCAAGGGGCTGTTAACACGGATGGCATCTCAGAAAAGTTTGAACAGAAACGGGTAAAGCTGAAGGCCTATAACAAAAAGGGGCAGGAACTCACAGGTGCGGTCATTGAGCCATCCACTGTGTCAGTTGAAATCCCGGTCACTCAGCAGGCGAAGTCTGTGCCTGTCAAGATAGTCTATTCCGGAGAGCTGCCAGACGGATTGGCGCTTTCTAAAGTAAACGCAAATGTGAAGGAAGCAGCGGTATATGCATCACAGGATGTATTAAGCAGCCTGAGCTCTTATGTCACGGCTACACTCGATCTGAGTCAATTTACAGAAGCGGGGACCCGTACAGTTCAAGCTAATTTGGCAGCTCCCTCAGGTTCTGATAAAATCGAGCCAGGGTTAATACAAATTCAGGTGACCGTCGTTCCTTCCAATGAAGTAACAGATACGGAACGGACGCTGTCAGGCATCCCAATCGTTTTACAAGGTGCAGGAGATGGAGCTAACGCAACTATTATAGCACCGGCAGGCAAGACGATGGATGTTACTGTGAAGGGCCCGCAGGATTTGGTAAACAATTTAACCAATGATGACGTTAGTTTGGTGGCAAATGTAAGTGGCCTCGCGGCTGGTCAACACGAGGTTACCCTAAAAGTAGGCTTGCCTAAATACATTACGCAAGCCGGGAATGCCGGCCAACTAAAGGCAACGGTAAACATTGAGAGCCCTTCTACGCCTGCTGTAACGAATCCGAATAGTGAGAATGAATCAAACCCCTCTGGTAGTGGTGATAAGGGGCAGGAGAGGCCACAGGAGGGGCAAGGCAATCAAGGTGGCAACTCTGACGCAAATACCGGGGACAACGCAGCTGCGGAGGATAAAACAAGTCCTCATAACGGCGCAGAATCTTCTGCGAATGGAACCTCGGAGAACGGTCAGCCATAACATGTTTTATCTGTAGTAAATGATCAAGATTATTAGACAAAAAAAGGGAGTCATTTTACATGGGGAAATATTTTGGTACAGATGGTGTACGAGGCGTTGCTAATCAGGAACTAACAGCCGAACTGGCATATAGCATTGGCCGCTGCGGCGGATATGTTTTAGCAGGTAATGTAGAGAAACCGACAGTTGTTATTGGTATGGATACACGGATATCTGGACTGATGTTGGAATCGGCACTGGTAGCCGGCTTGTTGTCTATTGGGGCTAATGTGGTTCGCCTAGGTATTGTTTCGACGCCTGGGGTGGCATATCTCACACGGCAATTAAAAGCGGACGCTGGTGTCATGATCTCAGCATCTCACAATCCTGTTGAGGACAACGGGATTAAGTTTTTTGGCGGCGATGGGTTTAAATTAACCGATGAAACTGAATTGAAAATTGAAGAGCTCATGGATGCAAAAGAAGACCAATTGCCTCGTCCGATTGGTAGCGGGTTGGGTACGGTTGTTGTAGACGAGCATTCCCGCTACGATTATCTGGAGTTTTTGAAAACAACAATCAGTCATTCTTTTGAAGGCCTAAAAATAGTATTGGACTGTGCAAACGGAGCAGCTTATGAGCTGGCGCCGAAGCTTTTTGCGGATTTGGGAGCTGAAGTGCATACGATCGGCGCGGAGCCAAACGGATTGAATATCAATGATCATTGCGGCTCGACTCATCCTGAAAAGCTGAAAGAGGAAGTGCGCCGCTTGAAAGCGGACATTGGTCTTGCCTTTGACGGCGATGCCGATCGCCTAATCGCAATTGATGAGAACGGGGAAGAGGTTGATGGAGACTACATTCTCTGTATTTGCGGAGATGCAATGAACCGGGCTGGAAAACTCAAGGACAGCACTATTGTATCGACAGTAATGAGTAATATCGGTTTTTATAAAGCTACTGAAAAGCTAGCTCTCAAGACTGCAAAAACTGCGGTTGGAGACCGTTATGTGATGGAAGAAATGCGTCGGGGTGGATTTAATCTGGGCGGTGAGCAGTCTGGTCATGTTATTTTCCTTGATCACAATACGACAGGCGATGGCATGCTGACGGGGATTCAACTGGTAGATACCCTGAAAGCTTCTGGCAAGAAGATGAGCGAACTAAAATCGCTTATGAAACAATATCCACAAGTTCTTGTAAATGTACGTGTGCAGGACAAACGTAATTACGAGGGGAACCCTGCGATTGCAGAAGCGATTGAACAGGTGGAACAACAATTGGGCGATAATGGGCGTGTATTGGTCCGTGCTTCAGGTACAGAGTCACTTATTCGTGTGATGGCCGAAGGCCCGGATAAGGATGAGCTGGAGCAATTTGTCGGACAGATCGTAGATGTCGTGAAAAAAGAATTAGTTTAAAATTTTGTAAACGTGGGTTGCCTGTTAAACATAAGCAGGCAACCGCGTTTGCGGTTATTCACTAATGCTTTAATGCCTTTAGGGTGTAATTATGAATAAAGTGTCATTGCCAAATGATGCTCTGCTGAATATAATATAGGGATGCTGTGACTCAGATAGAGAAAGCGAGGGTTGTGAGGTAACGTATTACAAGCGCCAGAGCTTGATTTTGTGCGGGGGAACTTGGTGGAGAAGCAATAGATTCCGTTGAGATGATGTTGCTCGCAATCGGTTCACGACAAAGCAAGCTGACGAGGTGAAGGTGTTCGAAACATTCGGCGGGGACCTTCCGGTGAAGCATCAACCCGTAAACCGGCAGCGGAAAATGAACAGGCAACTGTTTACACAACGCACCGGTAGATGCCCTAATTATTTTATAACCTAAATTATAAGATTCATTTCATGAATGTGCGGCCATCATCATTGGCGTGCGCGGTTTGGGAATTTCGTTACATTCGTGAAGAGATGCCTGTAAATTCTATAGTTATCATTGACAACTTCATAGATGAATGAACTTTATTCCACAATCTACCGCACACGTTAGTCCTGTGATGAGTCGTCTTGTGAAATGATGATCGGGAGGATAACGAATATGTGTGGCATTGTAGGATATATTGGTAATCAGAATACGCAAGAGGTATTGATTGACGGACTGAAGAAGCTGGAGTATCGCGGGTATGATTCTGCGGGTATTGCCGTGTTTACAGATTCAGGACTGCAAGTAGCCAAGGCAAAAGGTCGTCTGGCGAATCTGGAAGCTAAACTGGATGGTACACCGTTGGTAGGCCATGCAGGCATCGGACATACACGTTGGGCAACACACGGTAAACCTTCTGATGAAAACTCCCATCCGCATTTGGATGAGAGCCAAAAGTTCTCTGTAGTTCACAACGGAATTATTGAGAACTATCTGGAACTGAAGGAACAGCTGATCGGCGAAGGTCATACCTTTATTTCCGAAACGGACACAGAAGTTATTTCCCATCTGGTAGCGCGTGAGTATGAAGGAGATATTGTTAAAGCAGTACAAAAAGCAATTACCTTTATGCGCGGTGCTTTTGCACTGGGAGTGCTGACCGAGCACGAGCCTAATAAGCTGGTAGCTGTTCGCCAAGCCAGCCCGCTGGTTATTGGTGTGGGAGAAGGCGAGAACTTTATCGGTTCCGACATTCCGGCTATTCTGAAATATACACGCAATGTATTTATTTTGAACGATGGCGAAATGGCTGTTCTGACTAGTGATGCTGTCGAATTAATGACAATCGAAGGCCAATTTATTTCTCGGGAAATGATTCATGTCGAATGGGATGCTGTAACAGCGGAAAAAGGCGGATATGAGCATTTCATGTTGAAAGAAATTCACGAACAGCCTAAGGCTTACCGTGATACAATGTTGGGCCGTATCGATAAAGACACTAAAAAGGTTGTTCTTCCAGAGCTGAAGCTGACAGAAGAACAAATTAAAAATATCCGCAACATTCAAATTGTAGCGTGTGGTACAGCTTACAATGCTGGTTTGATTGGTCGTACGGTTATTGAAAGTATGGCTCGTATTCCGGTAGAAAACGATGTAGCTTCCGAGTATCGCTACCGTTCTCCTATCGTAACACCTGAGACATTGGTGATCGTGGTGAGTCAATCCGGTGAAACTGCTGATACCTTGGCAGCACTGCGTGAAGCACAAGCAAACGGAGCGCATGTACTGGCGATTACAAACGTAGTTGGTAGTTCCATCGCCCGTGATGCAGATGATGTGTTGGTTACACTGGCAGGACCGGAAATTGCCGTAGCCTCCACCAAAGCGTATTCTTCCCAGTTGATTGCGTTTTATCTGTTGGGTCTGTATCTGGCTCAAGTACGCGGCACACAAACGGATGAGCAAGTAGCTCATGTGCTGGCTGCTATGGAATCACTGCCAGAGCAAGTAGAAGAGATGTTGAGTAAAGCAGATGCGATCAAAGCCTATGCTGAGCAAATCGCTAGCAACAAGCACCTGTTCTTTATTGGTCGTGGTCAGGACTATGCTGTAGTACAGGAAGGTTCCCTGAAGCTCAAGGAAATCTCCTACATTCATTCCGAGGCATATGCTGCGGGTGAGTTGAAGCATGGTACACTGGCATTGATCGAAGAGGGAATTCCAGTTATCGCTTTGGTAACTCAGGAATCCGTGTTGGAAAAAACCGTGAGCAACATTAAGGAAGTTAAAGCTCGTGGCGGTGACGTGCTTGCAATCACGTATGAAGAGCACGCTGTTGAGCTACTGAAATCCGTGGATCAAGTATTTGCAATTCCAAAAACACTTCCGATTCTGTCGGCTGCCATTTCAGTTATAGCTCTCCAACTGTTGGCTTACTACGCATCGCTTGCACTAGGTCATGATGTTGATAAACCACGTAACCTGGCGAAAAGTGTTACTGTAGAATAAGCTTTAGTAAAATTCTAATTTCATTGTCTGGTGATAAAAAAGTGTGGAACCAGTAAAAGATGTATGGAACCAATAAAAAAACTGTGGAACCAGTAAAAAAAAGTCTGGAACTAGTCATTTTACAAACATCAAGAAAGATCCCGATGATATATCGGGATCTTTTTAGTTTAGGAGGGCAATTATGTCTACAATAGGCCAACGAATTCGAACTATTAGAAAAACAAACAACTTAAATCAAATAAAGTTTGCAAATATGATTTTGAATTTCTCAAGGAACGTTGAGTGAGCTGGAGCAAGATAAATACAGACCCTCTCTTGATATAATTATAGCAATTAAAGAAATTTCAATTCCCATATAGAGTGTATTCTTGGCAACAAGGCCTGCGGTTCAGAAGCGATTCGAAATTGGATTACAGCTAAGCAGGCTTCCTACACTATTCCGCCTAAAGCGAATAGCCAAAATCCATGGAAAGTCGACTGGTACCGGTACAAAGAACGCCACCTAGTGGAGTGCTTTTTCAATAAAATCAAACACTTTCGACGTATGGCTACTCGTTACGACAAGTTGGCCAGGTCATTCTTGTCGTTTGTATACATAGCCGCCATTTTCAAATTAACTCAGTGATGAGTTTTCAGACACGCTCTAGTGATTTGGCTGCTTTATTTAAATCATGCCCTCTAATGATACTGGCAAGCTTGGTATTTCCTTCTGATTCGTGCATTATGGTCCTATAATGTATACTGTGTTTTTGAAGCGTACAACAAATGCTATCGTATACTTTCACAATTCCACCCTACCCTCATATGATATCGATCCCAACGTCTATCGTCCTTTCCGAATTCAAGAAACCAAGCGAAATTTTTGCCCGATTCTTATGCTTATCGATCTTCTTAATAATGCTCTCCATATTTTTAAGAGGGCCTGATTTCACCGTCACCTTTGAGTTCATAAGAATAATCTTTGAAAATTCCAATACATCTTCCTTATTTAATAGTTTTAGCAGAACCGTAATTTCGTCCTCATTAATTTTTCTAAAGTATTTATCTTGCTCATCAACTTTCGGTTCATATTCAAAGCTCTTTTTCCCGTTAATGCCTCTATAGTTTAAAAGTTCATATAATCTGGGTATCTCTTTAAGTTTATAATACGTATTAAAATTCATTTTTGTATTTACCAAGATATATCCTGGGAATATCGGCTTTACAACCTCATAAGAATGACCATTCTTTTTTTCTGGTATTTTTCTTTTTGGAACTAAACATCTTAGGAAATCACTATCAAAAGTACTATCGATATTGTTCTTTATATAATCTTCCTTCCCAGTTTCCACAAAATATGCATACCAGTGCATTATATTTACCCCTAATTTAGTTTTCACTTCCCCAGCTTGAAGATCCTATTATTTAAGAGCAAGAGATAATTTCCCAAGGCACTCAAGTTCAAGTGACGCCAGCTCAGTTATCATCGATATCATTTTTTTTCGTTTGGAATTGTTATTTTTCAGTATCTGTTTAATAATATAGTTTCTCAAAGTTTCTGCTCTCTTTTCAATTTCTATAAAATAATTCATGTACAAATCACCATCAAGTAATCCAATTTCACCAAAGAAAGCAACTCTTTTAGTCATACATACTTTATGTTCATACAAGATGTGCATCGCTCTCAGAAACTGAGGATTGAAATCTGCAAGATCACATAATCTGTCATAAATACTCATCCCAAATTTTGGGTCTAAACTGCCGTGTAATTGCAATTCCGGCATTTTTGCAGGTATGCCTTCAATTAATTCAAATTTCCTAGCAGTATTAGTTGAATTTATATAATCATTTAAAGACTGCATGAAATACTCCAAGTTGAATTCATATTTTTTCCATTTATTCAAACTGATTATTTGGATGCCAAATATATCATCCCAAAGATCATCTGAATAATTGATTTTTTCTTTAAATGCCTTTTCTATTTCATCAAAAGTGGCTTTGCAGTGTTTGTATGTAGGAAATGGACTTGAAAAATAATCAGCTATATAAAACACCTTCTTGTCTAGATCGTAACCATAAATAAATAAATCATGCATCGAACTTTCCTTCATATTGTATTCAGATATAAATTGTCTATCAATTAATGCATATATATAATTTCCACATTGTACCGATTTAATCAAAAAATCAAGAATGTTAATATCTGTAATATGGATAATTTTTCTACTCAAACTATGAATATTTAATAATGGATGATATTCTCTCATAAGCGGCTGATAAAATTCCATATAATATTCTTCTGCAATACTTGAATCAGAAGCTTGATATAAATCCAGCCTTAGTTGCATGTAATTTGTAAATAGCCAATTTTTATACGAAGGATGATTAGATAAAATAGACGTCATGTTGGCATGAATTGGATAACATCCAATATCAGGTTTACCTAAATACAGACTTTTTTTCGCTATTTTCACTATTTTCACTCCTATAGTGTCGTCATATGCTGTTTCATCGTTACTACTTAAGTCTCTCTAAATTAAACTAGAGGGTTCATTTCATTTGCAGGAATTCCCATTAAAGATGCCATATAATAGTTTAAGGTAGTCATGCTGCATCGGAGGATGAAGGACGCGTTGTCCAAAATCATGACGATTTTTCCTGACGGATACACGCTCAGCACCGTTTGAAGAAAAGCCAAGAAAATCTCAGCGGTATACTGCTCATCTTCTTTCCAAATAATATTGCCTGTTCCAAATGAACTTTGCTGTTAACCCAACTTAATGAATGTCAACAATGACTCGTTTAAACTGTTCTTGTTGTTCCTTGGCTAATCGAGTTGGCGTTCTGGGGAATGGTTCATCTTTAGCCCGTCGAGACCCTTCCCACTTGATACTTGCGAATATAGGTGCTTACGTTTTTTCGTTTCGTTTGATGATCCCCGTGATCTTTAACAAGTTTCCGGTGGACGTGGCTTCAAATGGAACGAAACAGTATTTTATCGGAATGATCAATAATCTCAAAATTAATCTTGGAAAACGCCGTGCCCCTTCGTATGGTGAGGGGGATTGTAAGCTTATCCCGCCCATGTTACGGGTCATTTCGTAAAATGCTCTTCTATAACTGGATGTAATCCCCTCTTCCCCTCAGCCCAAATGCTTGTTTTTATGAGCTTTTTCATAACTTTTGGGTTTAAAATTATCCCACTCTTCAAAGACTCTAAAGAACAGCAATAATAGATTGATCGCATAACTAGGAATACACCCATCTTCATAGTGGTTAATTAATTTATTAAGTCTTAAACATATATGCTATTCACTTCAGATACAAGCTTAGCACATATGTTTATTTTTTGCAAAAATAACAATTAACTTTCCTTTTGTTCGCTTTCGATTGCCGATTCATCTAGCTTCTCTAAGGGAATAAATTTATGTTTTAATCTCAACTTTCGGTGCGACCAAGCCTAGGTTGTGAAGTTTAGCAGGTGGAAATTCTGCTTGGAAAGGCAAGCCAAGCCACCAATAGCGAGTCTTGGACGGTTGGAAGTAATTCCAGACGTTAAGCGTAGACAGTTAGGTAGTAGGCCTGAAAGTGATTGAGCCCCGAAAAGAGTAAAGCGGAGAGGTCGACGTTTTCGAAAGTACGGAAGACAATACTCATTCAGGCGTTAAGTTAAAGGCAAGGATGAACGAGCGCTCCCGGGGTCGAAGAGCCAGACATGCTATACAATGACTTCACAGCAACTTGGGAAACCCTGTCCATTCTTCGGAAAGGAAGTATGACAAACAACCGATCACAAGGGAGAATGTCAAATGATGGACGAGGAGTCGGATCACGGCGTATTACCGATGAAACCGAGTAATGTCGGTAGAGGGAAGGCAGTGACGTATCACCGCTTTTGCTAAGGACACATTTTCTACGCACAGGAGTAGGCCAAAAGTGCAAACAAAACTAGCAAGAATAGCAAAAGTTGTAAACGAAAAGCCAAAAGAGCTATTCACATCGCTGTATCACCTCTTGAACGGGGAAATGCTGACACAATGCCATCGGGAATTGGACGGCAACAAAGCAACGGATGTCGATCAAGTCACAAAAGCAGCGTATGAGGAAAATCTGGAATCAAACATCAAGGACTTGGCAGAGCGGCTAAAAAGGAAAAGGTACCGACCGCAGCCCGTAAGAAGAACCTATATACCCAAGGATGAAAAGAGCAAAAGGCCGCTCGGCATCCCTTCCTACGAGGACAAAATCGTGCAGTTGGGATTGAACAAGATTTTACAGGCCATCTACGAGCAGGATTTTCTAAACCTATCTTACGGTTTCCGACCGGGAAGAAGCTGTCATGACGCCATCAAAGCACTGAATCGCAGCATCGAGTATGGGAAAACCAGTTATATCGTGGATGCTGACATTCGTAGCTTCTTCACGAATGGCTCATGAAATTCCTTGGAGAGAGAATAGCAGGCCCTAATATTCAAAGGCTAATCTGGCGTTTCCTGAAAGCCGGGGTTATGGAACAGGACACATGGGAACCGACAAAAACCGCCACTCCTCAGGGATCCCTGATTTCGCCGATATTTGCGAATCTCTATCTGCATTATGCTTTGGACTTATGGTTCGAGATTACAGTAAAGAGAGCGTGTCGCGGCGAAGCAAGGATGATCAGATACGCCGATGATTACGTGTGCTGTTTTCAATACAAGGACGATGCAGAGCGATTCTATGCGGCACTAATCAAGCGTCTGGCCAAATTCGATTTGCAAATTGCAGAAGAGAAAACGAAAATTCAAGAATTTGGACGCTTCGCTGAAGAAAACCGGAAACGAAAAGGGTTAGGGAAGCCCAAAACGTTTGACTTCTTAGGTTTTACTCACTACTGCAGCAAAAGCAACAAGGGCAAATTCAGAGTAAAGAGGGAAACAAGCGGAAAGAAGTT
This sequence comes from Paenibacillus sp. EKM10P, assembly GCF_011800655.1. Classification (NCBI taxonomy): domain Bacteria; kingdom Bacillati; phylum Bacillota; class Bacilli; order Caryophanales; family Paenibacillaceae; genus Paenibacillus; species Paenibacillus sp. EKM10P. Next base: position 52,721 of record NZ_JAALET010000019.1, on the reverse strand, counting down.
TAAGTCAAAAGTGAAGACTTTCAAAGAATGGTTGAAAGCAGAGCGCCATCAAGACGTGAAGGAATTAATGAAAAGAATACGGGCGAAACTAACAGGACATTACCGCTATTACGGGATAACCGACAACAGTCGAGCGCTGTCCGTATACAAATTTCAAAATTACCAAAGCGTTATTTAAATGGATGAATCGTAGAAGCCAGAGAAGAAGCTTCACGTATGACAAATTTAATCTCTTTCTGAAACGTAACCCTCTACCCGAGCCCAAAATTTATGTAGATATCTATGGCTAATCATTGCAAATCTGTAAACGATGATATGAGGAGCCGTATGCCTTAAATTGGGCACGTACGGATCTGTGAGGGACGTGAACCGTGAGGCTCACGTCTACTCGACCAGAGCCCAAATCAACTTGAACCTTTGTAGCAACTGGGCTCTGAGGGATTCGAATACCCTTCTTGCAAATTAGAAAAACACCGCTTTGTTTGGTAATCTGCACCAAGCGGGATTTCGTAAACGATTTGGCTTTAGCTGTGCTCGGCTGTTCCAGCTGGTTTTCGTCCTTCTGTTTTATCAGAAGAACTGGTTTCGTTTGCTGGAGAGTCGTCAGGACGAATCGTTTCCCGGCAAGGATGCGGTGTATCATAGCGGAAAAATAACGCTGGCGTCCGGCTTGAAAAGTGCAAGGCGATCCACTGGCACATCACAAACCCTTCGATCGCTTGAATCGTTTGTTCAATCCGGCACCGATCCTGTTTGTCTTGTACGGCTTCGAGTGGGTGGGCTTCCTCTTTCTTCAGAAAGCGGTTCAGCTTCGGCATGGACTTGCTCCAGAAATGGTAGCCGAAAGCTCCGATGACCTGTTTCATTTCCCGAAACGTACACTCGATTTTAAAGCGATAACCATATAAGCGAATGATATCTGTAGTCGAAAGCGTGAGATCCGTACTGACCAGAATGGAGTAGCGACCCTGATGAATGACCAACACAAAACGCAATTCCTGATACCACCCCTGCCCCCAAAGCAGATCCAGGCAGAGAAATTCAACCATCTCTTCCTTACCGTACAGGGGAACGATGGCGGTTTGAAAATCGGCAACACGAGTCGAGAAGAGTTCCTTCAGTTTGACCGATTTTCCTTTTTTCGGAGGACAGCCTCGCCCGGGTTTCTTGGCAGGAGGGCGTTCGTAGGCCATGACATTGGACTTGGTTTTTGTCACGAGATGCATTCGGGCTTCGGAACTCGAATGGCACGCTTCTAGTCGCTGTAAGGCTGGAACCAATAAGAAATACAGATCCAAAAGCAGCAACGCTTGGCCGAAACCCTTCGCGGCCTCAAAGCCTTGTTCGATCATCTAAACGACATGGGAGGGCCTCTCTGGCTCAGCGCCTGTTTGCTTCCAGCCGAGGATGGTTTGGATGCCGTCTTGCAGATTCATGAACAAGGGCAACAGAACCATTTTCGGGAATCCCCACCAGAATGCCGATGGCTCCAAACAGATGGCGGAAAATATACTCGCCCTTGGAGACGTTTTCGGATTCTTGGTGAAGCTTCTTGACGCCGGGCATCCGGCGACCTTCCTTGGCCTCTTTCATCCCGTCGCCGACAAGGACGACACGCTCCTGAATCACCAGCAGAGGCGCAGACCGTCGAACGACCTGAAGCCACATCTGACGTAAAGAGGGCAAAGACCAGGCGGAAGAACGGAAGAAGTGAAGGAGCGGTTCATAACAGCGGCCACTCAGGGAGAGATCCCGAATGACCGAAGTGACACCAAGATGGTCGGAGCGCAGCATAAAGCCAACGACGATCACGACAAACCATTCGAACGTAGCTTGTCTAGAGAAACAAGAACGGAAGAGCAGTAAAAGTTCATTCAAAGTTTTGAGCCTAGGTATGGTCAATCGCTCGGAAATGGGGTAGACTACTGTCTATAACCTTTTCAGCGATTTTATCCTTTTAAGAGTGAGACCTTAAGGAGACCTCAAAATCGTTTGATTGGGTTATTTTTCTTTTAAGAACTTTTCACTGTCCAGTAACTATCAGGAGAGAATTATTAATATTATGATTGATACTATTTTACGCATTACCAGTAGGTGATTGGAAGCTGTTAATTCTATTCTAGAGATACAAGGATGGGTATAATTTAAAAACATCCATTGGAAGAGTTGTTGAGAATAACTTGATTTTAATATAAAAATGAATATAATAAAAATGGATAAAAATTTGATTAAACTCAATCGATGTTACGGCACGTTGAGAATTATTTCAGATCACATACGCTTTATTTTTAACGTTACTATAATAACGTAATGGCGAAGCTATGCCTTATTAAGAATTGATTATCAATATTTATCAATAAATTCCAATCAAAAAATCCCTTTTAAACCAATGATGGTTTTAAAGGGATTTTTTGATTGGAATTTATACATTCAAAAACATAACGCGGTATATTTGGAAATTAATCCTGTTAAATAAATCTTATAAAGGAGACCTGATTATGGGCGATACAAAATTGGATAAGTCGAATGTGGAAGATATATACCGTCTTACACCGTTACAAGAAGGAATGTTGTTTCACTATTTAACCGATGTAGAGCATGAGCAGTATTTCGAACAGCTGAGTCTTAATATTTCGGGTACGATAAAGACGGATGTGTTTCAGAGGGCTTGGAATATCGTTGCGGAAAACAATGAAATACTGAGGACTGTATTTAGATGGACTAAGCTTGAAAAACCGCTTCAGATCGTATTGAAAAAAGTAGAGCTGCCTATAAAGATAATTGATCTCAGTATGTTGGATATGGATGATCAATGCCGGGAGCTTGACGGTCAAAAATTTGCCGAAAGGCAACAAAAAATAGATATCAGCACAGCACCGTTCAAGATAACGCTGTGCAAATTAAGCGATGATAAGTATGAGATGATTATCTCTAATCATCACATCATTTATGATGGCTGGAGCAACGGGATTATACTAAATGAATTCTTTGAAAATTATAACGACCTATATTCAGGTAAACAGCCGGAAAAGAAAACGAAAACCAAATTCAAGGATTTTGTTAAGTATATTGGTGCTCGAGAAAAGCAAACTCAACAGAGCTACTGGGAAAATTATTTAGCAGGATTTAATACCGTTACGCCGCTTCCCGTTGACAATAAAGTAAGAACGAAGTATAGAAAGCTTAACAAAATAAGCTACGTCTTCTCAGAAAATGAAATAAATAAAATAAACGGTTTTTTGAAAACACACAGAATTACGTCCGCTGCCCTCTTCTCTTGTGCCTGGGGGATATTGCTCCAAAAATATAATAACTTAAATGACGTGCTTTTTGGCATGGCGGTCTCCGGGAGGCCTTCCGCAATTAAAGGCATAGAGGACATGGTAGGTCTCTTTATTAATACGCTACCGGTAAGGGTTCACTCGGATTCCGATGTCACGGTATTAGACCTCATGAAGCGCAACAATACGACATTGATTGACCATGATGAATATTCCAGCACCCCGTTAAGTGACATTAATTCATATAGAAAGTCTGGGGAAGGCAGCTTTTTCAATTCTATTCTTGTACTAGAAAACTATCCGCTGAACGCCAAGATTATGTCGGGAGAATATCAATTAAAGGTGAACTCCTTTAGTATCCAGGAGATGACAAACTTTGATCTGTCGTTGCAGGTGCTATTCCATGACGGGTTGGAGCTGTTGGTTCACTATGAAGACTCTATGTTCGCTTCGGGAACGATGGAACGGTTAGTCGGATATTTTATTCATATTATCCATCAAGCGATCGAGGTCTCCTCCAGCAGAATCGATCAATTTATGATTTACACGGAGGCGGAAAAGACAAGCATACTTTCGTACTTGAATGAGAATGTCCATACACTTGTACCTAAGAATCAAACGTTGCAGCAAGTGTTGTTCCAATCTTTTGATGCTAATCAAGATAGAATCGCAATAGAGTTCCTAGACTATAAGGTAAGTTATCGGGAGTTGGATATAAAGTCGAACAAGATTGCAAGCGAGTTAATGAGCAGAGGAATTGAAAAGGAAGCGTTCGTAGGGATTCTACTGGATAGCAAAGTCGATCTGATCATCTGCATGATCGGAATTTTAAAAGCCGGCTGCGCCTTTGTCCCAATCGATGTTACCTACCCTAGGGAAAGAATACGAACGATGCTTGAAACGACGAATACGAAGTATATTTTTACAGACGATCGCAATATCGGTTTGCTTCATGGCTTTGATAACGAAATCCGCATTATAAATGTGGATACGCAAGTGGGAGAGGCGCAGCATTACTTGCAAAGGCCGCAGCAATCCTATGATTCCAATGATAGGACCTACGTCTTCTTCACTTCGGGCTCAACGGGTACGCCTAAAGCGGTTATAGGAAGAAACGAAAGCCTATTGCATTTTGTTGACTGGGAGATTAGGGAGTTTCATATTACGAAAGAAGTGAAGGTCAGCCAATTCACATCGCCATGCCATAATCCGCTGCTCAGGGATGTGTTTGTTCCTCTTTGCGCAGGGGGGACTATTTGCGTTCCGGACAGCAAAGAGATGATACTGGACAGCGACCGTTTGATGGAGTGGATAGAGAAAACGTATGTTTCACTGATTCACTGTACGCCGAGCTTATTTAAACTCATTAACGGAAGTTCGCTAACGGCAAATAAATACCCAAGTCTGAAGAATGTGCTGCTCGCAGGCGAAAGAACAGTTCCTAAGGATCTCGTCAGCTGGTATGACATCATCGGAGAACGTATCCAGTTGGTCAGCTTATACGGGCAAACGGAAACTACGCTAGCGAAAGTTTTTTATAGAATCAAGCCTGCAGACTCTATGAAAGACAACATACCGATCGGCAAGCCAATGAATGGGGTGCGAGTTGCCATTATGGATAGCAATGCACAATTATGCCCTCAAGGGTTTAAAGGCGAGATATGCATTCGTACGCCATATAGAAGCCTAGGGTATTACAATAACGTAGCGCTCAACAGAGAAAAATTCATTGTCAACCCGTATCGGGATGACCCTGCCGATATCATCTATCGAACAGGTGATTTGGGGCGGTTCTTGCCGGATGGCAACATTGAATTCCTGGGCAGAATCGATCGGCAGATTAAAATCAGGGGCTTCCGAATCGAATTAAATGAAGTAGAAAATGCAATTTTAGTACATGGCAAAGTTAAAGAGGCATCCGTGATCGCGAAGGAAAATAGTCAAGGGAACACTTATTTGTGCGCCTATTTGGTGCTGTTTCAAGACAATGAGATGAACGAAAAAAGGGTGCTTGAGGACATCCGTCATTTAATTGCCCAGAAGTTGCCTGACTATATGATTCCGCAATATTTGATTCCGATAGACAGAATGCCTATGAACCTAAACGGAAAGCTTGATTATAAGTTGCTGCCAGAGCCGAAACAGTTGGAATATGTCGCTCCTGAGAATGAAGTGGAACGAATGGTGGCCGAGCTATGGTGCGAAATATTAGAAGTCGATCAAGTGGGAAGAAACGATAGGTTTCTTGAAATCGGAGGACATTCTCTCAATGTAATGTCTCTAATATTTAAGGTGCTGCAGCAATTCAAAGTTGAGCTTCCATTAACCGAGGTGTTCAAAAATATTTCGGTAGCGGACCTTGCACTATTTATCAACAACTCGAAACAAAATGAATTCTCTAATGTGATAGAAGCAGTAGAGAAACGCGAATATTACCCGCAATCATCGACGCAGAGAGGAATGTTTATTCTCAATCAGCTTCAGAAGGAGAATACGTTCTACAATATTCCGTATGTAGCGACGATAGAAGGACAGCTTGATATTCAACGATTCAATCATGCATTCGAATCTTTAATTAAACGGCATGAATCGTTAAGGACATCATTTCACTATGTTAACGGCGAGCCTGTCCAACGGGTTGCCGATGATGCATCTGTCAATCTGGAAGTAGTCAATGATGCCGAGGCAGATATTGATAGCGCGATTAAGGAATTTATTCGGCCGTTCGATCTTGAGGCAGCACCGTTGATGAGAGTTAAATTAATAAGTATTCGTCCGAATAAGTACTATTTGTTGTTTGATATCCATCATATTATCTCCGATGGCGTATCGATGACGATCATTATTAGAGATTTGTTGAGGCTGTATCATGGCGAGGAGCTCGCGCCGCTGAGGGTCCATTATAAGGATTATGTTGAATGGAAAAATAAAATGAATGCGTCCTCCTTCAACAGCGAGCAGGAGCAATATTGGTTGAATGTCTTTAATAAACCAGTAGAAAGATTAATGATGCAAACGGACTTCCCGCGTCCTTCGAACGTAAGCTACGACGGAAACGTAGTGAAATTCATACTGCCTAAGAGTTTGACGAATAAATTAAATGATCTATCAAAGCAATTCAACTGTACGCTGTTTATGATTTTCTTGTCTTCCTTTAATCTGTTGCTCCATAAATATACGCAGCAAGAGGATATCGTAGTGGGCGTGCCTATATTGGGCAGAACGAATCCTGATACCGAGAATGTTGTTGGGGCGTTCATCAATCTTCTGGCAATGAGGAATGCAATTAGTCCGAACAGGTCATTTGCTGACTTCTTAATGCAAGTAAAAGACAATTCAATGAAGGCATTTACGCATCAGGAGTATTCTTTCGAAGACTTGGTTAGCAAATTGAATTTGCAGCGGGATATGAGCAGACAGCCGATTTTTGATTTGCTTTTTGTGATGCAGAATATGGGTTCATCCCGAATTGAGATGGAAAGCGTCTCCGTTGAGCCATATGAGATAAAACGGACTACATCAAAATATGATATCAGTTTATTAATTATTGAACAAAATAACGAGCTGTTCATGGAGCTTGAGTACGCTGTACATTTATTTAAAGAAAGCACGATCAACCAGTTAGGGAAACACTTCCTTGAGATTTTGGGGTATGTAATCGTAAATCCGAACCAAAGCATTAGCGAAATCAAATTGTCCGATACACTGCAATTTGCAGGGGCGTCCGCACTGGAGTTCGATGAATTTAATTTCTAACATGACTATAGGAGTGAATGCTCATGGCAAGCGAAGGACTTGTGAAAGGAAAAACGTTCTGGCTTGAAAAATTCAATAATATAAGCGAATTTCGAATCGCAGATCATTTGATTACAAATATAGGTGTAGGTGACCATGGAACAGAGGCATATAAACACAGCCATCCTATCGATGGGGAAGAATACGCAAAGCTTATTGATATATGCAAAAGCTCCAATTGGCTGCTGTATACAAGTTTGCTTGCCGTAACAAAGATCTGTTTAAGCAATTATTCTGGTTCCTCCAGCGTGGTTACAGGTTCGCCTATTCCGAATGAACATGATAACGACCGGCTTATTCCTATATGTTCGGATTGTTCCGACTCGGATAGCTTTAAAGATTACTTGTTGAAGCTAAAAGATATTTTAACGGACGCTTATAAATACCACGCATTGCCTTTGGATGCATTGTTAAGTGAATCGCAAGCGACAAAAGGCAATCTCAGAGCGGAGGATCTTTTCGATACAGTGGTGCTGCTTGAGAATATTCATCCTTTGGGTATGCGCAGCTCAAATAAGCCGCTGATCATTTCTTTTAATAAAAAAGAAAACACTGTGGAGATGAGCTTGGTATTTCAAGATTTTGCACTGGGCAGCCTGTACGCAGAACGGCTATGTAAACATTTCGATACCGTCTTGAAAGCTGTTCTAGACGATATGAATCGGAAAATATCCGAGCTTCAACTGCTTGCACCCGAAGAGTTCGAAGAAATAATGAACGTTTTTAACGATACGAAGACCGAGTTCCCGCAGACAAAGACGATTCATCAAATATTTGAAGAACAAGTACAAAGGACGCCAGATAACGTTGCCGTTATATGTGAAGGCTACAAGTTAACGTACCAAGAGCTGAATGCTCATGCCAATCAATTCGCATGGAAGTTAAGGGACGCTGGAGTGGGGGCGGAAGCTCTTGTCCCCATTATAGTGGATCGGTCATTGGAAATGATGATAGGCATTATGGGGATCTTGAAAGCCGGAGGAGCCTATCTACCTATCGATCCGAACTTTCCAACAGACCGAATTCAATACATGCTGGGAGATTGCGGCGCGGCGCTGCTTGTTACGGTAAAAAAGTATAAGCAGACGATTGAATTTGCCGGCGAAATAATATGTCTGGACGAACGGTACTTCGATGAATATGATAGATCGGATTTGCCGGCTTTCAGTAAGGTAACGGATCTTGCCTATGTCATTTATACTTCGGGCTCAACGGGGAAGCCGAAAGGTGTCATGATCGAGCACCGAAGCGTAGTCAGCCGGATTAATTGGATGAAAAATATGTATCCAATAACGGAACAAGATGTTATTTTGCAAAAAACACCATATACATTTGACGTATCGGTGTGGGAGCTTTTCTTGTATCAAATGGTTGGTGCGAAATTAGTTATGTTGCCGCCTTTCGGTGAAAAGGATCCTGAAATGATTAAACATGCAATTAGCGAGCATGGAGTGACAATCATTCACTTTGTTCCGTCGATGCTGAACGGCTTCTTAGAGCATTTGGAGCATTCGAAGGACAAAGCGGCTTTGAAAAGCTTGAAGTATTTGTTTACTAGCGGTGAAGCGCTAAAAGCAAATAATGCAGAAAAAACGAAACAGCTGATAGGTATAAATGTCGCCAATCTATACGGGCCAACGGAAGCAACTGTCGATGTAACCTACTACAACTGCTGCGATACGGATCAGACAAGAGGAATTGTTCCTATAGGCAAACCGATTGATAATATACAAATGTACATCATCAATCACAACAATCACCTGATGCCAGTGGGCATCAAAGGCGAGATATGCATATCAGGGAACGGAGTAGCTAGAGGGTACTTGAATAAGCCTGAGCTCACGGCGGAGAAGTTTGTTGCTAATCCTTTTGCGAAAGGCGAAAAGATGTATAGGACAGGGGATCTGGGCAGATGGCTGCCAGATGGCAATATTGAATATTTAGGTCGTATGGACGACCAGGTAAAGATAAGAGGGTACCGGATCGAACTGGGAGAAATCGAATCGGTGCTGCAGCAAATTCCTGAAGTGAAAGAAGCAGCGGTTCTTGCAAAAGATGATGGGACGGGAGATAAGCATTTAGCAGCTTATTTGAATTACAAAGTAAACGATTTTTCCCAAGTTAAAAGCTATTTATCTAAAATGCTGCCTGATTATATGATTCCATCACGCTTTGTACGCGTGGAGAGAATGCCCTTAACGCCGAACGGGAAATTGGACCGTAAGGCATTAGCTGCGTTGGACGGTGATGTTCAGACACACAATGAATATATTCCACCCTCTACTGAAACCGAAAAGGGCATGGAGGTGATATGGGAGGAAATTCTTGGGGCCAAGCGAATCGGCGTTCAAGACAGTTTCTTCGATTTGGGCGGGCATTCCCTGAAGGCGATTACCTTAATATCGGCGGTACACAAAAAATGGAATGTCCTAATTCCATTGAAAGATATATTCGATTATCCAACGATTCAGGAGCTGTCACAGAGGGTGGAGGAAGGAAGCCATTCTGCTTACAGCTTCATTCAGCAAGCGGATAAGGCGGATTGCTATCCGGTATCTTCAACTCAAAAAAGGCTGTTGATTTTAAGTCAAATTGATCGTGACGGTAAAAGCTATCATATGCCATGCATGTTAAGCTTGAAGGGTAAAGTGAATAAGCAGCAGTTGGAACATACCTTTCAAACTTTAGTAAATAGACACGAATTGCTGCGTACTTCATTTGAAATACGAAACGATGAAGCCGTACAATTCATTAATGAGCAAGTAGACTTTGAACTTAAGAGCAATAACGCAAACGAGGAAGAAATCGAAGCGCTGCTCGAACGCTTTATTCAACCGTTTGATTTGGGTAAAGCTCCTTTATTCAGAGCGGGGCTGGTTCAGTTCACTGAAGATCATCATCTATTAATGATGGATATGCACCATATCATCTCGGATGGCGTATCCATGAACATTATCGTGAAAGAGTTTATGGATCTTTATCGCGGGGACGAAATTACTCCGTTGGCTGTGCAGTACAAGGACTATGCCGTATGGCAGCAGGAGCAATTGGGCTCAGAAATGATGAAGAAGCAGGAGCAATACTGGCTTCAATTGTTTGAAGGGGAAATCCCGGTAGCAGAGCTGCAGACCGATTATCCGCGTCCGGAAATGCAAAGCTTTGAAGGCAGCAGATTGCGGTTCATGCTGGATGCTCGTCTGACGCAACAAATGAACGAGCTTGCAGAACGGACAGACAGTACGCTGTATATGATCATGCTGGCGGCGTATAACATTATGTTATCCAAGTATACGGGGCAACATGATATAGTCGTAGGGTCGCCGATAGCGGGAAGATCGCATGCCGACGTTCAGAATATGATGGGTTTGTTTGTTAATACGCTGGCTATGAGAAATGCTCCGGTCGGAAGCAAAAGCTTACTAGCGTTTTTGAAAGAGGTCCGGCAGAATGCACTGGCTGCATTCGAAAATCAAGGGTACCCGTTCGAAGAGTTGATAGAAAAGCTGCAAGTAAGAAGGAATGCAAGCCGCAATCCATTGTTCGACACGATGTTTAGTTTGCAGAACATGGATGCCGTAAAGCTCGAGCTGGATGAATTAGAGATTCAGTCTTATCCATATGTTTTGAAGATTGCTAAGCTCGATCTGACGATAGAAGCAACGGAGACGGAACAAGGGATTGAACTGCAATTCGAGTATAATATCAATCTGTTCAAAGGCGAAACGATAGCCAGGATGGGTGGTCATTATGCCAAGATATTGGAAGCGATGGTAGGCAATCCGGAACAGCTGTTATCCGCAATTGAAATGGTTACACAAGAAGAGATTAAAGTCATTGAAGCGTTTAACCATACACAGGCTGAATATCCGCATAATAAGACGATCCAGGAATTGTTCGAGGAGCAGGTTCGGCAGATACCGGATCAAATCGCCATTTTGTATGAAGGGAAGCAATTGACCTACCGAGAGCTCAATGAGCGTGCCAATCAGTGGGCTTCTTATCTCCAGTCGGACTACCACATTCAAGCCGGCGACTTGGTAGGTATTATGATGGAGCGGACGGAGCGTATGCTCGTTGTTCTGATGGGCATTCTGAAAGCTGGGGCGGCCTATGTTCCAGTCGACCCTGCATTTCCTACCGAGAGAATTCAATATATATTACACGATAGCCAGATGAAGCTGCTTATTACGGAAGAGAACTATATGCATATTTTACAGCATTCCGGCGAGCAGTTGGATCATATTGTATTCGAACAGGCGGAGGACAAGGCACACTTAAATTCAACGGATAATAGCAGCAGAATCAACACTTCTGCCGATCTGGCTTATATTATCTACACTTCCGGATCGACAGGCAATCCTAAAGGCGTTATGGTCAATCACCGTAATGTCATTAACTTTTTTGTCGGGATGGATCAGCAGATCCCTTGCAAGAAGGATGATGTATTCCTTTCCGTCACAACCATATCATTCGACATATCCATCTTGGAATTGTTCTGGACATTGACTCGCGGCATGCAGGTTATATTAAGAGCCAGCGATGAATACAAGCTGAATTATGACCGGTATCTGCCTCCGCCTAAAATGGATTTGGATTTCAGCTTATTCTTCTTCTCAAGCTACAATTATCAAGCGGAGAAAGATAAATATAAGCTGCTTATCGAGTCCTCTAAATATGTGGATAAGCATGGTTTTACAGCGGTATGGACCCCGGAGCGCCACTTCCATGAGTTTGGAGGCTTATATCCTAATCCATCCGTCATTTCGGCAGCGCTTGCGATGATTACGGAGAACGTTCAGCTTCGTTCAGGCAGTATTGTGTCACCGCTTCATCCGTCTACTCGAATTGCCGAAGAGTGGTCAGTGGTCGATAACTTATCGAATGGCCGCGTAGGGTTATCCTTTGCCTCGGGCTGGCATGCCGATGATTTTGTCCTTCAACCGGATGCCTATCATAATCGAGCCAAAACCATGTATGAGCAAATAAAAGAAGTAAAAAGTCTGTGGAGAGGCGAAAGCCTATACCAATTAAACGGCAATGGAAAGAAAATAGAAGTACGCACCTATCCAAGGCCGCTGCAACAGGAACTCCCAATCTGGGTCACCACCGCAGGCAATAAGGATTCTTTCGTTCAGGCGGGCAGCATTGGAGCCAATGTATTAACGCATATGCTTGGTCAAGATGTAACTAAGCTTGAAGAAAATATAAACGCCTATCGAAATGCATTAAAAGAAAATGGTTTCCCTGCCGATGCAGGGAAGGTTTCGCTAATGCTTCATACGTTCATTGGCGAGGACATAGATGAAGTAAGAGCTAAGGTGAAGAAGCCTTTCTGCGATTATTTGCGATCCAGTATAAGCTTGGTCAAAAATTTGGCAGAGGAGCTTCAATTAAATATTGACGATTACAATTACTCGGAAGATGAGGTTATTCATTCGTTAATTGAGGTTGCATTCGAGCGATATTGGCAAAGTTCCTCGTTGATGGGTACTCCTGAAAGCTGTATGGAGATGGTGAAGAAGCTAAGCCTTGCGGGAGTCGATGAAGTCGCTTGCTTGATCGATTTCGGTATTCAAGAATCGGAAGTAATGGATAGTCTTCAGCATTTGGTCCAATTCAAAAAATCGTTAGCGCAGGCAGAAGCGGGAGTTTCGGCATTAAAGCCGGTTACGATGATGCAGACGACTCCTTCCAGGCTGAACATTTTATTGAAAGACGATGAGTCTCAGCGGTTCGTCAAATCACTGCAGACGATTCTAGTCGGAGGAGAGCCGTTGCCTGACGAGCTTATCCAACATGTAAGGAAATCTACATCCGCTGAAATCTATAACATGTATGGTCCGACCGAAACAACGATTTGGTCTTCCATACGCAAGGTACAAGGCAAGTCCAATCACAATAATATTGGCCGACCAATTGCGAACACCCAAATGTACATTTTAAATCAGGAGCTTAACCTGATGCCGGTTGGGGCAATCGGGGAAATTTATATTGGCGGAGAGGGCGTTGTCCGCGGATATTTGCATAGAGATGAATTGACGGCGGAGAGATTCGTAGAAGCATCTATAGCCAATATGGGCCCAAGAAGAATATATAGAACCGGTGATTTAGGAAAGCTTCTGCCTGACGGGTCTATCCAGTTCGCAGGAAGAAACGATTACCAGGTCAAAATACGGGGATACCGAATCGAATTAGGGGAAATCGAGAGCGTTTTGCTTAAGCATGCCTTAATTCGGGAAGCGGTTGTAGTCGACTATAACGATGAATCGCGGGAAAAACACTTGGTTGCATTTTATGTATCGGACCACCTGACGGATGCGACTGAGCTTAGGGGCTATCTGAGTAGCAGACTGCCTCATTATATGGTTCCGTCATTGTTTGTACCGCTATCGAGCATACCGCTTACGCCCAACGGAAAAGTAGATCGAGTCACTTTGGAAAACCGCCCGATAGAAGTGCCAGTATCTATGAATCATAACGTTGAAATGCCGAGAAACGAACAGGAAACAATATTGGCGGATACGTGGAAAATGGTTCTTGGCGTTCAGGAGCTTGGCATATATGATGATTTCTTTATGCTCGGCGGCGACTCTATTAAGGCTATTCAAGTATCGTCCCGTTTGCGGAATCACCATTTGGAGCTAGATATACGCGATTTGTTCAAACATCCGACGATCGCTATGCTAAGTCCTCACATCAAAGAAAGCAAGAAAGTGATCGCACAGCATATCGTTGAGGGCGAGGCAATGCTGACTCCTATTCAAAAATGGTTCTTCGATCAATATCAATTCGAAGCGGACCAGCATCACTATAACCATTCGGTCATGCTATTTAGAAAGGCTGGCTTCGAAGAAGGTATTATTGAAGCCGCATTCAATAAAATAGCGGAGCATCACGATGCGCTCCGGATGCTATTTAAACAAGAGGACATTGCCGTTCAGCCTTATAATAGGGGCCTTCAAGGTCAGCTTTATGATCTGCAGACCTATGATTATACGGCAGAAAAAAATGCTGTGGAGCTGTTGCTGCATGCAATGAAGAAGCTCCAAGGCCGCTTATCGCTGCGGCAAGGTCCGTTAGTGCAATTAGGCTTGTTCAAAATGACGGGTGGGGATCACCTTCTCATTATCGTACATCATCTTGTCGTTGACGGTATTTCATGGCGGATCCTGTTAGAAGATTTCGACCGTGGATACACGCAAGCGTTAAATGGGGAGCCGCTGCATTTTTCATCTAAGACGGATTCCTTTAAAGATTGGGCTCAATACCTGAATAAGGCATCCTTTGCTAATGAGATGGATTATTGGAGAAACATAGCCGAGTATCGGGGCAACCCGGTGCCGGAGGATTTCAAGATTATAGAAGATAGAATGACTGACAGTCAGCGTATGTCGGATAGTCTAGAAGCCGAAGAGACGGAGCTATTAACCAAGCACGCCAATAAGACGTACGGCACCGAAATAAACGATCTTTTATTAACGGCACTTGGCAATGCCTTGAAAGAATGGACCCAACAATCGGTAATCAAGATTGACCTAGAAAGCCATGGACGGTTATCCGATCAGCTTGAAATATCAAGAACGGTCGGCTGGTTCACATCCTTATTCCCTGTAATATTGGATGTTTCAAAACCGGATCTCTCAAGCAATATTAAGACCATTAAAGAGATGGGAAGAAGCATACCGAATCTGGGGATAGGCTATGGCGTAAACAAGTATCTATCAGCCGAAGACGGCTTGAGCGATACCGTTGCCTCCGAAATCCTGTTCAACTATTTAGGACAGTTCGATCAGGACATTCAATCGGAAGTATTCGAAGTATCGGATATCGGTACAAGCAATAATATTAGCACCAGCATGAAACGAGTCTATAAGCTTGAAATTAACGGGATGATAAACAAAGGAAAGCTTATCTTCTCCGTTGATTTCAATCGTGCGGCATATAAGGCGGATACGATTCAATTATTCATGTCTAATTTTATGAAGCATTTGAAGGAAATTATCAATCATTGTACAACCAAGCAAGGTATCGAGCTAACCTTAAGCGATTTGACGATAAAGGACCTGCGGAAAGAAGAAGCAGAGCAGTTTTTATCGGACGGCAATATTCAGGATATTTATGATTTGTCGCCAATGCAGAAAGGGATTTTGTTCCATACCTCACATGCTTCGGAATCAGCCGCTTATTTCCAACAGTTTGTGCTGGATGTATCAGGCAGCATTGAGGTAAGGCTTTTTGAAGAAAGTTTGAATTTATTGATCGAAAGACATGAAGTGTTGCGGACGCAGTTCTTGTACCGTAAACATACAAGACCGCTGCAGGTTGTAATGAGACAAAGAAGATCGCCTATTAGTTATCAGGATATTACGCATTACTCTGAGGACGAACAGAACCACTGGATTGAATCGTTGCAAATAAAGGACCGGAAGAGAAATTTTGATCTGGAAAATGACGTGCTATTAAGAATTTCAATTGTTCAAACGTCTGAACAGAGCTATAAGCTCATTTTCAGCTACCATCATATTATTTTGGATGGTTGGGGCATGGCCGCTCTTTCTGAGGAGCTATTCAAGATCTACGATGGTCTTCTTAATAGCAGAAGCATTGAGCTGGGGCCTGTGTATCAGTACAGCCATTATATCACATGGCTATACGGACAGAATAAAGAGGCAGCCGCATCGTATTGGAGCAACTATCTTGAAGGCTATGAGAGAAAGAACATGCTGGGAAGAGCCCAATTGCATGCTGACCAAAGCGATGCGATGACGGATCAATTCCTGAGATTGAGCCCGGACATTACGAATCAGTTGAAACAGTTAGCGATTGAAAACAGGTCGACACTGCATACTGTTGTTGCAGCGGTGTGGGGAGTGCTGCTGCAGAAATTAAATAATACGCAGGATGTTGTGTTCGGCTCTGTCGTCTCCGGAAGACCGACGGGGCTGGAGGGAATTGAGCAGACGATCGGCCTAATCATTAACACGCTTCCGATTAGGGTGCAGTGTGAAGGGGAAATGCGGTTCAATCAGTTGGTAAAGCGTATACAGACTGAATCCTTGGAATCGGAGAAGTATAGCTATTATCCGTTATATGAAATCCAACGAGATTCCGTTCAGCTGGATCATATTCTTGTCTTTGAGAATTATCCTATACAGGAAGGCTTGAAAAACTCAGGCGCTGGGCTGCAGTGCGGGCTTACCATTGCCAATGTGGAAGTGTATGAGCAAACCAACTACGATTTCAACATCATTGTAGAAGCTGAGGAAGGATTAGTATTTAAAATCAGATATAACTCGGCTGTATTCGAACATGCTCATGTAGAGAAAATACTGGAGTACTTATCGAACATCATAAAATCTGTTGTTAATGAATCCCATATTCCTATCCGCCAAATCGATATCAGTAATCCTCAGGAACGGAACCTTTACTTGGACAGCTTGATGGGGGATCTGGAAAGCGAATACGTATAAAGACGAGGAATATCGTTTATAGGAGGATAAGATGCAAAACACCATTCAAAGTAAACTGATCGATTATTTGATAATGTACAAGGATAAAGTGGCAATCGAATATTTGGATCAGATTATAAGCTATGGAGAGCTGGATCAACGATCCGATCTCATTCGCAATTGGCTTATAAGCAGAGGAGCGGGCAACGGGGATTTTATCGGGTTATTAATTGACGATAAGGTCGATTTGATCGTTGCGATTGTCGGGGTTTTAAAGGCGAGATGCGCCATTGTACCTTTCGATTCGGTCTATCCGGTCGAAAGATTAAGAACAATGGTTTTTTCGACTAATACGACTATTGTTATTACGGATGAACAGAATGCCAATGCTTTTGCGGGTGTACTTACATCTCAGAATCAGCAAGTGGCAGCTGCACAGATCGGGGACATCTATCGAAGCGCTGTGCAGCCTCCCGAGGCTTCTATTGAATATCAGCCTAATGATAGGATCTATCTCTATTTCACGTCCGGAACTACCGGCTTGCCTAAAGGAATTATAGGTAGAAATGCGAGCTTATTGCACTTTATTGATTGGGAAATAGCAACGTTATCGATTCAACCGGGGACGCGAATTAGCCAATTCACGTCTCCTTGCCATGACCCTTTTCTACGGGACATATTCGTGCCGCTATGTTCGGGAGGGACGATATGTATCCCGGATAATAAAGTCGTTCTGCTCGATTCGAAGCAATTGCACGCCTGGATTCATGACGCAGACGTTGCTTTAATTCACTGTACCCCAAGCTTGTTTAAAAATATTGTTGTCGGCGTGCAAAATGGGGAGGTGTTTAAAAACCTGTCATATATTTTATTGGCAGGCGAGAAAGTAATTCCGAAGTTATTGGAAAAATGGTACGAGACGGTCGGAAGCCGTGTTCAGCTTATTAACTTATACGGCCCGACGGAAACGACATTGGCGAAGCTATATTATATGATTGAGCCTTCGGATGTAAATCGAGACGCGATTCCCATCGGAAAAGCAATAAAGGGGGCACGGGCTATCCTTTTGGACAACGATGGCAGAATCTGTACGGAAGGTGTTGCCGGCGAAATTTATATTCGGACGCCATTCAGAAGTCTGGGCTACTACAATAATGAAGAATTAACAAAACAGAAATTCACGGTTAATCCCTATAATAATGATCCGGCAGATTTATTGTTCCGTACGGGCGACCTGGGAAGACAGCTTCCGGATGGAAATATTGAATTTCTCGGGAGAGTTGACCGTCAGATTAAAATAAGGGGCTATAGAATCGAGCCTTCGGAGATTGAGTCGATTCTAATGAAAACAAGCGGTGTAGAAGAGGTCGTAGTCACGGCAAGGGAAAGCTCCAATGGCGAGCTCTTTTTGTGCGCTTATGTAGTCGGCGGCGCAGAGGCCCAGAGCTTGAAAGAGCATCTGAAGATGAACGTGCCGGATTATATGGTTCCACAGCACATTATGGCAATAGAAAAAGTGCCGTTGAATGTAAATGGCAAGGTTGATTATAAAGCTTTGCCGGCGCCTCCGAAAGGCGAATATGTTGAGCCTAAAGGCGAAATGGAGAAGAAACTGGCTCAAATATGGGAGGAAATATTCGAAGTTAGTCCAATAAGCAGCGAATCGAGCTTTTTTGAGATGGGCGGTCACTCATTGAATGTGATGGAGCTCGTCTCTAAAATCTATGAGCATTTTGAGATTCAGATATCAATCGGGGATGTGTTTACGAACGGGACTATCAAAAAATTGGCGGCATGCATTGCTAATACCAATGCGACTCAATATGTTCCAATTACTCCGGCCCCGCATAAGCCGCATTATGCTTTGTCATCTGCACAGTATAGCCAGTATATAACGAGTGCATATGGTGGCGGTAATATTATCAACAACATACCTAAGATTATTAAAGTTTCAGGGCCGTTCAACATCGAACGATGTACGGCTGCATTTAACAAATTGATCGATAGGCACGAATCGTTAAGAACCTCTTTTGACGTTGTTAATGGCGATGCCGTACAAATGATTATGCCCGCCGCCAATCTTCAAATTAGTGAATTAAACGGAGCAGATGACATTGAGGAATTGGTGGAGTCATTTATACAGCCGTTTGATCTGAAGTCGCCACCTTTATTAAGGGCAGGGGTACAGAAGATAAGCGACGAGGAGCATTTGCTTATCTTTGACATGCATCATATTATTTCGGACGGATTTTCGTTAAGCATCTTTCTGAAAGAGTTCATCGCACTTTATGATGGCATGGAATTGCCGCCATTGAGCATCCAATACAAGGATTATAGCGAGTGGCAGAAATACCATTATTTTCAATCCGAGCGTTTTAGAACTCAGGAAAATTACTGGAAGAATATGTTTGAAGAAGAAACGAAGGCATTACAGATGCCGACTGACTATCCTCGTGTGAAAGAGCAAATAAGCAAAGGAAAACAGATTCAATTTGTTCTAAGCCAGGAAACAACGAACAAAATAAAAGAGAGACTGACGGAAACCTCCACCACCCTTTATGTATTTTTATTGGCTGCCTATAACGTATTCCTATTCAAGTACACAGGGGAGCAGGACATTACCGTCGGCACGGCCGTTGCGGGAAGACAGCATCCGGATTTAAGAAATGTTCTTGGCATGTTCGTGAATATTTTAGCTTTAAGGAATTATCCAAAAGGAAATAATAGGTTCAGCGATTTCTTGAATGAAGTCAAGGAGAGAACCTTAGAAGCCTTTGATTATCAAGAATATCCGTTCGAAAGATTGCTTGAGGTAGTGCCTGTTCAGCGCCATGATGGCAGACATCCTTTGTTCGATACGATGTTTATTTTGCAAAACGTTGAATTCCCTGAATTTACGACGAAAGACATTACATTTACATCAATGGATCTTCACAACCATATTTCGAAATTTGATTTCAGATTGGAATCTTTTTACAATTATGATCATATTTTATTCAACTTTGAATATAATACTCAAATGTTCAAAGCGACCACGATCGAGAAGTGGGTCGAACATTTTGAAAACATTGTTGAAGCTGTTGTGAATAACTTGGATATCAAGCTGTCCGACATTCAAATCTTATCTGAGCAAGATCAAAATGCAAGTATTTTGGATTTCAACGCTATTCTATAAAACTCAAAAATCAATTAAAAGGTGATAAGCATATGTGCGGAATTGCGGGAATTTATGATATTAGAAATGAGAATAGAATCGAGAAGCATATCATATTAAATATGATCGAAAAGCTGAGCCATCGGGGGCCCGATGGCATAGACTTTTATCAGAACGAACAGGTATCACTAGGCTTTGCCAGACTCAGTATTATTGATTTAACAACGGGGATGCAGCCGATTGCTAATGAAGATAATACGAAAGTATTGATTTGCAATGGAGAGATATTCAACTATCTCGAATTAAGAGAACAGATGGTGGCGAAAGGGCATAAGTTTAGAACGAATTCCGACGTCGAGGTTATTCTACACTTATATGAAGAGTACGGGACGGACTTCGTTAATTCACTGAACGGACAATTTGCTTTTGCTATCTATGATCTGACCAATCAATCCTTATTTTGTGCCCGAGATCATATGGGTATCGCGCCATTCTACTACACGATAGTAGATGGCTTATTTATTTTTGCTTCCGAAATTAAAGCGATTCTGGAGCATCCGTCGGTTCAAAGGAAAGTAGATTTGGTTGCTCTGGATCAGATGATGACTTTCCCTGGATTAATCGCTCCTCGAACTTTTTTTGATAATATTTATAGCCTTGAGAATGGACACCAACTGGAAATCAAAGACGGCCGGGTAAAAGATGATGAATATTGGGACCTCATATATCCTAAAGTCCATGAAATGGAACGGCCGATGGATGAGAGCTATTACATCGAGAAGCTGGATGACCTGCTCACCAAAGCGGTCAAGTATCGTCTGATGTCGGATGTTCCCTTGGCCTTCTATATAAGTGGAGGACTGGATTCTTCCATCATTGCTGCAAAAATTCACGGCATCGATCCGAGCATCAAGTACTCGTTCTCCGTTGCGTTTACAGATAAGATGATTTCCGAATCGAATTATCAATGGTTGATGTCCAGACATGTTCAATCCAATCACTGCGAGGAGATGTTCTCGCCTGCGGATATTTCAACCAGGTTGCGTCAAGCGATCCGGCATTCGGAGAGTGCGCTGAAGGAAACCTATAATACGGCTTCCTTAGTATTGTCGCAAGCTGTCAGAAGAAACAACATCAAAGTGGTGCTGACCGGTGAAGGTGCCGATGAGCTGTTTGCAGGATATGTAGGGTATCGGTTTGACAAAATGAGAGCGCAATCGCCAAGCAATGCAGGCAATAAACCTGATCCGAGAGAGGTTGAAATTAGAAGGAATCTATGGGGAGACGAGAATTTCTTCTACGAGAAACAATACTATGAATACGAATCGACGAAACGAGAGCTGTATTCGAATGAAATAAACAGCTTTTATAGTGATGTCAATTGCTTGAATCATCCGGTCATCAACAAAGAACGGATCGATAACATTGATATACTTCATAAGCGCTCCTATATTGACTACAAATTGCGCTTGCCAGAACATCTGTTGGCGGATCATGGCGACCGCATGGCTTTTGCGAACTCCGTGGAAGCGAGATATCCGTTCCTTGACAAAGACGTTGTTGATTTTGTAAGAGTCATTCCGCCGGACTTGAAGCTGAAGCTTTTCGAGGAAAAATATATATTGAAGCAATTGGCGAAAAAAAATGTCCCTGTCGACATCATCAAGCGGCCTAAATACACATTCGTTGCCCCGGGAAGCCCTGAATTGCTGCGCCAGGATGTCGAGTATATAAACGATCTACTGTCGTACGACAAGATTAAAAGCCAAGGCTTCTTTAATCCTGATACGATCGAGAAACTGAAAAAGCAGTATGTACAGCCAGGTTTCAAGCTGAACTTGCCTTTTGAAAATGATATGCTCATTGTCGCCATTACACTCGGTGTTTTTCTGGATGAATTCAAGATTTCCTGACGTCATTAAAAGGTGGTAATTTGGTTTGAAGACGCTAAAAGTGAAGCCATACAATGACTTATGGTTGGATTGTGTCAACAATAATCTAATCGGCATATTGACTGCACATGACCCTCAGTTTGAGGGTCTGCCATGTTTTTATAAATGGGCCTACACGCTTAACGTCCATCGTGAAGGAGCAGTTGTACATCATAACGACTTGTCTTCACACATTGATGTCATGTTCGAGAGGCCGGATCTAACCTCAATATTTGAGGAAAAGCGCATCATTGTTAACGAGGAACGTGACATTAATAAGCTGGTTTGTACATTGATCGATGACAATTATTATGTATTCCTTAATATGAACCGCTATTACTTCCCTGGCAGCGCTGACTTTAACAAAACGACATTTGTCCATCCATCATTCATTTATGGATACGACTCGGAAGGCTTTAAATTATTAGAGGACTGCGTACAGATTGGAACGATTGATTATTACGAGTTGGATAATACACAGTTTTCCCAATCGTTTCAATCCGCGCTCGGGGATTCTAATGAAGCTATTATTCACTGCGTACGTCTAAGAGATGATTGGTCGAATGGCAAGCTGGAAGTTTCCAAATCGTTAATCGATTCATTATTAACCGACATCTTAGGCACGGAAGCAATGGATAGCCTAGGACAATCCTATAAAGGATTAATTGCCATCAAGAAATATGCTGAAATGTTTAATGAGCAAAATGTTCACCTGCTGGTGGAACCAGAACAATTCATGTGGTTCCTTCAGCAGATTAAAAGAGGCGTTACCATGCAAAAAAGGATCTTGATGCTTTTGAAATATGCATTGGATATAAATTTAATAAGTACCGATTCTTATAATAAGCTGTCTCAGCTATACAACGATCATCATGAATATTGGGTCCTTGTAACGAGTAAGATTGGCCGCGTCATGTATAAGAACTCGCAAAAATATTTTAAATCGAAATTGGAAGAATCAAAAAAGCTGCTCCTAGATTTATATGAGCAAGAGCTTTCGTTAACGAAGCGTTTTCAAGAAGAAATGAACCTATAAACTATAACGGGGGTTTTTACCGTGGAAAATAATGTTGTAGAAAAACTGCTGAAAATCGTTGAGGGACTGTTTAACACTACTGATATTGATATGGAGAGAGATTTTAACGAGTTCGGACTAAATTCCTTGGACTATATTAAGCTGATTGTAGCAATAGAAGATGAATTCGAAATCGAATTTGATGACGATGCATTGACGATGAGAGAAATAAATAAATTCAAAGACTTCGTTAATTTGATTGTCGATATGGTTCAAGCGTAAGCTTTACACGGATATCCATACCAATAACCACTGAGCGGGTGAGACTTGTTGAAATATCAATTTGAGGTTTTTTGCAATGTTTCAAATATCAATTACAGTCAATCGTCACAATATATTAATCAAGTTCAACAGATCATTACGACTGCAGAAAAATATAATTACGACGGATCGCTCTTTCACTTCAATCATTTAATGGTCGATCCGTTTATTCTGGCATCGAATGTTCTGCAGCACACCAACAATTTTGTTCCGATTATTGCCGCTCTCCCCAGTTACAACAGCCCTGTCGCTACTGTGAAAAAGGTACAGAGCCTTACTTATATCTATGGGAAGAAAGTTAATTTGAACATGATTACAGGTGCAGCAAAGCACGAATTGGAGCAAATATCGGATCTGCTGGAGCACCCTTCGCGTTATCAAAGACTTCAAGAATATATTGAGGTAGTAAAGCTATTGCTTGAATCCGATGAGCCAATCGATTACAAAGGTACTTATTATAACTATAATAAGCTTCACCTGGGAACTCCAGTTCCGAAGCATCTTATGCCGGATATATATGTTGCGGGCTCTTCGGATGCAGCTATTCAGCTTGCCGGGAAATTAGCGCAGGTTGCGATGACTCACCCGGGGCCTATAGAGCATTTCAAACAAAATTTCTTGAGT
Source organism: Paenibacillus sp. EKM10P (assembly GCF_011800655.1). Lineage (NCBI taxonomy): Bacteria > Bacillati > Bacillota > Bacilli > Caryophanales > Paenibacillaceae > Paenibacillus > Paenibacillus sp. EKM10P. The sequence goes on along the minus strand of NZ_JAALET010000019.1, from coordinate 29,151 downwards.
AAAATAAACCATCCATCGCTTAAGGTCGGAATTGAAATCGGAATTATTACAAGAAAAACAAGCGCCGAAGCATGGGAAGTTGCAAGACAACTGTATCCTCAAAGCTTCCTAGGGATGTTGCATACGAAGGTGAAATTAAATTCCGAGTCGACCTGGTTAAGACAGATGGCTGAATTGGGATTGAGCTCGGAGACGCATGATGATGTTTTCTGGATGGGCGCATTTACGAGCGGCGGGCAAAATAATCCGCTCCTGGTCGGCAGCTATGAGGATGTAGCTGCTTATTTTGAAAAGTATCTTCAGCTTGGTGTGAATGTCATCATTCTAACCGAATTAAGATCGGCGGATGAGTTCGAGCATGTGGATCAAGTAATGAAGCTAGTTCGTTCATAATAGGAGGTCAATATGGAGCAGGACAACAATTACCCGCTGTTTGTTCAAGTTAAAACCAAAGCGGAAGAAGACACGTTCGTAAAAATTTATTCTGACTTATGCTTGGAACGCGGAGTTACCTTCGAACCGAAAGAATCGAAAAATTGTATTCGCTTTCTAATGGTGGATGAGAATAATGACAGCATCGGTACCATTGAAGTGTTGCCGTACATTCCAAAAGAGGAAACGAACCTGGAATATTATTATCCGTTCGCGGACCATCCTTCAGTGAAAAATATACAAGAGCGTTCTACGGTATTCGAGCTCGGCAAGATGGCGATCACTGAGAATAAACGAAATCAGGGCTTTCTTTCGAAGTTCGTCGATTTTATGTTCAGATTTTCAAAAAAGTACAAAGTCGACTATTTTGTTTGCGCTATGAATGTCGAGATTTATCGAATTCTACTGCTCAAGCATAAAATCGTTTTTGAGAAGCTGGATAAGAAAATTAACTTCGGTCAATATGGCACCTATCCGGTCATCATTGATATGAAAGCATCGAGCGAAAGAAGCTCGAATTAAGATCGTAAAAACGGTAGAGGAGCAGGTATTCCATGTCTCTAATCATCAAGCTGAAATGGTTTATTAAACAACGATGGATCCATTATTTAATCGGCGTCTCGCTATTAATCATCGCTAATCTAGCGTTTCTGATCCCGCCCAGATTTATTGGCAAAACAATAGATCAAATTCGCAGCGAAACCTTTACGGCCGATAAGTTAAGCAATTCCGTTATTTTACTTGCAACGTTGTCTTGCAGTCTATATGTTATTATTTTCTTTTATCACTATTTGCTGTTTGGAAATGCGATTCAATTAGAGAAGTTGCTTAAAGGCCGCCTAATGAGACACCTGACCCAAATGACGCCTTCCTTTTTCCAGCGAAACCGCACGGGAGAATTAATGGCGCTTGTCAATAATGATATACCATTTATTGCAAACATCGCCGGTGGTGGTGTAATGACACTGGTGTTCACGTTTATCGGGACGGTTATCGTTTTTGTCGCAATGATTGTGTATGTTGATTATAAGTTAATGCTAGCATCGTTGCTGCCCCTGCCTCTACTGGCTTATACGGTAAGTAAGCTGGGCGTTGTCGTTCGAAGACGATTCAAGGATGTCCAGGAAGCCTTTGGTCATATGAATCAGCATGTGATTGAGTCGATTTCCGGTCTGCGCGTCCTTCGTTCCTATGTGCAAGAGCGAAAAGATATTGAGGCCTTTGAACGTGTAACAGACGATGTGATGAAGAAAAACATGAAGGCAGCTTTTACGAACACGTTGATTCAACCCGTTATTATGACTGTGGTTGGATTTAGTTATGTCATCGGCAACGGTTATGGCTCCTATCTCGTATTTCATAATCAGATTACGTTAGGTCAATTGATAACTTTTAACATGTTTTTGGGGTTAATCATTTGGCCTATGGTTTATTTCGGGGAATTCGTCAATATGCTCAAGCAAGGAAGCGCCTCATTAGAAAGGTTGGAGCAGTCTATGGAGCAGCAGCCGGATGTAGTGGACGCTAATGAGCTGGTACCGGTAAGCGTGCCGACAAGTATCGAGATGAAGCAATTAACGTTTCGTTACCCGGGGGCTTCCAGCGACAGCTTGAGAAACGTTTCCTTCCGCATTGAGCAGGGGCAGACGCTCGGGATTGTAGGTCGGACGGGAAGTGGAAAAAGTACGCTGTTAAAGCAATTGCTTAGACAATATATTATCGAGCCGCAGCGACTGTTTATTTCTGATGTACCGATCGAGCAGGTCGCTCTGGACCGGGTGCGCAGTTGGATCGGTTATGTACCGCAAGATCATTTATTATTGTCCAAGAGTATTCGGGATAATATTGCGATGGGCAATCCCGAAGCCACTGATGACGAGGTTCTACGCGCGATCGAGCTGTCCTGCCTGAAGGAAGATATCGAACAAATGAGCGAAGGCTGGGATACGATTATAGGCGAAAGCGGCATTATGCTGTCCGGCGGTCAAAAACAACGAATGGCCATTGCGCGGGCGTTGCTCATCAATCCTGAAATTTTGATTTTAGACGATGTCTTATCCGCAGTAGATGCAAAAACGGAAAGCCTAATCTTAAAAAACATTCGGCAGCAAACGGCCGGCAGAACAACATTTATTACGGCGCATCGACTGTCTGCGGTAAGTCACGCCCATTGGATTGTTGTGCTGGATCAAGGGCAGATCATTGAAGAAGGAACGCATGAGCAGTTGTTGTATCGCAATGGTTGGTATAAAGAGCAGTATGAACGCCAACAAATGGAGGCTTTGAGTGAAGGAAAGGAAGCGCTATGATGATAAAAAAACCTTCCGTCTTGCGAAGATTGACTAGCTATATTTTATTGTTCAGAAAAAAAATGATATTCGCTTTAATTATTTTGCTTATCGCTGTGGCGGCTCAGCTTAGCGGGCCTTATATTACTAAGATGGTTATCGACCGGCATATTAGCTCGATTGTCGAATTGGACTGGTACGAAGCTGGCAATGCAGAAGTGCCGGAAGGGACCAAATATGTAGATTTTCACGATAAAGCCTATATAAGAGCGGATTGGATCGCTACGGATCAGCTGAATCCCGAGTGGACGAAGGTGCAACTTAAACAACAGGATAATACACTTGTTATAACAGCTGCGAATGCTGCTGAAGAAATAAAGCTATCGTCTAATGATGTGGTTACATTCTATAAACATGATGTGAATCCTGTCATACAACTGATAGGACTCTATGCTAGCTTACTGATTGTCGGTGGCTACCTCAGTTTTGTAAGCGGGTACATGATGCAATCTATAGCCTTGCGCGTTGTTCGTAAAATAAGGATAGATGCAATGAAGCATGTTCATCGGATACCCGTTCGCTACTTCGACAATACGCCTGTAGGACAGGTTGTCACAAGGATTACGAACGATACCGAATCGATCAAAGACTTGTTTATGAGCTTTATGAACAATTTCGTTGTTAACGGCGTAAACCTTGTTTGTATCTATACGCTTATGTTCATGCTGGACAAGACGTTGGCTGCACTCTGCTTAATATTCCTTCCGCTGTTCTTTGTTTTAATGAGGCTTCATTTCAAGTTTTCCAAGGGATATTTTCAAGTCATCAGAGAACGTTTGAGCCAAACGAATGCCATGATTAACGAATCTATTTTGGTCATGCCTATCATTAAAGCATTTCGTCGAGAGAAAGAACGTGTAGATGAATTCGAGAAGTTGACGCAGGACAGCTACGTTCATCAAATGAAACAGCTTCGGATTTCCAGCATTTTATCTCAAAATATAACGAACTTTATCGGGGCATTAGCTGTAGTTGCATTGCTGTGGTACTTTGGTAACGCTTCATTGCACACGGCTATCTCATTTGGCGTTTTATATGCGTTTGTTGATTATCTTGGACGGCTATTTGCTCCTATCAACGGTATTTTTGAACAGCTTACAAGTGTTCAGCGTTCGTTAGTATCCGCAGAACGCGTATTTAAGTTTATCGATGAAGACGGGATTGACATGGGAGCTGTTGAAGAGTTCGTCAGACCGGAGGGGCATGTCGCCTTCAATCATGTTTCCTTTGCTTATAAAGAGGAAGAGTACGTATTAAAGGACATTTCTTTCGAAGTGAAAAAAGGACAAACAATTGCAATTGTAGGGCATACAGGATCAGGCAAAAGCTCGATTATGAATTTGCTTCTAGGCTTCTATGAACCGAACAAAGGCTCGATTACGATCGATGGCCGGGATATTGCAAGCATGTCCAAGCAAGAGCTGCGGAAGCATATGGGTATTGTCCTTCAGGATCCTTTTTTATTCGCAGGCGATATTAAGTTTAACGTAAGTCTTTACAATGAAGGTATTGATCTTGAGAGAGTAAAACAAGTGATTCGGGAGGTGGGGGCTGAGGGTTTTGTGAATGGCCTGCCGAACAGTTACGACGAAGAGGTTATTGAACGAGGCAGCACGCTTTCTAACGGGCAGCGTCAACTAATCTCTTTTGCAAGGGCACTGGCTTTTAATCCGGCTATATTGTTATTGGATGAAGCGACAGCAAATATCGATAGTGAAACCGAAGCGATTATTCAAAAGGCACTAAAGGTTTTAGTTAAAAATAGAACGATGTTTATTATCGCGCACCGGCTTTCCACAATCCGTCAAGCGGACTGCATTCTGGTTATGCATAAGGGTGAGATTATAGAGAGAGGAAACCATGACGAACTGATGAGCTTGAATGGCAGATACGCCAATATGGTTAAGCTGCAGGAGAACTCCTTATCCTTGAACAAAAATTCCGAGTATGCAGTCCTTCCAAATTAATTCATATTTACGTGTGAGTCCCTTGAAGCCTTCAAGGGGTTTTTATCATATCGAAAAGGAATGATTTAAGATGACACCTAATACGATTCAATCGCGCTTATTCAAATCTTTCGATGAGCATAGTGAGCGGAACGCCCTAGAGTATCGAGGCCAAGTATTAAGCTATGCCGAGCTGGAGGAGAGGTCCAATGTAATCGCACATGCATTGCTGGCGAAAGGCTTGGAAAGAGGGACGTTTGTCAGTATTTTCATGCATGATAAAATTCAATTGATCTGCTCTGTTGTAGGGATAGTCAAATCCGGCTGCGTATTTATGCCTATAGATGTTACATATCCAAGAGAAAGAATTAAAGTTATGCTTTCGACCACCGAGACCAAATACATTCTAACAGATGACCCGCTGGCGTCCTTTTCCGATATTTATGAAGGCTGGACCGAGGAGCTTGACATTATTCATGTCGATACACAGGCTAATGAATTCAATGGCAAGGTAAGGCCAGAACAGTCTTACGGACCTAATGATAAAACGTATGTATTCTTTACTTCAGGCTCCACGGGTAACCCTAAAGCAGTAGTAGGACGGAACGAGAGTCTGCTGCACTTTATTGAATGGGAAATCGAAGAATTCGGTATTACACAAGACGCGAGAGTCAGCCAGTTCACTTCTCCATGCCACAATCCGCTGCTTAGAGATATCTTTGTCCCACTGTTGTCGGGCGGAGCCATATGCATACCTGAAAGTAAAGAAATGATGCTGGAAAGCAACAGTCTTATGGAATGGATCGAAAGCTCCAGGGTGTCCTTGATCCATTGTACGCCGAGTCTATTCAAGCTTATCAACGGGAAGTCGCTGACGAGCGATCGTTATCCACAGTTGCAGTACGTCTTGCTTGCAGGGGAGAGGAGCGTACCGAAAGATATTGTTAGCTGGTACGAAATCATGGATGAACGAGTCCAACTGGTGAGCTTGTACGGACAAACAGAAACGACATTAGCCAAAGTATTTCACCGCATTAAGCCTGAAGATGTAGTTAAACCCAATATACCAATCGGAAAGCCGATTTCTGGAGCAAGGGTAGCTATATTGAATGAGGATTTGCAGCTTTGTGCTCAAGGCGTTACTGGCGAAATCTATATTCGTACCCCGTATAGAAGCTTGGGCTATTACAATAATGATGAGTTGAATAAGGAAAGGTTTATTCCTAATCCGTTCAATAACGATCCGACAGATATTATTTATCGTACGGGTGATCTCGGTCGGGTATTGGAGGATGGAAACATTGAATTTCTTGGCCGGGTCGATCGCCAGATCAAAATCAGGGGCTTCCGGGTCGAACTGAATGAAGTAGAGAATACGCTATTGCTCCATCCTAAAGTTAAAGAAGCAGCCATTATTGCCAAACAAAACGATCAAGGAACTACGTATATTTGTGCCTATGTTGTACTGAATGTTCTTAATGGTGTGATTGAACCGCAAGAGCAGGTAAATCATGAATTCCGTCAGTTCATTGCATTGAAATTGCCTGACTATATGGTGCCACAATATTTTATTGCGATCGATCAACTGCCGATGAGTCTGAACGGGAAGCTTGACTATAAAGCACTCCCGGAACCGGAGCAGCAGCGCTATATTGCACCGGCAGACGAGATCGAAAGCAGATTGGCCGAGTTATGGTGCGAAATATTAGGGCTCAAGCAAGTTGGTAGAATGAACAGGTTTCTGGAAAGCGGAGGCCATTCTCTCAATGTCATTTCGTTAGTATACAAAGTATATCAAGAATATAATGTAGAGCTTCCGCTAGCCGAAATTTTTAAAAATATTACATTGGCGGAGCTTGCCGACTATATTAGAGGCGCCAATAGCAGCTCTGACAGCACCCATATTGAGCCTGCGGCAGAACGGGAATTTTACCCGCAATCATCCGCTCAGAGACGTATGTTCCTGTTGAACCAGCTTCAACGAAACACGACGTCTTATAACATTCCGGTTGTGCTGAGTCTGCAAGGAAAAGTCGACAAGCAGCGCTTGGAGAATGTGATCGGGGTCTTAGTGGACCGACACGAGTTGTTACGCACTACATTTGAAGTCCACAACAATGAAACGGTACAAAAAATTAATAACGATATTAAATTCACACTGAAAAGTACAACTGCGCACGCCGGGGAGATCGAGCAGCGAATCGAGCAATTTGTTCAGCCTTTTGATTTAAGTCTTGCTCCGCTATTCCGGGCAGAGCTGATTCAATTGGCCGAGGATCAATATATCCTGATGATAGATATGCATCATATTATTTCGGATGGCGTAACGGTTACAATCATGGTTCGTGAATTCATGGAGCTCTATCGGGGCAACCAGCTGTCCCCGCTGAATGTGCAATACAAAGATTATGCCGTGTGGCAGCAAGAACAAATGGGCACGGATTCGATAAATAAGCAGGAGCAGTATTGGCTGCAAGTGTTCGAGGGAGAAATTCCGGTACTGAAACTAGCGACCGATTACCCTCGACCGGAAGTACAAACGTTCGAAGGAAGCCGCTTGAGCTTTACGGCGGATGCCCGCATGGCACGGAAAGTGAAAGAAATTGCCGAGCGGACAGACAGTACGCTATATATGGTTCTGCTGGCGGCGTACAACATCATGCTCTCCAAATATTCCGGACAAAACGATATAGTAGTAGGGTCGCCTATTGCGGGAAGAGTTCATGCCGATGTCCTAAATATGACCGGCTTGTTTGTAAATACGCTTGCCATGAGAAATGCGCCTGAAGGAACTAAAACGTTCTTGTCCTTTTTGCAAGAGGTTAGGAAAGGTGCCTTGGCGGCCTATGAGAATCAGGCATATCCGTTCGAGGAGCTAGTCGAGAAGCTGCAAGTGAGAAGGGATATTAACCGAAATCCATTATTCGATACGATGTTTGTATTGCAGAATATGGAGATGGAGAAATTGCAACTGGACGAGCTGGATATTCAAGCTTATCCATTTGAATCGAAGATCGCCAAGTTTGATTTGACGCTGGAAGCAGTAGAGTTGGAAGAAGGAATCGAGTTCCAACTGGAATACAACACGAATCTATTTAAAGCGCAAACGATTACCAGAATGAGCGATCATTTTATTCACATTTTGGAGGCAATAACGCTCAAACCAGAGCAATCGCTGCGCGAAATCGAAATGATTACAGAGGAAGAAAAACGGCAAATCAGAGAAGCGTTCAATGCTACTAAGGCCGAGTTTCCGAAGGATAAAACGATTCAATCCCTATTCGAAGACCAGGTGTGCAACACACCGGATCGAATAGCGCTTGAACATAAAGGGAAGCAGCTGACTTATCAGGAGCTCAATGAGCGGGCCAACCAATTGGCTAGAACGCTGCGGTCCAGAGGTGTAAAACAAGATCAAATCGTAGCGATCATGATGGACAGATCGTTGGAAATGGTAATTAGCATTCTGGCCGTTCTTAAGGCGGGCGGGGCATACCTGCCTATCGATCCAAGCCTTCCGACAGATCGTATTCAATACATGCTGCGGGACTGCGGAACATCGATATTAATGACAGCAGCCAGCAAGCAAGGCAGCATCGATTTTACCGAGGAGTGGATAGATGTAGATGACGAGGCCTCTTTCCATTCCGACAATTCTAACTTGAGCAATAGTAATGATGCTGCTGATTTAGTCTATGTCATCTATACTTCAGGCTCGACGGGGAATCCAAAAGGAGTACTGATCGAAAACCGAGGGCTAGTCAATTATATTAGCTGGGCGCACAAAGAATATATCAGCAGTTCCTCCGAAGTGTTTGCGCTATATTCATCGATAGGGTTCGATCTTACCGTCACTTCTATTTTTACACCGTTAATAAGTGGCAACCAGATCGTTATTTATGAAGACGACGGAGAAGAGTTTATTCTGAATACGATTCTGCGGGACAACAAAGTTAACATTATCAAATTGACGCCTTCGCATTTGAAATTATTGAAGGATATGAAGCATGCCAATACTTCGGTTAGCAAGCTTATTGTCGGCGGCGAAGACCTAAAGGTTGATTTGGCGAAAAGTACCAACAAAGCGTTTAATAACCGTCTGAAAATATTCAATGAGTACGGACCAACCGAAACGGTCGTCGGATGCATGATTCACAAATATAATCAGTCGGAGGATACCGGTGTTTCCGTTCCGATAGGAAGACCAATCGATAATACCAGCATATACATTGTTGATTCTAACAATCACTTTATGCCGGTGGGAGCGATCGGCGAGATCTGCATATCGGGAGCCGGTGTTGCAAGAGGTTATTTGAACCGGCCGGAGCTTACAGCAGAGAAATTCGTGTCGAACAGCTATGCATCAGAAGGGGGTATGTATAAAACAGGCGACCTGGGAAGATGGCTTTCGGATGGAAGCATCGAATATTTGGGCCGAATCGATGATCAGGTCAAGATTAGAGGTTACCGTATTGAGTTTGGCGAGATCGAAGCTGCTCTGCAGAAGTACCCGGGAGTAAAGGAAGCAGCAGTCCTTGCACAAGAAGATTCGTCAGGGGATAAATCTTTGGTCGCTTATTTGGTATGCGAGGAAATCAATATAGCGGAAATCAGAAGCTTCCTCGGCAAAGAATTACCTGATTATATGATCCCGTCACACTATGTCCATCTGGAAGCCTTGCCGTTGACATCGAACGGCAAGCTCGACCAAAAGGCGTTATCAGGCTATTCCTATGTACCATTCAAAAGCGCCGATAAAGCAGAGCCTGTTAATGAGATGCAACAGATTATATTGGACATTTGGGAAAATATTTTGGATGCGCAAGGAATCGGAATAGATGACGACTTCTTTGAACTAGGCGGCAATTCACTGCTTGCATTTAAAGTGGAGATGGAATTGGAAGATCATATAGGAGATCTGATGGAGCAGGAAGATATTTCAATCTCTTATCTCATTTATAAATTAAAGACAATAAGGAAGCTGGAAGTGCATTTGACGGCACTACAAGAAAGTGAGCTTACCTTGAACCGCTAATAGGCAGCAATAGAGCGTAAGTGAAACAATCAGCGAGGAGTGAGCGAACTTGTCGAGTGTGAATTTGGATCATTTATATCCGCTGACGCATGCTCAAAAACGAATTTGGTATATCGAAAAAATATATCAAGGAACAGCCGTACACAATATTGGCGGGACTGTGCGCATAAAAGGGAAGATTGATCCAGGTATTCTCGAAAAAGCGATACATTGTTTTGTGCAAGGCCATGAAGGCTTAAGAATGCAGGTTACGGAAAGCGATGGGGAAGTGTATCAGAGGCTCAACGGATATGCAGGAACTAAAATCGATTTTTTCGATTTTAGTTCCCTGGATAACGCTTGCGATGAATATGACCGCTGGTTACGAAACAAAGTAAGCCAGCCATTTGTATTAACCAACACCCCATTATACTATTTTGCAATGTTAAAGTTCAGCGATAACGAATACGGATACTTTATAATGGCCCATCATATCGTATCTGACGGTTGGTCAATGGGGATTCTTATTGAACAGATATCAGACAATTATGCGAAATTGTCCAATAACGAATCCATTGCGATTAATCCAGACTTCTCCTATCTTGATTACATCGGATGGGAGAAGGATTACCTTGCTTCTAAAAGAATGGAAAAGGATAAAGGCTACTGGAAAAGCAAGTTTGCAAGTCTTCCCGATCATTTGGCGGCTGCTTCCGATGATCTTGCCGGCGCAAGAAAATCGTTCAAGCTTTCGGAAGAGCTAACTTTTGCCGTAAATCGTTTCTGTGCTGAGAATCAAGTGTCGTTAAACTCTTTTTTCTCCGGGGCCTATGCGCTATACATGTATAAATTGAACAATCAACAAGATATTATTATAGGGAATCCGGTATCCAACCGAGTCCACAGAAAATATAAAACCACCTTCGGCATGTTTACCAGTACGATGCCATTGCGTATAGGAATCGAAGAGAATACGACTTGTCGAGCCTTTATACAGAACGTCCATAAAGAGTTATTTCATTGCTTTCAGCATCAAAAGTATCCCTTCAATCAGCTAGTTAAGGATTTGGAGCTAAGTAAAAGGGGATATAGTGATTTATTTAACATCTGCGTCAACTTCTACAACACGAAACCAAATCGTAATATTGCAGGTTGCTCAGTAGAGCTCGAGGAATTTCATAATGGCGAGCAAATATACTCGTTACAATTCATCATTAAAGAATGGTCGGGCTCGGAACAAATCGAGTTTCATATCGACTATAAGAGCAAGGAATATCAGGAGCGTGAGATAGACAAGCTATACGGAAGAATGCTGCTCATGATCGAGCAGATCGTAGAACGTCCTTCTGAATATTTAAGCAAGCTAAGCATCATGACTCGCGTCGAACAACAGTTGATTCAACAAGTAAATGAGCGAGTAGCGCAATATACAATAAAAGATACGATCATCGGCTTGTTTGAGCAACAAGTCAATCAAACTCCGGATCATATTGCACTAAGCTTTGAAAACGAGAATGTCAGCTACAACGTTTTAAATGAAAAGGCTAATCAAATAGCTAATCTTCTTGTATCAAAGGGCGCCAAGCCCAATAGCATTATCGGCGTCATGTGCTATCATTCCGTCGAAGTTGTTGCGGCTATATTAGGTATATTGAAAATCGGGGCAGCCTATCTGCCCCTCAATGAAGATTATCCGATTGAACGAATGAATTACATTTTTGAGGACTCGCAAACGAGCTTTATATTGACTAACGTAACCCCGCAGGAACATATCAAATTCAAAGGTACGTATATTCGTCTGCTGCAAAATGATGAGATCGCACGTAGCAGCACGGTATTTCAATCCGTACAATCTTCCTTAGAGGATTTGGTCTATGTCATTTATACGTCGGGCTCAACGGGCAATCCTAAAGGCGTTCAAATCGAGAACAAAGGATTAGTCAATTATATTAGCTGGGCCAGCGAACAATATATCAGCAGTTCTGATGAAACGTTCGCGCTATATTCGTCGTTAGGCTTCGATCTTACGGTAACCTCTATTTTCACCCCATTGATAACAGGGAATTCTATCATTATCTATAAAGACGATGGAGATGAATTCGTACTTTATAAGGTAATGCGTGAGAACAGGGCTAATATCGTAAAACTGACGCCAGCTCACCTAAGGCTGCTGAAGGACACGGGCATAAAGAACACGTCCATTAAAAAGCTTATAGTAGGCGGCGAAGATTTAAAGGCTGAGCTAGCAAGAGATATTACCGAATTATTCAATAATAAAGTCGATATATTTAATGAATATGGTCCTACGGAAGCAACGGTAGGATGCATGATTTACAAGTTTGACAAGCTAAATGATACTGTGGGTTCAGTTCCAATTGGCGTGCCTATCGATAATTCGCAACTCTATATTCTGGATGCGAATCTTAATCCCGTGCCCGTAGGTACTGAAGGGGAATTATTCATTGCGGGAGAAGGGCTTGCAAGGGGGTACCTGAATCGGCCGGACACGACTTCGAGAAGCTTCCTTGATAATCCCTTCTCGAAGGGAACGCGTTTATATCGATCGGGAGACGCAGCTAGACTCAATGAATCGGGCATTATGGAATACTTGGGTCGGATCGACCAGCAAGTTAAGATAAAAGGCTTCCGCATTGAGCTAGGAGACATCGAGTCAAATATAAGATCACATAGCTCCGTTAATGATGCCGTTGTAATAGATTGGGAAGATAGCACAGGCTCCAAAGCATTGTATGCGTTTATTGTTCCAGACAGCAATTTCAGCGAACGGCGCTTACGCGAGGAATTGGCCCGACTATTACCAGCGTATATGATACCTTCATATTATTATGCTGTCGATCAGATACCATTAAGTATTAATGGGAAAGTTGATAAAAAGGCATTGATCGAGTATATGAGCTTATCCAATCGAATGGAATCGCAATATGAAGAAGATCTGTCATTCACGGAAACTGAACATAAAATTTTGCATATTTATCGGGATATTTTAGGCAGGCCGAATCTTGAATTGGACGATGATTTTTTAGTGTTTGGCGGAGATTCGATTAAAGCGATCCAAATCGCCAATCGTCTTGAGCAGATCGGGCTGAAAATCAAAGTCAAGGATATTCTTAATGTGCCCGTCATTAGAAACCAGATCGATAGAATGGATGATGCGGCGGAGGGCGCCATCATACAGCAAACATCCCATCATGGTGTGATTAAGCCCACTCCAATCTATCAGTGGTTCTTTAATAAACAATTAACGAATCGCGAGCACTGGAATCAGTCCGTCCTGTTAACGTTAAATGTTGATCTAAGCAATGAACAATGGAATAAACTATTATTTACCTTAATTGTTCATCACGATACGTTGAGAATCAACCTGAATGATGAAGGAAGTATGATCTACAATGATGCTTATCTGGAGGACCGTGCATTTGCAATTTCAAGCTTTGATCTAACGGAATTATCAATGGAAGAGCAGCAAAACAGCATAGCGACGATAGGCAATAAGCTGAAATCCTCCTTCAACCTGCAGTCTGGGCTGCTGTTCAAAGCAGGTATTATTCAAATGGGCGGCAAACAAAAGGATGTCCTGCTTTTAACCGCCCATCATCTGCTGGTGGATGGCATATCGTGGAGAATCATTCTGGAGGATATTCATACATTGATCGGCCAGACGATTGCCCAAGAGCAGCTGAAATTACCTTCCAAAACAAGCTCAATGCAGAATTGGTCAGAGAAGCTGTATGAGTATGGCATGACCTCGTTCAAGGAAATGAAATATTGGGACAAAATTGAGAACAGCTCATTTGAATTTCAGGTGGATCATAATGGTGGAGTAAATACGTATGGGAACCTTGCAAAACATATCATTAAATTAGATGAAGCTGAAACGGAATTCCTTCTGGGTAAGGCTAATCAAATCTACGGAACCGACCCTGGCGACTTGTTGATTATTGCATTGGCATTTGCATTACAACAACATACGAACCAGAACGAAATATTGCTAGAGGCTGAGAGTCACGGAAGAGAGCACATTGATGAGGCTGTAAATGTCTCAAGAACAGTCGGATGGTTTACTAGCCTATATCCAATACGGTTAGTTATGGAACAAAAGAATCTATCCGATCAAATCAAATCGCTCAAACAACAATTGCATGAGGTTCCTCACAAAGGCATTGGTTATGGAATCAATAAGTATATTCTCCGAAAACTTCCGATTGCGGAGAAGAAGAGAATAAGGTTCAATTATCTCGGAGAACTGGACAATATACAATCTCATCACTATTTCTTGCTCTCGGACGAACCATCGGGCGATGAGATAAGCAGAAACAATGATGTCGATTTCCTGATTGATATTATAGCCTTTGTTAAGAATAAAGAAGCATCTATTATTGTTCAGTATAGTACGGACTGGTTGAAAGAAAGTACTGTAACTCAGCTTATGGATGGTTATATGTCGCATATTCGTTCTCTGCTCGATCATTGCTTGAACAAAGAAGACCGCGAATTTACACCTTCGGACTTTGATCTTGTTGACGTGTCTCTAATGGAGCTTGATCAATTATTTAAATAGGAAGTAACAGTAATTGCCTCTGGAATGCAAAAGTGAGGCAATTACTGTTTTTAACCGGAAGTTAGGATCTAACTCTTCATGATAAAATTAGTTGTAAATGGTAAAAAAAGGTATTATACGGATAATATTATATTGCCAATAAAATAAGTCGCGGCTATCGAAGGGGTAACTTCATAGTGCATTTCAATTATCGATTTTGGGGTGCAAGAAGGAAACACGAAACTGTTTTTCTACTAATTAATTACAGTTGGTTTCCGAGAAAGGGTATTATGATTACCCGGTAACATTCTATTTACCTGACTATCAGGGGGATAATTGGAGTATCTTGACCCCATGGTTCGATTATAATGTTGTGACAAGAAATTTTCTGATAAAAAACTCTATTGATATTCAGACACTGATTGAGCAAGCTTTGTTTAATAAACAGTACATTTATTTATATGTGAATGAGAAATTTATTCCAGGAGCTTCACCTGAAGCAGAGGGCAGAGACTATATAATCATCGGATTTTATTGCACGGATATATATAACGGACGAACGGAAGAAGTGTCCTTTTTAGGATATGACAACAAAAGAAACTTTAACGAAAGAACAATTAGATTCGAAATGTAAAGGGCATATTATCCACAATGCATTAGAAGGACTACTTGAGTCGGATGGGATTTGTTGCAAGAGGTGCAATGGGACTTTAGGAGAAAAAGCAGAAGCAAGTTTTACTAAGTTGTGTGCTCCAATAACAGAAAGTATGAATATTAAACACGAAATCGGAATGTGGATAACACAGTCCTGTGGATAAGTGGTATTTACATCCAAATTTTGGTATGTATCAGTAGCTTGAGCCGGTATTGCATATCACAAACACAGGTTGTGAAGATTTCACCTCAATTCTAGAAAACCCAAAGAAGCCCTTTCTTTTACAGGGGAATGCTGTGCTTAGGTTTCGATATTGAGGAATATCCTGAGCATCTCTCTTCAATTGAAAAATTAAATTTCAAGAGAACATGTGCGGTTCAATGTGACAACTGCGGAAAAGTTATCGACAAGCAGGAATATGATACTTGACGACTAGATACCAAACCATGCAGGTGACAGTACTACTGGTTTCTTCTGTGAAAAGAAGTGGCTAATTAATCGGATTTCGTGTTGCCATCGGTTTTACTGTTATATTCAATTTTGGAGCAGTTTTTGTAATGTTCCTCGATTTCATTTGTTAGACGGATATAAAAAATGATGTTGAAATAAATGCAAATCTACTGGTTTAGGCGAGTTTTTTATTTTGGATCAAGAAATCCCAAACTCCGAATTACTTGATAACAATATATCCTTTATTATTCCAGATTCCAGTGAACGCTTGGATAATATTTCATGTGAGGGTCAAAGAATATTCGTGAACTGACGAATCGAACCTGGTCCAATTCCATGGAAGAACGAATGAATCGACTAAACCAGTATATGATGGGGTGGATCGGCTATTTCCATCTGGCGTTAGCGAAGAAGTATGTCCAAACGCTAGACCAGTGGATTCGGAGAAGACTGCGAATGTGTCTGTGGAAACAATGGAAACGAGTACGCACACGAATCCGCGAACTTCGGGCGCTTGGGGTTCCAGAGTGGGCTTGTTTTAGAATGGCTAACTCGCGGCGAGACGCATGGGAAATGTCCCGGAACACGAATAATGCCCTTCCCCTTCCTACTGGGAAGCGAAAGGGCTGAAAAGCTTGCTCTCACGTTATCTGGAACTTTGTTAACCTTTTGGAACCGCCGTACCAAACAAACCTTTGGTATAGCTTGGTAAACTAGAGATCCATTCCTGTAGTTGACAAAAAACATCTGTTTTGTTCTTCTTAGTTATGGCCTCTGACATTTCAAGAAATAAACTCATGAGTTGCTGAAACGCGGTCTGGAAGTCTAGATCGCGGACCTCATCAGCAAAGAGAAAAAAGAGTCTCTCCATATTTCATTGCCCCTGCGTTGTACATTCTTTACTCGAAGGCCTGCAACTGTTGGTGGAGGTTTTGGAATGTTGTATGCAGATATCATACTTCGTATACTTCATATATGTTATTTATTGTTCTTTTTTTAATTGCTTTCTGAATTTTCTCATACGTTTCTTTTGATGTGTTTCCATTAAGTCCGAGTGGGGTATCCACAACCGGAATCACAACATCAATACCGAGTCCTTCACCAACCTTCTTTCGATATTCCTCATAACTTGTGTGTTTAATCAATTCGTAAAAATTTTTTTGAGAACTATGTGTTGATTCAAATATAAAAGTATCCGTTTTGGTTTCTCGAAGAATAGCAGGGCATTATGAGTAATCGCACTCTGACACTTTTTCACCCTTACCTAATGATTTTTTAATGTAGCGTTCAATGTCACAAATTATATATACATGGATTTTTCTGTTTGTTATAAAGTATTGGGCCCATGATTTTGACACGCCTAGGAACAGACTGTTGCTACACGATGTCAAGACAGTGAATTTTATTTCTTCAAGGTGTGAAAATAATTACAAAACAAGCACCCACTGAGAAACAGGTGGTGGTCAAAGCCCAAGCGAAGGCGTGGGAGGGGAACGAAGTTCCCTCAATTACTCACTTGTGGATAAGAACAGAACCTGACGATTATACACCGCTGCATGTGTAAAGTCCTTCAGGGATTGTGCGGAAAGTAGTGATTGTCAAAGTGGATGTATTGCCCCCTGCTGTTTCTCGCGAGGACTACTGTACTCAAACGCTCGCTTCATCATCTCCAGAACGAAGCCGATCTCCAAGCTTTGGCCAACTGCCAGTCCATCGATATAGGGAGAATAGCAGGCCGTGACGGTGTAGAGAAACTCCAGCCCTGAGTCATACGGATATAGGTAATATCCACACTCCAAGACCTGATTGGGCGTAGTGATGGGTAACTTCGGCAGTAGGTTGGGAAAGACGCGGTGCTGCAGGTCGCGTTTGCTGAGATTCGGTCCAGGATAGACCACCATGATGACCATTTCCCGCATATACATTATGGGGCGATCAATAACTGTCAAAGAAATTGTAGAAGGAGTTTCCAATATTTTTTATATGTAACTTTCTGATGGTTCCACACTTTCTTGTTTCTGTGTTTATCACTTGCCGCTTTAAACCCAATAAAATCCATTCCACAGTTTTATTTCATCTGACATTTTTGTCTGATGATAAAAATGTGTGGAACCAGTGAAAAAAGCCTGGAACTAGCCATTTTACAAACATCAATAAAGATCCCGATGATATATCGGGATCTTTATTAGCTTAGGAGGGCAATTATGTCTACAATAGGCCAACGAATTCGAACTATTAGAAAAACAAACAACTTAAATCAAATAAAGTTTGCAAATATAATTGGAATTTCTCAAGGAACGTTGAGTGAGCTGGAGCAAGATAAATACAGACCCTCTCTTGATATAATTATAGCAATTAAAGAAAACTTCAATTCCCATATAGAGTGGTTAATCTTTGGAGATACGCCTATATCAAAGAACACTATTTTTAATTTAGCCATTGAAGCTCAGGAATTAGAACTTATTTCTTTGTTTCGGGGACTTACTAAAGAAGATAGAGATGAAATTATTGATTTTATAAAACTGAAGATTGTTCGATACTAATCTTTCAGGGGAGTTCCTTAATAATATGTCTTAGAAATACTCATTTAAATTTTGGTATATAAAAGTCACGAATTATCCGCATACCGATTAGATTCAAATCTTCTTGTTCTAATACCTGCCCATTTAATTCAATTCGAAAACCAGAATTTAGAAATGTTAAAAAATCAAAGAATTTTTTGATTTTCTCGTTATTAAGGTCCGAATGAATTGTATCAATTGAGTCCACACAGTAGGGGAACGGCATTTGATTAGCAATACAGGGTAAATAATCGGATGTAACATCAAAAACCTTTGCTAAAGATTATTAAATGATTAATTTCAGGCCGTGCTACATTTCGCTCTCAATTAGAAACAACCTGTTTAGTTACCCCGATTTTATTAGCAAGTTCCTCTTGTGTCCATTTATGGAGTAGTCTTAAATTTCTACATTGGTGTCCCAAAGTATTCATGAGTTCACCTCTATTGAGAATATCAAATAGGTTTTAACCCGACCCATATGCTTACTAATTGTACCTACTTAATAGCCCATATTATAGCTTATTCATACCCTACGAGTAGCCTATGAATAGGCTACGAAGTAAAATATAGCTAAAAAATATTACTATGCTATTGTATAAAGCTGTGAGTTGTTATATTCTACATTTGTATTTTGATGTAAAACTAAAATATATCTTAGGAGTAGATCTATAGCATCTATTCAACGGAAAATCAAAGAAGGAAGAGGTCAAGGCCACTTTTCGGAATATAAACCTTGGTTGACTGTACATGATGTACCTTCAATAGGGATAGTTACTCGAATTCTTGGTTGGAAAAGTGGTCGACTTCACCATTATCTGTCTAAACACTTTGAATTGACACATCATTACCAAATGGAGTGGTCAGAGCAAGTGATTGATATTCGCGAACAATTTCCTTTATTACCCCTAGATAAAACCCTCTATGCACAAAAGTTAGGCATTAAACATCCAACTGACCCCAAGAATAAGCTTCCCATCATTATGAATACAGATATGTTACTTACAATAAAACAAGAAGAAAGTATAAAATTTATTGCATATTTTTTGCGAAAGTTACAAGAGAACAAGATGAATTATTTGGTTTACCAAGTGGGTACTGCATGCAAATCGTGAAATATTTAATAGCGAAGCGCTATTGGGTAGTGGATATGACTCATCTAATACAGCCTACTCTACAATCCATGATTATTTTGGAAAATGGCTTCCCATCGGGAGGTATCTCTTTTATCTGACGGAAGATACCTTGCGGGATTTTTCGCGGATTTTCCAGCAGAATATCTAGCTGACATCCAGTCACGTTTTCAGCTAGGCTTCCAGAAATTTGTCAGGTAATCATGTTAAGTTATCGCAAAGTGCAAGGATTCGGAGCACCGGCAGAGAATATCTACAGGGAAGATCTCCCAAATCGGCCGGCACCCCGTCTGAATGTCGACATTCGTCGAATTCCTCATTGATGGCAAACCATTCCCAGCGTTTCCTCTCCATTCGCTCTTTTTAGGCAAAATATTAACATCTTATGTTGGACAGACCAAATTTAACTGAAGTTTTACTATACATTCTTGGAAATTTTGATATAATTCTACATAGGTCAACTTTCCAATTATGATAGAAAATAGAATTTGATGGTTTTTATACCTATCCAAGCTGTGCGCGAGAGACCAGTCCACTGGCTACCCAGCAAGCCGGCATGCGGGGACCGACAATTGTGGAAAATGACAGCCGAGAATATGTTGCTCCATGACGTCGGAAGGTTCAGAAAGGACAAATCCAACCTTATCCCAATTCCGATGGAGGATGAAGCGCGTGATCATTTTTGAAAAGCTGGAATTCTCCGCCAATCCAAGGGCTGTCCCGTTCATGCCATACGGAGCATTCTTTGAGCCTCATGCAGCACCATCGTCACATCTAATCGTCAGGAAAAGCTCACTACCCCGCAGCCGATCTTTACTTATCCACACCAGGCGGGGGAATACACAAATCGTACATAGAGTGTATCAATATCCCTTAAACATAGGCTTCGACAAAGGCAGCTCCGGTGCCGAATCCGGAGATACGGCCGACTTCCTGCTGGCCAGCCGGAACCCTACAGCAAGCCTTACATCGATGGGAGGAACATCCCTTGTCCAACCCCCAAATCCAATTCCGAACCCATTGTTAAACCAAAGACCGTCTTCGGGCGGCTCGTCCACAGCAAGCATAATGAAGCAGAGGAGCCGGAAGCAGCGCTTCTCTTGCGTAGAACGATGCTCTTTGTTGTCTTTCACGCATGGGAGCCGAGCAGCTGCTAGACAGAGGATTGCCGCATGCGATCAACCGGGCAAGCGAAGCGGTGACCTGGCGAAAGCCATTGACATTGTTGGCACATGTTTGAAAAGGCGGAGAGCGAGGCTGGAGCGTTGCTGCTGCATATGCTCCGCCGGATTGCTTTTACCGATGAAGAGAGGGGAACGATCCAGATGGCTTTTGAAAAAGAAACGTTGTTTTGGAACGAAAAATTCGGTAGCGACGATTATACCTTGACGCGGCTACCTTACAGCAAAGCTCCAAGCTCCCTGACGCCCATTATGACAACCGTCGGCGGGACGCTTTCGGAGGAAGTGGCGCAGCGCGTCCTTCAAATGAGCAAGGGCGCTCCTCTGGCCACTTTTATGATTTTGCTCGCAGGTGTTCAGTCACTCTTGCATAAATATACAGGCGCTTCTGACATTCTGGTCGGCATGCCGGTTGTACGGAAACCGAAGGAGACGCGCCGATCCGTTAATCATACGATCATTTTGAAAAACTCGCTTTCGGCGGGTGCGACTTTTAAAACGCTTTTGAGCGAGCTGAGGACTTCCTTGCCGGAAGCGATTCAGCATCAACATATTCCGTTCTTGAAAATGACGGAGAAGCTGGATCTGCAATATGCAGACGGGATACCCGTCGTCCATACGCTAGTATCCCTTAAGGAGCTGCACCTGGACGAAATTGGGCAAAACGTGGTCACGGATTGCTCCTTTGAATTCAGCTTAACGGGCGGGACGATACAGCTAGTGCTGTCATATAACGAGCACTTATATGACTCCGAGTTCATGACTCGGGTCGTCGGCCATCTGAATCGCCTGTTGTCCGTGGGGCTTCACGAGTTGGAGATGGACATCGTGCGTGTGGACATGCTGTCGGAGGACGAGAAATTTCAATTGTTGCAAAGCTTTAACGATACCGAGAAGGACTATCCCCGTGATCGGACGATTCATCAACTCGTGGAGGAGCAGGCGAAGCGGGTGCCCGAAGCGACGGCGGTTGTCTTTGAGGGTCGTCGGCTTTCGTACGCGGAGCTGAACGAACGGGCGAACCGGCTGGCGCGGACGCTGCGATCGGTCGGTGTGCTGCCCAATCAGCTGGTAGGCTTGATGGCCAGGAGATCGCTGGAGACGGTCGTTGGCATACTGGCGGTTCTGAAAGCTGGCGGTGCCTACGTGCCGATCGACCCGGAATACCCGGAAGAACGCATCCGCTACATTCTGGAGAACTCGAACGCGCAGCTGCTGCTGACTCAAAGGGAGCTGCTGCAGCAGGTGCCGTTCGAAGGAAACGTGTTGGCGCTGGATGACGAGCAGACCTACAGCGACGATGGCTCGAACTTGGAGCCGGCCAGCGGTCCGAATGATCTTGCTTATGTCATCTATACGTCAGGTACGACGGGCAAACCCAAAGGGGTCATGCTGGAGCATCGCGGTTTGGTCAGCTTGAAGCTGATGTTCGCGGATAGGCTAGGCATCACGGAGCATGACCGGATCGTTCAATTCGCCAGCCTGTCGTTCGACGCGTCCTGCTGGGAAATGTTCAAAGCGCTCTATTTTGGCGCGGCTTTGTACATCCCGACGGCCGAGACGATTCTCGACACCCGCTTGTTCGAGAGTTATATGAACGAGCATGCGATTACGGCGGCGATTTTGCCTCCAACGTACAGCGCTTATTTGAACCCGGACCGCCTTCCCAGCTTAACGAAGCTCGTAACGGGAGGCTCTGCGGTATCGGCCGAATTCGTGCAGCAGTGGAAACCGAAGGTCCACTATTTCAATGCTTACGGCCCTACCGAAGCTTCGATTGTTACGACGCTTTGGGATGCGGATGAGGAGCAGTCGGAGCGCAGAGTCATTCCGATCGGGCGCCCGCTGGCCAATCACCGGATTTTTATTTTGGATACCCACCTGCAGCTTGTGCCTCCGGGAGTGGACGGCGAGCTGTGTGTGGCAGGCGTGGGGCTTGCGAGAGGTTACCTGAACCATCCGGAGCTGACGGCAGAGAAGTTCGTGGAACATCCGTTTGCGCCGGGAGAACGCCTTTACCGGACGGGAGATCTCGCCCGCTGGCTGCCGGACGGAAATATTGAGTACTTGGGCCGGATCGATCATCAGGTGAAAATCCGTGGATTCCGGATCGAGATCGGCGAGATTGAAGAGCAACTTCTGAAGATCGACTCCGTGCAGGAGACGATCGTAATCGCGCGCGAAGGCAAAAGTGGACAAGAACTGTGCGCCTACCTGGTCGCGGGCCACCCGCTTACGCTCGGCGAGTTGAGAAGCGCGCTGGCGCAAAAATTGCCGAATTACATGATTCCGGCGCATTTTGTTCAGCTTCCGCGGATGCCGCTCACGCCGAACGACAAAATCGACCGCAAGGCTTTGCCCGTCCCGGAAGGAAACGCACTGACCGGCGGCGCGTACGTAGCTCCCCGCAATGAAGCCGAGCGGACGCTTGCCGATGTGTGGCAGGCGGTATTGAACGCCGATCGCGTTGGGGTAACGGATCAT
This sequence comes from Paenibacillus sp. EKM10P, assembly GCF_011800655.1. Taxonomy (NCBI): domain Bacteria; kingdom Bacillati; phylum Bacillota; class Bacilli; order Caryophanales; family Paenibacillaceae; genus Paenibacillus; species Paenibacillus sp. EKM10P. The sequence continues at coordinate 6,392 of NZ_JAALET010000019.1, read as the reverse complement.
TTCTTCGAGCTGGGCGGAGACTCGATCAAGTCCATTCAAGTATCTTCGCGGCTTCATCAAGCCGGGTACAAGCTGGAAATCCGGGATTTGTTCAAATATCCGACTATCTCACAGCTCAGCCTGCATGTGAAACCGATCGGACGTACCATTGATCAAGGCGAAATAACGGGTGAAACGGCGCTGACGCCGATTCAGCATTGGTTTTTCGAGAGCTCCTTTGCGGACCCGCATCATTTCAACCAGTCGGTGATACTGTACCGGAAGGAACGCTTCGACGAAGAGACGGTGTGTCAGGTGCTGCAAAAGCTGGCCGAGCATCATGACGCCTTGCGGATGGTGTTCCGCAAAACGGAACAAGGGTTTAGCGCGCGGAACCGTGCGATTCAAGAAGGAGGGCTGTTCACGCTGGACGTGTTCGACTTCAAGGATGCAGAGAATACCGCGCAGGCTGTGGAAGCGAAGGCAACGGACATTCAAGCGGGCATCGATCTGGAGAACGGGCCCCTCGTGAAGGCAGGACTGTTCCGATGCGCGGACGGCGATCATTTGCTGCTCGCGGTTCATCATGCCGTGGTGGACGGCGTGTCTTGGCGTATTTTGATGGAGGATTTCGCCCTGGGTTACGAACAGGCCGGCAAAAGTGAGGAAATTCGTTTCCCGGCGAAAACGGATGCGTACCGCACTTGGTCCGAGCAGTTGGCCGCTTACGTGCAAAGCCCGGAGATGGCGAAGGAACGGGCCTATTGGCAGGCCGTGGAACAAATTGCGGTTCCGGCCGTGCCGAAGGATCTGGAGGCGGACGTTACGACGCAGCAGGACAGCGAATCGCTGTTCGTCTGTTTGACTCCCGAAGAAACGGAACTGCTGCTGAAGCGGGTTCACCGGGCCTACAACACCGAAATGAACGATATTTTGGTAACGGCGCTCGGCATAGCCATTCGCAAGTGGACGGGACACGAACGGGTGCGGATCAATCTAGAAGGACACGGACGCGAATCGATCGGAACGGATATCGACATCACGCGCACAGTCGGCTGGTTTACGACCAAGTTTCCGGTCGTCCTGGAGCCGGAAACCGACCGGGATTTGGCCTATCAGATTAAACAGGTCAAGGAAAGCTTGCGCCGCATTCCGAACAAAGGGCTTGGGTACGGCGTATGCCGCTATCTCTCCAAATCGGAGGATGGCTTTGTTTGGGGTGCAGAGCCGGAAATTAATTTTAACTACCTCGGTCAGTTCGACGATGATGTCAACCAGGACGAGATCGGCATATCATCTTATTCCAGCGGCAGCCCGGCCAGCGACCGACAGGCCCGCAGCTTTGTGCTGGATATCAACGGCATGGTGCTGGACGGCGCTTTATCGCTCGATCTCAGCTACAGCCGGAAGCAGTATCGCAAGGAAACGATGGAAGACTTCGCTCAGTGGCTTGAGCAAAGTCTCCGAGAGCTCATTACCCACTGCGCAGGCAAAGAAAACACCGAATTGACGCCGAGCGACGTGCAATTTAAAGGCTTGACCATCGCGGAATTGGAGCAAATCGCTCAGCGTTCAGACCATCTCGGGGAAATCGAAAATATTTACTCGCTTACGCCGATGCAGAAGGGCATGTGGTTCCACAGCGCGCTTGACCGGCAGACGGCCGCTTACTTCGAGCAAACGCAGTTTACGATGCGGGGAGCACTCGACGTCCAGCTTTTCGAGAGGAGCTGGATGGAGCTTGCGAAACGTCATCTGGTGCTGCAGGCAAATTTTGTGAAAGGACCGGCGGGCGAGCCGCTGCAAATCATATACCGCGACAAGCCGGTCGGCTTTGAATATGAAGAGCTGCTCCATTTGCAGGCGGACGAGAAACAAACGTATTTGGATAAAAAGGCCGAGGATGACAAGCTTCGCGGCTTCGACCTGGAACATGATGCGCTCGTTCGGGTTACGATCCTGCGCACCGAAGAGCAAAGCTATCATGTGCTGTGGAGTTTCCAGCATATTTTGATGGACGGCTGGTGCCTGCCGCAGCTGACGCAGGAGCTGTTTGAGACGTATTCGGCCTTGGCATCCGGCAAGCAGCCAGCGGGAGATAAGGGATCGGATTATGGCGCTTATATCGAATGGTTGGAGAAACAGGACGATCAGGCGGCATCCGGCTATTGGACGGCATTCCTGGCAGGTTATGAAGGGCAAACCATACTCCCAGGACAAAAGGAACCGGCACCGAACGGCAGATTTACGGCTGATCACGTCACCGCCGAGCTCGGCAAGGACTTGAGCGAGCGAATGGACCGGGTGGCGAAACAGCGCCTAGTTACGGTCAATACGCTGCTGCAAGCCGCTTGGGGCGTGATGCTGCAAAAATATAACGGGACAAACGATGCCGTATTCGGCAGCGTCGTGGCCGGAAGACCGGCGGAAATCCCGGGCATCGAGTCCATGATCGGGCTGTTCATCAATACGGTACCGGTCCGCGTCACGAGCGAAGCGGACACCGTGTTCGCCGACCTGATGGCGAAGCTCCAAGAGCGGGCGCTGGAGTCTGGTCGTTATGATTACTATCCGCTGTATGAAATTCAAGCCCGCAGCGTGCAAAAGCAGAACCTGATCAACCATATCATCGCTTTCGAGAACTATCCGGTGGACGAGCAGATGGAGCAGGCGGGCGACCAGCAGCACGGAGACCTGACGATCGCTGACGTTCAGATGGAGGAGCAGACGAACTATAACTTCAACGTGACCGTGGTGCCGGGAGTCGAGATCGAAATTCGTTTCGACTTTAACGCCGAAGTGTTCGATAAAGACAGCATCGAGCGGCTCAAGGGGCATCTGGTCCATCTGCTGGAGCAGGTGACGGATAACCCGGAAATTACAGTGGGCGAGCTGGAACTTGTGACGGAGGCGGAAAAGGCCGACCTTCTCGGACGTTTTAACGACACCATCACGGAATTTCCGCGCGGGAAGACGCTCATTCAATTGTTCGAAGAGCAGGCGGAGCGCATCCCGGATGCAGCTGCCATCTCCTTGAATGAGCAAGAGCTGACCTACCGCGAGCTGAACGAACGCGTCAATCGCCTTGCCCGTACCTTGCGTAGCCACGGGATATCCAAAGGCCGTCTGGTCGCCATTATGGCTGAGCGTTCCATCGAAATGGTGGTGGGTATGCTGGCGGCACACAAAGCCGGAGCGGCTTACGTACCGATTGACCCGGAATATCCCGAGGAGCGTATCCGTTTCTTGATCGAGGATTCGGGAGCGCAGGTCATGCTGACGCAAAGCCGCTTGCGCGAGCGCCTGGCGGGTTCGGACTCCGTGATCTTACTGGATGACGAGTCCTTCTATCACGAGGACGGCACAAATCTTAATCCGGGCACCGAAGCGACAGATCTGGCCTGCGTCATCTATACGTCAGGTACGACGGGCAAGCCGAAAGGCAACCTTGTTTCGCACCGCAACATCGTGCGGATCGTGCGAAATACGAATTATATCGACATCACCGAGCGGGATCATGTCCTCCAGCTTTCAAGCTATTCGTTCGACGGAGCGATTTTCGATATTTTCGGCGCTTTGACCAATGGGGCGCGGCTGGTGCTGGTTCCCCGCGAGACTTTGCTGGAAATCGGCCGGCTGGCGGATCTCATCCAGCACGAGCGCATCTCGGTCATGCTGATTACGACGGCTTACTTCAACGTCCTTGTAGATGTGAACGTCGACTGCCTGCGGGATGTCCGGGCGATTTTGTTCGGAGGAGAGCGCGTGTCGGTCGGCCATGTGCGTCGAGCGCTCGCCCATATCGGACCGGGCAGGCTTAACCACCTGTACGGCCCGTCGGAAAGCACGGTTTATACCACGCACCTTCCGGTCGACTTTGTCGATGAGTCGGCGGTTACCGTACCCATCGGACGGCCGATCAGCAATACAACGGTGTATATCGTCGACAGCGCGAATAAGCTTCTGCCGATCGGCGTGGCTGGAGAGCTTTGCGTCGGCGGAGAAGGCTTGGTACGGGGCTACAACAACCGGCCGGAGCTGACGGCGGAGAAATTTGTCGACAATCCGTTTGTGCCGGGAGAGCGCATGTACCGAACGGGGGATTTGGCCAAATGGCTGCCGGACGGCACGATCGAATACGTGGGACGGACGGACGACCAAGTGAAAATCCGCGGCTTCCGCATTGAACTGGGCGAGATCGAAGCTCAGCTTCAGAAAGTGGAGGGAATTCGGAAAACGACGGTATTCGCGAGGGTAAACGCCTCCGGCGAGAAGCAGCTTTGCGCCTATTATGAAGCGGACCGCGAGCTTCCAGCGGCCGAGCTGAAGAACGTGATTTCCCAGGAACTGCCGGCCTACATGATCCCGGCGTACCTGATCCAGTTGGAGCGGCTCCCGCTGACGGCGAACGGCAAGGTCGACCGCCGATCCCTTCCGACGCCGGAGGAGAGCTTGCAGCCGGGCGAAGGACGTACTCCGCCTCGTACTCCGCTGGAAGCCAGCTTGGCCGGAATTTGGAAAAGCGTACTCGGATTGGAGCACATCGGCGTTCATGACAACTTCTTCGACCTGGGCGGCCATTCCCTGCGGGCGACGACACTGGTGAGCAAGGTGCATCAGGAGCTGAACGTCGAGCTGCCTCTGCGCGACGTATTCCGCTACTCGACGATCGAAGAGATGGCTCTCGCCATCACCCGGATCGGAGAGCAGTCATTCTCATCGATTCCGCTGGCAGGCGTAAGAGAATATTATCCGCTTTCCTCAGCTCAGAAGCGGCTGTTTATCCTGAATCAGCTAGAAGGGTCCGATCAGAGCTACAACATGCCGGGCGTGCTGCTGCTGGAAGGATCGATTGACCGGAGCCTGCTGGAGAAGGCTTTCCGCGGACTGATCGTACGGCACGAAACGCTACGAACCGGCTTTGAGATCGTACAAGGCGAAGCAGTACAGCGCATTTACGAGAGCGTCGACTTTGCCGTCGAGTACCGTCATGCGAGCGAGGAAGAAGCGCCTGAAGTCGTGCAGGCCTTCATCCGACCTTTCGACTTGGCGAAGCCTCCGCTGCTGCGGGTGGAGCTCGTAGAGCTCGCAACCGAACGTTATTTGCTGATGTTCGACATGCACCATATTGTCTCCGACGGGGTTTCGATGGACGTGTTAGTCGAGGAACTCGTTCGTCTGTACGGTGGCGAGTCATTAGAGCCTTTGCGCATTCAATACAAGGACTATGCGGTATGGCAGCAGTCGGACGAGCAAAAAGCGCAGTTGAAACGCGAGGAAGCTTACTGGCTGGACCGTTACCGGGGTGAACTGCCGGTTCTGGAAATGCCGACGGACTATTCGCGTCCTGCCGTGCAGAGCTTTGAGGGACAAACGCTGACGTCCTTCGTGGACGAGGCAACAAACGAAGGCTTGAAGCAACTGGCCGCTCAAAGAGGAACGACGCTGTATATGGTGCTGCTTGCGGCATATACCGTGCTTTTGCATAAATACACAGGTCAGGACGATTTGATCGTCGGAACGTCGATTGCGGGCAGAACGCACGGAGACACGCAGCCTTTGATCGGAATGTTCGTCAATACGCTGGCGCTCCGCAATTATCCGGCTTCGGAGAAGACCTTCCTGTCGTATCTGGAAGAAGTGAAAGAAACGACCTTAGGTGCTTACGAGCATCAGAATTATCCGTTCGAAGAGCTCGTCGATAAAGTGCAGGTCAGCCGGGATTTGAGCCGCAATCCGCTGTTTGACACGATGTTCTCCCTGCAAAACTTGGAGGATAAAGAGTTTGAGCTGGAAGGGCTGAAATTGTCCCCGTACCCTAGCGAATACGGTACGGCCAAGTTCGACCTGAGTGTGGATGTTACGGAAGAAAACGGCGGCCTGGAGTGCAGCTTTGAATTCGCAACGGCTCTTTATAAAGAAAGCACGGTCCGGCGGTTGTCGACTCATTTCGGACATTTGCTTGCGGCGATCGTAAGCTGTCCGGATGCGAAGATTGCCGAGCTGAACTTGCTGACGGCAGAGGAAAAAGAGCAAATTCTCGGCGCGTTTAACCCGGCGCAGCCGGAAGCGGCTCCTGCGGCGGCGTTCCACCGGCTGTTCGAGGAACAGGCGGAGCGCACGCCGGAAGCGGCGGCCGTCGTGTACGAGAACGACCGGCTGACGTATGCGGAGCTGAACGAGCGGGCGAACCGCTTGGCGGCCACGGTGCGCGCAAGCGGCATCGGCCGGGAGACGATCGTCGGCATTCTCGCCGAGCGTTCGGTGGACTTGCTGGTGGCCGTGCTGGCCGTCTGGAAAGCAGGCGGGGCGTATGTGCCGCTTGACCCGGATTACCCGGCGGAGCGCGTGCGGTTCATGCTTGAAGACAGCGGAGCGAAGGTGCTGCTGACGCAAACGGCGCTGCGAGAGCG
>NZ_JAALET010000018.1:0-81640 GCF_011800655.1 Paenibacillus sp. EKM10P | reverse complement strand
AACACGACCGTTAAGCCCTCCAGCGCCGATGGTACTTGGACCGCAGGGTCCTGGGAGAGTAGGACGCCGCCAAGCAAATAAAAGTATAATCTCTACATCAAAAAGACCGCGATTATCGCGGTCTTTTTGATTCCTAAATAGATGTGCTTCTCAAAAATCCAATATGAATCTGATAAGTCAGGACAAGTAAGAAAAAGTAAACCCGTTTTGTTTTTGAAAAAATCATGTTAAACTTTTCTCATAAAATAAACGGACTTTCAGAGGTGAGTTGTAGTGCTGGAACGCTCTATGGAGAATACAAGGGATTTAAACAACGGAAAGGGAGTGATTTAAAGAAGAAAAGGAGACGATGAGGATGAGCACTTATCAAACGGTTATTAGTGATGGATTTGAGCTGAAATATACTATAAGAGGTAACGGAAAGTCGATATTGGTGATCGGCAGTAGTGTATATTATCCTCGCATATTTTCAGACCATTTATATAAAAAGTTTCAGTTTATTTTCTTAGATCATAGAGGGTTTGCAAAACCGACTCGTGCTTTAAAACCAGAAGACTATACTTTGGATAAAGTCATCAAAGACATAGTAACAGCAAGACAATGCCTTCATTTAGATCCATTTATCATATTAGGACATTCCGGGCATGCTTTTATGGCTTTGGAATATGCTAAACAATACCCAGACTATGTTGAAAAAGTGGTGCTATTAAATTCAGCGCCTACGAACAGCCAAGAAAGACAATGGCAAAGCTTGTCATACTTTTATGAAACGGCCAGTCCAGCCAGAAAAGAACGTTTTGAAAAAGATATTGTTTTATTAGAGGATGATATCAAAAGAGATCCCGACAGAAGATTTGTTCACATGTGTATACGTATGGGAGCCCAAAGTTTTTATGATTATACCTATGATGCAGCTCATATGTGGAATGATGTGCACACGAACATGCCTATCATTGATTATTTATGGGGAGAAGCCTTCGGAAAGATAGATTTGATACAGTCCTTGGGAGATGTCGATAAGCCCATGTTTATTGGTCTTGGAAGAACTGATTACTTAGTCGCGCCTGTTTCATTGTGGGATCGGGTCGATGATAGCTATACGAACGTAAAAAAGGTGGTTTTTGAGCATAGTGGCCATAATCCGATGTTTGAAGAACCTCATTATTTTGATCAAACATTAACCGAATGGATTAATGAAAATCACTAAGTTTTTAAAACAGTCGATTCCGGTACTGGAAACAGACCTGAAGATGATGGCAGGTTGACCCTAAAGATCTACGAATGGAGAACAAATAGTTTGAATTTTAAAAGGAGAATGTTTACCTTTTGGCTTGTCACTGAAGCATCGGGGACAGCTTGAGTTAGCATTCTCCTTTCATTTATAAATCGCTATGGTAGTAGTTTGGCACGAAGCATGTTACTTCGCACTCGAACAACAAGTGGTGAATGTCCCATGTGTCTACGCGTTTGGCACGAAGCATGTTACTTCGCACTGGCTCAAACTCATAGAAAATATTACTCCATTCTTTTTGTCATGACTTGACGGATCAATGAGGTTCTGTATAATAACCGAGAGATCATACTGTAATGATAGTTTATTTCCATTTGATATGGAGGTTGGAAGTCGTTTTGAAATACGAAATTATTTTGTTTGATGTTGATGATACGCTGTTTGATTTTAAAATGGCAGAGAGTCATGCGCTACATAATACGTTCACCCAATTTGGATTGCCGCAAGGGGCCACAGAGTATAAATCCAGCTATGATGAGATTAACAGTGTGTTGTGGCGAGAGGCAGAGGAAGGACTTATTACCTCGGCACAGTTGCGGGTGGAAAGATTTAAACGATTGTTTACTGTCCATAAGCTAGACTTCAATCCAGACGCCTTTAGTGCTGCTTATTTACGTTATTTGGGTGAAGGTGCTTTTTTGATGGACGGAGCGGTTGAACTATGTGACGTACTATCTGAGTATCGTTTGGCGATTATTACGAATGGAATCAAAGAGGTACAAACCTCCAGAATTCAGCTCTCTCCGCTGCGTGATGTGTTTGAGCAGGTAATTATTTCAGAAGAAGTGGGTTGCCAAAAGCCACAAGCCGGTATTTTTGATTACGCATTTGCCAAGCTAGCCATCTCAGATAAAAGTAAGGTCCTTATGGTCGGCGATTCTTTAACCTCTGATATTCAAGGAGGGAATAAGTACGGAATTGATACCTGCTGGTTCAACCCTGCCAGAAAAACAAATACGTCTGGTATTCAACCCACTTATGAAATAACAAGTTTAATGGAACTACTGAGTAGTGTACTGTCAATAGGGTCTGTACTGAATCGTACGTCGGCGGAAATCTAGATGAATGATGTAGAAATCAGAAGACCGAAAGTTAAAGATGCCGAAAAGTTAAATGAATTGTTTAGAATAGTGATTACAGACACATTTGCTAAAGAAGGTATTGGAAGCAAGCTGGAGGATATAGAGGATGAAATTGAGACTAAAAGAGCGTATTTGGAAAGTGACTTAGAAAGCCACGGTGAGCAACGATATTTTTTAATCGCTGTAGACGGGGATCGAATAATGGGTTCAATTGAATATGGCCCGGCAAGTGAACTTATAAGTAAATCTACCAATGATGCATTAAAAAATTTGTGCGAGGTAGGAACTGTATTTGTTCACCCTGACTACCAGAAGATTGGAGTAGGAAATTTATTATTGAAATCAATGTATCTGGCGTTGAAAGATAGAGGAGTAGAAGAATTTTGTTTAGATAGTGGGTATCGTATTGCACAAAAAATATGGGAAAAGAAGTTTGGAACTCCTGATTATTTATTAAAAGATTATTGGGGAAAAGGCTTTGATCATATGATATGGAGAATCAAAATCAAGGATGCTATTAAATGGTCACAAAGTTATTAAACAAGGCAGGTCGGAAAATCGACCTGCCTTGTTTTAATTTTTTATCGTCACCGGCTGAACTATAATTAACAGGAGATAGCTTTAAGGCGGAAGGTAGAGCTGGCAAAATCCCCAGTGAGATCCGAGACAACAAGTCCAATCTTCATTAGACGGTCACCTCCAAAAATTTCACCGTCGAACGCCACACGGAAGGGGGAGACGCCATCTTCAGCCAAGGTACCACCGACTGGTTCTGAAGTATTGCTGGTTGCCCCGATTTCGATTATATACTTTTTAGCTGGGTCAAGTCCTTTTAGAGTTAGTCGCCGGATAGGACCATTTGGCTCAGCCAACACACGGAAGTAAGCGACAAAAGCTTCGGACTGGTCCTCGCTAACAAACATCCAGGCAGTATTGCCTCGGCCCTCAAACGGACTAAGAAGTCGATACATATCTCCCTGCTGTACAAGGGAACGGATTTCTTTATACTGGGCAATTTGTCTGGCAGCAAGCTCTTTTTCTACATTAGTAAATGCAGTAAGGTCAAGCTCGTAGCCAAAATTCCCGCTCATTGCCACGTCGCCACGTATGGCGAGGGAGGTGTTTCGTCCCACCTGGTGGTTCGGCACGTTCGATACGTGGGCCCCCATGGTACTAGCCGGATACACGATGCTGGTGCCGTACTGGATAGCCAATCTTTCAATAGCATCAGTGTCATCACTGGTCCATGTCTGCGGCATATAGTAGAGCATCCCTGGATCGAATCGTCCACCTCCACCAGAACAGCTTTCAAACAAGATGTCCGGGAAGCGTGAGGTCAGGCGTTCCAGCAGATCATAAAGTCCGAGCATATAACGGTGCGCAGTTTCTTTTTGACGTTCGCTAGTAGCGGTAGCCGAAGCAATCTCTGTCATATTACGATTCATGTCCCACTTGACATAAGTAATTGGGGCGATCGAGAATACGGAGCTCAGCGTCTCGTACAAGTAATCGCATACTTCCTTGCGGGAGAGATCAAGCACCAATTGGGATCGGCCTTCCGTCCGCCGCCGACCTTCCGCATGTAGGCACCAGTCGGGATGGGTGCGGTACAGCTCACTATCAGGTGATACCATTTCCGGCTCAACCCACAAGCCAAATTGTAATCCTTGTTCATTAACCCGTTTGGCTAGGTCGGTGAGACCTCCAGGTAGCTTGCGGCGGTCTTCGAACCAGTCCCCAAGCGAACTGTTGTCGTTGTCGCGCTTGCCAAACCAACCGTCATCAAGAACAAATAGCTCAATTCCAAGAGGTCCCGCTTCTTTGGCAATCGCCTCGATTTTATCGGCGTCGAAGTCAAAATATGTGGCTTCCCAATTGTTCACGAGAATCGGGCGTTCCTTGTCGCGATAAGTTCCTCGGCACAGACGTGTGCGGTAGAGTCGGTGATAGGTGCGCGACATGCCCCCAAGACCTTCTTCGGAAAAGACCAGCACGGCTTCAGGGGTCTGGAATGACTGACCCGGTTCAAGCCGCCAGGAGAAGTCAAAAGGATTAATTCCGATACTTACACGGGTCTGATTAAACTGTTCTACTTCCGCCTGCGCAACGAAATTGCTGCTGTAGATTAGACTGAAGCCGTACACATCCCCACGATCTTCTGTTGCATCTGGACGAAGCAGGGCCAGAAAGGGATTCATTTGGTGACTGCTGGAGCCTCGCCGGCTTTCCAACCGAATGGCGCCGGGGCCAAGATCGCGGCGTTGGATATGTCTTTCCCGAACCCAGGCGCCAGATAGATAGAGAGCTTGATAATTGGAATCGGCGAAGTCGACAGAGGCGCTCATCGCCTGCTCAATATTCATGACAGCGCTTCCCTTATGTTCAAAAAGAGTAGACCTAGCAATAGCGCTGTGGTTCGCAAATACAGTATAGAGTAATGTAGCCTTAAGACCTGAGTGCTGGTCCTCAAGGAACAACAGGAGAGTTGTTGCTTCATCATCCGATTCGGTATAGACGGAAGGGAGGCCTTCAAGCTTTGGTTTGCCCGATTCAACACGGTGGCCACTATATTTTAGCTCCGTAGTTCGAGTTCCATCCGCAAGCGCAACCTGATAAGCCGGTTGACGGAAGTCGCTTGTCCCATACTGTGGATATTCCTGTGGAAGCGCATCCAAAGAAAGCGCACGATTAGAAGAAACGGGAGTGGGGGAGAAGGAGCAGCGCTCTCTAAGCTCCAATATACTTGCGAGACTTTGGTCATGATGAAGTTGGGCTCCCCAATAGACATGTGCAGGATATCCTTCTACCAACTGGATAATATAGCTGCAATCCTTGGACTGCAGGTGAAACAAACCAAGCGCTTCGTTAACATGAATGTTCATGATATTCACTCCTTAGGGGGTTATCATCTCGATTGACTCTCAAATATTGATTTTACTGTTGATGCATGAGCTTTCCCGTATGACAAGCTTAGTCCCGATCACGCTGTACGCAGGTGGTTCACGTCCCTCAAACCGTTCAGAGAGCAACTGCACGGCAGCTTTTCCCATTTGTTCGGGATAGGCACGTACAGTAGTTAGCGGAGGCTGCACGAAGGCCGCCATCTCAATGTCGTCGAAGCCGACAACAGCCATATCTTCGGGTACCTTGACTCCATGTCCATGAAGGGCGCGGAGGGCTCCAATGGCGAGCGGATCGCTGGCAGCGAAGCAGGCTGTCGGTCGTTCCTGCTCGGCTAGAAGCTCGTTCATCATGAGATATCCATCCGCAGTACTCCAGGCGCCTATGCGGACGAACTTCGGATTATACAAACCTCGTTCCCGCATGAATCGTTCAAAATAATGCGCCCTTCGCTCTCCATCGCTCTTCCCGCCAATAAATCCGATTTGTCGGTGGCCAAGCTCGAGCAGATGTCCAAGTGCCTGGTCAACCGCCTGCCGAAAATGGAGTCGTACGGAATCGTATTCCAGCTGCTCATGGTACTGGTCGACAAGGACAATGGTGTTCTTGTCCGGATACAGCTTGGACACCTCTTCAGGATCAACGCCGCCCACGACAATCAGACCATCCGCCTTCTGCAAGGTGTCGAGAGATGAACGGCCTCGCAGCGTCTGTCCCAATGTCAGGCCAAGCTCCTCACAGCGCAGTTCGATTCCACGGCGGATCGAGGCGTAATACGGATCGTCTCTTTCCTCCTCAATGGAACACCACAGCAGGAGGGAGACCGTTTTCCCGGCACGTTCCGTGTTCCTCTTTAACTGCCTCAGGCGGGAAGGCTTATACCCGAGCTGCTCAGCAATTAAAAAAATTCTGTTTTTGGTGTCTGGACTCACGGATAGTGACAGATCGTTATTTAAAACCCTTGAAACGGTTGCGGCAGACACTCCCGCTTCGCGGGCAATGTCTTTAATGGTTGCCAAAGAGCTCACACCTTTTTAGTTAATAATTTTACTAAAAATCGACTTTATCCTAACACATACTTTTGGCACTTTCAAGATGGATTGTTGAATTTTTTTAACATTATTTTAGTTCTACTACTGTTCAGATTAGTTGTGTTAACATGATGAATATTCTCTGATGACGGAGGGGTCTTATTTGAATATTCTGTCCCTAGCTCGTAAGTGGTTTGGTCGCCTTCGCTTTAAAAGCAAGGTTATAGCGGTATTTCTCCCGCTGATCATTATTTCTCTGCTCATTCTTGGACTTGTGTCCAACCAACTTTTCAGTCGTTCATTGATAGAGCAAACGACCAGCAACGTAGTTGACGAATCTCAGCTTATCCTGTCCCGGACCGACTACATATTCAGTAGTGTGGAAACGGCGGCCAACATTATGGTCACGAATATTAACCGGATGTATGATTCATACGGTGCTAGACCTGATACTGCCATAGATCGTGTTCAATTTGGTAACCTGATGCAAAGCCGTCTATCTATTGATTTATCAATCTTTCGCGAAGTGGATGCGGCGGTATTTATTGATAATGAAGGGACAATTTTTGCTTCTTATACCGAAAGTGGGGATGATAGTAAAGTCTATAGCATGCTCAAGCGGGTAAGGGAATCCGAAAGTTATGGACAAGCACTCTGGTTTGATATGGAGAAGAGAGATTTCCTAACACCGGATTCCAACTCTCCGGTTTTGACGCTGGGAAAGATGGTCATTAATATAGACACCGGCGAACCCTATGGAACGCTTTTTCTGTTAGTGAAGGAAGAAGGTTTGTCTGATTATTTTCGTTCCAGCGATCCCGATGCGCCCAAATCTTATTATTTTTTAGATAACGAGATGCGTGTGGCTGTGGCAGAAGACAATGGGATGCTGATGAAGCCAGTGAGTTCACAGTTAGCGGAGGCCATCCAAGGCTGTGGATCTGATGTGTCCCCAAAAACATGTTCATTTGAGGATAGCGGCAATCTCGTAACGGTCAATGATTATAACCGGATGGGTTGGAAGCTGGTCAATATTGTTTCTCTTAGCCTGCTTACAGCTGATGTCCGGCAAAATGTAAGGCTTTCACTCTTAATCGGCGTATTTTGTCTTGCTTTTTCCTGGCTCGGTGCTAGCTTCCTGTCCAAAATGGTCGTTAGTCCTCTCGAACAGCTGACTAGAGCCATGCGAAAAGTAGTTGCCGGCGATTTACAATCGGTTGCGATAGTCCGAACAGAAGATGAAATCGGTACCATTGCTGAAGCTTTTAACTTTATGATAAGACGGATTCGGGAATTGCTGGATGAAGTGAGGCAGGAGCAAAACCGCAAGCGTGAATATGAACTCGCATTGATGACGGCTCAAATAAAACCGCATTTTCTGTACAACACTTTAGATACCATTTATGCACTGAATGAGTTGGATCGTAATGATGAGGCTAGAGATACTACGAAGGCGCTGGCAGATTTTTATCGAATGGTACTAAATAAAGGACGGGAACTCATTATTTTAGAAAAGGAAGCTCAGATTACTGATGATTACCTGACTATTCTGCAAATCCGTTATCCCGATGTGTTCCGCTATGAAGTGGATATCCCTCCAGAACTTGCGGGTACACCGATCCCGAAACTCTCGCTCCAGCCACTTGTCGAGAATTCGATTTACCATGGTCTTAAGAAGAAAGGAACCAAAGGTTTTATCCGTATTTTCGCTTTTACACAGAACGATAGGGTGATCGTCCGGGTGGAGGACAACGGTGTGGGAATGGACGAAATTCAAGTTCAGAACATTATGTCCAGACATTTACCGAAAGAAGGAATACGATCAATCGGTACCTATAGCGTTCAGCAACGGCTGAGCCTGTATTTTGGCGAGGAGTATGGGATATCCGTGCAGAGTGTTCTCGGAGAGGGAACCATTGTTGACCTGTCGCTACCAACGCAGCCAAAGGGGAGTGTACACCAAGATGTATAAAGTGATGATTGTTGATGATGAGCCGCTGTTCCGAGACTTTCTGCGAATTAAGATAGACTGGGAAAGTCACGGCTTTCGGGTTTGCTGTGAAGCAAGGAACGGGCAGGAAGCACTTCAGGAAGCCGAGCGGCATCAGCCGCACCTTGCCCTCGTTGATATCAATATGCCCTTTATTGACGGAATTGAATTAGCCGAGAGGTTGAAAGTCAAGTTCGAACGAATCGTAATTGTATTCATATCCGGGCATAACGAGTTTGAATATCTACAGAAGGCCGTTCGAACTGGAGTGCAGGATTATTTGCTGAAACCGTTCAATGCAGAAGAAATGCTCTCAATGTTGGAGCGTATTAAAGCGAAGTTACCAGTGCTTCCACAGGAGAGTGAAAGTGCAGATTTAAGGGGACAGGACGGCGAAGTGTTGCATAGCAGAGCAGGTATGCCTGATTTGGGTCATCTACGCGATGCGGTTGTGCTTGACCTCCGAATGAAAGACAGTGAAACGCTAGAGGAAGTCCGCAAGGCAATCCGTCAGCTTAGTAAATATAAATGGGGAGATGAATACGCAGATGCGATGCTTATGGGAATCGTATCTTTAGCCCTTTCCTTTGCCAGTGAACGTGGCATTCCTTATGACCAGCTATGGGAAAACGGAGGAGACAAGTCTCCTTACGAACGGCTGCGAGAGTTAGATTCCTGGGAGGCTGCTGAAGGTTGGATGCTCGCCCTATACCGCAAGCTGATCCTGCTGATGGAGAATATGCGTCCTACGAAGGCTTCCAATTTATTCGCGGCGGCGATCAACTATATTGAGGAACATTATGCAGACGCAGAGTTGTCTGCTGAGCAGGTGTCGTGCGGAGTATTCGTCGATCCCAGCTACCTGCGCCGCGTATTTCGCAAGGAGTCTGGCTTTTCCATAGTGGATCACATTACACACATCCGAATGAAGAAGGCTAAGGAGCTTCTGCTGAAAGGCAATCGGAAGCTGTCAGAAATCGCTGAAAGTGTCGGTTACAGTGACCCCAACTATTTCAGCAAATGTTTCAAGAAACGTTTTGGTATGACACCCACTGAATATGAGCAACTCAAAAAGAGATAGCATCTGCCTTGTGAGGCAGAACACATCAATTTAAGCCTGGCGGTTTTCCTATATGGAGGACCGCTGCTCTATTTGTCCCGTTTTTTACTGATAATACCCGTTTTATTCCTTAAAGAAGAATAGAGGCAGCGGTATACTGTAGTCAAGCAAATGAAAGCGCAATCATCAAAGACTCTTCATGAGGGGGATAAAACAAATGAAAAAAAATCTTAAAATTTGGAGTGCAGCCTTGCTAGTACTCACCATGTCCGTCGGATTGGTTGCTTGTGGCGAAGACAACTCAGCCTCTTCCAATAACGGATCAGGGGACGGAACGATCAAATTGAAGGTGTATGCGCAGCATTTCGATGACGATACCATTAAGCCGTTCGATTATGCGGTGGCAGAGCTCAAAAAGAAGATGCCAAACGTAGAAATTGAATTGGATCCTGCCGTGCAGGACGGAGGCCAGAAGCTTAAAACATATGCGGCAACGGGCAACATGCCAGATGTTTATTTAGCGGATTGGTCTGTCCTGCAAACTTTTGCAAAATCGAAAAATGTCGAGGTTCTTGACAACTATGACACAACAGCCGAATTCAAGAAGAGTCTTAACCCGGGAGTTGAATCGCGTTTGGTAGCTCCTGACAATCATGTGTATGCTTACCCTGAAACTGGTATTGAATTCCAAATGATTTATTACAACAAGTCCATTTTTGAGAAGGTAGGAATCAAAACACCGCTTAAGACGATTGATCAGATGGCCGATGCAGCGAAAAAGTTAAAAGCTGCTGGTTATGTACCGATGTCGATCTTTGCAAAGGAAAAATGGATTACGACCGCTTTTTATAACGGACTGGTTACAAGAGAGCAGCCGCGTGGATTTGGAGCACTTGAGGAGAAGGGTGTAAAAGCATTGCCAGAAGCATTCGTAACAGCAGCACAGCAAATGAAGCAACTGCAAAGAGCCGGATTGTTCGATGCCAACGCTACGAACACCAATTATGATCAGGCATCCTCTCTATTTTATCAGGGCAAAGCTGCCATGTTCGTGAATGGACAATGGGAAATTTACAGTTCCCAGGAAAAGCTGGGCGATCAAGTCGACTGGATGTACTGGCCTGCAAAGGATGAAGCAACCTACGAGAAATCCAAATATTTTATTGACGGCTCAGGTTCTCCGCAAGGTTATGCAGTATCAGCGAATAGCAAAAATAAGGAAACAGCCGTAAAGGTAGCGGCATTCCTTGCCTCGAAGTCAGCAGAGTACAGATACACTCAACTTGGAAGTCCGATAGTTCCAGTGAAAGTAGATAAGCCAATGGCCTCCAATGTTCCAGCAATGATGCAGCGAGTTGTCAAAGAGTTGCTGCCTAATGCGCAGGAATATGCTCAACTTCTTAGCAATACAAAAATTCAGAACACCATTAATGACAATACTCAAAATATGATGGTAGACAACTTTTCTGAAAACGATTTTGTGAGCAATCTGAATAGCACATTGAATAAAGAAAACTGAGAATTCAGGGAATCGGCAACCCTTGGCGGCATAAGGCGCTGAGGGTGCTGTTCCAAAGATAAGGGGTGGAAGCAAGACATGAATAAATATTTGGGGAACAAATCGGCGCTCGCACTGTTTCTCCTCCCTGCTTTGATACTGTATAGCGTGATTCTAATCTATCCTGTTTTGCAAACCGTTCTTCGCAGCTTTTATGATTGGGATGGTCTTAGTACGCTGACCTTTTCGGGATTGAATAATTACCGAGAATTATTCTCCGATCCTCTACTTGGGACTTCGCTTAAGAACGGATTGATCTTTGCAATTGTACTGGCAGTCTTTCAGATCGGACTGGGAACGATATTGGCACTAATCTGTGCGGACCCACGTACACGCGGGCGGAAAATACTGAAAACGGCTTATTTTATCCCAGTTGTCCTATCGGTAACCGTGGTGTGCCAGCTATGGATTGCAATCTACGATCCAACCAACGGATTAATCAACCGACTGTTTGAACTCTTGAACATCCCGTATCAGCAAAATTGGTTGAGCTCCCCAACAACATCCATTATTGCCATCGCCTTTGTTAATGCCTGGCAGTTTATGGGATACCAATTCTCGTTGTTATATGCGGGAGTTAAGTCAATACCCGAAGACTACTTTGAGGCGGCCACGATTGACGGTTGCAGCAAATGGAAAGCGCATCTGCATGTTACGCTTCCTTTAATGAGGGAAACATACAAATTTTGCTTCATTATCGCGATAACCTCTGGAATAGGGGCGTTTGTGCAGATGCTGATTATGACAAATGGTGGGCCCGGCACTACAAACTATACAATGACATTCATGATTTATCGCTATGCTTTTATGGAGAGCAACTATGGTTATGCGTGTGCTGTATCCGTGCTGCTTGTATTAATCTCGTTATTGGCAACTGTAGTTATCAATAAGCTGTTCGACCGCGGACAAACCGCCTGATGAGGCGTGTATTGAAAAGGAGAACGAAATGAGTAAAACCGCTTTGAGCAAGTTCAGACATGCTGCCCTGCAGATACCACTGTGGTTGTATCTAATTGTTTCGGTCTACCCGTTGTTTTGGATGGTATCCTACTCGTTAAAGAACAACGATGAGATCTTCGTCTCTAACCCATTTGGACTGCCAACGCATTTTCGATACGAAAATTATATTAATGCCTGGACACAATTTAATATTCCCCGTTACTTTCTGAACAGTCTGGTCGTATCAACGATTTCGACTCTGTTTATCCTTTTACTAGCTCTGATGTTTGCCTTCGCAGTGGCTCGTATGAGGTGGAGATTTCGTTCTACCGTCCGGACTTATATGACCATAGGAATGTTTATGCCGCTTCAGGTTATCATGATACCGCTGGCGATTCTGGTTCGCGATTTTAATCTAACGAATACGTATGGAGCTCTTATTCTTCCTTATATCGCAATTGGCCTTCCTTTCTCGTCCATGATTTTCTATGGGTTCCTTACAGGAATCCCTAAGGAGATAGAAGAGGCAGCATGCATGGATGGAGCTAATATTTATAGACTGTTCCTGAAAATCATTGTACCCCTTGCATTACCTGCAATTGCAACTGTAGCCATTTTTCAATTTTTGAACAACTGGAATGAGTTCACTTTGGCCTATATTCTCATTTCTGATGAAAATATGAAGACATTGCCGCTAGGCTTGCTTTTCTTCCAAGGTTCTTATAGTACAGATTGGGGAGCCATGGGGGCTGTTATGACTATTGCCTCCTTACCGATGGTACTCGTGTATCTGTTCTTGAGTGAACAAGTGGAGCGGGCGATGACGGTAGGTTCCGCTGTAAAAGGATAAAAATAGACTTGCAAGCAAACTGCCTGGGTTAAGGATCAGAAAAAGATCCTCTAACCCAGGCAGTTTGTTCGATACAGACATCAAACAATAAAATCGATATTTTCCACTATAATAGATAATAATATCCCCTTTTTTTGGGTGGTTTTTCTTTATAATGAAGGCGCACCCATAACAATTAAAGGAGCTGATATGTTTTGACTCGTAACAAACGCTTAAGAAAATGGTCCACGATCCTGTTAACGGTGCCTATGCTCACGATGTTCGCCTCAAGTGCAATGGCCGAGCAGGATATGAACGGGCATAAGCCTCCGAATTCTGCTGGAAGCGGCGTGTTTTACGAAATTTATATCAATTCTTTTTATGATTCGAACGGGGACGGACATGGTGATTTAAAAGGTATTACGCAAAAGCTTGATTACTTAAACGACGGCAATCCCCGTTCGGGTAAGGATTTGCAGGTCAGCGGTCTCTGGCTCATGCCACTGAATCCGTCTCCAAGCTACCATAAATATGATGTAACTGACTACTATCAAGTGGACCCGCAGTACGGGAATCTGAATGATTTCCGCACCTTGACGAAAGAAGCAAAAAGAAAAGGTGTCAAGGTGATCATTGACCTTGTTATCAATCATTCAAGTAGCGAGCACCCTTGGTTCAAGGAGGCTAGTGCCAACCCGCAAAGCAAATACCATGACTATTACGTATGGGCTGATGAGAATACAAACCTGGATGAAAAGGGATCATGGGGCCAGCAGGTATGGCATAAGAATCCGAATGGCGAAGGGTATTTTTACGGTACCTTCTGGTCCGGGATGCCGGATCTGAATTTTGATAATCCCGAAGTCCGCAAGGAAATGATCAAAGTCGGTAAGTATTGGCTACAGCAAGGTGCAGACGGCTTCCGGCTTGATGCGGCGATGCATATTTTTAAAGGGCAAACGAAGGACGGTGCCGATAAAAACATTGCGTGGTGGAATGAATTCCGTTCCGAGATGGAAAAGATAAATCCAAACGTATATCTGGCAGGAGAGGTATGGGATAAACCGGAGACAATAGCTCCTTATTACGAATCGCTCCACTCTCTGTTTAATTTTGACCTGGGCGGAACGATATTGAACTCTGTGAAAAACGGTCGAGATCAAGGTATTGCTACATTCTCCGAGAAAACGCTGAAGCTGTACAAATCATACAATAAGGCGGCACTCGATGCTCCATTTTTAAGCAATCATGACCAAACCCGAGTTATGAGCGAGCTGGGCGGGGATGTACGAAAAGCCAAGCTGGCTGCATCCATTCTTTTGACGTTGCCGGGTCAGCCGTTTCTCTATTATGGGGAAGAGATCGGCATGAAGGGAGAGAAGCCCGATGAGTATCTTCGAGAGCCTATGCGCTGGTATAAGGGAGAAGGCCTCGGTCAAACAAAGTGGGAGGAACCCAAATACAACAAAGGCGAAGTATCGGTGGAAGCGCAGTTGCGGGACAATGATTCTCTGCTGGAAAGCTACCGCACGCTTATCCGTCTGAGGGAAGAACATGAGGCTCTTCGCAGCGACAGTCTAGAGCCGATCCAAGCAGGTTCTGCCAGCGTGACGGCATACAAACGTTCTTCAGGCAAAGAAACATTGTATGTATATCATAATCTGTCAGGAGAGCCGGTTACCATCCAGATGAAAGATCGAGATAAGGAAAAGCGGAAAGTGGTTTTCTCTACCTCAAAGGATGCTAAAGTAAGGAAAGAAACGGTGACGATTCCCGCTTACAGTTCTTTAATTACCCAAGAAGATAGAAAGAGCTGAGCTACGCAAACTTACAGCCACAATAAGGATGGATATTTATTGGTAAATACATGTGGGGGGTGTGAAGAACACCCCTCTTGTAAAACTGTAATATATACTCAAATATAAGCTCGTAAGGAGGATGCAACCTGATCTCTTCCACTCATCAAAAGCGTATAGTTGCTGTGATGAATTCGTTACCGGTAAAGCAAAAGTATTCTAAAAACGAATTACTGATTAATGATTTCAAATTAAAGTCTTCGGGAGACGTTGAAATGTTCTATTCCCCGCATAATGAATATATCAATTCTTCCGCGAAAGTAGTGCTAGTTGGTATTACACCCGGTTGGCAGCAGATGGAAATTGCCTTTCGAACTGCCATAATATCTTTGAAGGATCAACAGTCATATGAGGAAGCTTGTAAAAAAGCCAAATTTGCAGCAAGGATGGCCGGTTCCATGCGAGACAACTTAATAAATATGCTTCAAGAAATAGGATTGCATGATTTTTTGAAAGTGTCGCATGTACGTAAACTATTTGATTCAGATTGCTCGTTGTTACATACAACTTCCTTAATTCGTTTTCCAGTCTTCGTAAATAAAGAGAATTACAATGGACATCAACCTTCCATGATTAACCATGCTTTTTTGTATGGAGCATTGCTTGAATCTTTTCTTCCTGAATTAGAATGTTTAGAGTATCCACTTATTATTCCACTAGGAAAGTCAGTCGAGACTGTTCTTCGTCGCTTGCTTGATGAACAGAAAATTCAAGAAAAGAAAATTCTGTGGGGGTTCCCTCACCCGTCTGGTGCTAATGGTCATCGAATAAAACAGTTTCAAAATTCAAAGAAGTCAATGCAGGAAATCTTGAGTGAGTATTTATCCAATACTGAATCCCCTAGATCTTAATATCCCCCTTTTTTTGGGGAAAGATTTCCTTTATAATGAAAGCGTATGCAATAACATCTTACAGATGACCTGCATGGCAGTAACCGATTTACAATTGAATTCGATCCGTGAGCAACCGTTTGATAGGTGGTGGCTCAATTTAGGAGTGGAAGGAAAATGAAAATGGACAATCGGAAATACAATGTAGTTATTATTGGTTATGGAGGTATGGGAAGCTACCATGTTCAATTAATTGAACCTATTGAGCAGCTTGCCATTGGCGGTGTATATGATATTGTCGATTATCGGATGGAATTGGCTGCAGCAGCCGGCTATAAAACTTATGCCAGTCTAGATGCCGTTCTCGGCGATCAGGACGTAAATATTGTATTAATAGCAACGCCTAATGACGTTCATAAAGAAATTGCGATTCAAGCATTGCAAGCTGGCAAACATGTTATTTGTGAAAAGCCCGTTACCATCACGAGCGCAGATTTCTTAGATATTGTCGAGGTGGCCAAGCAAGAAAATCGTCTGTTTACAGTACATCAGAATCGCAGATGGGATGAAGACTTCCGTATTGTCAAAGATATAATCAGTAAGAAGACTGTTGGCGATCTTTTCCATCTGGAATCGCGGGTTCAGGGAGCTAACGGCATTCCAGGCGATTGGCGGCAGTTGAAAGCGTATGGTGGAGGAATGCTGCTGGATTGGGGAGTGCATCTGTTGGATCAGCTACTTCAGATTACGGACAGTCAAATCGAAAGCGTGACCGCTACCTTAAGTTATATTTTGGGGACAGAAGTGGATGACGGCTTTAGTAGCTTCATTGAGTTTAAGGACGGTCTTACAGCGGTCATTGAAGTAGGTACAACGAATTACGTAAAGTTGCCGCGTTGGTATGTTAAAGGAACCGAAGGAACCGCAGTGATCAAGGATTGGGATCTGAGCGGAGAGATTGTCACTCGGAATCCAGATGTCGCTCACGTGGAACCCAAACCGATTCAAGCAGGTCAAGGGTTGACGAAAACGATGGCACCTCCGTCTGAGGAATCCACCCTTAAGTTCCCGATTGAGAAAATACCTGCTGCTGCAGAAAGCTTTTACGAAAATTTTGTCTCCACCATTGAAGGAAAAGCCGAGCTTGCGATCAAAAGCGAAGAAGTGCACCGTGTACTGGTGCTGATTGAGACGATTTTTGAGGCGGCAGCGAACAAAAGCGTGATTCGAAGAGATATTTAACGAATTGTAAACAAATCTAACCCCCATTGTCCTCATATTCAGGATAATGGGGGTTATTGTTTTAACTTTCAATCTGTTCTGAATATGGCTAGAAGCGATTTAATCTATTTTTAAACTTCAACAGCTTCAGGTCTTTTTACTTGAAGGGGAGGAGGCACCAGCCATCCTTTTTCTTTAGTCATTTGAAGAATCTTAACTCCTAAAGCTGTTTTGGTAGCATGATATTTTGCAAACAAGGCCCCTATATCCTCTCTAATGGATTGCCCCATCACTTGACTACAAGCCACCAGTCCCAATGAGGTATCAGACGCAATTTTAGCAGCAATCTCCGGGTCAGTAAAGCGCGCACCAACAGGAATATCTTCAAGTTTCACTGGAGGTCTTTCTGGTAAGACTGGCGCTGGAGCAATCCCATTATCAGTAAGGAGTGTATCACACTCTTTAATTTCAAGTTTCGCTTGATCAATGAGTGCATCCAATATTTTTTTCAAATCCTTATCTCCTGCATGATTCAGGAATGCTTGGTAGAAAGACAGAGCTCCTTTTGCGGCCAATGAAAATTGCCAAACACCGGAAATTTCACCATAGTGCATTGGTTCATCTTTTGGATTTCCACTTAATATTCCCATCATAACCGCTCCTTTAATATTTTTTACACCGATCTTATAGTTCCAATTAATGATTAAAAGTATCCAAATAAATTTGTAAATACACAATGGAATAAGGAGCAGTTTTTTGGAGAAATTATATGCATCACACTTTCAGGGAGGATTCCTTTTTATGAAAAAACAAATAGTCACTGCTGTAGCTTCCATGTTCTTCTTTGCAGCTTTAGTCGTTCCTTCATCAGCACAAAGTGCAAATGTAGATGTGGCCAATGACACAGCTAATAATGCTTATCACAACAACAATTCAACCTACAACGCTAACAGTGTACGAGCAAACGCCGTAGATAATGACAACGATATGGATTGGGGATGGATTGGCTTACTTGGGTTACTGGGACTGGCTGGAATGCGCAAAAGAGTATCTGACCATAAATAATTAGTAAACTACAATGGGTTTCAAAACAAAAACACCTTCAGGAGAATGCTTCCATTTCTAAATATGGAGGCCGATTTTGAAAGGTGTTTTTGTGTTGACCACTTAAGTCACTGCTTCAGAAAGGATTTTTTATAACCTCTATCTGTTCTTAAGGGTTTTGACCATTTCCAGTAACCCTGATAGAATTAATTATTCCCTATAATGACTTCTATAATATGTGTTATTTATACTTTAGAATAGAACGGGTGAGTCGAAATGCATAACAACAATACTATCGAACTTTTAAATATTTGGCTGTCCCTTACTAAACTCCAATCGAACATAAACGATGAATTGGAACATGCACTTCAAGAAAACTATAGTTTATCCTTAAATGAATTTTTGGTTCTGTATTTCTTATCTCAAACCGAGGAAAAGAAATTAAGATTACAGCATTTACAAGAGATGGTTGGGTTAAGCCAAAGTGCATTATCTAGACTGGTAGTCAGAATGGAAGCAAAAAGCTGCGGAGCTTTGCAAAGACATATATGTGAAGATGATCGTCGGGGAATCTATACAAGCATGACCGATTTTGGGGAAAAGAAGTTTGACAGAGCGCTCGAAACCTTCAACCAAATTTTGGAGTCGGCTCTTTCAAAAGATGAGTTGAAGCAAAAATTACAATCACTCATTGAAAAAATATAATTCTTTCATTTAAAATTAAAACTTAATACGAAATTTAATGTCTGAATAGAGTAAAATTTAACCCTAGGTCTAGAGAATACAATCTCTGGGCCTTTATTTACGTAAATGCATAGTTTAAACGGTAGTTGACAAATAAAAAATGCATGCTGTATTATATGCATGTGCATGCATATAATATGTTTACTATAAAACCTAGAAAGGGGTCTTTCTTAATGAAAGATTTATTTAGTCCTTATAAATTTAAAGACTTGGAATTAAAGAACCGGGTCGTCATGCCTCCAATGTGTCAATATTCTGTTGACAAGAAAGATGGTATAGCTACTGATTGGCATTTTATGCACTATGTAAGTCGTGCCATTGGTGGAACTGGATTCATTATAGTTGAAATGACTGATGTAGAACCAGATGGACGTATTTCTGACTTTGACCTGGGATTGTGGTCTGATGAGCAAATTCCTGCATTGAAAAGAATTGTAGATGCCTGCCATAGTTATGGAGCAAAAGTAGGTATTCAAATTGCTCATGCTGGACGTAAAGCAGAAGATGCTGAAGTGCCTGTTGCTCCGTCCGCTATTCCATTTGATGAGAAATCTACATTACCTAGAGCACTTTCAACACAAGAAGTTAAAGAAATGGTGGAGAAGTTCCGCGGCGCTGTAGCACGTGCTGTGAAGGCCGGATTTGATGCCATTGAAATACATGGAGCTCACGGATATTTAATCCATCAATTTCATTCGCCTCTTACCAACCAAAGAGATGATGAATACGGGAAAGATCTCCTGAAATTTGGTCGAGAAGTTATTCAGGCAGCCAAGGCAGAGATGCCGGAAGACATGCCGCTTATCATGCGCATTTCCGCTAAAGAATACGTAGAAGGCGGATACGATATTCAAGATAGCATTTCTTTTGCCAAAGAATATCAACAAGCAGGAGTAGATATTTTTGATATTTCTTCAGGCGGTGAAGGACCTATCGCTGCGTGGGGTAGACCAGGTAGTCACGCAGCA
The DNA here is from genome assembly GCF_011800655.1 of Paenibacillus sp. EKM10P. Taxonomy (NCBI): domain Bacteria; kingdom Bacillati; phylum Bacillota; class Bacilli; order Caryophanales; family Paenibacillaceae; genus Paenibacillus; species Paenibacillus sp. EKM10P. The sequence goes on along the minus strand of NZ_JAALET010000018.1, from coordinate 62,296 downwards.
TACCAGGTGCCGCTTGCTCGAGAAATCAGACAAGCACTTGAAGTTCCGGTCATTGCAGTCGGAAGACTCGATGATCCGATCCTGGCTAATGCTGTAGTAGGAAATGAGGACGCAGATCTTGTGGCTGTCGGGAGAGGAATGTTAAGAAATCCTTACTGGGCTCTTGAGGCCGCAACAAACTTGAAAAAAGAGACAACGATCCCGAAACAGTATACTACAGGTTTTTAGATACAAAACCTTCCTATTCTGCCAGGTGTTATGAATATAGGATACTTTAACATAGTAATTTAACATACACGTTGATACACCCTGGTGTTCTTAAAAATAAACTTGGAAGTAGAAATGACTCAAAAGCAACCGGTATGCCGGTTGCTTTTTTATTTATGGTGGTCAAACATTCAGTAAGCATATATTAACAAAATTCACTATACTGGAATGATCAGAGAGTGCAATTAGTAAGTAAAATGGAAGTAATAAAGGAGGTCTCTATGTATGAAGAAGTCTCATACTTCTGACCATATTAAAATTCCACCAGGATTTTGGACAGGTTTGTATCAATTAGGAATTTCCGCTCACGACGTAGCTTGTAAAGCAAGACTGCCGCTCACCATTATTCATGAGCCCGTAGTCACAAGCGTACAATATCTCGCGATCTGGCAGGCATATTCCGATCTCATTGGTGACACTGCAAAAGGAATCGTTAAGCTTGCAACTGTCTTTGAGACAGCGAAGTACCCACCGACCGTCTTAGCGACTTACCACGCTCGTGACTACCGCGACGCTCTAAACCGAATGGCTCGGTACAAACAACTATGTCCTCCCGAAACCTTACGTGTGACTGAGGAGGGGGAGCACTGTACCATAGAACTGGAATGGCTATATACCAAACAGCCCGGTCCACCGATGCTGACGGGTATTACACTTGCATGTCTTCTGGAGCTTGGGCGCCGAGGCACTGGTCAACCTTTGACGGCGCAGCTCGTAGAATTTTCGCAATCCATGGGAGATGTGCAGGCTCTTGAAGCTTATTTTGGGTGTAGTGTCCAGGTTGGTGCAAAATGTAATCGATTGACGTTATATCGAAGAGATTTGGACCGAACTTTTGTCTCATACAACCAAGAGTTGTTAGAGATTCTCACACCCGCTCTGGACCGGTCGCTGGATGAACAGTGCAGCCGCTCAATTACTGAGGCGGTCAAATGGATTATAAAACGTAGCCTCACCAGAGGACGCCCCGACATTCAGGCTGTGGCGAAGGAGCTCAGAATGAGCGATCGTACCTTGCAGCGCCGGCTTACTGACGACAATACGAGCTTTAAACAACTGTTAACACAAGCTAGACATGAGCAGGCACTAGAATACTTGGCAGATCCCTCGCTTGATATAAAAGAAGTGGCCTTTTTGATTGGATATGAAGACCAGAACTCATTTTACCGCGCTTTTCGTCTTTGGGAAGGGAATACTCCTTCAAATTGGCGCACTACACATTTAGATACCAACTCGATATCAAAAGAACCGCTAGGAAGATCGACTATCTATTAATAGTTTCCCAACTCCATTCATTCTACAGAGAGCTTGTAATTACTGACCTTATTCATCTGGCGTGTTAAACAAGAACTTTGGCGCAATATGCTAGTTACTGAGCATTGCTGCCCAAGGTAATATAATCAGATACCAGAGCTTAAGGTTGTTTTAAAATAAGCTAAGAATTCGCTTGCCAGCAAAGATAAACGAATGAGAGGGAGGAAAGTATTATGGATATGGGATTAAACAATAAAACAGCTTTAGTTACAGGGTCTACGAAAGGTATAGGTAAAGCAATAGCCATTGAGCTTGCCAAAGAAGGTGTGAATGTACTTATTAATGGACGGAATAATGAAGAGGTAGAACAAACTGTAAATGAAATAAAATCAAATTTTCCAACGACCTTTCCTCAAAATGCTACAGCCGATATTGTGGATCTGGAGCAGAGGGAGGTTTTGTTTGAAAAATACCCCAATATCGATATCTTAGTGAATAATATGGGGATTTATGAAATTATGCAATATGAAGACGTTGACGATGAAGTATGGGAAAAATATTTCCGTACTAATGTTCTTGCTGCAAACGGATTATCGAAATTTTATTTACCTAAAATGTTGAAAAACAATTATGGCCGTATTATTTTTATTGCGAGTGAAGAAGCAATCATGCCTTCAGGGCAAATGCCACAGTATTGTATGACCAAATCGATGCTGTTATCACTGTCAAAAAGCTTATCTAAATTAACAATAGGAGCAGAAGTTACAGTCAATACGATTATGCCAGGACCAACGCTTTCTGAAAATGTACACCAAATTATTGAGGGTATTTATGCCAATGAAGGTATGACTTTTTTAGAAAAAGAGAAACAATTTATGGCTGTAAATCTGCCTCAATCCGAAATACAACGATTTATTAGACCTATAGAAATAGGTAGAATAGCTACATTTGTATGTAGTCCTTATGCAGCCGCATTTAAGGGCTCTCCAATCCGTATAGATGGGGGAATGGTGCCAACTATTTTCTAACTAAACTCCTTTCTCTTTCGTTGAAAAGTTAACGTTAAATAAAGAGTAGAGGGGTTTATTTGAAGAACCGGTGAACCTATGACTCTCGCAATTGTCCTGACTCCCGGCGTCGCCGACTCATGAATACCAAAGTCAATGCAATTACCGTAAGGACAATCCCAAGCACTTGAAATCCCTCGAAGCTGAACTTACCCCCCATTACGATACCTATCAACAATGAAGAGAAAATGGTTCCCAGATATCTTGATGTATTAAATAATCCGGATGCTACACCGATTATTTCTTTTGGAGAACTTTGGAACAAGGCTGCTTGCATACCTACATTGTTCAGTCCGTTGCTAATACCGAATGCAGCCAAAGCCAAACACACGCTGATTACCGGAGAAGTTGGATTTAATGTTACAAGCCACACAGATCCCAATGTCATCAGGATTGCGGATACCAGTAATGTCGGTCTGGGTCCTGATTTATCAATCCATCGTCCTGCTATTGGAGAAGCAGCTAGCGAGCACAAGCCTAAGCTTAGCATGAGAATCCCTGTTTGGAACTCGCTTACATGCCTTACCACTTGCAAGTAGGACGGAAGCCCGAAAAAAAGCGAGTAATAGAGTACGTTAACGAACATGAATTCGACATTAACCCAAGTCAACGCAGGATATTTGGCGAACGTGCGTAAAGGAATAAAGGGTGACGTCGCTTTTAACTCATATCGTACGAATGCCCCCAGCGCAGCGAGGCCTATTAACCCGACAATGACGTTTTCTAACGAGATATGCCCAGATGATTTTGCCGAGAGCAATCCAACGAGCAAGGCAACCAGCCCTAATGTGAAGAGCAGGATTCCTCTTGCATCAATTAAATCAAACCATTTACGAAAGGACATGTTGCGTGCAACGGATGTTGGTGATTCGTCCTTAGGAATAGTCCTCCAAGCCAATAGAAAGCTGGCTACCACAAACGGAATATTGATGAAAAAGATGGCAGGCCAATTCCACCAATGAATCAAAACCCCGCCAATAAAGGGTCCAATTGCTGCCGCTCCTGATAGGAAAATGGACAAAACAGACAGCGCAGTCGCTTGTTTCTCTGTAATATGCATTCGAACAATGGCCATTCCAACCCCAACCATCATGCTTGTTCCGATGGATTGCACAATGCGGAACACGATGAGCGATCCAAAGTTTGGTGACAATGGGGCTAGTAATGATGCAATGAATGATACAACAAGACCTGTAAGAAATATCTTTCTACGACCGAATAAATCGCTGGCTTTGCCCATGACAGGTTGAGCGATGCTGCTTGCAATGTAGAAAGAAAAAATAATCCAGGAAACACCTGTAAAGTCAAGGCGAAATACCTTTTGCAGACTTGGAATCGCAACAGAAACCATCGAAGAATTTAATGGATTCAATAGTATCCCTAGACCAACTGAAATCATTAACCACCAGCTGCGAACACTCATTTCTGGTCCCCCTATAGCGAATTAATGTCATCGTACTCGAAATCGATTATTTATTCCAATGCATTTGATGTTATAATCTCATTGACTTGAGGGAATGAATGGAGGATGCGAATTGGAACTTCTTCAACTGCAATATTTTCTCGCTGTAGCTCGTTTGGAACATGTAACAGAAGCTGCACGAAGTCTGCACGTTACTCAATCGTCGCTCAGCAAAACGATTCAACGCTTGGAGGAAGATCTGGGGGTCCCTTTATTCGATCGAACAGGGAGAAAACTGCGATTGAATGAGTTCGGGAGCAAATTTCTTCACCGTGCAGAAAGGGCTTTGTTTGAATTAGAACAAGGGAAGCAGGAGCTCAGCGACTTATCCAATCCAGAACTTGGAACTCTCGAATTAGCTGTGACCACTGCAAGCACATTGCCAAATATCCTTCGAGAGTTTCGGAGAAAACGACCCTATATTCAATTTCATGTGCAAATGCTGACCACACAGGAAATGGTTACACTTCTTCATAGAGGGGAGGTTGATTTTTGCTTATCCTCACCTCCTGTAGAAGGGAATGACATCGAATGTAAAATCGTATGTATCGACCCCATTCTTGTAGCTGTTCCAAAGGGGCATCGGCTTGCGGATCGAAATAGCGTATCCTTGACAGAGCTAAGGGAAGAATGGTTTGTCGGCGTAAAGAGAGGCTATGGTACTCGTGATTTAGTGGACTCTGTATGCATGTCGGAAGGATTTGTGCCTAAATATGTGTATGAGGGGGATGAACCTGCAAGGCTTAGTACTCTTGTGGAAGCCGAAATTGGCATAGCTTTCATACCGAGCACGGCACGAAATTCGCAGGAACATCTCAAATACCTCCAGGTAGAGAATCACGAATTGATACGGGAAATTGCTTTATTATGGAACAGGAATCGGTATATTTCGCAGGCTGCTCAGGAATTCCGCGAGATAGTTGTAAAATATTTTGCGACGATTTCCAAACAAACAACTTAGTTCCATATATGTTTTTGATGATCTACCATTGAAAATAAATAAGTAGGAGATTGCGTTAATAAGATAGCGCAGAGGCTAAACATTGTTATCCAACGAGTAGGAACTAACCGTTTTTGCTTTACTTCGTCATGAATGATTATCGTCAAAAATAACAGGTGATATTTTTATTATTTTAGTGATAATATGGTTAGGTAATTGCAATTAAACAGATTTTTACTTTTATTTTGTGGAGGCGTTAGAATGAAGTACATAGTGAAAAGAAGGGCACAAATTAAAGGGGATAACGCATCACTGGCCCTATAAACTGCGTAATCCCTGGCATTTTTAAGGGGTTTGCATAATGGAAAAATCGATTGAGAAACTTATTCCTAATTCTTTGATTTGGCTGTGCGTGCTTGCATTTTTCAGCGTATTGAATGAGACGGTGTTCAACGTATCGTTGCCCGACATTGCCGCTCAATTTGGAATTAAGCCATCCGCTGCAAATTATGTTAATACCAGCTTCATTCTTTCTTTTGCCGTAGGAACGGCCGTTTACGGAAAAATATCGGACATTTACGGCGTAAAAAAACTCATTTTCATCAGTATGATGATATACGGCGGGGGATCGCTAATTGGCTTGCTTTTTCATGCCTGGTTTCCGATTTTGCTTGTTGCACGATTTATCCAAGGAGCGGGTGCTTCTGCCGTCCCTGGGCTGATTATGGTCATCGTTACCAAAAGTATCGAAATGCAGCATCAAGGAAAAGCTTTTGGTATGATTGGATCGACCGTTGCCTTGGGAGAAGGTTTTGGTCCTATACTTGGAGGCTGGATCGCGGACTATGTACATTGGTCCTATCTGTTTTTCCTGCCCATGATGACGCTAGTCACACTACCGTTTTTCTTACGGACGCTCTCTGACGAACCTGTGAAAAAAGGTGGGCTTGATGTTCCGGGAGGCCTGCTCTTTGTTCTTGGAACGATTTCGTTCACTTTATTTACGACACATTACGAGTGGTGGTATTTGAACATCAGTGTCATTCTTTTCATAGGATTTGTGCTGAGAATTCGAAGAGCTAAGGAACCTTTCATAGAACCAGCTTTATTCAAGAGGAGAAGATTTATTGTCGGCGTATTTGTAGGTGGAATACTTCTAGGAACCGTTGCAGGATTTATGTCTATGGTCCCTTATATGATGAGAGAAGTGCACCAGATGTCGACAAGCCTTATTGGAGGCGGTGTTCTGTTTCCAGGAACGATTAGCGTGATTCTTTTCGGGATCGTTGGCGGTTCTTTGGTCGATAGGCAGGGAGCTCGTTTTGTCATGGTTGCAGGGTTGATGCTTCTGGGGTCGGGTCTTTTAATCGTTTCACTTTTTGCCGATCGTAGCCCCTGGATCATCTCAGGAGCATTGGTTTTGATTTTTGGTGGACTATCCTTTGTCAAAACGGTCATCTCAACCATTGTGGCAGGCTCGCTAAGTGCTGACGAATCAGGTTCAGGTATGGGTTTTTTGAATTTTTCCTGCTTTTTGGCGGAAGGGATCGGTATCGCAGTTGTAGGCGGACTGCTTACACAGCTGAGGTTCAACTTTTCTATTTTCCCAATCGTTACTGACGTTGCAGCATACTTATACAGCAATTTAACGTTACTTCTTCTAGCTGTAGTAATTACAGGCGGTGCCATTTTTATGATCGTGTTCAAGGGAGAAAAGGCTTCCTTGGATCATTAATAGGAAATAATAATTTTTATAGAGCTGACATTGATACATCATGATGTCAGCTTTTTTATACAAAAAACTAAACATTTTATAGTATAAGGTTAATTCTTTGCAGGTTAAATATGAAGAATTCGATGATAAAATACTATCTGTAAACGTTTACAATTAATAGATACGTGGCTGTTTTTGGCAATTAAACCCGTAGCAGAGCAGGGGAATGCAAACGGAAAATCTTTCAGTCCAAATCTTGGTGAAAACAAATACTATATGAATAGGAGATACTTTTATGCTTAAAGCAAAGCTAGTAAAAGGCACAATGGCTCTGATGCTTATCGGTACATTGTTCTCCGCACTGATGGTGTCTGTCGCCAGTGCTGCCGATGCGAGTTGCGCGAACGGTTACGTAGGTTTGACGTTCGACGATGGCCCAAATACCAGTAACACGACAAAACTGCTTGCGGCTCTGAAGCAGGCCGGTTTGCGCGCAACGATGTTCAACATCGGGCAGAACGCGCAGAATAGTCCGTCTCTGGTACGGGACCAAGCGGACGCAGGCATGTGGGTCGGTAACCACTCCTATACGCATCCGGATATGACTACGTTGAGTAGCTCGCAAATGTCGTCAGAAATCACACGGACGCAGCAGGCGATCCAGTCGATTACTGGAACTGCACCAAAGCTGTTCCGTCCGCCATACGGTGCGACCAACTCGCCCTTGAAATCCATCGAGAGCCAAAATGCTCTTACTGAAGTGCTGTGGAGCGTTGATTCCCAGGATTGGAACGGTGCCACTACGGCCCAAATCGTAGCGTCTGCGAACAGGTTGCAAAACGGCGATGTGCTCCTTATGCATGACCAGTACCAGACGACGCTCCAAGCGATCCCGCAGATTGCACAAAATCTCAAGAGCCGTAGCCTATGCTCTGGCATGATCTCGCCGACCACCGGTCGCGCGGTGGCGCCTGACAGCTCTACATCTCCTCCAAGCGCAGGTACAAAAGTGGAAGTCGAGAGTATGACCAAAGGCGGTCAGTACACCGGGAATATCAGTTTGCCGTTCAACGGAGTTGCTTTATATTCTAACAATGATTTGGTGAAGTACACGCAATATTTTGCGAGCGACACCCATCATTTTTCACTCCGTGGTGCTTCAAGTAATTCCAACATGGCCAGAGTCGACCTAAAAATCGGTGGACAGGCAAAGGGGACCTTCTACTTCGGCGGGAGCAATCCCGCGGTCTATACTCTAACCAATGTCAGCCATGGAGCCGGAAATCAAGAGATTGAGCTCGTTCTAACAGCTGAAAACGGAACATGGGATGCATACATTGACTATTTGGAGATCAACTAGAAGCAAAGGAAGTTAAAAATGCACAAAGAAGAAAAGGGTAAACTTGTTGTCACTGTTATCAATGGACAAAAACATATACGCTTGGAAGTCGCCATATTGGCGACTTTTTTTGTTTATTCGATATTACTGAACGTTTCCTATGAGGCTGAGCATCGCGTATAATATATAGTAAATGGTTATGTACTGTGTGTGAATTCGTTTATTTTGGTTTGGGGTGAGTGTAGTGGCATCTATCCATGAGGTGGCCAAACAAGCAGGGGTATCAGTGGCAACGGTATCCAAAGTGATTAATAATTATTCTGATGTCAGCAGCAAAACGAGGAATAAGGTAAACAAGGCGATTGAATTGCTAAACTACCAGCCGAATGTGGTTGCCCGAAGCCTCGTGAAAAAGCGTTCCTGGACGGTCGGGATGTTCCTGCTGGATTTCTTCACGAATCCTTTTATTTCGGAGCTTCTTGATGGGTTAAGAAAGTCTCTTGAAGATAGCGGTTATGACCTGCTCTTTCTATCACCGAATCTTAGCAATCCCGATTATACCTTCACTAAGCATTGCATCAGCCGCAATGTAGATGGAGTTGTCATGTTTGGTGTCGATCGAACTAATCAAAATTTTTTGGATCTGCTTCAGGCTGAGATGCCGACGATGATGATTGATACCGATCTGCTGGGACCTAGAACCGGCTATGTAACAGCCGACAATCGCAGAGGTGCTTACTTAGGTGTTCAGCATTTGGTGGAACTTGGACATAAACGCATCGCCTTTATTTCCGGGGATTTGGGATGTCTGGTTGGTCAAACGAGATTTTCCGGGTATCAGGAAGGGCTGCGCTCGAGCGATCTTCCTTACTATGCCAAATATGTTGAGGTAGAGAAATACAGCATTGAAGGTGGATATAAGGCGATGAAGCGCCTGCTACAGCTTCCGGAAGCACCGTCCGGCGTGATCTGCTCTTCAGACTATATGGCGACCGGTGCGATCGAAGCAATTCGCGAAATCGGAAAGCGAGTACCTGAGCACATTTCCGTCGTTGGGTTTGACAACACGTTCTATGCGGAGCTGACCATGCCTAAGCTTACGACGATCAATCAGAACATTACTCTAATGGGAATGAAAGCAGGAGAGCATCTCATCCGAATGATTGAGAATCCCGATTATTCACCGCCGACGGAGATTGTCCCGGCAGATCTGGTTGTGCGAGACTCGACAGGACAGTATAAGGAATAGTTTTTTAAGAATTGACAAACACAAAAACAAATTGTATTTTAATTATGATGTAAGCGCTTAAAATAAGTTTCCTTGAATCAAACATTCTTCTGCTCGTTCTTGTTTCATTCCCGAGTTATGGACAAAAGGGAAAGCCTCATATTGCGTCAGAGGGGAGGAAACTAGAATAGATATGATTTTGAAAGAAGGTGATGACCCGGAAGACGTAGGGCGATATGTTGTAAACCCAATGCAAGCCTGAAGATGTTAATGGTTGAATCTATGGGAGCAGGAGGTTTTACTAACATTTTTAGCTTAATACCGAAAACGTTTTCGGTAATTAAATGCTAAGAATTTGTTGCCGACTGATCAAATTTTATATTCTTCTTTGAAATCAATAAATTTATACTTTTTGTGAAAGATATAAAACTAGAAAATTGGTATTGAATTCTAAAACGTTTTCGATAACAAGTATGTATACTGTCACTGTTCTTGAACCCAGCCGATATGCTGATGAATATCGGGGCTACTTGCCGAAATTTTTCGCGTAACCATGCCATATTAAAGGGAGAAGAGAATTATGAAAATGTCGTTCAATTCATTCACTAAGTCGTTAACCATGATCCTACTGTTCAGCTTATTAACGCTGCTTTTTCAAGCGGTCATACCTGCAACGCCTGCTTCTGCAGCTGCCTGCGCAAACCCTGTAAGCTATTTCGGTGAAATGAAAGCAAGTGGAAACAAGATTAACGGCTCCAAAACGAATCGGCCGATGATGGTCAAAGGGGCGAGTTTCTTCTGGAGCAACTGGTCCGGTCCATTTTGGAATACCACCACGGTGAATCGGATGGTGGATGAATTTCAAGTAGAGATCGTAAGAGCGGCATATGGTGTGGACCCCAGCGGAAATCCATATAACACGGCCGATGAGTCCAAAGTTCGTGACGTGGTCAATGCGGCAATCGCAAAGGGGATCTATGTCATTATCGATTGGCACTCACATGACGCGCACAACAACGTCAACGCTGCCAAAAGTTTCTTCAGCCGGATGGCGCAGGAATACGGAAGCTATGATAACGTCATTTTTGAGATCTATAACGAACCTACCCAAGTCTCGTGGGGGACAATCAAAAGTTACGCTGAGCAAGTTATCCCGGCCATTCGTCAACATTCCGACAATCTGATTGTCGTTGGAACGCCGTTCTGGTCTCAGAGTGTAGATCAGGCAGCGAACGACCCCATTACATCCTCTGGTAATATCGCCTATACATTGCACTTTTACGCTGGATCTCATTTTCAGTCGCTCCGGGACAAAGCCAACTACGCAATGAGCAAGGGTATCCCGCTGTTTGTTACCGAGATGGGCTTTGTTAACGCGGATGGCGACGGTGGCATTAATTACGATTCCACGAACCAATGGCTTGACTGGATGAACCAGAATAACCTGTCATGGGCCAACTGGGCGATTAATGACAAGACAGAAGGCGCCAGTATTTTCAATACGAACGGGAGTCTCACAGCAGGAGGTAACTATCTGAAAAGCATTTTAGCTGGGCACGCTCCATATGCCGAGTGGAGGCAGAATGCGGCTTGCAGTGGCATTAGCGCAAACACATTATATGACTTCGAGGGTAGTACGCAGGGTTGGACCGGTTCGAATATATCCGATGGTCCATGGAGCGTAAACGAGTGGTCATCCAAGGGCAGTAATTCTCTTAAAGCGGATATCATCATGTCTGCCAATTCTCAGCACTACCTGCTTCTCTCACAAAGCCGCAACCTAAGTGGTAAGACCACGCTAAGCGCGACCGTCAAACATGCATCTTGGGATTCCGCAGGTGACGGACTCCATGCCAAGATTTATGCCAAGACAGGATCAGGTTGGGCTTGGTATGCTGGCAAAGCCGTCAAGATTAATTCTTCTGGAGATACGACGCTGTCGTTCAACCTTACATCTATACCTAATCTTGACGATGTTAGGGAAATCGGCGTACAATTTCTTGCCTCGGAGAACAGCAACGGTAAGTCAGCCGTTTACGTTGACAACGTGACGCTGCAATAACACATTCCTAACAGATCTTCATGAAGTACCGTGTTTTGTAGTTGGGAAAAATAAGGCTACAGCTGCGAGGACATATAATCTAAAATTTTGAAAGACAACTGGTAAGAGAAGAGTTCGTCACCCTCATCAAGCGAGGAATTGAGTAATTTTTTGATCTTATTTACGCGGTAAAGTAGCGTATTTTTGTGAATATTCAATTCACTGGATGTTTTGGCGGTATGTTGTCCGTTGTGCAAAAATGCCGTTAATTTGTGGCTTATAAATAGAATCAATAAACCTCCTTTTAAGTGCAACCTTATCTTAGTCCTCGGACTGGAGCAAGGTTGTTTTTCTTTGTTATAAAATAGGCATCCTTCGTTGTGTCACACAAAACGCCAGAAACGGCTGAAGTTTTCATGAACTGCAGTTCAAGGTGCAAAGATTACTGTATTATGTTCCGAGTTGATTATTCCCTAACTAATCATTAACATTATGATATCGCGGATTAACGAGAGAAGACGGGGGTTATGATGAATAAAGCAAAAATTCTCATTATTGAAGATGATACACCAATAGCAGATTTATTATCATACGGACTTTCAATGGAGGGGTTTGAAACGCGAACTACGGCAAATGGAGCAGCAGGGATGGTTGAACTTCAACAATTTCAACCTAATCTTTTGCTACTTGACTGGATGCTGCCGGATCAAAGCGGATTAGATATTTGCAAACAAGTAACTGCAAGTTATAACATACCGATCTTAATGATTACCGCGAAATCGGATATCACTGATAAAATCCTTGGTCTTGAATTCGGCGCGGATGACTATATTACAAAGCCTTTTGATTTAAGGGAGGTTATTGCTCGGATTCGGACAATCCTCCGGAGGGTAGATCAAGCAAACAATGGAAAAAATACGGAGAGTAAAGTAATTCGGTTTAAACAAATCGAAATTATTGTCGAGGAACATCTTGTCAAACAAAATGGTATTCCAATTGACTTGACTCCGAAAGAGTTTGATTTACTTATGACTCTGATAAATCACCGAGGCAAAACGTTCACACGCTCGGAACTGCTGGATATTGTATGGGGATATGATTTTGTCGGCGATACTCGGACTGTTGATACACACATACAAAGGCTTCGCAAGAAGTTGGATGCAAGCGATCTGATCACTACCGTGTTTGGTATTGGATACAAATTCGAAAAATAGGTGAAAAGCAAACCAAGAATTAGCCCTTACATTGACACGAACTTATTGGTAAACGACATGTGGAGACTGGCTTCGGTCGGATATCAGAGCACCATCGGGAAAGCGAGCAAATTCCTCTAGTGAAACTATTCAAGGGTATTTATGCTGGCAGAATAAATCCAAAGTCGAATGCAGCGCCTTTTCAAGCAAGCCAAGAGCACATTACTCGCTCTTGGCTTCTTTTTTAGGAGTTGTCCTGTTAACTTATAACATTATGACATGTACTTTTATCACAGTGACATTCCAATACATAAGAATTGTTAGATATACTTGAGCTGCCTAAGGTTAGGTCCTCAACCTTATGACATGTCTTGAGGAAGGCATGAGATGAAAAATAAAGAAGCGGGTACGTGGGAGGTCAGCATTTCGCTAGGAATGAGAAAGGATGAAATCAGGTGACTTATATCGCACAAGAAAATCGATACGAACAAATGAAATATCGGCGGATTGGACGGAGCGGCGTCAGGCTGCCGGCCATTTCGCTCGGCTTGTGGCAAAATTTTGGAGGGGACAAACCGTTTGAGAATAGTCGTGCAATGATATTACGCGCCTTCGATCTTGGTGTCTCGCACTTTGATTTGGCAAACAATTACGGACCGCCTCCCGGATCGGCCGAAGAGACCTTTGGACACGTTTTAAAAAAAGACCTTGCACCTTATCGGGATGAGCTGTTTATTTCAACTAAAGCTGGCTACTATATGTGGCCTGGCCCGTACGGTGAGTGGGGTTCGAGAAAAAACCTGCTTGCAAGCCTGGACCGCAGCCTTCAGCGAATGGGACTCGACTATGTCGATGTCTTTTACCATCATCGTCCCGATGGTGATACCCCATTAGAGGAATCGATGGGAGCGCTTGCTCATGCTGTAAAATCAGGCAAAGCACTGTATGTCGGTTTATCCAATTACGGACCGGAGGAAACGAAGCAAGCAGCTATGATCCTTAAGAACCTTGGTACACCGCTGCTCGTCCACCAGCCTATGTATTCCATGCTGAACCGGTGGATTGAGAACGGATTGCAGGACGTACTGACTGAAGTGGGAGCCGGCACAGTGGCTTTCTGCCCGCTTGGTCGCGGACAGTTGACGGGAAAATACATCGATAAGCTGGAAACTGAGTTTAAAACAGGCCAGCGCACACTGAAACCGGAGGCCGTATCTCAGGAGCGGATCAACAAATTCCGTGCGCTAGAGACGATCGCGAAGCGCCGCGGTCAGACGCTACCGCAAATGGCGTTGACATGGGCGCTACGCGAAGGCGGCGTCGATTCGGTGCTAATCGGTGCAAGCCGTGTAGGTCAAATTGAGGAAAACGTGCTAGCAGTACATGCGGATCCGCTATCAGCAGCGGATCTTCAAGAGATCGACCAGGTTATGCATAATATCGGGGATGTCCCCTGGTAATGTCAGAGCAACAATACGATTCATTAAACGAACAAATCAGTCAAGGCTTGAAAGACCCATTAAGCTGTCTCTTTTAAGCCTTGCGCGAAAGTGTGATGGAGAAAGTCCCTTCACTTTTTTAAACATTTTGGAGAACAGCAGCGGGTCGCTATAGCCAACAGAATAGGAGACTTCCGTGATGGACAGCTGCGAATTGTCCAGCAGATCGCTTGCTTTGTCCATCCGGAGGTTCAACAAGTATTGCCGAGGGGAAACATTAAGAATTTCCTTGAAAAGAACGGACAGATAGACACGATCAATGCCAACTATGTGTGCGACCTCGGAAATGGAAACTCTTTGGTTATAGTTCATTCGAATAAACTCGACCGCTTTACGGATGTAGGCGTCTTTGGGCCGTACCTCGGGCAGTAGTTGACTCGTAGCAACCAACATTTCGATCCAATCGGCAAGTAACCTGAACAAAATGCTCTGTCTTCGCAGTTCACTGGTGCTGTGGTTCACGTCGCAGGCAGAAAATTCCCCCAAATAAGAATCAAACCAAAACAACGGGGAGTACCTGAATACGGGATGAAAGGGTGAAATGTGTGCCTGCTCGAATAGAGGTATAACCCCGTTACCCGAAAAGGCTATCCAAGAATAAATCCAAGGATCGGTTTGGTCTGCCTCCATGTAACAAAGAATGTTATCGTATACGATAAATCCTTCGCCTTGCTGAAGATGAAAGGTCTTACCGTCAATCTGGTAAACGCCTCTACCCGCATGGATAAACATGATTTTGTATTGTCCTTTGATGCCGGGTCCCCATGAATAGCTGGGTTCACAAACTTGTTTGCCGTGATAACAGTAACAAATATCCATCTGGTTGCGTTCCTCCTAAAATAGTACATCATGATATATAAGATCCTGAAAGTCACTTGCGATATGTCAATATACAGAGAAGAACAATTTATAACTACAAAATACATATGATATCACCCTCACAGGAAACTAGACCCATTTCTCCGCATGTCTTTTAATGAGCTTGATCATTTCCTTCATAGCAGGTGAGAGCCATTTATCTTTGTGATATGCCAAATATGTTGATATTGCAGGACAGTCTGGTCCAACCTCTTCACCCTGAAGCTTGTTATGTTCTAGTTCCTCTTTAACGGAGAAAAAAGGAACCATGGAGATGCCTAAACCGCTCTTAGCACATTAGCTCCCCAGCCTTCTTTCTCCAAGGCGACAAGGAAATCAATCTCACCGGTCTGAACAGCATAAGAGACATCTTGATAATCCAAAGATTTCAGAGAAAGATTGACTTTGGGATACATTTGTCTATATTCAACAAGCAATGATGGAATACGGCAGATCATTAACGACTCTGAGATTCCTAATGTCAAGTTGCCGGTAGGTTCATCATTGGTCGTTAGTGCCTGAGTGTAGAGCTCAATGATCTTAAGTGCATAAGGGAGAAACTGATGACCGTGATGGGTTAGAACCACCTTCTTACCTAAGCGATCAAAGATGGGCTTGCCGACCTCAGATTCCAATTCCTTAATATGTGTCGTGACAGAAGACTGAGCGTAACCCAAGTGTTCAGCTGCTTTTTTAAAGCCTCCTGTTTCGACAATGGTTTTTAATGTGATCAAATAACGAAGTTCCATACGTCCACGTCTTTCGTTAATAACAGTTCAATTTTGTTGAATTAATCGTTCGATAACATCAATTTTACCGGTTTATAATGTACTTGTTCGATGATCATAAATCAAGTATTGAATGTGTTACGAATGAATCTAATGTTAGAGGTGGATGTGAATTGGGACAACTAAATAAATTGGTTAAGAGGGGGCTTTGGTCTAATCATAACAGAAGGAACATATACAGACGAATTGTATAGCCAGTGTTATTTTAATCAGCCTGGCTTAGTGAATGAGGAGCAAACCATATCTTGGAAAAAGTGGTGTATGCTGTTCATGCAGCAAGCTCTTCTATTGTTGTGCAGCTTGAGCATGCAGGAGCCTTATCACAAGGAAATCGATTCAAGTCCCAAAATCTAGCTCCGTCAGAAGTGCTTCCAAAGGGTGAACCTCTAGCTTTTTATGGTGGTGCTGAATCGTTTTCTACTCCGATCGCTGCAACGAAAGAAGATATTGAGGAAGTCATCCGTGGATTTGTTGCTTCAGCCGTTCGTGCGAAGAGCGTAGGATTTGATGGCGTGGAGATCCATGGAGCAAATGGTTATTTGCTTGATTAGTTCCTTACGGACTATACGAATCGTCGAACAGATGAATACGGTGGATCCATTGAAAACCGGATACGACTCTTGGTTGAAGTGACTACTGCAATTCGCCAAGCCGTTGGTCCCGATTTTACAGTAGGCATTCGAATTTCCCAGGCTAAGGTTAATGATTATCAGCATAAATGGTCAGGAAAAGAGGATAAGGCCGAAGTTATTTTCATGCAACTAGGGCAAGCAGGGTTAGACTATAGGGAAAGGGGCACTTGCAAATCATGATTGGATAAAGAAGGTTAGAAATGGTGGTCCGTTATCTGAGCTGGATCAAAATAAAGTTTTAAGACCGGATGCAACCATTAAGGATTTCGAGATTAGTCAAAAGATAATCTTTGGGTAAACAACCATCTGGGGGCACGGTTATGATGCGGATGTGCTGGAATAAAATCGAAGGAACCATCGAAGGATGAAAAGTCCGGGGCGGTGGTTCTTTTTTTCTTTTGTTACCTGTGCCATCATTGTAGATGGAGGGTGATGAACCATGTTCCAAGATTTTAAGCTTGTTGGTGACCGTCCGGTCGCGATACAAGTAAAAGAATATATTAAACGTTTAATTATAAAAGGGACGTTTCATAAGGATCAGAAGCTACCCTCCACACGAGAAATGAGCAGTGTGCTCAAGGTGAGTCGCAATACAGTTATTGCAGCCTATGAAGGTCTGGAGGACGATGGATTTACGTATACGATACCGAGTAGAGGCAGCTATGTGGCCGCTATGGTGGGCCGTTTGGCTGTGGATAACGGAGGGTCTGACGCCTCCTTCGCCTGGCAGATTGATTGGAAGACAAGAATGAGCAAGTACGCTGTATCGGCTGCAGAGCTTGATATGATGAAGCAGGGCATTCGCACCGCAAAAGGAACCATTTCGTTTACAAGCATCGCACCGGATGAGCAGCTGTTTGATCTGGGAGATGTAAGGCGAGCCTTTATGGATCGGATGGCAATCGAAGGGCAGGTGCTGCTCAACTACGGCTATGCCAAGGGTTACAAACCACTGATCGATTACCTGATGGGATATATGGAGAATAAGGGCGTCGATATAAGCGGCAAGGATATACTGATTACAAGCGGGTTTACAGAAGGCTTTGACATTGTGTTGTCGGCACTCCGCCCTTCAGCGCGCCGCGGTACGGTAATTTGTGAAAATCCGACCCATCACACAGCGATCAAAAATTTAAAGCTACAAGGTTTTGAGATTACCGGTATTCCAATGGAGCGGGATGGTATTAATGTAGATCAGCTTGAAGTGGTATTGCAGAAGCAGACAAATAGCTTCGATCTCGCTTATTTGACTCCTTCCTATCACAATCCTACAGGCATTGTCATGTCGCCAGCAAAGCGAAGCGCTGTAATGAATTTAATGATGCGCTATCAGATTCCGGTGATTGAGGATGGTTTTAATGAGGAGCTGCGCTATTCAGGAGCGCATATTGCGCCATTAATAGCAACAGCAGGGCGAGGGAACGGAGTAATCTATATAGGCAGCTTCTCCAAGGTGCTGTTCCCTGGCTTGCGAGTAGGCTGGGTGCTTGGAGATCGAGCGCTGATTGACACTCTGGAAAGCATTAA
The DNA here is from genome assembly GCF_011800655.1 of Paenibacillus sp. EKM10P. Taxonomy (NCBI): domain Bacteria; kingdom Bacillati; phylum Bacillota; class Bacilli; order Caryophanales; family Paenibacillaceae; genus Paenibacillus; species Paenibacillus sp. EKM10P. The sequence continues at coordinate 44,487 of NZ_JAALET010000018.1, read as the reverse complement.
GCGGGCGCGCACCATTCATACCTCAACGATCGACCAATCGATATTATATCAATATCTGCTCAATGGAAATTTTGAGAAATATGTAAAAAGAGCACGTATGGAGTATAAGCGCAAATACGAGCTTACAAAGGCATGCTGTGAAACCCATCTCTCTGAGGCGCAACTATCTGGCGCTGGGGGCTTACATGTGTTTCTTACCTTTCCGTCAGGCGTAAATACGCGCCAGTTGCTTGAAGTATGCATAAATCAAGGGGTTATATATACACCTGGAGACAAGTTTTTTATACAAGAAGGTGAAGGGACGAATACTTTGCGGCTAGGTTTTTCCCGAGTAACCGATGAACAGATCGAGCGGGGGATTCAGATTATAGGCCAACAGGTGCGTAACTTTCATAAGGCATGTGGTTATAAGAACAACCTGTAATTGCACTATGATTTTTCAAGAAAATGGGGGGTCATGATGAAGATAGGCGTTATTATGGGAGGGACTTCCACTGAGCGTGAGGTTTCGCTGCAGACAGGTCAAGAGATGCTGAATCATTTGGACCGCAGCCGCTATGAAGTGGTTCCAATTGCGATTGATCAGCCAGCGGATTTAATCGCACAGGTTCAGCACGCAGGCATCGATTTTGCACTGTTGGCGCTGCATGGCCAATATGGCGAGGACGGCACGGTGCAGGGAGCGCTGGAGACACTAGGCATTCCCTATACAGGGAGCGGTGTTCTGGCAAGCAGCCTGTGCATGAATAAGCAGCTGTCCAAGATGCTGCTGAAGTCGGCAGGGGTGCATACGCCTGCAGGCCTCTGCTGGCAGGGAAGGGGCGATTATGATCAGCAAGCGGTAGAGCAGTTGGGCTACCCCGTTATTGTGAAGCCGAATATGGGAGGATCCAGCATCGGCATCCAGCTTGTGCATAATGAGATGGAGCTTCACTCGGCTATTCAGGAGGCTTGCGGTTTGGATCAGACGCTTTTAGTTGAGCCTTTTATTCAAGGGACGGAGCTTACCTGCTCAATTGTGGATGGCGAGGTATTACCAATCATCGGAATTCGCTCCGCTCATTCCGAATGGTTTGACTATAAAGCGAAATATGAGATCGGCGGCGCTGAGGAGAAGGTAATCCAGCTTCCTCCCGTTATTGAGCAGCGTGTGCGCGAGACGGCACTTGTCAGCTATCGGCTGCTGCAGTGCAAGGTGTATGCAAGGGTCGATATGATTTTGTGTCAGGATATACCTTATGTACTGGAGGTAAACACCTTACCCGGAATGACTGCTAACAGCCTGCTTCCGAAGAGTGCAGCTGCAGCAGGCATAACCTTTACGCAGCTGCTGGACCATATTATTACTAGCTCACTTTATGAGCGGAATCGGGAATGGGAGAAGGTTTAATATGTTTGATGGATTATACAGAAAATGGCGAAACTTTGTTATAATGGTTAGAACGGAACAGCGTTAAACTGATGTGGATTTGAAGAATGTGCAGCATTAATGCAATTTGATTTTGCTTCAAGATGGGGGAGGTGAAAATGGATATTTTTATCAGAGAACTGAAGGCTGAGGACGGTGAGTGTGGTACTAACATTGATGGTAGCTTTATCGTGGATTCTACCCTTGTCTTACAATTAACGGGACAGCAAATCGAATATACGGTGAAGGAGAGGCCTATTAGCAAAAAAAGCTACGATGATGATCAGCTTGAGGAAGATACAGTTGAGGATTATTCGAACTATATCAGCAATCCCGATCAAATCATATATTTAGCGCTCGTAAATAATCAAGTTGTAGGTCAAATTGTTCTGAAAAGAAATTGGAACAAATATGCATATGTGGAAGATATCAAAGTCGACAAGCAATTTAGAAGCCTCGGTATCGGTAAGAAACTAATCGAACAGGCTAAACGCTGGGCGAAAGATGGCGGAATGCCAGGGATCATGCTGGAGACACAAAGCAATAATGTTCGCGCATGTAAATTCTATGAAAGCTGCGGTTTTATGATCGGTGGATTCGACTCCTACATCTACAAAGGCCTAAATAGAGAAAGTGACGAGTTGGCGGTCTATTGGTATCTAATGTTTGCTTAGAACGACACACCTTTATTGAACAAAGGAGGACAAAAAGATGACTAAAAAGAGAATGGAATGGGAGGAAGGGAATTGGATCAATTCACCTCTATATGCCCGGAAAGAAGGAGATTTTCTTAAGGTTGCGCCTGAAAAGGGAAGAGACTTCTGGAAAAAGACTTTATATGGTTTTGAATTTGAGGATGGGTCCGCTCTATTATCGGATTGGAATCATAACACGGCGGTGGAAGTGTCGTTTCAACTCGCATCATTTACGGAGCTTTACGATCAGGCAGGTATTTTGTTATACCATGGCCCGGAGCAATGGATTAAAGCGGGGATAGAAATCAATGACGGCATTCCTCAGCTTTCCACAGTCGTAACCGCTGGATATTCTGACTGGTCGCTTGCGGCTGTGCCAGAGTGGGTCGGTGAAGAAGTCACCCTCCGCGCTTCCATCATTAAGGATGCTGTAATTATTCGCGCAAGGACGGAGCAGCACGGATGGCGAACGATTCGTGTGGCGCGTTTTCCCTACACCACCGGAAATCAGGCCGGTCCTTACACCTGTTCGCCAACCCGAGAGGGTTTTGAGGTTACCTTTACTCGCTGGAACTTTACAGAGCGGGATCAAGACCTTCACAGTGATCCTCCAGTAGAACATCATTGAAAAACGACTGCACAACTGAGCACAGCAATATGAGATACTATAAATTAGCTTATATGCACATAAAGCAATGATTAAGAGCAAGCGTCTTATAATAAAATGGTTTTTAATGGACCCAAAAGGGAAGAGGTGTATTTGGGTGTGAAAGCCGGGACTGATGAGGATGGCCAAAGCGGAAAACTGCTACTTGACACATAAAATACATACTATAAAAATTCCGATTATGGCATTCCTAAGTTCAGTTTTTTCCGTAACAAAATGGGGTCAAAAAATATTTGATGTAAAGCATACCCCATAGAGTACACACAGGGTAGGTTAACATACTCAACTGTGTACTCTATGGGGCATATTTATATATGTCCTCATCCATTTTAAAGGTTATGCGGTTTAATATATTTATAGGGGAGATATGCTTTCCAGCACCTTACGGTCCTTCTCTTGGCAGGAAACTATTCTCCGAAGGGCAAGTTCTCTTTAAGCGCCCACAGGTCATCATAGCTGAAAATATTGTGATCTGCCTTGGACAAATCCTGCTGGCCCGAGCCTGGGTTGTGCAAACCGATGCAGCGCATGCCCGCACTCTTGGCTGCATGAACACCGTTCCGCGAATCTTCAATAACAATGCAATGTGCGGGGGCTATGCCGAGCAGTTCGGCGGCATATAGGAAGATGTCCGGTGCCGGTTTACCCTGGGATACTTCTTCTCCGGTGATTCGAATATCAAAGTAACGGCCCAGTCCCGTTTTTTCCATAATGAGATCAATCAACGACCGTGGAGAGGAAGAGGCTACTGCAACCGGAATTCCTTTTTCCTGTAGCCAGTCCAGCCACCGTTCCAGTCCGTTGATCGCCACCAGGCCCTCGTGTGCTGTTATGGTCTGCATCACATTTTTTCGGTGATAGGCAAGCGCCTCTTCCAATGTATGAGTGAGTTGATGCCTGTCCAGCACTTGACGCCACATGGATTCGAGTGTCACTCCGACATAGGTATGGTGCTCTTCTTCCGTCATGGGTGCACCGAAATGGGCAAAGGAGCTGCGTTCAACTTCAAAATAAATCGGTTCGCTGTCTACCAACACCCCGTCCATGTCGAAGATGACCGCTTTGACCGGAACGGACGCTGATAGGTCTCCTGTGTATTCATTATTCGTCGGTGTAACATGATGGATGCTCGTCATGTCCATTCTCCCCCTTGTTAGTAGCTAAATTTAGTTGCCGGAGCCATTCGATTGCAGCACAATCTTGATCGCCTGCGACGAAGGCTGAAGTGTCCGCTCGCTGATATTGCATCCAAGCGTCTTGAAGGCTTCATGGTAGTCGTCCAGCGGATACGAGTGGGTAATGATTTTTTTGGCGGGAATGATTTGCTGCTCAATCAGGTAATGTGCCGTGGAGAACGTGCCCAGAGAATCAATGGAGCCGATGATTTTAAGGCTACGGTCAACTACCTCTTTCGGATTAAACGAGCTTATCCCATCTCTTAGCCCCACCAGCATCAAATACCCGCCGCTCGCAAGCTGGCTTAGTACCTCAGTGCCGACCACTCCTGTGGTGTCCACAATCATGTCCACCTGATTTTTTAACGGAGCCAGCTTATGAATGGCCGATTCCAGTGTGGCGTGCGCGGACCACCGTTCGGGGGCAATAGAATCCGCTATGGCGAGCCGTTCCTCCGAGATGTCAACAAGGCAACCAGTTACGCCTTTCGAAGCAAGAGCATAGCTGTACAGAATCCCGATCGGACCCGCACCTATAATAACGGTTGTGAAGTTAGGCAGCAGGTTAATCTGGTTGATTCCGGTCAGCATACAGCTCAGCGGTTCGGTCAGCGTCGCTTCTTCGTAGCTGATATGGTCCTTCAGCTTGTACAAAAAACGGTCCTCAGTCACATAATAATCGGTGAACGTACCGTCGGCGCTGACTCCGGTCTCTGTTACGGATTTGTGTGTGCAATGATTCTGTCTTCCTGTCCGGCACATTTCGCATTGCCCGCAGTAGTATGTTGGATCAATTACCACCCGGTCTCCAGGCTGTAGTGAACTGACGGCTGATCCTACAGCGATCACATCCCCCGCTGATTCGTGGCCCAAGATCGTGGACGGCACGGCATGATATTTGCCACTAATGATGCCTAGATCCGTACCGCATACGCCTGTCGCCCGAATCCGGACGAGTACATCGTTATCTTTTTTAATCTCCGGGATAGGTCTTTCCTCAAGTGCGACATCCCAAGCTGATTTGTATACCAGTGCAAGCATGAATAATTCCTCCTTTGGCCTATTGGGCAGATCGTTAGTGAAGGGTAGCAAGAACGGTGTCAAGCCGTTTAACAATTTCGACAATCTCATCTTCTGTAGCCGTGAGGGAAGGTCTCACTTTGACCACGTTGCCATAACCGTAACGGGAACCTCTGAGGATTAATTGCTGTTCCTCAAATGCACGATCGATAATTCCATTGCTTTTCACTGCATCCGGGCCATCGTCCTCGTCTACAATTTCCAGTCCCCACATCAGTCCGACGCCACGAGCCTCACCAATGCAATCATGCTTGTCAGCTATCTCGGTCAGCAGGGATCCGAGCAGGTTTCCTTTGGACCGGACGGCTTCCAGAAAACCGGGCTCGCTTACAACCTCCAGCGTGGATTTGGCTGCCGTGACCGAGATCAGATTGCTGCCCGAGGTAAAGGAATGCTCGTGCTTCTCCAGGACATCGAGACGAGACTGCATCAAGACCGCCGCAACCGGGACACCAATGCCGCCCAGACCCTTGGCAAGAGTAATAATATCCGGTTGGATGTCAAACAGCTCACTTGCGAACATGTAGCCTGTCCGCCCAATCCCAGTCTGCACTTCGTCAGCAATCAGAATCATCCCATGCTCGTCGCATAACTGACGGAGGCGCTTGAAATATCCTGCAGGCGGGATGATGTTACCTCCGTTGCCCAGAATGGGTTCAATAATCATGCAGGCCACAGAGCCTGAGCTTGCATATTCAATGGCGTCCGATATGGCTTCAATACAGTGATGACCACACTTGTCTGGTGAAGAATTAAAGGGACAACGATAGCAGTAGGGGGCAGGCACATGCAGAGAATATGCCGCAGTTGAATTGGGAAAATTCTTGCGGCGAAAGGCATTACCGGAAATGCCTGTTGCGAACTGGGTCTGTCCATGATGTGACAGATGCAGGCTGATGATATCAGTTGCTCCGGTATATTTCTGGGCCAGTTTCACAGCACATTCATTCGCCGTGGAGCCGGTAATATCTCTCATCCACCCGGCATCGATGCCGTTCGGGGCATATTGGATTAGATGGTCTAGGACTTCTTCAACGTAAGGCTCGGTAAAGGATGAAGACATGTGGGCAAGATTGGCGACTTGCTCCTGTACTTTGGAGACGACATGAGGGTGATTATAACCGAGCGACAGATTGAAGGTGCCAGATACGCCATCCAAATACTCCTTACCTGAATCGTCAATCAAAGTAATGCCTTTTCCGTATCTGAAACGTTCTTTGGTCAAGGTATGCACGATATTTCCCCTCCATATCAGAATATACATTTCATTAAGTCATCCTTAAAAAGAGTAACGCCCAATCAGCATAACGAGGCTGAACTCACCTCCCCAAAATAAGAAAATCACCTTCCTTGTCCTAATGGACAAAGAAGCCACAATTTGACTGTTCCTGCGATTTCACAGATATGAGAGATAACCGCAGCAACAGAATCTGCCCGAAAAGCAAAAACGCGATAGGCCTCACCTCCCCTAAGGACTAAAACAATATCATCCTTCCTTGCCCTGATGGACAAGGGAGTCAATTACTCGGCTGCCCCGATTATTCCACAGATGTGTGAGAATAAGTGCCAGCAGCAAAATCAAAGTAAATCCTCCTAAGATCCAGAGGCTAGCTGTCACTGGCCATTCGCTCATGCTCCAGCCTATTACGTATTGAAGCACTGAGCCGCCAATTCCGCCTGACGCAATCAGAATACTGGTCGTCCGCTCCGTCATTCCCGGAATCAGTACGTTGGCGTAGACAAGTGCGATACAGAAGAGTCCAGACATGAATATCCCTGCACCAAAAATTAGAAGGTATGTAGCCCATTGGCTGGATATAAACACCATAGCGACTAAGAAACAGAAAGTTCCAATTGCACTCCATAGCAGATAAGGAATATATCCTGCTGATTCTGCAATCCTTCCTGAGAACATACGACCAATGATCATTGCAATCCAAAGCACGCTGACACCTAGCGAGGCAACAGATCCCTGAAGTTGTAGCGTTTCGGTCAGAATAGAAGGTAGGAAGTTCATGAGTCCAAGTTCAAGACCCATATAAACAAAGAAGAAAATAATGAAGATTCCTAGCAATACACGGTGCTGTCCTGAGTAACGGGCTTGTTCAACTGAACGCTCAGTAGTGCGGATGTCTGCTTGAGTGAGGTGAGTGGAGGCGGAAACAGGCATGGTAAGCCAAAATAGCAATAGGATAAAAGTGAGAAAGGAGATGGTGTAAAAGGTTAGATTCCAAATTCCAAACCAGATATACAGGCTAACGATCGCAGGCATAAGCAGTGCACCAAGTGCAAAATAGACATCCAGCTTGGACATCGCTACGGCTTTTTGCTCCTCCGTAAACTCAATGGTGAACGCTCCGATGGATGATTCAATAATGCCTGAGCCGAAGCCAATCCATATGGCCATTACAATGACCCAATTCCAAGAGGGAAGTAGGCCCAAGATAGTACATGAGACGACAATACTCCCCAAGGCAATAGCAAGCATGGACTTGCGGCCCATATGTAGAGCCATGAAGGGAGTGAGCAGAACACCGACAAGAAAGCCGAAAAACTGCAAGAACAGCAGTAATCCACCATCGCTGTACCCCCGTCCATAGTGAGGCAGAAAAGTCGGCAGTAATGCCCCAAGCACCACGCTGGTGACGCCGATTAATAGATAGAAAGCACAACTTAAAGCGAAAAGTCTCTTCAAGGCCTGTCCCTCCATAAGGTCATATTTTTTTATATGAGCATTGTTTTTACTAGAATATACCATTACTCTGGAAAAGTATATATATAATTCCACAGAAATTGTAAAAATAAATCGATAAACTCTTAATAATATGCATCCTGCTCCTTATCAACGTGATACACACAGTTTTATCTTACAAGGGGACTATCAGGGTTATGGTATGAAAGATAGATTATTCGCCTGTACTTTCGTACAATTGACTTTGATTTAGAAGTTGATCCATACTTCAAATGAACGGTTGATTAAAAAACATTGGAGGGATCTTTCATGCGTTTGGGAGGAAAAGTTGCGGTCGTTACAGGCTCAGCATCAGGAATGGGGAAAGCGATTGCAGAATTATTTGCAAAAGAAGGGGCAAGTGTTGTTCTTTCAGACCTGAACATTGAAGGAGCAGAAGCGGTTGCAGCAGGAATTAAATCAGCTGGAGGAAACGCCATCGCAATAAAAACCAATGTTGCTGATTTGAATGATATACATGCTTTGATCGATACAGCTGTTAATGAATTCGGAACTCTCGACATTTTGGTTAACAATGCGGGCGTTATGGATAACATGGCGCCAGTAGGGGATGTGGACGACGAGACATGGGATTTGATATTCGATATTAATACAAAAAGCGTTATGCGTGCGATTCGCAAAGTCATCCCGATCTTCCTGGATAAAGGAAATGGAGTAATTATAAATACGGCATCTACGGGTGGCTTCAGTGGTGCGCATGCAGGCGCTGCCTATACCGCCTCAAAGCATGCGGTAGTCGGTATTACGAAAAACACGGGATTTATGTATGCTCAAAAAGGCATTCGATGCAATGCCATTGCGCCAGGTGCAACAGCTACCAACATTACTTCAACGATTCATAACTTGAATGAGTTTGGCGCATCTCGAACGAAGGTCACGCAAGGCGTAATTCCTCGTGTAGGGCAGGCTGAAGAAATCGCGAAAATAGCCCTTTTCTTGGCTTCAGACGAGTCGAGCTTTGTGAATGGGGCAGTTATTGCTGCTGATGCGGGTTGGACGGCAGGATTCTAATCAAAGTTGTGGCCCGGTTCTACTGTTGACAACAAGCTAACAAACATGAGAATTACAAATCCCCCTGACCAAAGTTTCGTGGCAGGGGGATTGTTTAATGTAAGTTCTAGTTCACATACTTCTCTATGGTGCTTCGGACTGCTCCGGAACCTGATAGCATTTCATGAAACATGGCTTCAATCTTGTCGCCCAGACCAATCTCATATAATCGGACGCCGAACAGTTTTTCATCCTCAAGGAGGTTGCGAACCCCAGAGGTCTGATCGCCCAGCTTCGTATCCTGCAAATACCCCTGCAATGTATCCAGTAACGGGTCCGGACTGAGTGTGAAGGGTGCTCCTTGATCATCCACCCCCAGCAAATAACGACACCAGATCGCAATGGTCAAGGGAATAGCAGTCAGGTCGGTGGGATCAAGCCCTGCTGTGCTAACATACGACTTTATGGTTTCGCCAAAACGGATGCTCATCTTTTGGGAAGTATCTGTTGCAATCCGCTGTGGCGTATCTGGAATATAGGGATTGGCGAAGCGTTCCTGCAATACCTCGTTAATGAACGCTTGGGGTTGGATAATTCCGGGATCAACCACAACAGGCAAGCCTTCCTTGTAGCCGATGGTTTCCACCAGATGATGCAAGGTGTAATCCTTCATTTCATCTGCAATGAGCTGATAGCCGAGCAGACACCCGGAGAGGGCCAGCGCTGTATGTAGCGGATTGAGACAGGTCGTGACTTTCATCTTCTCCACTTTGTCTACCGTATCCCGATTCGTGAAGATGATGCCAGCTTCCTCCAGTGCAGGTCTCCCGTTTGTAAACTTGTCTTCAATGACCAAATACTCGCTAACCTCAGCATTGACAAAGGGAGCCGTATACGTATGCCTGGAGGTAACGACAATCTCCATGTCGGCTAACCCCAGCTCTCGAAGAGCAGATTGTACCTGTAAGGAAGGGCGGGGGGTGATTTTATCAATCATAGTCAGCGGGAAGGTTATTTTTTCCTCATTCTGCAGATAGTCTGCAAATCCTTTCTCTACCAGGCCTCTGCGCGTCCACTCCTTGGCGATAGCAATCATACTATCCTTTAACAGATCGCCGTTATGGGAGCAATTATCCATGCTTACCAAGGTCATTGGATGCTGTCCCTTTAAATAACGCCGATAGGCAAGCGAAGTAGCTATGCTCATCACATGCACCGGCTGTTCAGGACCATTCACTAAATCCCTCTCCACAACAGCCAGATACTTACCGTCGGGCCCGGTGAGGCCGTATCCTTTTTCCGTGACAGTGAAGCTGGCCATTTGCAGAGTCGGATTTTCAAATACTTCAAGCAGACGGAGATAGTCGTCCGGACGATTCTGCTCCGTTGCAAGGCTCTCAACGATGCTTGCGACCACACTTTTGTGAAATTTACCGTCTGCACTCATTAACACCAGTAAGGTTAGATTGTCGTAAGGCTTGTAGGCTTTGTCAATCATTTCAAAATCAAAGGTTTCGGCCGCAATTATACCTGTATCCGCTTTCAAACTATTCAGCAGTTGTTGCTGTGCATTGGCTACGAACCCCCGAAAAATATTGCCTGCGCCGAAATGCACCCATTGCGGTCTAACTCGGGTGTTATGGGCTACAAGCTCCAGATCATACTTCGGTAGTTCAATGCCTGCTGCTTCCCAGGCCGCCTTATCTGAAAGGCTTTTCCGGTCAAGCTGGAGCATCTATTTCACTCCCTTGCTTTGAGCAAGACTATCCCAGACACCAAGCAAGTACATAACTCCCAGTGCACGGTCATACAAACCGTATCCTGGCCGACAATTCTTTTCTTCTCCCCATAGATGTCTACCGTGATCTGGGCGCACATATCCCTGATAGCCTTTTTCGTGATAAGCTCTAACTACTTCTGGTATATCGACGCTTCCGTCTTTCCCGCGATGTGACACTTCAATAAAGTCGCCATTCTCAAACACCTTGACATTACGAATATGCGCAAAATGAATACGATCATGGAACTCCCGAATCATAGCTGGCAAATCATTCTCAGGGTTAGTCCCCAGTGAGCCTGTGCAGAAGGTTAGACCATTATATGGACTGTTCACTGCATCCAGGATGCGCCGGATGGTCTCACGACTTCGGACAATTCTCGGCAGCCCGAAGATGGGCCATGCCGGATCATCAGGATGAATGGCCATCTTGATGTCAACCTCCTCGCAAACCGGGATGATGCGCTCAAGAAAATACTTTAGGTTGTCAAACAGCTTGTCTTCGGTGACATCTGCGTAAGCAGCAAACAGTTCATCCAGTCTCGCCAACCGCTCCGGTTCCCAGCCTGGCATCGTGAACTTCCCGGCTCCTTTGAGAATCCGATCCACCATTTGACGGGGGTTATCGGTAATGGCAGCCTTTTCATAAAAGAGGGCGTTGGACCCGTCTGGCAGTTCCTTATAAAGCTCCGTTCTGGTCCAGTCAAAAATAGGCATAAAGTTATAACAAATCACCTTGACTCCCACTTTGGCCAATTTGCGAATGGTATCAATATAAATGTCAATATATTGATCGCGGGATGGCAGGCCGATTTTGATATCATCGTGGACATTTACACTCTCTACGACTGCCGTACTAAAGCCCTTGCTTGTAATCTGATCAGCTACCTCCTGAATTCGCTCCATTTCCCATATTTCACCGGCTATCTTTTCATGTAAAGACCAAACAATGCCCATAACTCCTGGAATTTGCCGGATATGATCCAGTGTAATATTGTCATTGCCTTCCCCATACCATCTCCAGGTCATGTTCATAACGATACCCTCCCTGATTGATTTTTTTAATCTTGTATACAAGATTGACTTGATCATAAAATGCAAAGTTTATCCTTGTCAATGACAATTTTTGAGGAGTCTATCACATCAAAATGCTTTATAATAAGACTAGATTTATAAAGTGAAGGCAGGAATGTTATGTTTACAAAGGAAGAAATCAAGCAGCTTTTGAAAAATGATATTTTGTCGTTGACCTTAAAGCCTGGGACTCTGCTCAGCGAGACGACCTTGTCAGAACGCTTCCAGTTGTCCAGAACTCCGCTGCGCGATGTGTTGAAACAGCTTGCGCTGGAGTCTTATATTGATATTTATCCCAAGAAGGGGAACATTGTCTCTTATATTGATCTGGAGTCCGTAGAACAGATGAGCTACTTGAGAAGCGCAGTGGAAAAAGAGATTATGAAGGAGCTTTCTACGCAATTTGCATTAAGCGATATACAGAAGCTGAGCGAAATTTTGGACAGGCAGAGGGCTGTCATTGATGACGATCATGCTACGGATCAATTTCTCATTTTGGACGATCAGTTCCACCATACTATGTTCCAATTGGTGGGCCGAGAATTTCTTTGGCAGCTGATTCAGCAATCAAATGTTCACTATATCAGATATCGCAAGCTCCATATGCTGGAAGCAGGGAAGCTGATGGAAATCTGGCATGAACACCAAACTATGCTTGAATATATGTTGAATCAGGATACAAGCAAAATGGATGATCTGGTTCACCATCATCTCCGAAAGGATATACATTCTCTCGAATTCCTCCGGCAGTTCGCTGACTATATCAAGAAATAATGCTGGTCTGTGTTATTCATTTTTTTGCTCGTGAGTCTAGTTGTTTGCCGTCAAGCGGTGGATGGAATTGAAGGATTTTCATAGAGGTTCGATATCTTGTATACAAGACAAGTGTAATCCTGCTTGAATATACGCATAGGAGAATGTGATAAATTAAAGCATGACCAATTGAGCAATGCTTCCTTCGACTTATTATTTATGTAAACGGATTCAGTTGAAACTATAGTAGAGCGTTGTTGACACACTAAGCCCCTTGCCACTTCGTAATTGTAAATAGAAGGGCAAGGGATGGAAAGTGAAGATTCTATACCCCCGAATAGGCCATAAAACCACCATCTATAGGAATGACTGCACCGGTCACAAAACCGGAAGCGGTTTCATCTGCCAGCCAAAGCAGCGTTCCGAGGAGGTCTTCAGGCTCACCGAAACGGCGCATAGGGGTGTGGGCAATAATCTTGGCCGAACGCTCGGTAAGCGAGCCGTCCTCGTTGGTGAGCAATTGTCGGTTCTGCTCTGTCAGGAAAAATCCGGGGGCAATGGCATTCACCCGAATGCCAGATTCGGCTAGATGTACGGCCAGCCACTGGGTGAAGTTGTTGATGGCGGCTTTGGCAGCGCTGTAAGCGGGAACCTTGGTCATTGGGCTGGGAGCGCTCATGGAGGATATGTTAAGGACCACAGCGCCAGGTCGTCTGATCATGCCTTTGGAAAAAACCTGTGTTGGGATTAAAGTCCCGATAAAATTTAAATCAAGCACATTGCGGAAGCCAGGTACACTGAGATCAAAAAAGGTAGTGATTCCAGACTGGTTCAGATCTTCAGGATGAAATGTCTCCAAACTCGTATTCGCACTGGGGTGGTTGCCGCCTGCTCCATTGATCAGAATATCGCACGGACCGAGCAGACGACGGACCGTCTCCTCAGCCTGCTTCACGCTTTCAACATCGGTCACATCGCAGGCAACAGCGATGGATTCTCCACCACTCTCACAAATTTCCTTGGCTATCAATTCGCCCTTATCAGCAGTACGGTTCAAAATAGCGACCTTGGTACCCTGGCGGGCAAGTTCCTTGGCCATGGAGCTGCACAACACGCCGGAGCCGCCGGTTACCACAACTGTTTTTCCAGACAAAGCCGGATGCAGGGGAAGACTAGTCAATTTACATTCCTCTTTTCGTTGGAAGATAAGCCCGCATTACGCTTATACGCGTTCCACAAGCTGTCATGAATTTTAGCCTAAAACTATAACAGATGATCTTATCTAGCTTTCTTTCTAAATTCCCTAGGTGTCATAAATACCGTTTGTTTAAAGATCTTACAAAAATACATGGACGAGTTGAAGCCACATTCGTTACCAATCTCGAGTATCGTTAAGTTTGTATTGATCAGCAAGTTGCAAGCATGTTGAATCTTAATGTTATTTAAATATTGAATAACCGTAAGTCCCGTGGCTTCTTTAAAACGATGACACAAATAATATTTGGACATGTAAAACGACTTTGCAATATCTTCGATTTTGGTGATTTTGTTATAGTTTTGGTTGATGTACGACAGAATAGGTCCAAAGTTAGCGTACTTGGAAGACTGCTGCTCCACTGTTTGGGAATCCTTATTATTATTTAATAGAGATAACAGTTCAGCTAAAAGTATAAAAATACGGTCACTCTCACCCGAGACGTTTTCTTTCTCCAGGGACTTTAATAGTCTTTTCACTTTCGCAAATACTTCTTCTTTCAAAGAGATAATTTCTGTATCAAAGCAGCCTAATAAAGATTTTATTGCCCGTTCCGTAAAATATAATCGCAAGAAACGCTCCGTAAAATAGACACATGTTCTGGCACAACCTTGATTTTGGTAGCTTTTATGGAACAGATTTGGTTTAAACAGTGCAACATCATGCAGCTTAATGTCATAGATGGAGTCCTGGATCAAAATCTGATGATACCCTTTTTCTAGAAAATAAAGTTCATATGCATCGTGATAATGAAAATTGGTCATGTTGTGGTCTGCATCATGGACGACATACTCGATTGAAAATAGGGGGTGCGTATGACTTACATCAGCAACCATTGCTCAACCTCCATCCTATAGCAATATAATATAATAAATCGATAATTCGGCAACATATTAAAAGATTATTGCTTGGTATTCAGGTATAGTTTAGCTACCAGATTTTCTTCCGAATGGAGCACATGAGGAGGTTAGACACTTGAAATCACACCAAGGAACCCAGAATGAATTTGAACTGTTGAAAAGAAATCACGAGGTGCCTGTTTTTGTTTCCGAAACGGAAAACAGCGCGGTGCATCTTGCTTTTTGCAATCTTATGCGAGATATTGATTGGGTTTGCGGTTGTAAGCTAGTGCGAGCAAAAGAAATGGACCAAAGCAGCATCGTGATCGGCACGATCACAGACAATGAGCCGTTACTCGCTTATCTGCAAGATAAAGGGGTATCGCTGAAAAAACTGATGCTGGAGGATGGCTCGTATCGGTGGGAAGCGTTTCTTCAGGAAGTCATTGACGGTGTGTTATATATCATAGGAACCGACAGGCGCGGTACCATCTTCGGAATCTATGACCTGTGCGAGGCGATGGGTGTGTCTCCGTGGTATTACTGGGCGGACGTACCGGTGAAAACCTGCGATGTATTTTGTTTGCCTTTGGACCTCTCCAAAGCAGATTGGCCAGCGGTTCAGTACCGGGGAATTTTCCTGAATGATGAGGAAGAGCTTGATGACTGGACCAAGATTCATACTCAAGATGGCACAATCGGACCTGACGCGTATCAATCTATTTTTGAACTTTTACTTCGTCTGAAAGCCAATTTCATTTGGCCTGCCATGCATGTGAATTATTTTAATGAGAATCCCGAAAATGGAGCACTCGCGGAAAGAATGGGGATTGTAGTAGGCACGTCGCATTGCGATATGTTGCTTCGCAGCAACCAGAATGAATGGGGGCCATGGCTCGCAGCCAAGGGTTATGACGACGTCTCATACGATTATTCCATCGAAGGTCGAAATCGCGAAATTCTACAGGAATATTGGCGGGAAAGTGTCGAGAAGAATAAAAATTACGAGGTGTGTTATACAGTTGGTATGCGTGGAATCCATGATTCCGGATTTCATACGCAGTCCATTGATGAGGATAATTCCATGTCTAAGGAAGAACGGGCAAAAGCCAAGAGTTCTCTCTTAGGAAAGGTTATACAGGATCAAAAGCGAATTCTCAAGGACGTGATCGGCGAGTCAAAAGAAAATGCTTCATTACAGACATTTATCCCGTACAAAGAAGTATTAGAGCTATATGACCGAGGTCTTGATCTACCTGAAGGTGTGACCCTCATTTGGGCAAACGACAATTTTGGGCATATGCGCCGATATCCGAATGAGAAGGAGCGTCAACGCAGTGGAGGCAACGGTTTGTATTATCACAATTCTTACTGGGCAGCTCCAGGAACGGCGATGAGTTATCTTTTTATCAATTCAATTCCATTGGCCCATACAGGGAATGAATTGAAAAAATCGTATGAATCGGGAATCCGGAAATTGTGGATTCTGAATGTTGGCGGGTTGAAGCCCCTTGAACAGGATATGGAATTCTTTTTGCGATCTGGCTGGGAAGCCGGCAAAGAAGAAGGAATGACCAAGAATGCATCTCAATTCGTCGAATCTTGGATAAACGCCAATTTTTCCGGCAACCACGGATCTGAAGCTGCGGAAATATACGAAACATTTGCACAGGTCACTAACGTACGAAAGATCGAACATATGCAATCCAATGTATTTTCACAAACTGTATTAGGTGATGAAGCAGGGCGTAGATTAATGCGGTTGGAGGATGTTTTTCGTCGAGGCAATGCCATAATGTACAGCCTTCCGGTGCAGGAGCGGGTTGCATTTTTCCAGATGTTTCTCATGAAAATTCACGCATCGTATTATACCAACCATGAGTTTTATTTAGCCGACAGAAGCACGCTTTCTTATGAGCGCGGAAACATGCAGGCTGCTGACCTATATGTGGAGCTTTCGGTAAAAATGGCGGACTACAAGCGAAGAATGCTTCATTTCTATAACGCAAAAATGAGTGAAGGCAAGTGGAACGGAATCCTGACACCGGAAAGTTTTCCACCACCGCCTACCGCCTTGTATCCTGCGCGAAAGCCCGCATTGAAAATTGCTCAAGGTGGCATGAGAATCAACCTTTGGAATGAAGAACCAACGCTGCGCTTTTCCATCCATGGTCAGAAACAAAAATGGTTCGAGATTGGAAACCAGGGGAACGGAACCATTCCATTCACGATTGAGGTAATGGAAGACGCAGATTGGATCATTCTTTCCGAAAGTGAAGGATCGATCCAAACGGAGAAAAGAATTCTTGTCTCGGTCATCGATCCGTATAAGCATGCGGGAAAGACTGCGCAACTGACCGTCCGAAACCATAAAGATATGACATCTGTTCCAATAAAGGTGCAAGTTGAGAAAGGTGTAAATGTTCCTGAAACGTTTTACGGACATATAGAGGCAGACGGGTATGTGTCTATCCCAGCAGCCTCCTACGACCATAATGTTCCCGGTGTAGATTCGACCGATAAGTCCGGTTGGGTGGCCATACCGGGGATGGCAAGGTATGAGGGAGCCGCGATGATGGCCTGGAGCGGTGAACTACGACCGCTTGCAAGAGAGCTTAAGAATCATCCATATTTAGGATACGATATTTTTTTGAAAGAGGCTGGACAGTTTACCTTAGAGATTCATCGTTTTCTTACTTTAAATTCGACAGGCAACATTCGTTTCGGCATCGGAGTCGATGATACAGCCCCCATTCTGGTAGAATCAGAGACTCGTGACGAGTGGCTGGGCACCTGGCAGGAATCCGTCTTTAATAACGGTGAGAAAATGAGAGTGGAGCTGCCCTACCTGGCTTCCGGTATACATGTCTTAAAAATTTATATGGTAGATCCTTATGTCACTATCAACAAGTTCGTGATATATACGGAAGAGCAAAAAACGAGCAATTTAGGACCGATTTCCAGTGAGCATCATCATAGGCTGGTTACCGATCATGGACTGGAAAGTTCTACTGTGAATTGGAATGAAGTCGAACAATTATGTAATCAATTTTACGAAACGGGAGAGCATGAAGTACCTCTTCCCGTCGTCCTTTATGCCACAAGAGATTTTTACGCCACCATCGATGAAATCTTCTTGAAATGTTTTGATGTTCCGCAGACCACGTTAGGGGATAAACGCTATGCAAACATTTGTGATGCTGATGGTACAAAGGATGTTATAAAAGAATTTGGTGCGGGTATGTTTATCGAATCGAACGGCATCGTTGCGATCGAAGCCGAATATGCGTTGGAAAACTCTGAAAATGCATATCTCACGTCCAGTAAAGACGGTACTGCTATTCATTGGAGCCACTTACAGGCAGAAACCAATGGAAGGACAGGTTTCGCCATGCATGTTTCTGAGCCTGGAAGACAGTGGGAGAACCCGGAGATTGCTCCAGCCATGCATTACAAAATAAATATCACGAATTCAGGTCTTTACCATATTTGGATTTTGGTTCGACATCATAACGACCAATCCGATTCATGCTACTTATCGCTGGACGGCGTAGTAAGACCGTTATCCGAACAACTGGGCATGGGCACACTGCATACGTATAACACCGCTCAAGTGTACTATTGGTGTTTACTGTCGGATTTGGAATTGCCCAGTGGTGTTCACCTGTTTTCGATCTTAGCTCGAAAGTCACAACTCAGAGTCGACCGGATATATATGACACAAGGGAGCGAATTACCGCCTGTGGATGCTCTCTGGACGGATTCGATAAGAAAACAGTCCTAAGCTAAAGCAGCGTCTCCATGCTGAAAGAGCGGAATCTAGATACATGTTGAGATTCCGCTCTTTTTTTGATAAATAGTAAAAGAAACAATTCATTCCTGAAGATTCTTTAGTATAAGTTTCAAGTGTTCTCTAGCTGATTGATTCAATGGTTGTAAGGGCAAAGGAAGACTGGAACTTGAGATTAAGCCACTTATTTCTGCTGCTGCTGAAACAACACGAAGGCTACCATACTGATGAAATAACGTCCAAATAGGTTCAAGTAGTGTCGAGAGTCGTTCTGCTTCGTCAGCAAAACCGTCCTGGGCCAATCGGGTTATTTTTAGACACGCCTTTGGAAACAAACCGGCGAGAACGGAGTACCATGCTTCACAACCTGCATTCAAGCCGGTGACTGCAAATGAATCTCCACTTACTCCTATAGTTACATGGGGAGGAATCGACTCTCGTAGTTTTTTGATGCGTGTCTTGGCTGCTTCGGGATCAGTAGGTACTCCGGGAATCTTAATAGAACCAACATGAGGTAACCCAGCAATTCGGCCGTGCAATTCGTCACTGAAATGAAAATGGGAGGTACCTGGATTATCATAGACACAAAGTGGAATGGAGAGTGAACGGGTTACCTGTTCATAGAGTGAAAATACTTCTTCATTCGTTAGTGCTTGATAGGAGATAGGGGCTAGCAGCACTGCACTTGCTCCTGCTCTTTGTGCATCTTCCGCTAATCGAAGTACTTCTAAGGTACGAATCGCACTTATACTTGTCATCACGGGAATCCCGTCTGCTGAGTGGACAGCAAGTTGAAGAACCCGGAAACGTTCTTCTCGATTAAGATATGCATAATTTCCAGTTGAACCCAATGCCCCAATTGAGTCTACACCAGCTGCAACTAATCGTTGAATCAGTGCTACAAATGCTTTTTCGTCAATGCCTGTCTCATTCACCGGGGTGAGTGGAAAAGCAGATAATCCGTGGAACATAAAGTTACACTCCTTTATGAATTGACCTTCAAAATACAAACACATTATAAAAATGAATTAGACACAATTAAAGTACCAATTAAGAGACAAATAACTGTACCAATTCTTCTAGAGAAACTTAAAACTGAAAACAAAGATTCTGTATTGAAATTAATATAATGATATTATGCCTTCAGATCAGGTCAGTTGAATAAGAAAGATAAAAAGCATTCTACATTGAATGCTTTTTATCTTTATCATGATTTGGTGATGTACCAGAGTGTGTTAATATGCGGTCTAATACTTTTCCAGTGAGGGGCATGAAATAATTGAGTATTACCCCCCCTAAACAAACAGTTAACAAAGTTCCAATGCCAATGGGTCCATTTAAAATGAATGCTATGATCAAGAAGATGAGGTAAATGAATGTTCTCGAAAAAAATAGATTTTTTCCAGTTAATTCTTGTATGATTATGGTTAATCGGTCAACTGGAATGGGTGCAAAGTTTGTCTGTAAATAGGTTGCAGTTCCTAATCCCACAACAACTAAACCAATTCCAAAACAAACAACTTTGCTGTACCATAGTTCAGGTGTTATTAAATCCTGCAATAAAAAAAGCCACATATCAATACCAATCCCCGTTGTAAATGCTGTTAACAATCCCAAAACTTCTGGTCTTTGTCTTTTTAAAAGTGAATTACAACAGATCAAGATTAAAGCCATTATGATTTCCCAACTTCCTACAGTAAGCCCCACATTTGTGGATAGTCCTACCAATAGTGCATCAAAAGGTGATGTCCCAAGGTCTGATTGTATAGTGAAAGAAATACCAAGGGATAATATAAAAATTCCTATTACAAAAAAAACATATTTCACTTTACTCGACCTCTTTATTATAATTTCAAGTTGCAAATGCAACAAAATTAGGGTAGATTAAATATATACTATGTTTATTGCATTTGCAACAAAATAGGGGCAAAGGAGTTCATTATGAAGGAAGTACTTCGTGAAATTGGAATGATAGCAAGGGCATTAGATTCTATCAGTAATATTGAATTCAAAGAATATGACCTTACAAAAGGACAGTATTTATACCTTGTACGAATATGTGAAAACCCAGGAATTATTCAAGAAAAGTTAGCTGAGATGATAAAAGTAGATCGAACAACAGCATCTCGCGCTATCCAAAAACTTGTAATTAATGGTTTTATTGAAAAGAAAGAGGATCAGCATAACAAAAAAATTAATAAACTCTTTCCAACAGAAAAAGGAAACAGTGTTTATCCTTTCATAAAAAGAGAACATGATTATTCGGATCAAGTTGCATTAGCGGGATTTTCGGAAAGTGAAGTAAACACTATTTTTACTCTTCTTCAAAGAGTAAGAAAAAATATAAGTGATGAATGGGAATTCGTGAAAAAAGGGAACAAAAGAAATTATTAATTGATTTATATGAAGGAGCGATATAGTTATAATGAATGTGAAAATGATCAAATGCAGCTGTGAAGATGTACAAATACTCCAAGAAATAAGCATTGAAACATTCAACGATACTTTTAAAGATCAAAATTCACCTGAAAATATGCAAGCCTATCTGGAAAGAGCATTTAACTTGAAACAGCTGGATAAGGAATTGGCTAATGTCTCTTCAGAAATCTTTTTCATCTATTTCAATGAAGAGCTTGCCGGATATTTGAAGATCAATATAAATGATGCCCAATCCGAAAAAATGGGTGATGAGTCACTCGAAGTGGAGAGGATTTATATTAAAAACAAATTTCAAAAACATGGGCTGGGTAAGCATCTGTTAAATAAAGCTATCGAAATTGCACTGGGACATCATAAAAAGAAGGTTTGGCTCGGTGTATGGGAAAAAAATGAAAATGCCATTGCTTTTTATGAGAAAATGGGGTTTGTTCAAACGGGTGCACACTCTTTTTATATGGGGGATGAAGAACAGATTGATTTCATAATGACCAAAACATTTATACTATAATTGAATTTAAAAAGATTTTCTAGGGTTCCGCGATGTCATATCGGCTGGTCCAAGAGAAAACTCACAGTCGTTGTACTGTGTCACGGAGGGATAAGAGCCTGGGAGAAAAACTGCTGTATGCAGTATGATCTCAGGCTTTTTTTCATTGCTGCTTTAGTTCCGCACTACATTTACAGCGTTATCAAAAACTGGTATTGGAGCTTTGGTCGGGGCCATACTGGATATGATCCTTTATGGTGAATCACGTAATACCACGAGAATTTTATTCATTGCGATAGTACTAAGTTCAGCGGTTGGACTGAAGCAGGCAAGCTGAATAATGATGGGATTTGAAGAAAAACTCCCTATACTGCGAAAGCAGCGAGGGAGTTTGCTAATTTAAATATTTAATTCAAAGAGCTGGAAGTTACAGCTTCATCTGACCAACCTCCAGCCTGCCCAGCTCAATGATCCCGTTGCTAAGACCATGATGTCCTTCGTCATTGGGGTAAAGTGACAGACTTGATTTGAGCTGCGGTATTTCCGTAAATATCCTTCGCCAGCACGAGAATATGCAGTGTATCAGCTTGGGAGGCGCCTCCCTGCTTGAATTTAGTAGTTGGGAGCGCTGCTGACCAATTAGCTTTATCTTCTGTAATAGCGACACGCATGCCATTGACATAAACTTTGAGCTGCGCGATTTCGCTTTGATCTGTGACTGAACCTTCCAAAGCGAGAACATCGTCTTTGACCGAAGCATTCAACTTAAGTGCAGGGGCTCCTGTTTCCTTGCGTTTAGAGGGTGGAAGAGCAGTTTGCGGGTTATAGGAAAAGGTTTCATCCTCAAGCGCTGGTGTGCGTGTTGCAATAGGACGGTTTTTGGTTGCCTGCTCATAGGAATAAGCGTATCGAAGCAGGTCATTATCGCTATATGCGGCACCTGCCATCGTCAGATTGACGGGCATACCCGTATCCTTCATTGCGCCCATACTCACAGACACACTTGGGATCCCGTACTCGCGTAGAAGGAAATTCGTATTGGAGAAATAGTTGCCATTCTCCCAAGCCTCCTCATAAGACGTTTCATTCACATCAGAATCAGCCTTGCCAATATTCGAATTGGCCGGGAAAGCAATAAAATCAAGGTTGTTTTGCTTCATCCAATTTTCAAAATCTATCTTTCGTACATTTTCCAGCCCCCGCAACCCTTCATGAAACTGAGGAATTTGTTCGAAAGGGGTGACGCCTTTCTTTATGGTTTCAATGAATACGTCATAGTGACCAAGGTCTCTGCCACGTTTGGCATCTACCGAACCGGGCGGATTCGGGAAGACAGTTGCAGGGTCAATATTAGCCCATGACGGGAAATTCGGATCGCCCACACTTTTAAGGAATTCCTCAGCTGCATAAGGATTAAGCAGCCCGAATTCCTTTTCACTCCATTTTGCCGGCATCAAACCACGTTCTTCAGGTGTTTTCGCTGTTGGTCGGTCCTTCTCGCTGTTCACTTGCAAAGGGAAGTCAACTTCCACAACTTCAGCTCCAAGAGCTGTTAAATCCTTTACAGCTTTTTCCCATAATGCTTGTATTGAAGGTCTGAATTTAATCGGAGTTGTGGTTTCATGGTCCTTACCGATATAGATTTTCGGAACACCGATTCGTTTGCCTTTCAAAGCTTGAGTATCCCGCAGCTCTAGATAGGAATTGGGACGAACACTGTTGACAGAAGGGAGGCGAACGGCTTTCTGTTCTCGCCAGAAATCACCTTTTGTGATTTTATCCTCTACAACAATCACGTCAAGCAAGCGGAGCATGTCCTCGACAGTCCTCGTATGTGGGACCACGACATCCCGTATAGGAAAAAGCGGCCAATTCCCCCGAATGGAGATTAAGCCCCGTGATGGCGTGTAGGCAATTAAACCATTGTTAGATGCTGGTGATCTTCCAGAAGATACTGTTTCTTCCCCCATACCAAAGGCAGCAAGGTTGGCGGCTGTTGACACGCCAGATCCGTTAGAGGAGCCAGAGTACCAGGCTGCAGCCAAATAATTTGGATTGTACGGACTTTCAGCACGGCCATAAACGCCTCTTTGCATTCCTCCTGCTGCCATTGGCGGCATGTTGGTTTTACCAATTAGCACTCCACCGGATTTGCGTATCTTCTCTACAGTAAAGGCATCATCTTTTGCCATCAGGTTTTTAAAAGCCGGAGATCCAGAAGCAACAGTGAGTCCTTTAACCTTGTAACTGTCTTTAACTGTGTAGGGGATGCCTTGCAGAGGCCCGGTATTAATACCCTGTGCCCTTAGCTGATCAACCTGAGCAGCTTCTTTTAGCACATCGGGATTTAGAACAGGGATTGAATTCAGCCGAATGCCACTAGAATCATAGGCGTATACCCGGTTGAGGTACATGGCTGTGAGCTCGACACTCGACAGTGCTCCTGACTTCATCGCGTCCTGCATCTGAGCAATCGTAGCCTCTTGCAATTGAAATGTAACCAGGGAGGAGGCAGATTCACTAGTTTTACTTGGGGATGAGAGTGAGGGTGAAGGAGCGGCGGATGCAAGCGAGCATCCCGTGAGAGTTACAATCATCCCAGCCGCGATCCATTTGCAATAGCTACCGATTACATTCCTTGTATTCGCTTTTACCATTCGTGCGCGCATAGCATTTTCACTCCTTAAAATAGGATAGATAGAAATAGGAATTTGAATAGAGGGGAATGAGGAAAGGGTTCCTTTTTTTATATAAATCTTTCTAATTATACTACTTATTTTCATCCGAAATGTCAATTTTTGTAATGTTGAGGGTGAGGAAGTACGGTAACGATACAAGTTTTGATTTTTGTTCTCAGCTACTCTCTTTTTCTTTCAGCATATTTCAGAGTATTAAAGGTGAACATACTGTAATCTTTTTGGCATACAGGAGTAAAAATCTAGCAGCGGCCTGATTACCGATAATAAAATTCCCATATACTGCATAAAACAGGTTTGGACAGCAAATAGTATGGGCAGGAGGTGTAGATGATGCCCAGTAATGAAGACCCCTTGATCTCCATGAATTTAGCAAACAACTTGAAGGAAATCAGGTCCCGGCTTGGAAACAGCCCTGATATTATTATTCGTAAATTTGAGCTGGTAACTTCACATATAGAGGTGGCAGCTGTATATTTTAACGGTTTAAATGATAAAAACATCGTCGATGAGTTTATTACGCACATTATGGCCTTTGACACTCCCAACTGGGGAGGTCCGGAAGTCAAATCGGTAAGCGGAATTTATCAATTTATGAAAGACAAAGCCTTGAGTATCGGTGAAGAAAAAGTACTTAATGACTGGAAGGAGCTTTTTGAAGCCCTTTTATCTGGAAATACGATAATTCTAGTGGATGGACTGGCCAAAGCAATTAGCGGGAACACCAGCGGGGGCGAGGTCAGAGCGGTCACAGAGGCTTCTACCCAGGTAGCCATCCGCGGTTCCAAAGAAAGTTTTACGGAATCCATTGGGACAAATCTCTCCCTGGTCCGCCGGAGAATAAAAAACGTCAATCTATGGATTGAAACGATGAAAATCGGTGCTGTTACCCAAACCGATGTGGCTATCATGTACATAAACGGCATCGCAAAAGAATCGACGATACAGAACCTAAAGCAAAAGTTACAGGGTATCCATATCGATTCCATTTTGGAATCAGGGTACATAGAGCAGCTAATTGAAGAAAACAAATATTCACCTTTTCCAACACTCTATAATACCGAGCGTCCGGACAGTGTAGCAGGTAATCTGCTGGAGGGGCGAATTGCCATTTTTGTTGATGGAACGCCCTTCGTGCTGATTGCGCCTACTACCTTTTTTATGTTTTTTCATGCAGTTGAAGATTACTACCAGCGATATGACATCTCATCCTTGATCCGGTTATTGAGATTTATGTGTCTGGCGATTTCTTTGTTAGGCCCCGGTCTGTTTGTGGCAGCTCTGAACTTTCATCAGGAAATGATCCCGACCCCGCTGTTGATTAATCTGGCCTCCCAGAGAGAAAATGTACCCTTCCCTACTTTTATTGAGATACTCCTGCTTGAAGTGACGTTTGAGATTATCCGTGAAGCTGGCGTTCGAATGCCTAGCCCAATTGGACAGACAGTATCGATTATCGGAGGGTTGGTAATTGGGCAGGCAGCGGTGCAGGCAGGCATTGTTACTCCAGCCATAGTCATCGCTGTCTCTCTCACAGGTATTTCCAGTCTTGCCACCCCGGCGTTCAACATGGCTCTTTCGGTGCGAATTCTTCGATTCGTCATTATGTTCATAGCGGCATTTATGGGGCTCTACGGCGTGTGTGTATTTAGCTTTATAATGATTGCGCATATGTGTAGTCTAAGCTCCTTGGGGGTTCCATATATGTCTCCTATGGGTCCGTTTATAGCCCAGAATCAGCATGATGCCTTCTTCCGATTACCCTTCCAATTCATGAAGACCCGACCGCGCTTAATCAGTCAGAAAAAGCACAATAAACGTATTAGGTAAAGAGGGGGGCAAGCCGAATGAAGGATAAAGGGCTGCTGCGAATCATACTTTGTATCCTTATAATTATGCTGCTGACAAGTTGCTGGAACAGACGGGAACTAAATGAACTGGCGATCGTAACCGGCATTGGAATCGATAAAGCCCCAGATAAAGAGGAATATGAGGTCACTTTTCAAATTGTGAATCCTTCGTCGACGGCCACAAGTACGGGCGCAAATACAGGACAATCTACCACTACGGTCTATTCTACGACGGACAGGACTTTATTTGGCGCATTTCGCAAAACATCAAAAAAGACAGCAAGACAGTTGTTTTTTGCTCACACGCAGCTTGTTGTTATCGGGGAAGCGTTCGCTAGAAGTGGAATAAATGAGATTTTTGATGTGTTTGAAAGGTCTCACGAGCTTAGGTTGAACTCTACTGTTCTGGTTTCAAGAGGTGTTGATGCTAATGCTGTTCTGAAAATCCTGCTACCTATAGAGAGTCTGCCTGCGATAGGCATGGTCAAGAAAGCTAAAAACACGGCGAAAATATGGGGAGAAAACAAGAATATCAATATTTTTGAATTAATTAATGAAATCACTGGGGAAGGAGAAGTGGCTATTAGTGGCATCCGAATTATCGGAGACAGGGAAGAAGGCAAGAAGAAAGCAAGTTTGGAACAGACGGAAGTGAAGGCTATTCTCTCAATAAATGGGCTTGGAGTGTTCAAAAAAGGGAAACTAACAGCGTGGCTGGAAGGCTCCGAGGCCAAGGGTACATTATGGGTTCAGAACAAGATAGATCAAACCATAGTCAACATTGATACAGAAAATATGGAAGCATCGGTCGCAGTCCATATAAATTATTCCAAAACGGATATAAACGTGGAGCTTCAGGAGGGGATACCCGTTTTTCATGTTCACATTCAAGAGGAAGGAAAAGTGAACGAAACACGGGGATTTGTAGACTTCAGTAGTGCGGATGAGATCATGAAGTTGGAAGAGCAATTGGCCAAGCATACGAAAGAAGAAGTAATCCAGTCCATACAAGCAGCTCAGCGGTTAAAAAGTGACATTTTTGGTTTTGGCAATGAACTGAAACGTCTCCGTCCGAAGGAGTGGGAAGCAGTAAAAGAGCAGTGGGACTCCTTGTTTGCCCAAGGCAAGCTGGACATTCGTGTAGAGGCTTATATCCGAGGGACAGGAATGAGGTTAAAGCCGTACATGAATAAGGACCAATTTAACTAAAAGGAAGCGGAGCAGAAGTGATGAAAAAAGAAGTTATTGGTACAAATCAATTGTTTGCCATGATTATTTTATTTGAATTAGGAACAGCCATTGTGATTCCCATTGGACTTGAAACTGGACATACTATATGGTTATCGATCCTTCTAGCTTTGCCTGGGGGAGTGCTCTTGTATCTGATATTTCATGATTTGTACTGTCAATATCCTAATCTGATCATCAGCGGATATACCCAAAAAATCCTGGGTAAAACTATTGGGTGGCCATTGAGTTTTCTGTACATTCCTGTTTTAGTGTTTAATGGGTCCAGAATCTTGCGCGAATCCGGTGACCTGCTGATCGCTGCTTCCTATGACCAAACGCCGGTATTCATAATCAATGCCATTATGGTCACTGCTGTCACATATATTCTGAATAAGGGGGTTGAAGTGTTTTTTAGAACGTCAGAAATTTATCTGTTAGTTATTTTTTTCATGGGTTTCATATGTTTTTTTGTCGTGATTGCTGCGGGGCTGGTTGATTTTAAAAATCTGTTTCCGCTGCATGCTGTGGATTGGAAGCAGGCTCTTAGGTCGGCTTTTCCCAATATTTTAACTTTCCCTTTTGGCGAGCTGATCTGCATGACTACAATTTTCCCTCATCTGCAAAAATCTTGTCAGTCCCGAAAAACAGGGATTGCGGCTATCGTTTTAAGTGGCATCCTGCTTTGTTCTACACATGCTATCGAAATTTCAGTACTTGGAAAAAATATATATGAGAGAAGTACCTTTCCCATGTACACAACGATAACACTGGTTAACCTGGCAAATTTTATCCAACGGTTGGATGCTCTTGTTATTTTAACTTTAATTATAGGAGTATTCTTTAAAATGACCCTTTATTGTTACGCCGTCATAGCTGTGACTGCGGACTTATTCAAAGTACAAGATACCCGAAGACTGGCCATTCCTGTTGGTGTTGTTGTTCTGTTTGGTTCGCTGATCAGTGCGGAGAATTATCCAAGGCATTTGGAAGAGGGAGCATTCTTTTTGCGCTATATCCTGTCTGTTCTATTCACGGCCATTCCCATTCTGTTGTTCGTTGTCCACCGGGTACGTAAAAGATTAGGGCTATTGCGATAAGCGATAAGCGTTGAGCTTAGTTATTTCCGCAGACTCCTTTTCCGTACAGCTGCTGTAATGACATTAACAAAAGGAAGAAATAGAAAAAACACCATGACAATTACCTCTGGTATGGCTGTGTTGGCGAAGGCCGCCCGGATAGAGTGAAATGCTTCAAATAGGCTCATTCCTGACAGTAAATCGATTAAGATGGTCATCGACAATGCTAACAAAGCCAAGATGAAATATAAAATTACAATTTTCATGGTTCTTAAGTCTCCTTGGTGTGGAACTGAAATTACTACAGTTCTGAAATAGGGAAGCTAATGCTATTATCTCCACCAATACATACCCGTAGTCAGGTATTGAGCGTTCTTGGTCTTTATCTAAAATGCCTTCTTCATTCGTAATAAAACAATGGTTGGTGTTCTCTCGCTTGTATTCATCAAAATGGTCTGGACCGTCATTGTTGCACACCAGGACAATGTTCTCCTTGACCAAAGAATAATGAATGCATTTTTCCGGATGTATTTCCGGGTAGACCATCAAAGCCACATCTACACGTCCACTAATTAAGTCAACCTGGTTTTGTTCACATGTACCGTTGGTAAGGATGAATTTGACATGAGGATATTTTAAAGAGAACTCCCTAATAATCGGACTTAATCTAGAAATCGTTAAAGACTCTGGTGCAGCCACCCTTACAACGCCTTTAACCTCCTGGTTGCTTCGTATATTTCTAATCTGGTCATGAGTAGCCAGTAGATCTTCTGCTAGAGGTATTAATTCTCTCCCTAATGGGCTGAGCTTCAGATGCCTTCTCTCGTAAGTGAAAAGCTCCCCGCCAATCTCTTGGCGTGAACAGGAAGCATGGCTAAACCGTTTCCCAAAGTTTATTGAACAGGTGGACGGCTTCGACATACACTTTGTGCACGTTTGAGGTGAAGGGACATCCGAGCGACCACTGTTGCTGACTCATAGGTGGCCAGGATCATTCGTAGAGATGTTAGAACTAATACCTTATCCTAAATTGTTTGCCGAGCATCTAAATCGTTTTTTTCATTCATTAAGCATCTGATAGTCTCTATCCTTGTGAGGGTTATGAACAACCAGTACAATTGGTTACCGTCTGCACAAAGTTGCCCTCAACCCTAGTCTTCGAAATAACCACAATGAAACTGGAAATAAAAATGAAGAAAATTGATGAGCATGTACCATTTAAGAAGTCGCCTAATTGGCGGCTTTTTTGTGTTAACAACCTTTTGTCTTTCAAATCCTTCAGCTAACAGTTCAAAAGAACTATTTTTTAAGATATTACTATTATCAAACATCGAAGTACCGATAAACATAATAGCGCAGAAAAAACAGGTATATATACCAACTCAAAGGAGAATTACATAAAGGAGGGATCGAGAAAAAATAGCAGAGGATTTATTTTAAATACACTAATATAAGGAGAATGTAAATTGTTGAAAAGAACACTATTAGTATCAATTATTTTTTGCCTAGTAATAAGTGCATTTGGATTCACTGAGAAAACATTGTCGAAAGCTGCAGCGT
This sequence comes from Paenibacillus sp. EKM10P, assembly GCF_011800655.1. Lineage (NCBI taxonomy): Bacteria > Bacillati > Bacillota > Bacilli > Caryophanales > Paenibacillaceae > Paenibacillus > Paenibacillus sp. EKM10P. The sequence goes on along the minus strand of NZ_JAALET010000018.1, from coordinate 14,894 downwards.
CCACTGGATTTGCTCATCCTGGTCTATTACATACGAAAGCAGATTTTGACCGAATGAAGCAGATGATTCATGAAGGCAGACAACCCTATTTGGATGGTTGGAATCAATTGCAGTCCAGCCCACTTTCACAGGCTGGATGGAAACCACGCGCTACTTCTATCATTATCCGGGGAGGAAATGAGCAAAATGTAGCTCTGTTGTATAATGATATAGCTCGTGCTTACCAGAATGCACTTTGTTGGAAAATTACAGGGGACACCGCAAATGGAGATACAGCTCGTGATATTTTGAATGCCTGGTCTTCTAATCTTAAAACGATCTCCGGCAATGCTGATCGCTACTTAGCAGCGGGAATTTATGGGTATGAGTTGGCTAATGCAGCAGAACTTATGAGAGATTATCCGGGGTTTAATGTGGAACAAATGCAGAACATGCTTCTTACTGTATTTTACAAACCATTGAACGAGAGATTCCTTATTGGCAATGAATACGGCAATAGTCATAATGATTCATATATACAGAATTACTGGGCGAACTGGGATCTAAGTAATATGGCTGCCACCATTGCCATCGGAATATTCTGTGACCGCCAGGATATTTATGATATCGGTGTTGAATATTTTAAAAATGGTGCAGGAAATGGGTCCATTTATAATGCGATCCCATTCCTTCATCCGGATGGTCTTGCCCAATGGCAAGAGTCTGGAAGGGACCAAGCGCATACTCAATTAGGCGTTGGTTTAATGGCAACAATTGCTGAAATGGCATGGAATCAGGGAGATGATCTTTATGGATGGGCGGACAATCGTTTCCTGCGTGCTGCTGAATATGTTGCCAAATACAACAATGGCGAGGATGTACCCTTTGCAACTTATGAATGGGGATCAGGAAGAAACGGTGCGGTAAATATTCAATCTGGAATATCGCCTGACAAACGTAGCGAAATGCGTCCCATCTGGGCGATGATCTACAACCATTATGTCAATCGGAAAGGTCTGTCTGCACCCAATATTGCTGCCCGAATGGTTTTGGAAGGTACCGAAGGTGGTCCGAATTTGAAGTATCCATCAACGTTTGACCAACTTGGTTTCGGAACTCTTCTCTATACCCGGCCGGCCGGCAGCGGAGATCCGGCAAGCATTCCTGATGGAAATGTTTCTGATGGTACTTATCGTTTCATTGTGCGTTTGGATGGCAAGGCCATGGAAACCGATAATACGATAGAAGGTGCAAGTGTAATTAAATCAACCTATACAGGTGAAGCAAATCAGCAATGGAGTGTTACGCATCTAGGTGGCGGTCAATACAGTATCAAGAATGTGGAAAGTGGACGTTCACTCGAGGTAACAAATGGCTCTCTTGATCATGGCGCTAAATTCCAACTGGCTGCTAGTACTGACCAAGATCAACAAAAATTTGCTTTTATCTCTACAGGAGATGGTTACTATCGCATCACTCCTGTCATTTCCAATAAGCCAGCTGATGTCACAGGCCTATCCACTGCAGAGGGAGTTCCTATCCAGCAATGGCGGTATACATCGAATTATAATCAACAATGGAGGCTTGAATCTGTTGAATAGCACTGATCAATAATTTGCCTAAAAGCATCATTCTAACATCGTTTAATCAATCGGTTGAATCTCATTCAGCATTTTCTTAGTCAAGCCACAATATTGGGAAAAGATGTACGGTCAAAAACTGGTGTCGATATTCCGTTCGGCGCCAGTTTTTCTATAATTGAAAGAGAACAATTCCTGCTTACCCTATTCAAAACGCGATGACCCGGGACATTCGTCAGGCGGCTGCAAAAGCGAACAGCCCCGAGTATATGTCACTTTGGGCGGGACAGCGTCTTCGGTTAGCCAACGACCAACCTGCTGCTTCAATTGTAAAACAAACCATTGATCAAGCCGGTATTCTTGTCCAAAGATTTTCTATCACTGGAGTAGTCGATAATAAATAGGAGAAATTATTGCTGCGAAAATCGCAGCTTTTTTTATTTGTAGCAATTGTGAATAATTTATCCTTCTCCAACCATTCCATATTTTCCCGAATTGACTTTATATCCAGATGTCATTATTATCTTACAGTATAAGATAAATACAGAAGGTGGTACGGCAATGGACTATAAAGCATCGGCAACCGAACTATTCGAGTGTATCGTCAAATCGCGCAAACCGGCATTAGAGGAACGAGTGCATTTCTCTCGTGGTGAAATGGGAATTCTCATTGCTTTGAGTCATCAGGACGGGGTTACTTCGGGCCATTTGAGCGAATACTTGTCCGTCAGTACGGGACGGATAGCAACGGCGCTGAAAAGTTTGGAGAAGAAAGGGTTGGTTGTACGCCGTACGGATGCCAACGACAAACGTAAGGTGATTGTATTCATTACGGATTCAGGCAAGCAATTTATGATTGACAGGTATAACGAAGGAGTCGCATGGAGCGAGAAAATCCTTCGAAAGCTGGACGAACAGGATGCCAAAGAGTTTATCCGACTCATCAAGCTTATTGTCTCTAAAAGCTAAATTCCTATGTAGAGGACGTATGCAGGATACGTTAATTGCACCAAACACCTAAGATTTTCAGATAAAGGAGAACAACAGAATGCTGAAGATATTCAAATATCTCAAGAAAAATGAATGGATGTTCGTGCTTTGCAGCTTGGCCTTCATCGTTGTGCAGGTGTGGCTGGATTTGAAGTTGCCTGATTATATGGCCGAAATTACAACCAAGCTGCAAACTGCAGGAACGCCGATGTCGGAACTGCTGATTCCTGGTATTTATATGCTGTTATGTGCTGTCGGGAGTATGATTGCATCTATTATTGTCGGCTATTTTGCGGCAAAGGTCGCGGCAGGGCTGGCCATGCGCCTGCGTGCGATGGTCTTTGACAAGGCCTTATCTTTTTCGATGGAAGAGATGAACAGCTTTTCAACAGCCAGCCTTATCACCCGTTCCACGAACGATGTTACCCAAATTCAAACGGTGGTTGCGCTGGGGTTGCAGGTGATCATCAAGGCGCCGATTCTGGCCGTGTGGGCCATTGCAAAGATCGCAGATAAAAACTGGCAGTGGACCGCCTCTACAGGAGTGGCTGTGGCTGTCCTGATCCTGATGCTGAGTGTCATTGTTATTTTTGCTCTCCCCAGTTTCCAAAAAATCCAACGTCTCACTGATAATCTGAACAGGGTAACACGTGAGCATCTGACGGGGCTTCGCGTAGTGCGTGCTTATAATGCAGATCAGTATCAGGAGGAGAAGTTTGGGCAGGCCAATACCGAATTGATGAATACAAACCTGTTTGCGAACCGGTTAATGACAATGGTTGGTCCGGGCATGACCTTTATTATGTCGGGTCTGAGTGTCTCGATCTATTGGATTGGCGCTTACCTGATTAACGGAACGGCCGTGCCGGACCGCATTTCGCTATTCTCTAATATGGTCGTATTCTCATCTTATGCGGTGCAGGTGGTCATGGCCTTTATGATGGTAAGTATGATATTCTTCCTGATGCCTCGAGCTTCGATTTCTGCCAAACGGATTATGGAGGTATTGAATACCGAATCCCGCATCATTGACGGGCATGAGACAGCTGGAGAAGAGGGCGTTATGGGTCAGGTGGAATTCCGTAATGTCAGCTTTAAATATCCGGATGCGGAGGAGCCTGTGCTTCGCAACATTAGCTTTACGGCAAAACAAGGCGAGACGGTTGCCTTTATTGGCGCAACAGGCAGCGGTAAAACCAGCGTAATCAATCTGATTTCTCGTTTCTACGATGTGACTGAGGGAGAGGTACTCGTGGATGGTGTGAATGTCAGAAACTATAAGCAGCAGACACTCCATAACAAAATCGGGTATGTCCCACAGAGAGCCGTACTTTTCAGCGGTACAGTGGCATCCAATGTTTCGTATGGCGATAACGGAAGAGCAGAAGCTTCGGAGAAACTCGTCAAAACAGCCGTGGGGATTGCCCAAGGCACGGAATTTGTTGAAAAAATGGACGGTCAGTATCAAGGACGGATTTCACAAGGTGGAGCGAACGTGTCCGGTGGTCAAAAGCAGCGTCTGTCCATTGCGCGTGCCATCTACCGTCAGCCGGAGATTTATATCTTCGATGATTCCTTCTCGGCATTGGACTACAGAACAGACCGGATTCTGCGCTCGGCGCTTAAACAAGAAACCGGCCATGCTACGACACTCATTGTTGCTCAGCGCATAGGCACCATTAAGGACGCTGACCGGATTATCGTTCTGGACCAGGGCGAGATTGTAGGGAACGGCACACACAAAGAGCTGATGGCGAATTGCAGCACCTATCAGGAGATCGCTTATTCGCAGCTTTCGAAGGAGGAACTCGTACATGGACAAGAATGAACACACCGTCGGCAGTAAGCACATCGAAATGAAACAGCGAGGTCCCATAGGTAGAGGTCCTACGGAAGGGATGGGAACTGGTAAAAAAGCGAATGATTTTAAAAAGAACATTCGCCAGCTCTTATCCTACATCAAGGCCTATATGCCTATGATCATACTCTCAATGGTGCTGGCGCTGGCCGGTTCCGTCTTCAACGTGATTGGTCCAGATAAGCTCAGCGATATTGCCAACCTGATCCAGGAAGGAATCGTAACAGGGATTGATGTGAATGCTGTTCAGAAGATTGTTCTTGTATTGGTAGTTTTGTATGGTCTCGGCCTTATCTTTAATTATTTCCAAGGATTCATTACGGTAACCGTGTCACAGCGTCTTACAAAGAAGATGCGGACAGAGCTGTCCCGAAAAATCAATCATATGCCTTTGAAGTATTTTGATGCTACGAGCTATGGTAATGTGCTTAGCCGTGTGACCAATGATGTCGATACGATTGGACAAACGTTAAACAACAGTCTCGGCACGCTTGTCAGCGCACTGGCAACCTTTGTGGGTGCATTGATTATGATGCTATATACGAACTGGATCATGACCATTACTGGGATTGTAGCTACGCTGATCGGTTTTTCACTGATGACCGTAATTATGAAGCATTCACAGAAATATTTTGTAGCACAGCAAGCAGAGCTTGGCCAGATCAACGGTCATATCGAAGAAACCTATGCTGGGCATAACGTAGTCAAGGTATATAACGGAGAAAAAGCAGCCAAAGAAGTGTTTCATGGCATTAATGGCCGCTTGTATACAAATGCATGGAAATCCCAGTTCATGTCTGGCCTGATGATGCCGGTTATGATGTTCATCGGGAATTTCGGTTATGTTGCGGTCTGTATCGTGGGCGCTTTGCTGGTGAACCAACATGTTATAACGATCGGAACTATCGTGGCCTTTATGGTGTATATTCGTCTGTTTACACAGCCTTTGTCACAGTTGGCGCAGGCTGCAACCAATTTGCAATCGGCGGCAGCTGCTAGTGAACGTGTATTCGAATTTCTGGGTGAAGAAGAATTGGTGGATGAGAGCGACAAGACCATGAAGCTGGATAACGCCAAAGGGGATGTCGAATTTAAGCATGTCCGTTTCGGTTATAATGAAGACCATATGATTATCAAAGATTTCTCTATGAAAGCTGAAGCTGGTCAGAAAATTGCCATTGTTGGCCCTACAGGTGCCGGTAAGACGACGCTCGTGAATTTGCTCATGCGGTTCTATGAGCTGAACGGAGGGGAAATTTATATTGATGGAACTCCGATCAGCCAATTAACACGTGAGAATGTTCATAAATTATTCTGCATGGTACTGCAGGATACATGGCTGTTTGAAGGAACGATTCGTGAGAATATCGTCTTTTCCAAAGAGCATGTTACCGATGAACAGGTAGAAGCCGCATGTAGAGCAGTGGGTCTGCATAGCTTCCTTAAAACTTTACCGCAGGGTTATGATACAGTGCTAGACGACAAAGCTAATCTCTCTGCCGGTCAAAAGCAATTGATTACCATTGCAAGAGCCATGATTGAAGATGCGCCCATGCTCATTCTGGACGAGGCCACAAGTTCGGTCGATACGCGTACGGAGTTACTGATTCAACAAGCGATGGACCGACTTACTGTTGGGAAAACCTCCTTTGTGATTGCCCACCGTCTCTCAACGATTAAGAACGCCGATCTGATTCTGGTTATGAAGGACGGTAACATTATTGAAACGGGTAATCATGAGGAATTGCTAGGTAAAAACGGATTCTATGCCGATTTATACAACAGCCAGTTTGAACATGTATCCTGAAAAGTACAATTTTAGGGAAACACGATAGGAATCATCAATATCATATCAGGGTAAAAATGAAACGTGTTTGGATGACCCCTTCAAAGGGCGACCCAGACACGTTTTTTTATAAACTACTCAGTTGTAAGATATCGCAATTGTAATGTTATCCTCTCTAACCTTTTTGGTATAATGAGTCCAAATTGGAGTTGAGGAGTGAAAACAGATTGTCTGGTGTAATTTCTAAGGCTGTTCAAATTTTGGATTTGCTGCTTCCGCAAGGCACTGAGAAAGATATGAGTGTGACGGAAATAAGCAAAGCGTTAAATATGCCGGTGCAGAGCGTGCATCGCTTGCTTACCTCATTAGCGGAACATGGCTTTGTGGCCCAAAATACAAAGACGAAACGTTACAAGCTTGGTCTGTCCATTATGAAGTACGGTTTTTTAATGTGGGACAGTTTAATGTTGCGTACCATCGCAAGACCTTTTATGGAGGAGATATCGAAACAAACAAAGGAGACTGTATATTTATCGGTTCGAGAAAATGCAGAAGGAATTTACATTGATTCTGTCGACTCACCACAAGTCTTGAAAATATCAGAACCCATTGGGCTGCGTTTGCCATTGTTTATAGGAGCCTCTAATCGAGTTATTCTGGCTTTCCTGAACCCAATGCTGCAAAAAACAATCATGGATTCCTTCGAATGGAGTGAGGCTACTTCTTTAAAAGCATTTTTACGAAAAGATGTCGAACAAGAACTTTTGACGATTAAACAGAATGGATATGCTATTTCAATAAGCGAGGCAACGGAGGGAACCACAGGAATCGGCGCTCCTATCTTCTCATACGAGAACACCGTAATCGGTTCCTTGAATGTTGCTGGACCTTCGATAAGATTTGGGGAAGTTAACATCGAAAAGTATTCAAACATGGTGAAAAAGTATGCTAACCTCATATCCAACGAGCTTGGCTATCGAGGACGTGTTAGGTAGTTTGGCTTGCTTAGAAACACCTATTCATTGCACATCATCTGCCTTATCAATTCCTGTTTCGTTATTCAGGGAAGTGATGGGGAATAGTTATATTTTTTGTTATCATCCCATTATTCGGGATAATCATATTGTTAATACTGAAAAGTGAGATAATATATGATTATTCAACAAGAGGGGTGAGTGTATATGAAGATTGTTGTATTTCGTCACTTTTCATTTGACGATCCATCCGTAATCGCTTCGTGGTCCAAACATGCAGGTCACGAACTAATCGTGCAGGATCCTGCCCAAGGTATTGATAAGAAGTGGCTTAAAACATTAGATCTCCTTGTGATTTTGGGCGGACCCATGAGTGTTTACCAAGAAAAAGAACATCCATGGCTTATTGAGGAGAAGGCGTTTGTAAAAATTGCAATCGAAATGAAGAAAAAAGTACTAGGAATTTGTTTAGGGGCTCAGATGATATCGGAGGTTTTAGGAGGATCCGTATTTCCAAACCGCGAAAAGGAAATTGGCTGGCATGGCTTCCATAGGACGCAAGAATACCATGCATGGTTAGCTAAAATTCCCGAAAAATTCACTTCATTCGCTTGGCATGGAGATACGTTCACGTTGCCTGATGGGGCCCAGCATCTCATTTACTCCGAAGCTTGTGAGAATCAAGCCTTTGCGTATGGAGAACATGTTCTAGGTTTGCAGTTTCATTTGGAATCTACCACTGATTGTATCCAGCAAATGCTTGCAAATTGGTCGCATGAGCTTTGGGATGCACCGTTTATTCAAACCACTTCCTTGATCAGAGAAGGTATAGATCATTGTGAGCAATCAAAAATGTTATTGTGGGGAATTCTGGACCAAATTGCGTTAGCCGCTTAGGAAGCGATAAATCAACATGGGAATGGGATCGGGAGCTGCACGAATACAAATTGCCTTGGGGGTAGTTTCATTACAAGCTTGGCACAAAAACGATTCGATTTGTACAAAGTATCCATCACACGACAAATATGTTCGGTACTTCCACTGTGTCAATATTCACTCCATTATTTAAGGTCAAGTCGCCAAAACTTAAAAAAATAGCAAGTCTTCCTGCCACATGGAGACTTGCTATTTTGTGTTTTCGGGTCAATACATTTTACAAAAGTAATGGTCCAAAAGTTATAAATTCTCTAAAAATCTAAACTTTTAATGAAAAATCAAAACGTTTCTATTAATAAAAAAATAAAATTTATAGCTGAAATGAGAGAATATTTAATTTAAATAGAAATTTCAAGAGAAAATTTAAAGAAAATTCCGCTTGGAAAATAGTTCAAAAGAGCTAAAAAAATCACTATCTATTTAAAAAGTGAAGAGTTATTAATTTTGAATTAATTCAGCTTGAGTAAATAAATACCATGATTTAGGTAGTTAAAGATAATCGCTGAAAAAGTTGAAAATTGTCGGATGGTGTCGGGAACGGTTTGTTACATTTGTGTTAATGATATGTAATGTAAAATTTGTTTTGGTGCAAGGGGTTTGGAGTTTCATGCAAGCATACATCATTTTTATTTTATCGGTTATAAAATCAAAAATTTTGTTCTAAATCACATTAACTTGTCATGCTTAGTATTCAATTTAATAAAAAAGTGCAATTCTTGCATTTAAAGATATAAATATAATAGAATAATATGGGCTGTTTAATAATTTTATGAAATCTATCAATTTGGAACTTATGTCCCATGTTAATTGGTTTTAAAGTTTGTATATTTAAAATAGCTAGAAAGTATTGGGAGTAAAGAAGATATATAAGGATTTATTTCTATATTATGGACAGCAAGAGGATGTTAGAAATTTTTATGGCGACTCGGTCGTGTCTTGGCTTTTGAAAATCGTGTTCCAATCTGACTGAGAAGACCCAGCTATTTTGTTTCACCGGACATGAGAGCATTGCCTAAAATGGCTTCATAAGTACATAAGCTGTTTTCTTTTGTAGACACTGTAGGGAGCACTGACTGTATCCAAAAATCATGGCAGTTGTATAAACAAGACTGCAAGATTATCTGTCCATAGCATCATTCCGGTAAATCTGTCCCATATCTTCTGTATTCCAAAGACAAATCCTATTTATTCAGATTAACCTTTCACCGAAGAGCTTCATTTGATGCAGAAAACACCTGAAGAAGTACTGTAAAATGCACGGTTAGTTCAAATGATTATGCCCGTTTGTGCACAGATTTTGAGGAGTGCGAAACGTTTCCTAGCAGCGTGGAAACTTCGCTAGCTCTTTCGATGACCGTCGCTTTTTTATCCATGTACAAAATCAGGAAGTCATAAGCGCAATCGTGAGTTTTTGCCCCCTTCAACCTAGAATTACGCTCCTAACCACGGTGCAGTAGCTCATGCGTCTCATAGCATCAATACCCTCAAGCTAAGATTCAGACAGCACACATCACGACACACTACGTTGTTAACATTGCGGCAACCGTTCTACAACCCACCACCAAGATGCACTCACAGCATAATTCAAAAATGTCCCCATTCCATGCACATATTCATACATCCAGAGTCAGAGTTTTTTCACCATGTCTGCCCAACTAAAAAAGCTTGCACTGCGAAAGTGTGAGCGAAGAAAAGAAGATGTACTTGTTTTGATCAAAACCAGCTTCTCGAAGCTCCGGGGGCTGAAGGGTACCAGCTTCCTGATAGGAGAAGGAGAAACGGTAACGATTGTCGTCGCGTGCCGTGGCGGCAAAAGCATAATTATCAAACTGCTACAACAAATATGCGCACTCAGATCTTAATGGTATATCAGGAGTGGTCGCTTTTTACTGACTTCTATTGGCAATTTAATACCGGAGAAAAGGCTCGCATGACCGTTCCTTGCCAAGGGAGGTCATTTAAGCAGAGTTACTTTTACCCATATCTATTTTGCGAGGAGAGATACGTATGACTCAGCACAATGTTCAATTGTTTACATTAAGCCAGCCACAGCAACGTATTTGGTACACGGAGCTTGTGTATCCCAATCGCAACACATCTACGATTATTACCACTGTTAAAATCAAGGGAACGGTTCGCATAGATGCATTGCAGGAGGCAATGAACCGGGTGGTTGCACAAAACGATTCTTTTCGTATCAAAATCACGGTTCGGGACGGCATTCCCTATCAATATGTTGAGCCGTTTGCTGCTCAAAGCATAGAAACCCTTCAGGTTACTCCAGAGGAAGCTGAGCTATGGGTGAGTCATCATAATGCCCAGCCGTTCCCCTTACTGGATTCGCAGTTGTATCGATTTGTTATTTTGCAGCTGGGGGCAGAAGACACCTGGTTTAGTTTCAAGATGCATCATATTATTTCTGACGGCGTTACCATGGAGCAGGCCATTAATGAAATTACGGGGAACTATATGAGTATTGTACATGGTACAGGTTCAGATACGCCGGTCCCAGCGAACTCATATCTCGATTTTATTCAGACGGAGCAAAGCTATGAGCAATCAGAACGCTACCAAAAGGACAAGGTGTACTGGACGGAGAAATTTGCCGACTTGCCGGAGGTTACAGGTTTAAAGTCTTATAATCCGCTCACGATAAGCACGGCTGCACGCCGAGAGGTTTATACACTGGAGCACGAATTATATCGTGGTGTCACGGCTTTTTGCGAGGCGCATAACATCAGTATTTTTACATTTTTCCTGGCCGCATTGTATATTTTTTTACATAAAACGACAGGTGAACAAGATTTAACCGTTGGTACATTGTATGCTAACCGCACGTTAAAGAAGGAAAAAAATACAATGGGCATGTTCGTCAGCACTGTGGCTACACGTCTGCAAGTTGAGCCGGAATCCGAGTTGCTCACTTTTCTACACGGTGTTGGCAAGGAGCAGGCATCCATTTTGCGGCATCAGCGTTATCCGTATAACAAAATCATGCAGGATTTGCGTCAACAGCAAAGCGGCACGGATATTGGCCGCTTGTTTGGCGTTACCATTCAGTACCGTACGCTGAGCTTCTCTCGTTTTGATGAAGCCATTCAGCAGGTACATACTGATTTCTGCGGAGATACGGTGAGCGACTTCGATATTGCCATGATAGACATGCTGGATGACGATAAACTTGTATTGCAACTGGATTATCGGACCGAGCTGTTCAGCGAGCAGGAGATCGCCCGAATTATTCGCCAATTCGTGAGTGTGGTAGAGCATATGGTGAAAGGGCCACAGAAGCGGATTCAGGAGTTGTCACTGATGAGTGACGAAGAGCGGACTCAAATTATGGATGTATTTAATGCGACAGCTGTCCCCTTTCCACACGATGCGGGTATTCATGAGCTATTCGAGGAACAGGCAGAACGTTCGCCGGATCAGACAGCGGTTGTATTTGGAAATCAGAGTCTAACTTATCGGGAACTGAATGAACGATCGAATTCATTGGCACGAATCCTTCAAGTACAGGGAGTAGGACCTGACAAGCTGGTTGGCCTGATGGTACAACGCTCAGTGGAAATGATTGTAGGTCTGCTGGCCGTTCTAAAAGCAGGCGGAGCTTATGTGCCGATTGATCCCGAATTTCCGTCATCTCGTATTGAATACATGATGGAAGACAGCAAAGCGGCAGTGCTTCTGACCAGTCGTGATCTGGCAGAAGAGCACCCTTGCCATGCCAATGCTATATTTCTTGAGGATGCAGCATTGTATCAGGGAGAAAGCAGCAACCTGCAGGCGATTGCTCGCCCAGAGCATTTGGCCTACGTCATCTATACCTCTGGATCAACCGGAAATCCAAAAGGAGTTATGCTCCAGCATCGCTCGGTACTCAACTTTATTACCGGGATGCGTGAAATAATTGACTTTGAAGCTGGCAAAACCATTTTGTCACTGACAACCATTTCATTCGATATTTTCGTTTTGGAAACCATCTTGCCGCTGCTGACTGGAATGACGGTTGTGCTTGGCGACCACCAGCATCAAGTGGACCCTCAGGCACTGGGTGAGTTGATTACCCATCATCATATTGAGATGTTGCAAATGACACCATCCCGGCTGCAGATGCTGCTGGATCATGAAGCAGGTTCCCACGCGCTACAGGGTGTGAAGGAAATCATGGTGGGAGGTGAAGCCCTTCCTTCCAAGCTTTTGGGAGCGCTGCAAGTAATAAATGGTCTCCGTATTTATAACATGTACGGACCTACAGAAACGACAGTTTGGTCGACTGTACAGGAACTAACTCATGCTCAAGAAATTAATATAGGACGTCCCATCGCGAACACCCAAATATATATCCTAAATACGAGCGGGGAATTGCAGCCAGTCGGTATACCGGGAGAATTATGTATAGCAGGGGAAGGGTTGGCCCGTGGGTATTGGAATCGCGAAGATCTGACGGCCGAGAAATTTGTGGAAAATCCGTTTGCTGGAGGCAAAGCGGGCTATGAACGGATGTATCGTACAGGTGATTTGGCCAGATGGACACTGGACGGCAATATTGAATATTTGGGACGAATGGATCACCAGGTTAAAATCCGGGGCTACCGGATCGAACTGGGCGAGATCGAATCACAGCTTTTGCAGGTGGAGTCGGTACGAGAAGCGACCGTCGTGGCCCGTACGGACGAAACAACGGGCCAAAAACAAATGGTAGCGTACTATGTGGCCAATCAAGCCATGGAAGCTAGTGAACTGAGAAGTGAGCTGGGGCAGGAGCTACCGAGCTATATGGTGCCGTCGTATTTCATTCAGTTGGAGCAGATGCCGCTGACACCGAACGGTAAGATCGACCGCAAGTCCCTACCAGCACCGGAAGGCAGCCAGCAAAGCGGAGCGGATTATGAAGCGCCGCATACCGCGCCAGAACGGGCACTCGTTGCAATCTGGCAGTCCATCTTGGGCGTGCCAACCGTCGGTATTTTGGACAATTTCTTTGACCTGGGCGGCGATTCGATCAAGGCGATTCAAATCGTATCCCGTGCGTTCCAGGCAGGCTACAAGCTGGATATGAAGGATCTGCTTCGGTGTCCAACCATCGCAGCATTGGCACCACTTATGACAAGTCGTATGGCAGATCAGGGAGAAGTGAGCGGGGAAACGGCATTGCTTCCGATCCATCATTGGTTCTTTGAACAGGAGCAAGTGGACGCGCATCATTTTAATCAGGCGGTTATGCTGCACCGGGAGCAGGGCTTTGACGAAGCTGCTTTGCATCAAGCGCTAATCCAGTTGACGGAGCACCACGATGCACTGCGGATGGTGTTCAGGAAGACCGAGCAAGGCTACCAAGCGTGGAATCGCGGAATACAGGAAGGCGAGCTGTATCATCTGGACGTGCTGGACTTTAGGGATTTGACGGATGAAGTCATCCTGAGCACGAAGATTGAAACGAAAGCAACTGAAATTCAACACAACATAAACTTGTCTGAAGGACCGCTAGTGAAGCTGGGTCTGTTCCGTTGCACCGATGGAGACCATTTGTTGGTAGCGATCCACCATTTGGTGGTCGACGGCGTGTCTTGGCGTATTTTGCTGGAGGATTTGGCATCCGGCTATGAGCAGGCTTTACGGGGCGAGTCTGTCCGCTTACCGAATAAAACGGATTCCTTCCGCCTTTGGGCGGATCAGCTTTCAGCTTATGCGAACAGTACTGCGTTGGAGAAGGAACGGCCATATTGGGAGCAGGTGGAGCGAGCTGGTGCTGTTCAACAGGCATTGCCTAAGGATTACACTCGTAAGTCTCAGGCCAAACCACAGCTTCGCGATGATCGGACACTGACCGTAGCGTGGACGGTCGAAGAAACGGAACAATTTTTGAAACAAGCCCATCGGGCCTACAGTACAGAAGCAAACGACCTGCTGCTGACAGCTTTGGGTACGGCCGTTCAGGAGTGGGCAGGCATCGGTCAGGTGCTTGTGAATCTGGAGGGTCATGGACGGGAAGCCATTTTGCTGGATATGGATATTACGCGCACCGTCGGTTGGTTTACCAGCCAATTCCCAGTGGTCCTGGATATGGGCGAGGATCGGAATGTGGGACAGCGTGTCAAGAACGTCAAGGAAGGGCTACGCCGTTTGCCGCATAAAGGGATTGGATACGGAATTTTGAGATATTTTGCTGACAGGGCAGAAGAAGCCACTTTTGTGGCCGAGCCGGAAATCAGCTTTAACTATCTCGGCCAATTCGATCAGGATTTGAAGCAGAATGCATTCCGTATGTCTCCTTATTCCGTCGGAGCTTCCATGAGTGACACGTTGACCAAGCGGTATGCTCTGGATATCAACGGCATGATCACGGACGGTGCCCTGGAACTGACGATCAGCTACAGCAATAAAATGTTTATGAAAAAATCGATCAAAAAACTGGCTGATCTGCTGCAGGAGAGCTTGCGTGAGGTGTTGGCTCACTGTGTGGCCAAAGAGTTGCCGGAGCTGACCCCAAGCGACTTGTCCTTCCAAGGACTGACGGCTGTAGAACTGGATCATATTGTAGAGCAGACGGCTGCTGCGGGAGAACTGGAAAACATTTATTCGTTAACCCCTATGCAAAAAGGCATCCTGTTCCACGGCTTCATGGAGCCGCAATCCGGGGCGTACTTTGAGCAGGCGACATTTGATCTACAAGGCCACTTTCAAGTGGAGGCTTTTGCCGAAAGCCTCAACCAGCTGGTGGGTCGCCATCAAATATTCAGAACGAATTTTTATAGTGGCTGGAATGAGCAGCCTTTACAGGTAGTGTA
>NZ_JAALET010000163.1:0-200 GCF_011800655.1 Paenibacillus sp. EKM10P | reverse complement strand
TGGATCAGCCAGCAGCAAGTGACGATCTTCGAATCGACGCCGGCGCTGATCGTGCCGTTCCTGGAGTACGTGCACGAACATCGGCTGGATATGAGCTGGATGGAGCTGTTGATCACGAGCTCAGACAGCTGCAGCGTGGCGGATTACCGGACCTTGCAGGAACGCTTCGGCTCGTTGTTCCGGATCGTCAACGCATACGG
>NZ_JAALET010000162.1:0-203 GCF_011800655.1 Paenibacillus sp. EKM10P | reverse complement strand
ACGACGGGCAAGCCGAAGGGCGTGATGATCGAGCACCGCAGCCTGGTGAACACGGCGGCGGGCTACCGGCGGGAATATCAGTTGGATCAGTTCCCGGTGCGGCTGCTGCAGCTCGCAAGCTTCTCTTTTGACGTGTTCGTGGGAGATATCGCGCGGACGCTGTACAACGGAGGCACGATGGTGATTGTGCCGAAGGACGACCG
>NZ_JAALET010000161.1:0-205 GCF_011800655.1 Paenibacillus sp. EKM10P | reverse complement strand
CGTCGAAGCTTGAGAGTTTGAACTCTCAAAACTGAGCAACGAGTGAGTAAGTTCAGGATATCCATTTCATTCACACATATTGTGATGAACCGAATTGAATATCCGGTCGCAGGTACATGTACCTACTGATTTGAATGTTTCCATCGCAGGAAACGATTCTCCATAGAAAGGAGGTGATCCAGCCGCACCTTCCGATACGGCTACC
>NZ_JAALET010000160.1:0-205 GCF_011800655.1 Paenibacillus sp. EKM10P | reverse complement strand
GGCTGGGGATATAGGATTTGAACCTATGCATGACGGAGTCAAAGTCCGTTGCCTTACCGCTTGGCTAATCCCCAATATGCATATGATTCACAATTCCCCTATATTTCATCCATGTAAGAGAACAAAATATGGTGGAGGCTGAGGGGATCGAACCCCCGACCCTCTGCTTGTAAGGCAGATGCTCTCCCAGCTGAGCTAAGCCTCC
>NZ_JAALET010000159.1:0-206 GCF_011800655.1 Paenibacillus sp. EKM10P | reverse complement strand
GGCTGCGGTGCTCGATCATCACGCCCTTCGGCTTGCCCGTCGTTCCCGACGTGTAGATCACGTACGCCAGATCCTCCAGACGGGCTTCATGGAAGCTGTCGGCATTCGCCCGCTCCTCGCCGTACGACACTTCGTCGTCCAGGTACAGCACCGCCGCTAGCGCCAGCTCCTCTTCGCCGAGCCAGGCTTCGGCGCGCTCTCGCAGC
>NZ_JAALET010000158.1:0-207 GCF_011800655.1 Paenibacillus sp. EKM10P | reverse complement strand
CATCAATGGCAGCTTTTCCAAAACATAGCCGGAATTTGAACTTTGACCGCTTCTGTTTGTGTCGTCATCCCGTTCTGCTACAGAAACTTGCGCATTCTCACCAGGCAACAAGGTTTGCTGCTCAAAACCTGCCAAATAGTCACTCCAATAACGAGATGCTTCCTGTGCATCTTGGTGTTCCAACCATTCGATATAGTCACTATACGG
>NZ_JAALET010000157.1:0-207 GCF_011800655.1 Paenibacillus sp. EKM10P | reverse complement strand
CCGTATAGTGACTATATCGAATGGTTGGAACACCAAGATGCACAGGAAGCATCTCGTTATTGGAGTGACTATTTGGCGGGTTTTGAGCAGCAAACCTTGTTGCCTGGTGAGAATACGCAAGTTTCTGTAACAGAACGGGATGACGACACAAACAGAAGCGGTCAAAGTTCAAATTCCGGCTATGTTTTGGAAAAGCTGCCATTGATG
>NZ_JAALET010000156.1:0-208 GCF_011800655.1 Paenibacillus sp. EKM10P | reverse complement strand
CGCAATGAAGTTTCGGATCCAGTTTTCAGGGTGTAACACCTTGAAGGTATGTAGAAGTACATACGACAAGCGTATGGCGATTCATTCACACAATCTGTGATGAACCGAATAACCTTACGGAAGAATTTGCGGAGCAAATTCATGTTTGGTGGCGATAGCGGAGGGGTTCCACACGTACCCATCCCGAACACGACCGTTAAGCCCTCCA
>NZ_JAALET010000155.1:0-208 GCF_011800655.1 Paenibacillus sp. EKM10P | reverse complement strand
TTTCGGTATCCAGTTTTCAAGGTGCAATGATAAATCTTTTGGTGGAGCCAAGCGGGATCGAACCGCTGACCTCCTGCTTGCAAGGCAGGCGCTCTCCCAGCTGAGCTATGGCCCCAAAAGAAAATATAAAATTATATGGTGGGCCCTAGTGGACTCGAACCACCGACCTCACCCTTATCAGGGGTGCGCTCTAACCAGCTGAGCTAAG
>NZ_JAALET010000017.1:0-92156 GCF_011800655.1 Paenibacillus sp. EKM10P | reverse complement strand
CTCGTTGTTCAGTTTTCAAAGATCAAATTCTTTTTCACTGCGTTTTTCAGCAGCTATAAGATCATATCATGTTCATTTCAAAAATGCAAGGGTTATTTCTTTCTTTTTTTCGAAGATCATTTCACCCTGCTTATTCTCTTTTGAAACGGCTGTTTTATTGTCAGCTCAAATAATATACCACTTCGCTTTACTGATTACAACATGTAAAAAATACCAATTAAAAACCGCTAACTGATTTTTGAAAGTCGGCTCTACTACTGTATCCATCAAACTTTTGAATTTGTTTTTCTTCATTATAATTATCGTGAGTATTTGACTGGATCTATTGCACTTGAAAAATGCTTTTCACGCATAGCGATTAGGTATATTACGGGCCCCTAGACTGGGCGATCAATAATGCAGGCGGTGCTTTAGAGCAAGCAGCATTAGCTAAAGTCAGGGTAATGACCTTCCTTTTTGAGTACCATAAAAATTAATGCATTCAGGTGTATATTGGAACATGAAAATTGAGATCCAACAAATGCTTGCAGAGAATCAATTGTCAACGTTTCTTCAATAGTTGGTCTGAAAGCATTTCTGGCATACGGTGCTTACGTGGCATCAAAACATGCAATTCAAAGTCTTACCAATGCAACTGCGCTTGATTATGCAAGTCAAGGCATTCGTATCAATACTGTAGCTCCACGACAACCCAATAGGGCAGTTGAATATCAAGGAGTGCTAGCAGTTATGCTGTATTTGTACCAATTGAAGCCAGCTGGCGATTTCAAAAGTTGCAAAAGGTATTGCTTGGCTTCTCTCTGACGAAGCTTCCTATATAATATAATTGGATCTAAGTTAACGATTGATGGTGGCTTGATGCTTTTTAAAATTACTTCCCCCAATAAATAGCATCCTTTACATTCACATATACGCTTTCCCATCACCGTCTGCATCCCCCTATATCCCCCGTACCTCTGGATCAGTGCCAGGTTCGTCTTTTCTTCATCAGAAAAACGACCTTCTTCTATAGGCTGTCAGTCCGGTTATCCTCACTACATGCAGAAACGGGGATATGGGGCCATTAACAGAATCAAATCCGCGTCAGAAAATTCTTTTTAGAATGCACGCGGCAAAAGAGACTGTCCTCTGGACAGCCTCTTTTCTGTAATAGGTCTAACTCATTTAATTCGCTAGTCTGTAGGTTACTGATGGATGCCTGCTTTTATTGCTGGGTCAAGATGATAGGACCGTCTGCTGTAATTGCCAGCGTATGCTCGTATTGTGCCGACAAACCACCGTCCAACGTACGTGCGGTCCAACCGTCCGCATCAATTTTACTGCGGTATGTGCCTGTGTTGAGCATCGGCTCAATTGTAATAACCATGCCCTCTTTCAAGCGTGGTCCACGGTGCGGAGGTCCGTAATGCGGAACCTGGGGTTGCTCATGCATTTCTTCCCCGATGCCATGCCCAATAAATTCGCGTACGACCGAGAAGCCTTCCGCTTCCGCGTAAGTTTGGATCGCATGGGAAATATCCCCGATCCGATTACCAACAACAGCTTGCTCAATCCCTTTATACAGAGACTCTTTGGTAACGTCCAACAGCTTTTGGGCCTGCTCAGACACATTCCCCACCGCATACGACCAAGCGGAATCTGCCAGCCAGCCATTCAGGTTCACAACCATGTCGATCGTCACGATGTCGCCGTCCTTCAATGGTGTTTTGTTCGGAAAGCCGTGGCAAATCACATCATTAGGGGAACCACAAGTTGCAAACTGGTAGCCGTTATAACCCTTTTGCTCCGGCGTTGCGCCGTGCTTCTTCATAAATGATTCTGCAAAGGCGTCAATTTCCAGTGTCGTAATACCTGGCTTAATCATTTTAGCAATTTCCCGGTGGCAAGCAGCCAAAATTTCGCCGGCTTTTTTCATATTTTCAATTTGTTCTTTGGTTTTAATGATAATCATTAAATGTTCTCCTTCTTATCCATGTTCGTTCCACTTTTCACTGCTTCTTTTTTTCTGCTTCTATTGTAACGCTAAAAGCAGTGAAATGGAACCGATGTCAATTGATACCGTTTACAAGGGCTTAAACGGGGTTTATAATACTCCATAATTTGTATACAAGTATGCAAAATTATTTGCAAGATAGGAGTATTCTATGAAATATCCAACAACCTGGTTACAGGGCGCATCGCTTGGAGAGAGGATTGCTTGCGAACTCCGACTTCAGATTATACGTGGTATGCAGACACCCGGCACTGTTCTATCTGAAAATCAGATTGCTACCGATTTTGGTACCAGCCGTTCTCCTGTGCGTGAAGCCATGAAAGTGCTCTCAAGCGAAGGACTTATCCGCTTGGAGCGCATGGGGGCGGTTGTGATCGGCATGACACCCGATGATATGGAGGAGCTATTCGACGTACGAATGCTGATTGAGCATTTTGTTGTTCAAAGGTATGTACATAGGGATAATACCATATTGGTAAACACTTTAAATCAGATGATCGACAAAATGGAAGTCGCTCTCAAGCACAGAGATATCGCTGAATTTTCTCTTCAGGATTTTAATTTTCATGAAGCTCTGGTTCTGGAAGCAGGCCATACCCGTATTCTCCATACCTGGAATGGTATGAGACAGTTGATCCTGACGGTTATGCTGGCTGCGACAGAACAACGTTTTGCGTCCAACATCGAAGAATCTCAAGTCACGATTCACAAGCACCGCACCTTTGCAAATGCTTTAAAACAAGGAAATGATCAAGAATTATCCCGACTCATTGAGGAACATTACCGAGACACTCGCAACGCGGTTAACGATAGCGTTTTGTCCCCCTATAGAAGAACATTATTCTAGCCGGAACATACCCGACAAAGAGCCAAATGTATCGCGTCTTTATGCCCACTCGAACTGACGCGGTTCTCTTTTCAGACTAGATTGTCGACAAGTATACAATTAACTATACATATTAGCACCTTTACTCTTTGAATGTTATGGAACCATCCTCTCCCTAGTCGCATTCGGTTTGATTATACTGCTGGATGTGTTAATTTAACGATAATAGCTAATAAGGTAAGTGAAGGGGAGAATGAATATGACTGAAACCCGATATATGATCGGCGTCGATATTGGCACGACCAGTACCAAGGCAGTGCTTTTTGAAGAAAACGGCAATATTGCCGCGCAGCATCATGTGGGCTATCTACTCCATACACCTGAGCCAGATGCGGCAGAACAGGACCCTGAAGATATTCTCAAAGCTGTCGTAGAGACGGTGCAAGAGGTCATGACACAAAGCGGAGTACCCGCCGAACATGTGCTGTTCGTCTCCTTTAGTTCGGCTATGCACAGCGTACTGGCGGTGGACAAGAACGGTAAACCACTGACCGCCTCCATCACGTGGGCAGATAATCGTAGTGCCAAATGGGCTGAAGCGCTCAAACATAAATACAATGGACACGATATTTACTTACGCACGGGAACGCCCATTCACCCCATGTCACCGCTGACAAAACTGATGTGGATTACACGAGATTTACCGGATGTTGCGGCCCAGACGTACAAGTTCATTTCTATAAAGGAATATGTCTTTGCCCGGTTATTCCACCAATATGTCGTGGATCACTCGATCGCCTCTGCTACCGGACTCATGAATTTGAAGCAGCTGGATTGGGACGAGGAAGCGCTCACTATTGCAGGTGTGACGAAGGAGCAGTTGTCCGAGCTGGTGCCGACAACTCATGTGCTAAAAGGACTGGACGCAGCCTATGCACATGACATGGGCCTGCTGGAGACGACCCCTTTTGTGCTCGGAGCCAGTGACGGTGTCTTGTCCAACCTCGGTGTGAATGCAATCAAACCTGGAGTTGTCGCTGTTACCATCGGCACCAGCGGAGCCATCCGTACTGTAGTTGATAAGCCTCTCACCGATGCGAAGGGGCGCTTTTTCTGTTATGCCTTGACCGAAAAGCTGTGGGTCATCGGCGGCCCGGTGAACAACGGCGGTATCGTGTTCCGCTGGATACGGGATGAATTTGCAGCCTCTGAGGTGGAAACTGCCAAACGCTTAGGAATTGATCCGTATCATGTGCTGACCCAAATCGCAGAACAGGTACGTCCAGGCTCGGACGGTCTGCTTTTCCTTCCGTATCTATCTGGCGAACGCGCTCCTCTGTGGGACCCAAATGCGCGTGGCTCCTTCTTCGGCCTGTCCCTGCGGCACAAAAAAGAGCATATGATTCGCGCCGCACTGGAAGGTGTACTGTTCAATCTGTATACAGTCATGCTCGCTATGGAGGAAGTCATCGACAGACCGTCTGTCATTCATGCCACGGGTGGATTTGCACGCTCGGAGCTGTGGAGACAACTCATGGCGGATATTTTTGATCAGGAAGTCATTATTCCCGAAAGTCTGGAAAGCTCATGTCTAGGTGCAGCTATTCTAGGCTTGTACGCGTTAGGACGAATTGATTCGCTAGATGCAGTATCCGGTATGATCGGCACCACTCATCAGCATAAACCTGCGGCAGAGCACGTAGATATCTATCGCGATTTACTGCCGATCTATATTCGCATTTCACGTAAATTTGAAGAAGAGTTCAAGGATATTGCAGAATTTCAGGCCAAGTCCCTACAGTCTTAAATTAATGGAACCTGTTCTAACACTGTTGCGTATTATCGTTTTATAAGACCTGTCTATGTCAGTTGGATAGGATAAGAAGGAGGATTAGACGATGCTCAAAAAATTACTGCACCGCCTGCTACATTCCACCTCTCATTCCCATAAGCGGCGATACAGCAGCTCAGATCGTTATTACGACCGTAGACGCCATTCTTCATCAGACGGATACAAGAACAGCCATAACGGTCACCGATATTATAAGGATAAACGCCGTCACTACTCCAGTTCCTAGCCACACAACAAAAAGCAGTGGCGGAGTACAACGTAACACAAGAAGCAAGCCACAGGCTCCTTAAGCTTATAAAGCGAAGCCCCTTCTCATCAAGGGCCTTCGCTTTATTGTTGTGCGCCCTTCGTTATGCAGAGCAACATCAGTGCATTTTACAGGAAATCGGCTATAACCGAAATTACAGAAATAGGGTTTTAGAGATAATCACCAACAAAATAAACAGTACCAGAATCGCTCCTACAGAGGTCCAGGCTCCTACGCCGCAACCCATACCGCCTACTCCACACATATGACTCATTTACAACACTCCCTTCGCTCATTTCAGGATCATTGTATGTAGACCTAGTCAAATGCGTAAGGGGCATTCCCCCATTTTTGCGACGAATGCCTGTTTATTTTTAGGGATTAAAGTTATGGATTAACCTCTAAGTGCAACAATGCTTCCTCCAACTCCTGCATAAACTGTCGACTATGTTCATAACGTGGACGAATTTGAAAAAGCCGCTCCAGTATATGACGCACAGGTTGACTCAGTATTAATTCTTCCTGCCAGCTTCCAGGGGGTTGATCCGGCTGAGGCTCATAACTGCTATACAGCATAAAAAGCATGAAATGCCCGACATCATACAAATCGCTGTAGAAGGCGACATCTTGTCGCTCAGGTGCGCGCTTTTCCAGCATGGCTTCGGTGAATACATCCTCCTGTCGTTCTCCCACGGCCAGAGCAAGCCCAAAGTCGATTAGGTACGGCTTCCCTTCGCGGTGAATTACGTTAGGGATGCGGATATCACGATGGATATATCCCCGTTCATGCACATGCAAAACTCGCTCCATTAACTCTAAAATGTAGACGATACATTCCTGTTCCGTAAAGGAACGCTCCTGTTCAAAGATAAGCTCTTCCAAGGTCATACCGGAGACGTATTCCATGACCATATACATTCCGTCCGAATGTTGGTCAATTTCAAGCAACTTTGGAATATAAGGGTGCTCCATCTTTCGCATTATGTGAGCCTCGCGCTGCAATAGCTGAACTGCCTGCGCTCGTTTGCTCGGTCTGGGCAGTTTTACCGCCACCTCCTGTCCGCTGTGCCGATCCAGACAGAGGTAGGTTAGACCATAGCTACCCATGCCTAAAAACGAACGAACACAATAACGTCCGCTCAGCAAATCACCAGGCTGTTTGGGATAATCTATCCATGATTCATAAATGTTCCGCAACCAAGCAAACATACTTAGATCCCTTCCTATACATGCCGCAGCCACATTTCCTATGCGACTTGTCCTCGTATTCTTGTATTCCGTTATTATATCATCTACGCCAAAAGACCATCAGAGCCGGGTAGGTCTGATGGTCTTATTAGACAAGATAATGATCGTTATGCCTCTCTGCGGCTACGTGGTGTCAGACCGAGCCAGGACAACAGCGAACTGCGCGTTTTGCGTTGCCGGCCCTGATAGGTACGTAGATTAGTGATTAACTGCCGATCCCGTTCTTCCTCGACCCTTTCTTTCATCCAACGTTTATGGTCCTCTAGTTGGTTAGATAAGCTAACATTCTTCTCCACCAAACGGCTGTGCTCTGCTTCCAGTTCCTCCAAACGGCTCCGCATTTCCAACAAAGCGGTTTGCACCATATCCTGCATCTGCGCCAGTTCTTGTGGCTCTACGGACTCCTGCGTTTGTACGGATACAGGTGCTTGCTCCAATCTATACTCCATGGTTGGGGTCAAAGTCTGGAACTGTTCCTGCGACTGCATGGGTTCCTCTGATAGCTCCTGAACATTCATTTCATCCTCTATCTCTGTCAGCTCAACCATAGCAGCAGCTTGCTCCTGCATGACCGTCTCTTCTCTACCCTCAGCCGCCGCCATTATTTCTTGCCAGGTTGCGGTCAGTGACTCAGCATCCGAGACAGGTGGCAAGCGGAATTCTTCATCTTCCAGTTGAAAAGGAGCGGTTATCCTCTCAAGTACCACCTGAACGGATTGCTCCATTGTCATATGCTGCTCACGCAACGCCCTCCGCATCACCTTCAAGCACTCAACATCCTCTGCACTGAACATTCTTGACTGATTAGTGGAACGTTGAAACACATATCCCTGTTCCTCCAGCGCCGCTGCATATTTACGAAGGGTACTCGCCCCGATTCCCAGTTGCTTTGCTGCTTCCGTCGTCGACTTGCTTTCTTCCATTTAATCATTACCTCCCCGGATGGTATGGAAAGAAATAAGCTTGTATATGTAGAATTCGCGGAAACCATTGGAAATCCTTTGGCAAAAAAGTTCTAATATTGCAGACTACTAAGAACCTTTGTCATAAACGAATACATTATAAAAACACAAGAAGCGACATCGCTGAGAATGCTCCTGCACTGTATACTCTTGAGAATCATTAAGAAACGTCACATAAATGTCATGCTCCCAATATTATTATGGCAACTTTTCTTCCATGAATATGGCTCGTGTTATGATTTATACGGAAACCACTTATAAATAAATAGATACCTTACATCCTGTCTTCCAATAAAAGAATATGGATAATCTACACTTATTCTTTGATTAACCCTAAATTGCTCCCCCCTATTCACCGTTCTTTTTTAATTTATCGGAATGAGGACAAAAAAATGGATATTTTCAAAAGATCAGCAATATGTTATGTTATGTAACGTAAAATGGATTTCAGGCATAATTTGTAGCATATTAACGTTCGTTGGAACGAGGAGGAAACATAAATGAAGGGGAAGGCAAGGAAAGTAGCGATTGTCGGCGCGGGAATGGTCGGTTCGAGCTGTGCCTACTCAATGGTCAATCAGTCTATTTGTGACGAAATCATGATGATTGACCGCACGTATGACCGGGCTTTGGCCCATGCACTGGATCTGTCCCATTGTATGGATTTTACGTCTACACGCACCAAGGTCCGTGCAGGCACATATGCAGACTGCACGGATATGGATATTGTGATTATAACGGCTGGGTCCAATCCTAAACCGGGTCAAGACCGCCTATCTGTATTGGACGATGCCGTGCATATCACCAGAGAGATTGTAACAGCTATTATGGAGGGCGGTTTCGACGGTATTTTCGTTATTGCCGCTAATCCTGTCGACATTGTTACTTATCTGGTGCAGAGTATATCCGGTCTGCCGCGCAACAAGGTGATCGGCACGGGTACCTCTATCGACTCATCCCGGCTCAAGACGTTGCTTTCTGAGGTGTTTTCCATAGATCCACGCAGTGTACAGGGGTATGCCTTGGGCGAGCATGGCGAATCCCAATTCGTGGCCTGGTCGCACGTTACGATTGGCGGCAAGCCGCTCTTGCACATTTTGCGTCAGCATAGGGAACGATTCAGACACGTTGATCTGGATGACATCGCCCGTAAAACAAGGGATGCCGGTTGGGAGATTTTCACCCGCAAAGGTGCCACTTATTTTGGTATTGCCAATGCGCTGGCGTACATTACCCGTTCCATTTTGAATGACGATGGTAAAATTATAGCAATTTCTGCCGTATTGGACGGCGAGTACGGACACACTGATGTCTGCACGGGCGTTCCAGCAATCATCGGCAGTAGAGGAATTCAGGAGGTCATCGAGCTTGAGCTGAGTCCAGAAGAACAAGCCAAGTTTGACGCCTCTTGCCGCCTGATCAGCGATAATATTCGTGCTATTTCAGGCTTAGTGTAAGCCCATAGAGTAAGTGTCTTATTCAGAACACGAACCTGCAGCACAGCAAAAAAGCTCCTTACCCTCTTTTTAGGATAAGGAGCTTTTTCAGTTTCCACATTTCGTCTTATATCTCTTTATAACGAAATATCATCAGGCCAGCAAACGCAAACACGACAAAGCTACCCAGTACCACCATCAACAGTGTATCCGTTGGCACCATGAACGCCCCGAAATTGTCTCCCCCACTCGGCATCATCGCCAATAGAGGCTGTGTCCATGGATAGTATGGACCATAGGTCTGAGAGTTGGCGACCAGCATATTGGGCACGGTGAAGACGAAATTCAAAGCAAGCGGTGCAGCAAAGCTAGACCACAAAAAGGACACCATCAGCTGCAGGGCAGCCAGCGGCAGACAAGCAACCCAGCCTGCAAGCAGGCTTTGGACGATCACGGCCCAAGGGATTGGTCCGTTCATCCCCTGCACAGCTCCAACACCCAGCAGCGCTCCTCCAAACAGCAGCTGAGTCAGTCCGACCATAGCCATAATGATGGTCAGCTTGGCTGCGTACAGACCCGTGCGGGACAACGGTAGTGACATGAGCTGCTTCCAGCCGCCGCCCCCATGCTCGAAACGGCAGACTAGAGACCCAAACACGGCGGTCAGCATCGGCAGGAACAGCATTGCATGTATTGTAAGCATGGCAGCCAACAGCAACAGCCAGTTTCCTCCCGGATTCGCCAGTAAACCAACTAGGACGGCAATCGCCGGGCTGACGAGCGCAAGCAGCCAGACGGGCGATTTCGCCATTTTCAGGCGTTCGACAGAAAGTAACCGTACGTATCCTCCGAACATTACGCCACATCCTTTCGGCTAAAATGAGCTGCGGTCAGCAGGCTGAGAATTATACCTGTTGCGCATCCGATAGACGCGAATATCCACGCTTGTGGCGCAACCCATGCGAATTGCGGCCAAGCCAGCGGAAACCATTCGGACAGTTGGGAAGCGAATAAGCTGCCAATGCCTAACGTAATGCCCAGTGTTACAGGCAGAGCTTGATTATGGAACGTGACCGTTAGCCACAACAACAATACGAGTATAGGCAGCGTGCCGCCTAAGGGCCAAAATCCGAGCCGCAGTAGCTCCCCAATCGACACGGGCTCTCCCCCAAAGCCAAGAAGCATCCCCAAGGTCCAAGTCCCTACCGTCAAGAGTAGGCAGGACACGCACAGCATTCCAATGGCCAGTGTTAGCTTTGCCATATAAACAATGAATTTGGAAATAGGCAAAGCCAAAAGCTGCTTCCAGGAGTTAGAGGTATGCTCCACATTCGCCAACATGGAAGCGACCATCGTAGCTCCAAGCACCAGCGCAAGGGGGACAAACAACGCGATGTTATCCATCAAGCTTTCCCATAAGCGACCTTTATATCGTGGAATCAGATAGTCATAGCGGAGTCCGAAATTCAGTCCCTGCATGGCCACCAGCCCAAGAGGACCGAGGAATACCAGGAACCAGATTCCCTTTCTGCGTGCTTTGAGCAGATCCGCTGTCAGCGCTCGCAGCATCATAGGGAACCCCCTCCTTTGCCCACCACCTGCATGAACATATCCTCCAGCGATTTGCGGCGTTCCTCCACACGATATACAGCATGTGTGTTTTCCACCAATCTTCTGACCAGCAGCGCAACAGCCGCATCATTCATGTTGTCAAAATTCAGTGCTGACCCATCCTTCACTGAATGATAGCCCTGTTCACGTGCAATCAATTGGGCTGCTTCGGGTTCCGATACTACAATCCGAATCCCCCCTGCGGACTCCTGTCGAAGATTGTGAATCGTATTTTGGAAGACTAGTTGCCCTTCACGAATAATACCGACGGTATTCGCCATATGCTCTACCTCGCTCAGCAGATGACTGGATACCAGTACAGTGATCCCCCGCTGCTTGGGCATCGCCTGTATCAATTCGCGCATTTCTTGAATGCCCTCGGGGTCCAAGCCATTCGTGGGCTCGTCCAGAATTAGCACTTCGGGATTGCCGAGCAGGGCTGCTGCGATACCAAGTCTCTGCTTCATGCCCAGCGAGTAGCCTTTAACCGAGCGTTTGGCGTGCTTGGTCAGGCGAACGACCTCCAATACTTCCGCAATGTTCTCTTTCGGTACATTCAAAATACGACGGATAGCCTCCAGGTTTTCGATGGCGTTCAAATGACCATAATATGAAGGATACTCTACCAACGAACCGACTTTACGCAAAATATCGAGTCTATGTCTGCGAATATCCTTACCGAATATACGGATCGTTCCTCGAGTTGGGCGGATAAGCCCGAGCAGCATGCGGATCGTTGTCGTTTTCCCTGCTCCATTCGGTCCGAGGAATCCGTAGATATCTCCCCGCGCTATTTTCAGGTCCAGCTGATTAACCGCGGCGCGGCCTTTGTATATTTTGCTGAGACTGTTCGTTTCAATAATTGTTTCGTTCAAGTTCCTCACCTCGACACCTATCGTAACGTGCCAAGTTTAAAGCCAAGGGAACTCTGAGTTTAAGTTTTGTTTAAAAAACGGATTTGTGTCCCGGCTGATGAACTAGAAATCTCTCTCTCCAAATTCATTTCGCGCGCCAAGAGCTCTGTAATCGCCAAGCCAATTCCAGCTCCTTTTTCACTGGATTGCTGCTCCATTCCCGGGCCTTTATCTGCAATGACCAATGCCTCTCTCCCGTTATCCCTCTGTACTTGAATACCGATATATCGACCGGAGGCGGCATGCCGAACTACATTTTGAAAAAGATTGTCCAGCAGACGGCGGAAGCCTTGCTCATCGACATTCCATACCAAACTATGCTCAGGCAGGTCGATATCCACTTCAAAGCCTTCCTTTTCCCACACTGGGTACCAGCTGGCTGCACACTCGCGCACCAGCCGCAAGATATCACGCGGCTCGTTATTCATGGTGTATTTGCCACTGGATAGCAGATTATAGGTTAGCAAGTTGTCGATCAGACTCCCAAGGTCCTTTAACTTATTTTCCATCAGTGTAATCGACTGCTTCCCTTTGCTGCTGAGATTTTCCGCATCCAGGGTATACAGATGGCTGCGCACAACCGTAAGCGGTGTTCGAATATCGTGTGACAGATCGGCGACTAGTCTCTTCCGCAGTTCCTCCTCCTGACGCTCACGTCCTCGACTCTCTGCCAACTGCTCAACCATCCGATTAAACGACTCTTCCAGTTTGCCGATTTCATCCGGGCGTCCGGTAGCAACGAGAATGGGTAATCCATCCTCGCCTCGCTGCGACATGGCGGCCTGAAGCTGCAACAGCCTCCGCCGAATGCCTCCAAAAAACAGAAGCGATACGAATATAAAAGCTCCCAAAACCAATAGAATAAAAAGGAGATAATACATCAACATGCCATTGTCACTAGTCGGATGTTCAAAGAACGAACGAGGCACTTTTAATACCATATAGCCCTGATTCACATCATCCTTGCCCCCGCCAATAAAGGCCACGACCGTAAACGGCCCCTCAGAGCTGGCTTGCTTCATAAAAGCTATAGCTTGCGCCGCACTCCATTGTTTTGGAATGGTAGGTTGTGTCGGTAGCTCCAGTCTGGTTAACCCTGCGGTATCGACCCAAAATATTTGTGAATCTGGGAACATATCCTGCTGTATTTTGCGCAGATGGGCTGAAATTTGCTCTGGACTAGCTCCCTTCAAGGCGATAGCTTCTCGATGCCAGCTATGTTCAGTTTGGGTCGTAGAGGGATAGTAAGGATTCTTAGGCTTGATATCCGTCTGCAAATTCAACAGTATGCTATATATCAAGGTTGTAACAGGCAATACAATGGGCAACAACATCATAGCCAACACAATAATGACCAAATAGCGGAACAACAGTGAATTACGAAACCGCCCGCTCTGGGCTGGACGGGAACTGCGACGCCACCATGCCCACCTCTTACGCATACCGTTCATTAAGCTTTCACCCGATAACCTACACCACGGATCGTCTCAATGATGCGGGGTGCCGCAGGATCAATCTCCAGCTTTTCCCGTAAGTGCCGAATGTGGACCATTAAAGTTTTGTCTCCGTCGATATACGGATCTCCCCAGACTGCCTCATACATTTGTTCCTTCGTCATAATCTGGCCCAAATGCCGCAGCAAATAAGCAAATATATGATACTGCTTTCCTGTCAGCGTAATTTCCTCCCCGGTATCACGATTCACAATACGATTATCTGGAGGAAACACAGACAGATGCCCCAGTTGTAAAGATTCTTCGGATACGCTTCCTGATCGCCGCAGCAAAATCTCCATACGTGCTATGAGTTCGTCGGGGTGAAAGGGCTTTGTCACATAATCGTCAGCAAAATCCAGTCCTTGTAACTTATCATCAATGGACGTACGGGCAGACAACATGAGGATGGGAAGCTCCGGGTACTCTTTCTTGAGCCGCTTCCCAATGGTGAACCCATCCAGGCCGGGTAACATCACATCCAAAATCACGAGTCGGCACGCGCGAGCTGCTTCCACAGCTCCATCCCCACTGCGAAGCCAGGTTACAGCGTAATTCCGCTCTTCCAAATACTGATGCGTCCAAGCACCAATATCTTGATCATCTTCGATGTATAGCACATTTGTTTTCATCATAGACACCTACTTATCGTTTTTCTTTTATGTAATGGGCATTATAGCATTTATGGTACATAACCCACTTAAAAAGGTTAATAACTACCTTATACGACATACGCTTCACAATTTCAAATTTGAATGCAGGTGAACAAGGAGGCCTATCTGATGCTGCTGGAAGCGATATACCACCACCCGAAACGTAATTGGGCTTTTGGTTATGATGATGAAACGATAATTTTACGGCTCCGTACAAAGAAAAATGACCTAACTGCTGTTCACGTTCTTACCGTAGATAAGTACGACTGGGATCGTACTCGGCAGCTTATTCCGATGTCCAAATTTGCCACCGATGGCAGGTTCGATTACTACGAATGTACTGTAAAGCCTACTCACCGTCGGCTGAAATATGGATTTTTGCTGGAAGATGGCGAGGAACGAATTTGGATGAACGAGAACGATTTCACCACCGAGGAACCCCAAAATGCAGACAGTCTGTTTCAATACCCGTTTCTAAATCCGATTGATATATTGAAGCCACCTGCATGGGTGAAGGATGCTGTTTTTTATCAGATTTTCCCGGAACGCTTTGCCAACGGCGACCCCTCCATTAGCCCGGAAGGTGCTGAGGACTGGGGTGGCACACCGCAAAGAGACAATTTTTTCGGTGGCGATCTACAAGGGATTCTCGATCATCTGGATCATCTGAGCGAGCTAGGGATCAACGCCATATATATGACCCCTGTCTTCAAGGCGACGACCAATCATAAATACGATACCGAGGATTATATGGAGGTGGACCCGCACTTCGGGGATAAAAAGACATTAAAAAGGCTGGTGGAGGCGTGCCACGACCGGGGAATCAGGGTCCTGCTCGATGCGGTGTTCAACCACTCGGGGCGTACTTTTAAGCCATTCGTTGACGTACTGGAGAAAGGTGAAGTCTCTCCTTATAAGGACTGGTTCCATGTCCATAGCTTTCCACTGGAAGTGAACGATGGCACACCGACCTACGATACATTCGGGCTGGAACCGATGATGCCCAAGCTGAACACAGAGCATCCTGAGGTAAAAGAGTACCTACTGAATGTGGCAAAACATTGGATTGAAGAGATCGGTATCGACGGCTGGAGGCTGGACGTGGCAGACGAGGTGGATCACGCCTTTTGGCGTGAATTCCGTACGACGGTCAAGCAGGCTAATCCAGATGCATATATTTTGGGTGAAATGTGGAATGAATCGTCTGAATGGCTTCAGGGGGACCAATTCGACGCGACGATGAATTATCCGTTCACCTATGCGGTGAATGATTTTTTCGTCAAAAAAGTGACCGATGCCCAGAGCTTTGCCTTTGCCATTGGACGACAGCTTGCCCGCTATCCACAACAGGCATCCGAGGTTGCCTTCAATCTGCTGGATAGTCATGATACACCGCGCCTGTTGACACTGTGCGGGGGCGACAAGCGACTGATGCGGCTGGCTGCTTTGTTCCAGTTCACGTACATGGGTGCGCCCTGCATTTTTTACGGCGATGAGGTCGGTCTGGATGGAGATGCTGATCCAGGCTGCCGCCAGTGCATGGAGTGGGACACCGATAAGCAGGACCACGAGCTGTTCGACTTTTATCGTGAGCTGATCGCTCTTCGCAAGGCACACCCTGTCCTTCGTGATCAAGGAAGCATCACTTTCCTGGAGGCACAGCCGGAAGGTGCTTCACTCGCCTATGAGCGCCGCAGCGACGAAGAAGTGCTGCTTGTGCTATTCAACCGTTCCGATGAGCATCACACTTTTGAACTGTCTATTCCAGAGCAGGAATGGGAGGTAGCCTTTGGCGAAAGCCAGTGGTCCGTAGGACCGGAGGGGCTGCATGTCGAGCTTCCACCCTACGGATACGCTGTGCTGAAGGCAGCACCTGCCCGGTCAGTAAAACCTGCTTAAGATGGTGGTGTGAAGACGAGAAGAAAGGCATAAGTTATGTAGGCGCGGATGCTGATGAAAGCACCTGCCGACTATGGCAAAAAACGAAATCGCCGGGAACAAGTTAGATAATTTGTTCCCGGCGATCTTTTTACGTCGAGGATGTAGCTTTTGCACAAGCTGATTATTTATTTTTGACATCTGTTCTTACTACCCCAACATCCGAAGCATTGATCGAAATGGGGTTACCGCCTTGTCCTGTATGAGCTGATGAAGATTGTCTAACATCCACCCTAATTCTTTTGCCCTTAAAGCCCGTTCGTCTCCTTTTTCCCAATGCCATGGCCTCCTTAAGTCTTCGTGGCTTTATAAACCTCTCAATATGACCTAACTGTGAAGATATATGCTATATGCATATGCCGCTGAAGAAAACAGGTCTCGGCGAATATTCGATCATAGCGAAAAGAGGCGATTAAAATGATTTTATCCACACAAAAAAACCGCTTCAAATGAATTACCTTTTGAAGCGGTTTTTGAGCGGCTACCTGAGCCAGTACAGCAGTCTAGGCAGGTAGCGTCTGTGTTTTCAATTGCACGTACAACTGGTGTGTCACCTGCTGCGGCTCAATACCCAACTCATCTTCCAGTAAGCTGACGAAACTTTCATAATGCTTTTGAGCAGCTATATACTCTCCCAGCTGGGCATAAGCAGTCAGCAGCAAACCGCAGATATCATCTGAATAAGGTTCACGCTGCTGTAGGTTGAGCAAGCGTTGGACGGACTGCCGGGCACGACCTGAACGGAGCTCTTCTCTAGCCAGTTCTGAAGCACATGCCAGATACATATTGCGCAGCTTTTCTCTTTTTGCATACGCCCATGGGTAATCGTGTTCCTCCAGATAATTGCCACGGTACAGAGCCAACAGGCTCTCGATACGCGGCGTACCGCCGTTGCCAGATGCCGCCCATTCAGAAATTCCCCGCTCGAATAGCTCCACATCTGTAACCCAGCCATTACGGTTCAAACGATAGCGATCCAGATTGTACTCCAGCTTCGTATCTTGCATCCGTTCTTTCAGCGCCTTGCGAATTTGGTAAATGGACGTATGTAGATGAACAACAGCCTTGTCCAAATGATATTCGGGCCACAGCGCATCCAGCAATTGCTCCTTGCTAACCCATTCCCCTTCATGGTGTAGTAAAAAGGAGAACAGCTCCTGCGACTTTAATGTACGCCATTTGAATGGCTTTGCTCCCACGGCTCCTTGTCCATCCTCCAAAATTTCAAGCCTTTGAAAACAACGCACTTTGGGTAATTGCTCTGCTGCGACGACCGAGCTGGAAGGACGGGAATCTGCCAGCGTGGCTACAATCCGATCCAACGTTTTATTAAGCCGCCGGGCATGAACAGGTTTTAACAAGTAATCCAGTGCTTGCAGTTCGAATGCTTCAATAGCATATTCCGAGTACGCAGTCACAAAGACGATATGAATATGCGAGTCCAGCTGTTGAATCCACTCGGCGGCCTCCAGTCCGTTCATCTCCGGCATTCCGATATCTATAAAAACAATATCCACACGTTCTGCCGCCAGATGATCCAGCCCGGCTTGTGCAGACGTATATTTGCCCATGACCGTTAATCGTCCGTCCGCCTCCAGCAACCGTTCCAAGTAGGTTAGTGCCGACCTCTCATCATCAATCAATATCGCCTTCATCTGTGTCCGCGCTCCCTTCCTGCTGCAACCATCCATTACAATGCTCCATGACCAAGCTGTCTGCTTTACCATCCGATTTTTAATTTCTTATATTTTATATATCGTATAAACTCGGGCGCGACATTAGCTTTTTTCGGCAGATGCACTGTATTTTTTATTCATTCACTAGGGCGAGATAAGGTCATTTCCGGCACACGGAAGCTTACTGTCGTCCCTTGCATAGGATTGCTTTCAATCTGCAATCCTTCTCCATACATATGGATCAGACGGCGATGGATATTACGCAGCCCCACACTGGAGGATACATGCTCCTCCGACAGTAAGTGTCGCAGTCGCTCTGGCGGAATCCCTACGCCGTCATCGGTCACGCTGACCACAAAATCGGCTCCATCCTCTCGTACAATCACCCGCACCATTCCACCTGTGGCCCGCTGCATTACACCATGTCGTATTGCATTTTCCACGATAGGCTGAATGCTTAATGGCGGGATCAGCGACCGGATGTTCCTCCCTACCTCTATAGTCATCTGCAGACGTTCTTCAAATCGGGCTTTTTCCAATGCCACGTACGATTCTACCAATTCCAGTTCCTTGCATAGCGGAACTGTATTCTCCCTGTTCTGAAAATCAAAGCTTCCCCGCAAATACTGGCTCAGCTCCATAAGCAGCTCCGCTGCTTTGTCCGGGTCTACCGCTACGGTCGAAACAATGACATTTAATGCATTGTACAGAAAGTGCGGCTTGATTTGTGCCTGTAAAAAGGCCATTTCCGAACGCACCGCTTCCTCTGCCGAATGGCGCATGTTCAGCAGGGTGCGCACACGCGCCTTTAATTCCTCAGCATCAACAGGCTTACGTAGAAAGTCATTGGCTCCAGCCATGAAGCCTGCACGGATATCGCCGGGCAGGTCGCGTGCCGTCAGCAGCAACACGGGTAGTTCGGAGAGAGAATACCGTTCGCGAATCCGTCGGCACAGCTCAATACCGGACATTTCTGGCATCATCCAGTCCGTAATGACCAGGTCAAATCGGGTACGGCTATTCAGCAGCTGAAGCGCCTCCTCAGCATGTTCCACAGCCACCACACTACAACCTGTGGTGTATAACAGCTCCTCCAACACCCGAAGGTTAACCTCATCATCATCTACAGCCAGCACTCTGTAAGGAACATACCTCATTTGCTCCAATCCATCTTCTTCGAGCGGATTCACATCCTGACTCGAGGTCACACCAGGCTGCAATATAACCTCAGACAAAACATTTTTTTGAGCTTCATGTGCCGACGTACCAGTCTCCGCTAAGGGCAGTGTAAAATAAAAGGTCGAACCTTTACCCAATCTGGACTCTACTCGGATATGGCCTCCATGCAGCTCCACCAGACGACGGGTTATGCCTAACCCAAGCCCAGTTCCACTATATCCTTCGTCCTCAGCATTCGCCCCTCGGTTAAAAGGTTCAAATATGTGCAAAAGATGGTCTGGGGCAATACCTGGTCCGGTATCCTTCACACTAATTTCCATTTCGCGGTTCCTGGTCTTGGCAGAGATTACGATTTCGCCTTCCTCCGTAAACTTCATCGCATTCCCCAATAAATTGTATAAGATCTGATTCAGGCGATGTTCATCTGCATCCACCTTAGGCAACGAATTAGGCCATTCTTTGACGAATTGGAGCTTTTTCTTACCTACCGAATGACCCAATACCTCCAGCACAGAGTTCACTGCAGCTTGTACGTTTACAGGCCGGCGGTTTAAGGCTAATCTTCCATTTTTCAAATTAGAAAAATCCAAAATATCGTTAATCAAATAGGAAAGCCTGCGCCCTACATTCGCAATCAAGGCCAAATTGTGCTTTTGCGGCTCATTAAATTGTGTCCCATAGCGGTCTAGCATGGATTGAGCGATATTAATAATTCCATGTAGAGGAGTACGCAGCTCATGTGACGTGTTCGCCAGAAATTCGTCCTTTAACCCATCCAGGGTTAGCAAACGTCGTGATAGGTTCTCAACCTCCATGAACGAATGTACAAAACGTTTGGCCAGCAACAGCGTTTGAGCCAATACGAATATGAGCATTTCATAGGCTGTTACCCCACGTACATCTCCCCATCCCAGAACATACACAAAACTGGTCACCACAATCATAAGAATGCTCATAATACTAATGACTAGCAGTGCAGCGTCGTCCGTCCGTTGAACAAGTCCACGAATCAGGATCAGTAATACATATCCCACACTGACTACACCAAAAAGAAGGATAAACGTTTCAAAGGATGAGAGTACCAGTGTAGGCAACAATAGCCCCATACCCAGCATCAGTGCAGTTGTAATACTATAGAGACGCAGCACGATCCGATTCATAACAATCTGTGTCGTAAGATGAACATACCGAATCAGAAAATAGTAGAACAGCGTCGAAGAGAACGATTGAATTTTCAATATCCATTCATAAGGCAAATCCGGCATTCCCCAGACTAGCAGCTTCTCTCCATGTGTCAGAATGTAAAATAATGCCGCGATACAAAAGCATGCTAAATAAAGCAGGGCCTTCTCTTTTTTACGCAAAAGGTACAGCATGATAAAAAATACAGTAGGGATAAAAAATCCTGCGACCAGTACGGTGTCCTCTGCCATCGCTACTTCCCGGCTATGCGTAATACTGGCATAATCACCAAACAGCAGCGGATAAATGATTCCCCCGGAGGAATAGCTATAATTAGCCACATGCACGATAATATCAGTCGCATGTCCATCTATTGCAGCAAATCCAACAAAGGGGGCGTTGCCCTGTTTGCCTTTTTCGGCCGAAACAGAGGGAATACCGCTTGCCCCCACCTCTGCTCCATCAATCCATACTCGGCTAGAGTTGCGAATGTTTTGCATATGGATGCCGTACAGATTTTCCAATTTTTCAGGTAAAAGTACACGAACATGGTAGGTACCATATCCAGTCGCCTGTCCCCCAGGCATCCACTGGTTCCATCTACCAGGCACATCCACAATTTTGGCGGAAGATCCGGTGCCTGATCCCAATTTGGAGGAGTTTCGACGATTTCCCCAATCCTGATCTCGCGTTTCCTGAAAAGATGAAGGCTGCAAAAGCTGATTAGGATAAAACTCCCACTCTCCTCCCAACTGTACAGCGCCTTCCTTGTCGGGGTCCCAATTACGCAAATCAATAACACCGTTGTGAGCTTTCCAATGACTGTTTCCGGATAATACACCCGACACTAACGGATACACCGGCAACGCAACCGCAAGCAGAAGTATAATAAAAAATAAAATACCCTGTTTTTTCATAAATCCCCCGCTCTTTTCAATAACGTCTATCTTTTTGTATCGGTTATTCTATCCAGCTACATTAGAAGCGTTGTCCATACAAAAAGGGACGCCCGCCGCAGATAAAATCTGTGCGGAATCGTCCCCTTCTATACACCCTTGTACTTCCTAACTTTTCCTATTAAGGAATCAAACCGTCATCATTGCCACCGCCAGGAATCGACCCTGAACCGTCGCCGCTGCCTGTTCCGCTGCTATCGCTTGGCGGTGTTGCTCCACCATTGCTGTCGCTGCTTCCTGTTCCGCTGCTATCGCTTGGCGGTGTTGCTCCACCATTGCTGTCGCTGCTTCCTGTTCCGCTGCTATCGCTCGACGGCGTTGCTCCACCGCTGCTGTCGTCGCTTCCTGTTCCGCTGTTATCGCTCGGCGGCGTTGCTCCACCGCTGCTGTCGCCGCTTCCTGTTCCGCTGCTATCGCTTGGCGGCGTTGCTCCACCACTACTTTGTTGCTGGCTGTCTATAAAATCTTTATACTCCTGAATCGCATCTTCCAGATTCATATAATTTTTCTTAACTTCCGGCATAGGATAATACGGGTCCAGACGATTGAATGCATCCACTACTCTGTGAAAGTAGACCGTCGTAGGATCTGTACCATTTACTGTAATTAGATTGTTCGCAATGTTCTTGAGCTCTTGGATGTCAAGATCAGTTACGATCCATTTGGATTGGTAGTTCGAAATCGCCGTAATCAAATCTGTGTTAGCCTGATCTACCTGCAGCTGTGTAATATACGGAGTATTAAGCACAAGGTTTGCCTGATTAATTTGTCCTTGAAGTTCTACGTTATCTTGTTCGGTATAATGACGACCGAACGTCTGAACCTCATTATTAGCTATACTTATGTTGAAATTTAACAACATGGTATCCACTGCTATTGGTGCAGCATACTGGCTCTGTACCCGTTGCAGCTCCTCGTATACGGGAACAACGTCTTGCAATTCAAAGCTGGACATCCCCAAGAAGATGGAGGCATGCTCTGAAGCAAAAGACAGGGCTTGTTGGGCTTCAGCGCTTAACGCTCCTGAGTTTTGCAACAAAACTTCATTGATCGATGTCTGCATTTCAATGATTTCGTGTCTCAATTGTAGCCTTTTCTCGTTATATTTTTCAATATAGGTCTCTTTAGCCTGACTTAATTGGTTATAAGAGATCACCAATTGCTCCTCGGGAGTAAGCGGAAACATGAGTGCAAAGTGGGCTTGCATTGTTTGTTGATCTAAAAGCTGCATTTCCGTATTCAAGTAATTACGAGCCACAGGGTTAGACAGCAGCTTGAGTTGAACATCTTGAACCAACTGCTGTAGTTTTTCACGAGCTGTAGCAGGCTCTGGGGCGTTGAACTCCGCAAGCCTTTGACTCAGTTCCGTGTTCAAATTCAATACATCCTGCTGCGTCATAGCGGTGTGCATCTTCTCTGTATATTCCTGAATGAGGTTGTCTAGTTCAGTATTTTGAGAACCACTCTGATCGTAGATAACCTGCGCTTCTTGTAAAGTATTTTTAAGCACTGAGAAGTCCGCTGCTTGCAGTGCCAGGAATGATTCTGTGGCACCTTCTATTTTTTGTGTCCATTCCTCCAACTGCTCAGTTGTAGATAATGGATTCAGATATACTTTTGATCCTTCCCTCACTATGGACTTGTAACGCGCTTTGTCCGTTTTCAAATTCTCCACACGATCCGTTACATCGAGAAAATGCAGATAGGCATCTCTGAGTTTTACTGATGCTTTGTATACCTTGATTACTCGACCCAAGCTTTCTACTTCCCGATCCACAATATTCTGAGGCGCATTCCCTTCCAACACATTGTTGCCAAATCGAATCGCTTGACTTAGTGAGTCATCCCAGAGAGGCGGAAATTCGTCACCAATCATTCGGTTTTGTTCAAGGGTAGTCGAAGCTAACTGAATCAGTCTAGTTAATTCCTGTGTTCCAATCACCGGTTCTGTGGCTGAGGCTGTGTACACAGAAACGTCCTGTTTCAATGTGCTGAGCGCTTGGTCTACTTCTACTTGTGTAGCTGCTGTATTGTTTAGTACCAGCATAGCTTGATGGATGGCTATGGACAGGTTTTCCTTCGCTCCGGCTGGGTAAAGTGCTTGATCCGTTCCACCCTCGCCTGCACGCTCCAGCAGTTCTTTGGCTGCATGGACTTCTGTCTCCAGCCGACTGCGGTCTACGCTGATAATGTCACTGTTGTGTTTTTTCTTATCTTTGCTGTCTGTATCCGTGACAACCGCTCCAGTAGCGGACGATTTCGTCGTACCATTCACGAGACTAACAGCTTCTTTCATCGCATTATAGTTGATAATAACATCCTGTGGCTGTTTTTGTTCCGGCAGGTTAAGCTGGCTGATTGCTGCTCCCTTAGCCAACGTAATAAAAGGAACGCCCACATATTGAGATGCATCCAGCAAACCAATACTACCGTTAACCAACAGCTTGCCAAGTCCCTGTTGCAATGAAACACGACTAATCGCGGCATTACCTTCGGTCACGATCGATGCATCATTTTTCAGCGTCAAGTTGTCAATCTTTGTCGTCCCGGTTGCTGTCAATTGTGCATCTTGAGAGCCAAGCTCAACACCAGACCATGTCGTATTTTCCAAAATGGCTGATACCGGCTGGGTACCTGAGCCTTTGATTTCTAATACGCCTGTGGAGGACATGTTTTTCAAGGTTACCGAACCATTGACGATTAGGCGTCCATCAAAAGACACACCCTTACCGTCAAATACGCCACCGTCTGCGTTAATTTCCAGCTTATTTACACCTGTGAGTGTACGCAAATTACGGTTAAGATCGATTTTTGCCCCTTTTAATACCGCTATATTATTTTCACCGAACAAACCTTGCAAAGATCCTTCCAGCTGGTAAGGGATATTTCCGATTCGAACCGTATTGCCCTCTGATTTCACTTCTCCTACTGGATGATCCAACAGGCTAACAAATACTTCCGCACCACTCTCCCGGTTCAACGGATTTTTCAAATCTGTTGCAGAAGCATCCTCTGATAATAGACCATAATTGCGAGCTACCTGAACTGCATTTTGCTGTACGTCCGCATTACCTGCATCCTGCAAGTCCATTGCGCGTACTAGCGATACGATCAGTTCTTCCTTGGTAATGGCATCCCCCGGACGGAACAGTTCTCCGTTGCCTGTCATATACCCGGCTGCACGTACAGCCTCAATATAGGGAGCACCCCATGCATCCGAGGACACGTCCATAAAAGAAGTTTGCGGCTGATTGTTAACTTCCAACTGGAACAGACTGCACAAAATTTTAGCCGCTTCTGCGCGGGTCAAATTCTTTTGTGCCATAAAATCGCCCTGATCACCACCTGTCATCAAACCTAAAGTGCGAGCTTGTGCTACAAATCCAGTTTCACTTTGCGTATCTGCTGTCGCTGCATAAGCAGTCTGGGCGCCGCCCATCCAAGGCAGAGATACAATGGAGCCTGAAGCAATCCCCAGCACCATTGCAGATGCAATCCATTTATTTCGATTTACAAGTTTCAATATTTTCACTCCTAGACGCTATTTATTGGCATATATCCTGTTATATCAAAGGCTTTAGTCATGTTTAGTTCTACGATTTATGCAACCAAGGAACTATGCTAAAAGAATTATACGAAACCCCACTGAACCGATTCTGAACAATTAGACCTATACAACGTGTTTCGTAGATTATTGCTTGACTTGGAGCTAACTACACATGGCCTAATATGCTTGTATTCATTTAATTTATTGCTGCGAATGGTTATTTAGACAGAACTAGCGAGGATGGGTGAGACGGTGGAAAATGACTATGACCGTTCTAATATAAGAAATGACAAGAACGCCCTATCCATTTGATATAGGGCGTTCTTGATCAGAAATGAGGAGGTGAAATCTAAATATTTGCAATTTGCTCATAGTGAGCGAGGATGCTCTTGGATAATGGAATAATGCTAAAACCTAACATGCCAACTACATATGTTGAATATCCGTTTTGTTCATTAACCCCTGCGTGCTTTGCGAGAGAGCAGGTTGCCCAAGGATTGAACCCCTTGTACAAACACGACTAGAATGACGACGGTTATGAGCATAACTAACGTATCAAAACGTTGATAGCCATACGCTATCGCCAGATCGCCAATGCCGCCGCCGCCGACCGCACCTGCCATAGCCGTTGCACCAATCAGTCCAATGGCAGCTGTCGTTAACGACAAAATCAGAGAACTGAATGCCTCAGGCAGTAAGAAGTATCGAATGACCTGAAACGGAGTCGCCCCCATCGCATCTGCTGCCTCCAATATTCCCGGATTGACCTCCAACAGCGAATTTTCGACCAGCCTGCCGATATAGGGTGCTATATAAATAATTAAGGGGACAATTGCCGCACTGGTCCCAATGGATGTATGCACAATCAGACGGGTTAACGGAATGATCGCGATTAGCAATATAATAAACGGTAAGGAACGAACAATGTTAATGATCGGATTTAAAATACTGTACAGCCATTTGTTCTCCAAAATTCCGCCTGAACGGGTGACGACCAGTAAAATACCGATAGGGATACCAATTAGAGCGCCAATAAATAATGATATGCTGACCATGAGCACGGATTCATACAAAGCTTCCCACAGTTGATCCCAAGTTATCGTGGTACCTGTAATCATCATAGACTCTCCACCTCCTGAATATGAACTCCTTTGCTCTTGATAAAATCAACAGCCTGCTGAACGGCATGCTGCTCACCGCGCAATTGAAGTGTCATATAGCCAATCGTCGTTTCTTGAATCTCCGTCATGTTGGCAAACAAAATGTTCACATGGATATCGTGCTTCCTAATCAATTCATGAACCACTGGGTCGGAAGCTGCCTGTCCGATAAATTCCAGCTTGTAGATGCGTTGCGACTCTTGCTGCTCGAACGTTTGCAGCACACTATCCGGCACTTGATCATGAATAACTGTGCGTACAAAGCTTTGCGTCGTTGGATGCTTCGGCTGTCCGAATACCTCCAGCACGTTGCCCTGCTCAATGATTTCTCCCTTTTCCATGACGGCCACCTTATTGCAAATCCGCTGAATCACCGACATTTCATGGGTAATGATCAAGATGGTGATCTTGTATTCCTTGTTGATTTTGCGAAGCAAATCAAGAATAGACTGCGTGGTCTGCGGATCAAGTGCCGAGGTTGCCTCATCACAGAGCAAAATGGACGGGTTGCTCGCAAGCGCCCGCGCAATCCCGACACGCTGCTTTTGCCCGCCGGAAAGCTCGCTGGGATAGCTATTTGCCTTATCCGATAATCCTGTGAATGCCAGCAACTCTGTTACACGCCTCTCAATTTCCCGCTTGTTGCGCTTGAGCAACACCATTGGAATGGCAATGTTTTCGAATACTGTTTTCGATTCCAGCAGATTAAAATGCTGAAAAATCATTCCGATCTTTTTCCTTACTTTTCGCAGCCCGGAGGTCGAATAGGCATTTAAGCTCTCCCCTTCGACAAGAACCTCACCAGTCGTTACTTTCTCCAGACGATTGACCAAACGGATAAGCGTACTTTTCCCTGCACCACTAAATCCGATAAAACCAAAGATATCTCCTTTATCTACTGTGATATTTATATTCTTTAACGCTTGAATGCTTAAGCCTTTTCTTACATAGGTTTTGGATACATTCCTAAGTTCAATCATAGCTCCTAACTCCTTCCGCTCCATCAAGTATGTAAGATCTCTCTGAGTTGATTTCTTTCCTATGGCATGAATACTCGAATTAAATCCGAGTATTTTAGTAAGTTTTATAGAGTATACTACTTCGATTTTATATTGATGTCAATATGTGTTTTAAGTTTGGTGCAAGCATTTCTTTCTTTGCATAAATGAACATGATATTGCAGATGGTATGGAATATGCCGAAGTATACACATCTTACCCGAACCGGGGCGGAAGCGGAGGAACATAGATGAAGCGAATATTGACCTTTTGGCTATGCATTGCAATGATGGGAATGTCCACAGTTATGGGAGAATCGGCATCAGCTACCCAAGCTGTGGACGGACAAGCGTATCATTTTGGGTTTAAAAAAAGCAAGGGAGGCGAGCTGCCCTCCATCGCACAAGAAGGCTTTATGCACCTGATTGAAAGACAAGGCGGCATCTTTTTGGGGGATACGACTAAGAAAGAATTATTTCTTACTTTCGACAACGGTTACGAAAATGGATATACCCCCAAGGTACTGGATGTATTGAAAGCGAAAAAGGTTCCGGCCGCCTTCTTTGTTACTGGGCATTTTGTAAAAGACCAACCAGATTTGATGCGCCGCATGGCGAGTGAAGGTCATATTATTGGAAACCATTCATGGAGCCATCCTGATATGAGCACCATCTCTTCGGCAGAGATTCGATCTGAGCTGGATCGGGTACGAACTGCATCTGCAGAGCTGACCGGGCAAAAGGAAATGAAATATGTCCGGCCACCGCGTGGCATTTTTAATGAAAAAGCATTGGCATCCTGTCGAGAAGCCGGATATACGAGTGTGTTCTGGTCGGTAGCCTACAAGGATTGGGACACGAATATTCAGCGAGGAACGGACTATGCCTATCGCCAAGTCATGCAGCAGCTCCACCCTGGAGCGGTCATTTTACTCCATTCTGTATCCAAGGATAATGCCGAGGCACTTGGCTCGATCATTGACGAGGCTCGTAAGCAAGGATATGAGTTCAAAAGCCTGGATGACCTTAAAGTTAAGCATTATCACTAAAAATAGCTCTAACTTAATGACTTAATACCGTCATCAGCCCGAACCACATCTGCTCTAGCAGACAGTGTGAATCGGGCTTTTTAGTTTACGAATAAGGAAGGTCATGGATATAATGACGTAAGGAACGATTTGGAGAGCACTTTTTTGGAGGTACATCTATTATGCACTTTGTATTTGATTTGGATGGGACGATCTGCTTCAAGGGGCAGTGTGTGTCGGATAAGATTGCAGGCTGTTTGGAACAGTTAACTCAAGCGGGACATGAAGTCATTTTTGCCTCGGCACGACCAATCCGCCACATGCTGCCTGTACTTCCTGAACGCTTTCACAACTATACCCTGATTGGCGGTAACGGCTCAATGATCTCCCAAAATGGCAGTGTAAAATACGTAGAGTCCTTTCTTCCGGAAGTACAGAATGCTCTGCTCCCACTGCTGGAGGAACACCAAGCTACCTACTTGATTGACAGTGAGTGGGATTATGCTTATACAGGCGCAGCTGATCATCCCATACTCAACAATGTGGATGTTAGCAAGTTGGCACAAAAGCTGCCTTTGGCGTCCCTGAAATCTATTGTAAAAATACTCATTTTAACTGCTGACGATATGGAAGGCTTGGCTGCTAAGCTTCTACCGCTGGGTGTGGTCATTCATCAACACCGCAATGAACAGGTACTGGACATTAGCCCCCAGAATATCCATAAATGGAACGCGCTTCAGAAGCTAGGTGTGCAGCCTCGTCGATTTATCGCCTTTGGTAATGATGCAAAT
Source organism: Paenibacillus sp. EKM10P (assembly GCF_011800655.1). Taxonomy (NCBI): domain Bacteria; kingdom Bacillati; phylum Bacillota; class Bacilli; order Caryophanales; family Paenibacillaceae; genus Paenibacillus; species Paenibacillus sp. EKM10P. The sequence goes on along the minus strand of NZ_JAALET010000017.1, from coordinate 64,467 downwards.
GATATTCCAATGTTCAAAGAGGCACACCATGCCGTCATGATTCACCATCATGCTGAACTGGCTGCCTACGCGACTGAATCTATCCCTAATGAGGGGGAAAATCAAGAAGAACGGATTATCGTCAAAATACGCGAATTGGCTGAAACAGTAACTGTGTAGTCCAACGCTAAGGAAGGGGAGGCTCCTCTATGAGCCTCCCCTTCTTTTTAGCATCTTAAGGATGACAAACATTTATTTTAAGGTTAGCTTATACACTCTAGCTTCATAAGGGCGCAGCTTCAAAGCGTGCAAATTTTCTCCTTTTACCGGTTCATAGTTGGAGAGAAGCAACTCCACCTTGGCGATAGGAAACTCCTCACCGTCGGGCCAGTGGAACACTGGATCACGGTCAAAAAAATTCAGAATGACTAGCAAACGCTCTTGTCCCAGCATGCGCGCAAATACATACAGTTCTGTATCAAGTGGCAACAAAAGCTTGTATTCGCCATAGACTATGACCTCATGTTGTTTGCGCAGAGCAATCAACTTGCGATAATAGTGAAAAATCGAGTTCGGATTATTTCTTTCCGCCTCTGCATTAATGTGCGTGTAGTTATCATTAATTTTCATCCACGGCTCTCCATCGGTAAATCCGGCTGCAGGTCCGGCATTCCACTGCATGGGAGTGCGTGCATTATCCCGACTTTTTCGCCAGATCGCGGCCATAATCTGCTCCTCTGGCTCACCGACCTTTCGTTGCTGCTCATAATAATTCAATGTTTCTACGTCCCGGTAATCATCAATCGACGGGAAGGCAATATTCGTCATTCCAATTTCCTCACCCTGATAAATATAAGGCGTACCCTCAAGCATATGTGTGAAGGTTGCCAGCATTTTAGCTGATTCCGCACGGTACTGGCCATCATTCGCAAAACGCGAGAGAGCCCGCGGTTGATCATGATTGTTCAGATAATTGGCATTCCATCCTTCCTGATGAAGCACCGTCTGCCAACTACTCATTATTTTTTTCAGTTCCACCAGCGTCCACGACTTGTACTTCCATTTTTCCGTTCCTAACCCTTGGGCATCAATAAACATGTGTTCAAACTGGAACACCATATTCAGCTCATGCCGCTGATCTCCCACATAATCCAGTGCCTGCTCTGGCCCTAAACCGGACGTTTCACCAACCGTCATTAAGGGATAACGCTCCAGTACCTTTTCGTTCAGCATCCGTAGAAGTACATGTACCTGTTCAAGGTTGGAAAAGAGCTGATAGGCACGCACCAAGGTTTGTTTGTCAGGATTATGCGCATCCGGCAGTCCTTCGGCTTTGACAATATGGGCAATGGCGTCAAAGCGGAAGCCATCGACTCCCTTTTTTAACCACCATTCCACCATACGATAGAGTTCACCCACCATCTCTTCATTTTCCCAGTTCAGATCCGGCTGATGCTCGGAATATAGATGCATGTAATATTCGTCTGTAAGCTTGTCATATTTCCATACAGAACCGGAGAAATACGATTCCCAGTTGTTCGGATATCCGCCATTTTTGCCTGTTCGCCATATGTAGTAGTCCCGCTTCGGATTATCCTTGGACGAGCGTGACTCCGTGAACCACGGGTGCTCATCCGACGTATGGTTTAATACCAAATCCATCATAATTTTGATACCTCGTTCATGCGCCTGATGAAGGAGTTCATCAAAATCCTCCATCGTTCCAAACTCATCCATAATGGCATAATAATCGCTAATATCATATCCGTTATCGTGATTGGGCGACTTATATATCGGGCAAATCCAGATCACATCAATACCCAGCTCAGACAGATAATCCAGCCGAGACAAAATGCCGCGCAGGTCCCCTTTTCCGTCTCCGTCAGAATCCTGAAAACTGATCGGGTATATCTGATAAACAACAGCTTCCTTCCACCATATTTTTTTAGGCATGTTTCCCTCCTGTATCTTCTCTGTACATCCAATAGCTTATGCTCTTAACATACACGCAATACCTGTATGCGAATCGTCGGTGTAGGAAAATGAGGGACTTGTAAACTTGCTTAGGTACACAAGCAGAGCTGCTATAGCTTACGATATATTTTTTAATTTATTTTTTTGAAAAACAGGTTGTATACATGGACTTGGCGTTACCTATATTTATGAACTACCCATATACTTGAACCAAAAGCGGTGCCATTCTTGAATTTAGGGAGGAATTGATATGAACCTTCGACCCAAGGAGCCAAAGGATTTGATTGTGGAGTCAGCTGTGATCCCGCCCAACATCCATGTGGATGTGGAGTCAGCCACGGAGGGGGGAACACGCCGCCTGATGCTTAGTGATAACCCGGAGACGCTTACCCACGTGACGGTACCTACCGAGCAAGCCACTTTGTGGCATGATGTGGTTCGCACCACCACCCAGACAGTCAAGCACCGGATTTTCGGCTGGCATTATAACAAAATCGACAGCCCTGTTAAACTGGGCATCACCATAGAGAATAAAAGCACGGCCCGCCTGGAAGTACGCCATATTGAACGTGCCCTGGAGATTGTACCTGAGGATGGCAACTGGATTATTGATGTTGGGCAGTCTATTGCCAAAAGCTGTTTGGCGGGTACGATGAAACGTCTGAAGCCAGTAGACCGTCACAAATTCGGCAGAGGCACCGCCTTGCTGGAGGAATTTGAGCTACCCGAAGGATCACTGGCCGGATTCGTCTATGACCTCACGGTAGAATATGCCGAAGGCCACGGTACGCTGGACTATGTGATTCGCACCGTAGTCAGCAAAGATACGCAGACTGATCTGCGCGAGATTCATGAGGATGCGCTCCCTCCTGTACCCCCGCCACAGGCGCATCCACGGGGCGTATGGTCCTTTTCTGAAACAAATGCGCGTATGCCGGAGTATGTAGTAGGGCAAAGCACCAACTACCGAGCATGTGCCACTAAGAAGCTGAACGGCGAAACTCCTGCAGATCTTCTGTTTACAGGGGAACGCAGCGAGCTGGGGCCTGCGCTTGATAATCGCGGACAATTCGGAACAATATATAACGCAACCATTCCTATCGTTAATCACAGTAGTGAGGTACGTACCGTACGAATCTACGCTAATCCACGTGGAGGTGCATTCGCCGGGTCTGTACGCGTAGATGGTCATGTATACGGTATTCCCTTGCTACAAGATAATACCAAGGTATGCCGACTGACTGACATCCGCGTCCCGCCTGGCCAGTCGAGCTATTCTCTTAGCTTCATGGTTGCAGGTAGCGCGACTACTCCGCTGGGTTTATACGTGATCACACTATAATCGTAATATCATTAGATGGACACATGGGTCGCCTCAATAGTGCAAAGAATATAATTAAGATGTAATTGTTCTAAAAATATCAAATAACCCGGTGACCATAGATCGTCGGGTTATTTGTGTCGATTTCTTTATAGAATATGCTATTTCAGATTACACTACTCTACTAAGTATAAAATTGGATGGTGGAGTAGGCTCCGGCTTACCAAATAAATAACCCTGAGCTAGCGACACACCTGCATCACGACAAAATTCAAAATCCTCCATTTGCTCTACACCTTCAGCCAACACCTGACCACCAAAACGAAAAGCGGATTCCACTATCCCAGTAATTTGGCGTTTTTGATCACTGTTACTGTGACAGCCATCAATTATACTGCGGTCAATTTTAACATAATCGGGCTGGAGGCAATTCATAAGCTCTGTCGTAGAATAGCCTGCCCCTACATCGTCCAGTGCCACCGAAACTCCCCGTGTACGATATTGTTCAAAGATTTGATGCAAAAAATTCAGGTCGTCTATTTCTTCCGTCTCTACGACCTCAAACACAAAATCCTCCGTATTCATGGATAACCGATCAATTGTCTCAAAGGTGTGATTCAAGCAATAAGTCGGATTATAGATAGTTGAAGGGAGAAAGTTAATAAATCGTTTAATTCCCGTCGGAAGGCATGTCGCACTTTTTTCAATGGCGGAAATACGAGCCGAGCGATCCAAATGAGCATGCAAGCCAGCTTCACGAGCAACTTCAAACAATCGGAAAGGCTGAAAAGACTTATCGGGCTGTGATGGACGCAGCAAAAACTCAAAGCCGATGATATTCAGCTTGTAGTCAACAATAGGCTGCATATGGCTGGTAAAGTTTTGATTCTTAATAATACTCACCAGATCCGGATGTTGCAGTCGAGCTTGCAATTGACTAAATAAAAGCCAGTCCTCAAATCCCTCAACATGTTGCAAACCAGTCACCACAACTTGCATTCGGTCCAAGCACTCCTGCGGCAGACGAGCCAGTCCGTTAACTAGCTGTTCCAACTGTGAACGGCTGTCGTAGCGAAACACGATGTTATCCTCACACCAATATTCTGGTTTCATTTGTTCCGATAGCATACCCAAGCCCTCTAATGCTGGAGTAAGCGACACCCTAGAATGCCTAATTTTCAGCAATCCTTGATCCTTAATAGGTAATATGATGCTGCAATTGCTGCAAGTCATAATGGTCCTCCTCGGAACAATTTCCCGGTTTTTTCACCATTATATCACAAACAATTAGAACAAAAGTACTATATAATTACGTGTTTTGACAAAAAATAAGCTTATTCCGAACAACAACTTAGGACTTAAGTACATATTCGACAAAAACAAAGCCTTTTTTACACTCATAATAAACACGGTACTGTTGTATTGGGCATCAAAAAAAGCAGCAAATCTCTTATTTAAAGAGACTTACTGCTTCATTCTGTTATGGAGTGGAGACTAAAATCCCAAGTTACTTGGACGCCTTTGGCTTCGTTGTTTTAGCCGGTTTTGCAGCCGCAGGTTTAGTCGTTTTGACAGCTGGCTTCGCGGTTGCTTTCGCAGGTGCCGCAGCTTCCTTCACAGAGGTCGTTGCTGCACTAGGCTTAGCGCCAGCTTTCAAGCTGTATTTGGCAAACCCGTCTGCCGCGTTGCTCAAGTATGAAATTTGTTGATTTCCGTCCAGCACGTCTTTGGCATCAGGAGAGGACTCAAAGGTAACCTTGGCCTGACCAAAAGGAGCAATTGACCAGTTGCCGTCCGCTGACGGGTTAATCGTTCCGTTCGTACGGATATAATCAACAACGACTTGGCGACTTTCATCCGGTGCTGCCATCACAATTCGTTTGCCATCTGGGTTAGCCAGTTTGGAGGAGGAAGCACGATAGTTATTGGTCGCAACAATAAATTTCTGTGCAGGATCAATAGCCTTCCCATTGTATTGCAGATCCTTGATACGATGGGCTGAAGAATCAATAATAGCTCCCTTGGCATCATATCGTGCAGGCTGAGTTACATCAATCTGGTAATTCACACCGTCAATCACATCAAAATTGTAGGTTGGAAAATCTTTGTTGATCAATGATTGTTCCTCTGTTTTGCTAGGATCAATGCGGTTGAACTGACCCGCAGACCACTCTAGCCACTCCTGAATTTCAGCACCAGTAACTTCTACAGCATGAACCGTGTTCGGGTACACATACAGATCGGACACGTTTTTAATCGCTATTGTACCTTCAGGAATGTTGGTATAATACTCGGCACCGTTGCGACCACCGGCTTTGAATGGAGCGCCTGCCGATAATACGGGGAGATTTTCATATTCGGTTCCTTTAAGATGGTTTTGAACATACCATTTCTGTGCATTTGTCACAATTTGAATGGACGGGTCATCCTGTACTAATGCAAAATAGCTGGTAATCGGTGCAGTCGTTGTTCCGACAGGTTGACGAACATAATCCAGCGTTCCTTGATGCTCTTCTTTGATCGCATCAATCAGTTTAAATTCAGGAGTAAACTGCACAGACTGATTGGTAGTACTCACAACTGGACGCACTTGAGACTGAGAGTTGATTACGTTCCACTCGTCTTTCTTCTTTTCTAGGCTCAGGTCAATAATCCCCAGATCCTTACCCCATGAAGAAGCTTCCACGGCCGGCACGCCATTAATGGTTCCTCTATCCAGATCTACACCCTTCATATCTTTAAAATCAGGGCCAGGGAAAGATTTATGAGCATGCCCAAACAGAATCGCGTTAATTCCGTCCACCTGGCTCAAATACTTAACGGCATTCTCCATCATTGGTGTTTGCGGCACATCCTCATAGCCTGTATGTGCAAGCACAACAATAATGTCAGCACCTTCTGTTTTCATTTGTGGAATAAACTTTTTGGCTGTTTCCACGATATCCTTTGTAACGACCTTATCCTTCAAATTAGCTTCATCCCACTGCATAATTTGAGGTGTTACTAGACCGATGACACCCACTCTGAGTGTATGCTCTTCGCCTTTCTCATCTGTTACTGTTTTATCAAGAATCTGATAAGGGGTAAAATAATTTTTAGTAGCTTGACCCCCTTTATCAACATAAACGTTCGCATTTACGTAAGGAAAATCAGCACCCTTGAGCGATTTGTCCAGAAAGTCGAGACCGTAGTTAAATTCGTGGTTGCCGACAGTAGCCGCATCATAGCCCATCAAGTTCATCATCTTATAGACCGGATGAACACCGCCTTCTTTCTCAAAGGTTTTGTTGCGGGCCATATAATCGTCTAATGGATTGCCCTGCAGCAAATCACCGTTATCGAACAGCATGCTGTTTCTTGTTTCACTACGCGCTTGTTGGATCAAGCTTGCTGTCCTAATCAAGCCATATTCGTTGGTTTCTTTGTCCGAATAATAATCATAATTCATGAGCGCTCCATGAATATCCGTTGTCTCCATGATCCGCAAATTCACCGTAGCGCTATCGCGAGAATTGCTAGCTGCCCAGGATGGAGCGGCTGAAAACACCAGTAGGCTACAAGCTACAACTGCTGCTGTAAACCCTTTAAACCAATTTTTACGAAATAACAAAATATACCCCTCCTCATTAAGGTGTATGCCTCATATACATACTTTTGCACATATATGTAAGCTTTGAACCCACCATTCCTATTTTAATCCAACGCCAGACAAAAGAGTAGTCATTTGCTTAAAATATTTATGAAAAAATAATTATTTTGCGTATAAAAAAAAGCCAATAAATCTCCTGAAAAAGTTGGAAATTTACTGGCTTGTCCGTTTATATTGTTTCTATTTCGTCCACACCTGGCGCTCCGTTTGTTGACTCACGTACTCAATACGAGTCGGATTGACGTCTAAGATGACATAATCGGGATCATCTGGTCCGGAAAACCATTTTTTCAGAGAATCATTCCACACTTGTTTGCGTAACCCCTCATCAGCTGTAATCTGGACGGTAGCCTCCACTTCCAAGACTTCCTTCGTGCCACCCACTTCATAGCCCAGCAGCAGATAAGCATTCGGATTGTCCTTTAGCTCATCCACTTTATGTGTTTTGCGATCCGTCGCCAGATGAATGTTCATTCCATCGTTAAAAAGGGCCATATAGCGTACTTTCGGTTTTCCGCCCTCAACCGTACCTAACGAGCAAAATTTGTTGTTATCCAAAGCCTTCACAATGGCTTGTTCCAGCTGACTGCGATCCAGTGTCTCCGTTTTACCCACAGTACAACAACTCCTTTTTACGAATTAGAATTCTATAGGGCTATGCCACTTGGCACCAGCTCTCCTAAACATACAGTGTAGCTGTTCTGAAAATAACATGACCGAAACAGATCTGAATGATTCATGTCCATTTTCAGATCAAAGCTCACAGTAAAAGTGTACCCTGTCGTTCGACAAATGAACCGTGAGCACTCCCTCAAGGCTGGACAGACCTGCTTTCAAGGCATATAATCGTCGTAGTAAACCCGAATAAACGAACCCATTAAACCATACAATGCCAGGGGTGCTGGAATCGGCCGGCTGAGAGTGTGTCCCAAGACACTGACCCTTACAACCTGATCTGGGTAATGCCAGCGTAGGAATGCTTAAGCAAGATGTGCCTTTTATTAAAACAGGACATCCCTTACTTTGGTATATACAAGCGCAAGCGTCCCGGAATCTCGGGACGCTTTTTTTGTTGAAGATAAAGTTGTTGGAAAGATTGCTTCCGGCAGATGTGATTTTTGTGAAAATGGGGAATATAAACTGTCTGATTGGACGGATAACGGGTAATTAAAAAGGAGAGAACACAACGATGAAGCGCATGAAAATGTTAAGCCTGGGTCTGATCAGTCTGTGGCTCATGGCTATGACTCTGACCGCTTGCGGCGGCAATCCCCCTACATCTCAAAAGGAGGTTCCTGCTGCCGACACTTCAACGTCTACCTCGGCAAAGGGGCTCAAAGATGTTAAAGTCGTGCTCGACTGGACACCCAATACGAATCACACGGGACTCTATGTCGCCAAGGACAAAGGATTTTACGAAAAAGCAGGCTTGAATGTCCAAATTGTTCAACCAGGTTCAGGCGGAGCCGACCAAATGGTTGCTTCGAATGCTGCACCTTTTGGTATCAGCTATCAAGAAGGCGTCACTCAGGCTCGTATCCAAGGCGTACCGCTCGTATCCATCGCTGCGGTGATTCAGCATAACACCTCTGGCTTCGCAGCCCCGGTAGACCGCGAAATTAAAAGCCCGAAAGACTTCGAGGGTAAAAGCTACGGCGGCTGGGGTTCTCCTGTAGAAGAAGCGGTCATGAAATCCATCATGGATTCAGACCAAGGTGATGTGAGCAAAGTGAAAATCGTCAATATGGGCAATGCAGACTATTTTACAGCCGTGAAGCGGGATATTGACTTTGCCTGGATTTTCTACGCATGGACCGGGATTGAGGCCGAGCTTCGAGGCGAGCCCTTGGATATGCTGTATGTAAAAGATTATTCCAAAAGTCTCGATTACTATACACCTGTAATTGTGAGCAATGAACAGACGATAAAAAACGATCCTGACCTAGTCAAAGCGTTCATGGACGCTACTGCACAAGGCTATGAATACACTATCGCCCATCCAGAAGAAGCGGCGAATATCTTAACTAAAGCTGTGCCAGAGCTGGACAAAAAACTGGTACTTGCTAGCCAAAAATGGCTAAGCCCGCGTTATCAGGACGATGCCACGCAATGGGGTTTACAAAAAGCAGAGGTATGGCAAAACTACTCGGATTGGATGTATGAACGCAAGCTGCTCAGCAAACCTTTGGAAGTCGATAAGGCCTTCACAAACGACTTCTTGCCCAAGCGTTGATCATTTTGTTAAAACGCTAAATAAGACTGGACTAGAGAAGTGAACGAAGCGCAAATACGCGCTTTGTGTGTAAAAATGCCACACAACCTATCAAAAAACTAAAGTGCTTTTAAGGCGGTTGGTAGCGGAGCGGTTCATTTGAATCTGGAGAAGCGAAGCGGTCTCCCCGCCTTAAACCAATTTATTTTCCTAATAATTTGAACAAAAAAGGACAGGTGAAATTCACATGGCTAATACACTGCTCAGCATTCAAGTAATCCCTAAAACTCCTAATAACGAAGACTCTTATCCATATGTAGACAAGGCGATTGAGGTCATCCAGCGTTCCGGTGTCAAACATCAGGTGAATCCATTGGACACTACAATGGAGGGCGAATTGGACGAATTGCTGAAAGTCGTCAAAGACATGCATGAGGCCTTGACGGAAGCTGGCAGTCCCAGCGTCATTTCACAGATCAAAATTGCACATAACCCACAGGGCATCAGCATGAACAAGCTGACCGAGAAGTATCGCCCATGAATCCGAAAGGCAAGAACGCATCCTGGTGGAAAAGCGTATGGCCGCCCCTTGTGGCGGTCCTCTTCTTTTTAGCGGCTTGGCAGGGAGCGGTTTACTATTTACATATTGAATCCTGGCTGCTGCCAGCTCCATCCCTAATCGTACAAGAGGGCATGGCGCAATCGGCGTTGCTTGGCACCCATACATGGGCTACGGTTCGCCTGACGCTTGCGGGATTTGCTATAGGGACAGCAACGGGACTGCTGATCGCCATCGTTCTTCATACGATTCCTTTTCTCAAATCTGCTCTATACCCGCTCTTGATCCTTAGCCAAAACATTCCGATTATCGCCCTCGGTCCGTTGCTCATGGTATGGTTCGGTTTTGGCGTGCTGCCCAAGCTTATGGTCATTACATTAGTATGCTTTTTTCCCGTGGCTGTAGCAGCCATGGACGGGCTGACACGGACAGACCGTATGATGATGAACTACATGCGGATGTCGGGTGCAAGCCGCAGGGCTATTTTTCTAAAACTAGAGCTGCCACACTCCCTGCCACAAGTCTTCTCTGGCATTAAAATCGCTGCTACCTACAGTGTGATGGGCGCGATTATTGCCGAATGGATTGGGGCCAGTGAAGGAATTGGATATTATATGTTGCTGCAAAAGTCTGCCTATCGTACGGATCTCATTTTTGCCGCTATCGGTATTATTGTTGCACTCAGCTTGCTGATGTTTGTCGTTATTTTACTACTGGAGAAATGGTTGGTTCGCTGGAAACCTGATCAAGAATAACATCCACATATTGCATTAAAGCATCAATGAAAGGACGTGGCATATATGAGTCTGCATCCGACTGACTTGACATCACCACCCGTCGCTGATGAACAGCAACAAGCCGGAGAACTGCAGGTAATGACGCCTGCCCCTCCTGCTTTGGAATTGGACGGGATCAGCCTCGCCTTCCGGGAAAAGCGAAGCTCACTGCCTGTACTACAGGATGTATCCCTTACCGTTAAGCCAGGCGAATTTGTCTCCCTCATTGGTCCGTCAGGCAGTGGCAAAAGTACGCTGTTTCACATCATCGGCGGGCTGCTCAAGCCGCAGCAGGGACGTATTCGTATGCATGGACAGGACGTGACTGGTGAACGCGGTCATATTAGCTATATGCCGCAGCAGCCCGCCCTTTTCCCGTGGCGCACCACGCTGGACAACATACTGCTCGGGCAGGAAAACGCACCGCGAAAGGATGCAGCAGCAGAGTCCCGATACGTCAGCGAACGTGAACGGCGCAAAGAAGCCTTGCAATGGCTTGAGCAGGTTGGGCTGGGCAAGTTCGCAAAGGCGTATCCGCATACGCTATCTGGTGGCATGCAGCAACGTGCGGCCTTTCTCCGCGCCCTGCTTAGCCCGCAGGAATTAATGCTGCTGGATGAGCCGTTCAGCGCACTCGATGCGCTGACACGTGCAGACATGCAGCAATGGTTATTGCGGATGTGGGAGAAGAACCGCCGCTCTGTGCTGTTCATTACCCACAGCATTGAAGAAGCTCTGTTGCTCTCCGACCGCATTTATGTGCTATCGGCACGACCTGCTTCAGTGATGCATGTCGTAGACGTTCCTTTTCCTCGCCCGCGTAGGGAAGAAATCACCCTCGATCCACGCTTTATGGAATGGAAGCGGACCATGACTGGCTGGATGCGTGAGGAAAAGCACAAACTGGACGGCGATATGGACACCGCTGAAAGTGTCCGTAAAAACACCTCTGACGGCGGGGTAAACCATTATGAATGATTGGAATGTGCACTCTGCATTGAGATTGAACGCGACAGCAACTGTTCCCTTAATCGACGCACACATTCATGTAGACAGCTACCCACCTGAACAACAGGAGCTATTGCTCGCTTCGCTTGTCGACAACCATGTAGAAGCCATCGTAGCTGTGTCCATGCATCTCGCCTCCAGTCAAGCCAACTTGCGCCTGGCTGAGCGTTGGCCCAGGCTAGTACGTCCAGCCTTCGGCTTTCATCCAGAACAGGCTCTGCCATCACAAGCCGAGCTTGACCTGTTGTTCCACTGGATGGACGAACATGTACAGCAGATGGTCGCGGTGGGTGAAGTCGGCTTGCCCTATTACAATCGGCTGGAAGCCTCACGCAGCGGAGATGCTTTTGACCTCGCTCCCTACATAGTGCTACTGGAGCGTTTTATCCAGTTTGCAAGCAAGCATAGCAAGCCCATCGTGTTGCACGCCGTTTATGAAGATGCAGACATTGCCTGCGACCTATTGGAACGTCACGGCGTTACGCAAGCGCATTTTCACTGGTTCAAGGGCTCTGCCACCACGACCGAACGTATGGCCCGTAATGGCTATTATGTGTCCTTCACACCGGATCTCCTGTACGAAGAAGAAATCCGCAGTTTGGCAAGACAGTATCCGTCTAATCAGATCATGGCAGAGACAGACGGCCCATGGCCGTTCGAGGGTCCTTTTACCGGACAGCAGACACATCCACGGATGACTGCTGAGGTCATTCGCGCCTATAGCAAGCTGACCCGTCAAGATGAAGCTACTGTCCGTCAATTATTTTATGATAATACGAGCCGCTTCTACTCCCTGTCTAATTCATAAAGGCATATCAGCTATTTACTAAAAGGCGCACAACCATAACTTGTAGTCAAAGCAAAGAACCTCCTTATATACGCGAAACTTTATCATGCGTAATTAAGGAGGTTCTTGTAATTTTACATACACGTGTTGCTCAAATGCGGCTCATCCATTGCAACGTTTTTTGACGTTGCTCCACTTTATTGCTTCAAGAAACCCTTCTGTTCCAAAAATGGCTTCAACTGCAAACGCGCTGGCTCGGTCAATCTCGTCGCCATTTGCTCAGACCAAGGTGTAGAGCGTTGACCGCCCGTACGTTCCTTCAGATATTCAGCTGATGTATGGTCGTATACCTCTACAGCTTTCATCGTCTGATTTTTATCGTAACCATTCATATGCAAAACACCGGACAGTGGAAGTCGTGGACGCAAGCCCGTTTCCTGATCCGGTACACCAATGCACATACCGAACACTGGATATACCAGCTCTGGTAACCCTAACAACTCGGATACCTCTGCTATTTTAGTACGAATGCCCCCGATGTAAACGATGCCCAAGCCGAGTGATTCAGCGGCCACCGCTGCATTTTGTGCAGCTAACGCGGCATCAATGGTTGCAACCGTATAATTTTCGACGGACCCTTCGTAGGAAGGCTGGCCTGGCTGATGATGAATCGTCACCTGCTTCAAACGATACAGGTCTGCGCACCATACCAGAAATGTAGGGCATTGCTCAACATAAGCCTGCCCTCCTGCCAACTCGGCCAGTTTTGTTTTTAAGGAAGGCTCGGTAACGGCAATAACGGTATATGCCTGCACATTGCTGGACGAGGATGCCATTTGGCCAGCTGCCACAATAGCTGCGAGCTGCTCGTCGGTAATGGGGTCTGACTTGAATTTTCGCACAGACCGATGGTTCATCAACAAGGAAATCGTATCATTCATGACGGCTTCACTCCTAATCCATAATATAAGCTCTTTATCTGCTTCAAGCTGTGAGTACACGAAAAGGTTCTTGCATACTTGCATGGCACTCCTACAAATATTATGAAACTTTCGCCAATGATAAGCAACCTGACGCGATGAAAGATGGCACCATGGATTACACAAATGAAAAACTTAGCAAAAAAGCAAGTACGCACAAAGCTAAAATTGTGCGTACTTGCTCTAATTACAAAATGATCTCGCTACAAATGTCCATCAACATGCGTCTGCCTAATACATCAAAACATTTACAGCTTCACGCGCTGGAGACGCAGCGCATTTAGTACGACTGAAACAGAGCTGAATGCCATGGCGGCACCCGCCAACCATGGAGCAAGAAAGCCCAAAGCAGCAATCGGAATGCCGATCACGTTATAACCGAGCGCCCAGAACAGATTTTGCCGTATGTTTGTCATGGTCCGCCGGCTCATTTCGATCGCGTCCGGAATGCTATTTAGGTTACCACGCATGAGCGTAATATCGGCAGCCTCCATGGCCACATCCGTACCCGTGCCCATTGCCATCCCTATATGAGCTGTAGCCAGCGCCGGCGCATCGTTAATACCGTCTCCGACCATGGCTACGATCTTGCCCTGTTCCTGAAGTCGTTTTACCTCTTCGGCCTTTCCTTCAGGCAACACTTCCGCCAGCACCCGTTCAATTCCCGCCTGGGCGGCAACGGCCCGCGCCGTCCTTTCATTGTCACCCGTAATCATGATGACTTCAATGTTCATCGCCCGCAGACGGGCAACAGCTTCTCGTGACGTTTCTTTAATTGTATCCGCGACGGCCACTAATCCGGCATAGGAACCATCCACAGCGACAAGCATCGCCGTTTTCCCTGCGCCTTCCAGTTCATTCATTTGCTGCTCGGTTGAGTCATCAATCGCGATGCCTTCCCTGCTCATTAACCGGCGTGTGCCCACCAATACCTGCTTGCCTTCCACAGAGGCCTTCACACCATAACCCGGAATATTTTCAAAATCCGTCGGGCTCACTAGCTCAATACCTCGATCAGCAATCCCTTTTACAATAGCTTCTGCCAGCGGATGCTCCGAGCTTTTTTCTGCCGCACCGAGCAGTCGCAGCAAATCCGTTTCAGCCAGGCTGCTTGCGCCAACCATAACATCCGTTAGCTCCGGCTTGCCGTTCGTAACCGTACCTGTCTTATCCAAAATCACTGCGTTGACGGAACGGGTCATTTCCAAATGCTCGCCGCCCTTGAACAAAATACCGTACTCAGCGGCACGTCCCGATCCAGCCATAATGGACGTTGGGGTAGCCAATCCGAGCGCACAAGGACAAGCAATGACGAGAACTGCAATCATTTTCTCCAATGATCCTGCAAAATCAGACGGTGTCACAAGGAAAAACCAGACGAGAAACGTCATCACGGCAATAGCAACTACGATGGGAACAAAGATACCCGAGATTTGATCCGCAATCCGCTGAATCGGGGCCTTGGAGTTTTGCGCATCTTCCACGACCTTAATAATACGGGCCAACGCCGTATCACCACCCACACGCTCAGCCTGGATACGAAGTACTCCGTTTTTATTGAGCGTGGCTCCTGTGACTGGGGAACCCTCTCCTTTTTCAACCGGAAGACTCTCGCCACTTAACATGGATTCATCCACTGCCGAACGCCCATCCACGACTACACCATCGACGGGAATTTTCTCTCCTGGACGCACAATAAAGATATCCTTTACACGCACCTGTTCAATCGGTATATCCAGCTCTTGTGCGTCACGTACCACACGTGCTGTTGTCGCCTGTAGGTTCATCAAGCTCTTGATCGCCTCAGACGAACGTCCTTTGGCTACCGCTTCGAACCATTTACCGACCAGAATAAGCGTAATGAGTACCGCGCTTGTCTCGTAATACAGCTCTGGCATGGTCATGACAGGCATTCCCGCCATTCCCTCCATGACATCAGACGGACGCAGAGTAAGGTACAAGCTGTAAAAATAAGCCGCAGACGTACCCAGTGCAACTAACACATCCATATTCGAACTACCGTTGCGAAGCGCTTTATACGCGCCCACATAAAACTGCCATCCAATGATGAACTGAATGGGTGTTGTCAGTACAAGTTGAAACCATGGATTCAAGAACAGTTCCGGTACATAAATCCATGAGGTAAAGGAAAAATGAGCCACCATCGCCCACAATAATGGAAGCGACAGTACTGCCGATATTATCCACTTCCATTTTTTACGTTGGATATCCTTACTGCGAACATCCGCAATATTGTCCTCAGCGCTCTGCGGAATCGCTCCGTAGCCCAGCTGTTCAATCTTGCTTACCAGATCACTAACCGTAGTACTCCCAGCAGCATATTCCACATGGGCTGTTTCCATCGCCAAATTAACCGTAGCACTTGTTACGCCTGGTATTCGGTTTAATCCTTTTTCAATTCGAGCTGCACAGGCTGCGCAAGTCATGCCCGTCACATTCAAATTGGCTTCTTCACTCACAGTTCCAAAACCAAGAGAAGCAATTTTATCGCGGAATTCAGGGATTTCCACCTGCTTGGGGTCATAGGATATAGACGCCTGCTCCAATGCCAAATTCACATTAGCCTGCGCCACTCCGTCTATTCGGTTTAAACCTTTTTCAATACGGCTTGCGCAGGCTGCGCAGGACATCCCCGTAATATGAAGTGTTGTATGCTTATCACCGTCGGTCGCACGGTTTTCCATGGTAGTCCTCCTTCTACATACCCCAGTGGGGTATATTGTGTTCAAAAAGAAAAAGCTCCTTACAAGGAAGCTTCTTCTTCGAACAAATCTGTTCACGCATCATACAGCATCTTAATCTTAAACAACATCATAGCCTTGGTCTTCAATGGCTGTTTTCAGCGCTTCAACACTCAGCTTGGATTCGTCATATTCTACACTTACTTGTTTCGTTTCGAGGTTGACCTTGCCAGTAGCGCCTACTTTTTCCAAAGCTCCTTCTACGGCTTTCACGCAATGATTGCAGCTCATGCCTTCTACGTTCAATGTAACTTGTGCCATTTTCGTTTCCTCCTCAAGGGTACGTCCATACCCATAATGTGTATATCTGCTACTTTTAACGGATTAGCTTCTTAACCGTAATTAGTAGCTCATCAATCACTTCCTGTTCTCCTGCCTGCATGCGCTCAATGACACAGCTTTTCATATGCCCTTCCAGCAGTAGCTTGCCGACACCATTCAGTGCCGACTGAACAGCCGCAATCTGGTTCAGCACATCGTCACAGTAAGTGTCCTTCTCAATCAAGCCCTTAATCCCGCGTACCTGCCCTTCAATACGGTTTAACCGGGATACAAGGCTGTTCTTGAATTCCGCCGAATGATGACTTTTTCTAACTGTCTTCTCCCCATCTGTTCCACAATGAGTCCCGTGGACTTCAGTGTGGGAAACAGGTTGCTCCTCAGCCATACATCAGCCTCCTGTGTGGTGTAATGCACTCATGCATTTAATATAATCCCATCATAATATACCCCCGTGGGGTATGTCAACATTCCTGAAAAATGTCACCATTTTGCCTTGTTTCACACTTTTGAGCGTGCTTCCTTGGCAAGTACAACAAAGCTTAACAGCGCACCAAGCTCAGCTATAGCAATAACAACCGCCATCGGTACGGGGGTTGTTCCACTACCCAAGCCTACCAACGGTGAAGCGATGGAGCCCAGCAATAGAGGCAGCAAGCCAAGCATGGCGGACGCACTGCCTGCGGAACGCTGCTGACTCTGCATGGCCAGTGAAGTCGTCGTTGTACTCACAATACCTACGCAGGATACGACAAAAAACATCGGAATTAATACAGCTAACAATTGGCCTCCGGTAAAAGCTACGGTAAGCAAGCTGATCCCGGCTACAGCCGCAATTATCAGACCTGACAAGAGCAATTGTCGTTCGCTAAATCGACCCACGAGTCTACCCGTCAACTGGGAAAACAGTACAATCCCCAAACCATTCACCGCAAAAATGATGCTATACATCTGGGGAGAAACCCCGAAAATATCCTGAAGCACGAAAGGCGAGCCAGCGATGTACGCAAACATCGCCCCTGTAATCAGTGCCTGCGAGAGGGCATAACCCATAAAGCGCCGATCTGCAAATAGATGACCGAGTGTTCCTAGCGTCTGCTTCAAGCCACCGGATGAACGACGGTTCGTTGGCAACGTTTCTGGAAGACCCAATCCAACGGCAATTAGCATGGCCACACCAACTACACACAGCACCATGAAAACACCGCGCCAGGAAACAAAATTCAAAATGACTCCGCCCAGCACAGGTGCAGCAATGGGAGCCACACCATTCACCAGCATGAGCAGTGAGAAAAAGCGTGTCAATTCTTTGCCCGAGTACAGATCACGGGCCACTGCTCTGGAAATCACGATCCCCGCCGATCCCGTAAGCCCTTGAATAAAGCGAAGCGCAATGAGCACAGCGATATTTGGAGCAAACACACATAACAGCGATGCCGCGGCGTACAGAATAAGCGAAATCACCAGCGGTCCTCTGCGACCCCTCACATCGCTAAGCGGACCAGCAACGATCTGACCAACGGCCAGTCCCAACAGACAGGCTGTCAAACTAAGCTGTGCCAGCGAAGTAGTCGTATGCAAATTGTCGGCTAATGTAGGCAGTGACGGCAAATACATATCTATGGACAATGGTCCGAAGGCACTTAATGCACCCAGAACAAAGGCAATCCATAATATTCGTGATTTGGTCATATCTGCGGCAACCATTACCGTATTGGATAACCGATTCATGATAATAATCATCCTTTTCACTAAAATATAAATAATGACTTCAATATATTATGATATCATTCATTTCGTCTGGCTTCGAATAATTACACGCTAATCCGCGATTTTTTTTCAAAATTGCTATAAATCAGGCAGGAATTTACCAATTTCAGGTCGAATTACACGGTAACCAAAACAAAAAAATTGTAGAATTTGGAGAATGATAATGGTCTATGATGGAGTGCTGCTGGGTCTCATTGTAGGCCTGTTTAGAGGAGGCTGGCGGCAAGGTCTGATCCGTTTCAGTCATATTCGCCTTATAGCCGGTTGGATGTTCCCCCTGCTGCTGGTGGTTCAATTCATTATTTTTTATGCTCAGGAAAAGTGGGCTTGGCTGGCAGCCATTAATGGGTATCTATTTATGGGAGTCTACGTGGTCGGATTGATATTTCTCTGGTTGAACAGACATCATAAGGGATTCAAGCTTATTTTAATCGGCGTGTTGATGAATTTTATCGTTATGGCAGTGAATGGCGGCAGGATGCCGGTCTCGCTGAGCGCTTCTGAAGTACTGGGTCCCTATTATACAGATATGCTTAAATCCGGCAGTGTCATCTCGAAACATTACATGATGGATGCGAGCACACGTTTATCATTGCTTGGTGACATCATTCCCCTTTCCAAGCCCTATCCCCGCACGCAGGTGATTAGTATTGGAGATGTCGTCATGAACTTCGGGATGTTCCTGTTTATCCAAAATGTGATGGTCGTAAAAAGAAATAAGGATAATCAACAAGAAACCAACCCCCACCATGCCTAGTTCAGAGCTTATTCCAAGGAAGGGAGGGAACCGTATGAAAAACTTGAAATACTCCCGTGTGATTATCAATGCTATTATCGTTGCTTCTGTCGTAATCGCTTTGACTTCCGGTTACAAAATTGGAGGCTAGTCACCGATAAAGAAAAAAAGGAAGCACAGGCTCAACAAAACAGGCTGGATTCCGGCCTGTTTTTTCATGTGAAATTTTCGATTACAAAATTGTAAATTATCCCATTCACCCCTGGTAGCTTTGACATCAAGATACGACAAGGCAGGAGAAAAAATGATGAGTATATTAAAAAAGCTGCAAGAACGGGTTACCACGACGGGAATATACGTATTTTTCATGTGTATGGTAGGCCTGATCGTTCTCTTGTATACGAACCATTGGTCCTTTTTGCACTATTCGACGACAGAGTGGGTCACGATCTATTCCCTGTTGGGAGCAGTTCTGATTCTGGAGCATTTTACATTCCAGTTGCCACCAGCCAGTAACAAGCAGTCCATGGATTCCTCCGTGTACCTCGCTTGTATTTTTGTGCATGGCACTGAAATTGCCATTTTGATTTTGCTGTTCAATGTGATCATTGCTGCGTTTCGGCATACAGAACTGTCCTGGTGGAAACATGCCGTCAATTTTTCCATTTACGCACTTTCCATTTTCCTGTCGTCAACCGTGTTCGAACTAAGCGGCGGAACGCAGGGAGCCTTGAACGAGGACCATTTTGCTTCCTACCTGCTCGCATTGATCTGCTACTTTACGGTAAACACAATCACCTTGGGCATCTACTTCTATATCGCATATAAAGGGTCGTTCAATGAGCTCAAACAGGCTTTTTTGGCAGAATCCCTGCTTGTATACTTATGTACACTCATCCTGTCTTTGGTCTTGACCACGCTGATTTATTACAACGGCATTTTAGGACTTTTGCTGTTCTTGGGGCTAAGCATGCTCTTATCCCACGCGTTCAAGCAAATGTTCACGATGTATCGTGAGATTGAAGAAAAAGCCAACACGGATCGCAGAACAGGGCTGTACAATCACAGCTACTTTGAAAATACACTTGAAGCTGAACTAAATACATCCAGATCGCAGAATACTCCCCTAAGTTTGGCGCTGATTGATATTGATGATTTCAAAAAATACAATGATCATTTCGGTCATCTCAAGGGCGATCAGCTACTGGGGTTTCTCGGTGAGTTTCTCAAAAAAGAAACGTTCGGTACTCATATTACCGTATCCCGCTATGGTGGAGAAGAATTCACTTTGCTTATGCCCGATCATACTGTTGAACAAGCTTATGAAAAGGTCAATGCTATCCGAAAAAGACTGAATGATTCCCGTTACGAGGGAGTTGAAATTTTCCCACACGGGTGTCTGTCCTTCTCCGCAGGCATTGCACAAAGCCGCATTGACATCTACGACAAATCACAGCTGGTCGATCTAGCGGATAAAGCACTGTACTATGCCAAGAAACAGGGCAAAAATATCGTTCATACACACGGCAGTCTAAATGAAGTGGAACGTGAGGTCGATCTCGGACAGGATATTCGTGATCTGGAGCAGCAGCTTAATCTATTCTTGTACAAGGATATTAACACCTTCAAGCATTCCAAACGTGTATTCAGATATGCAGCGGACATGAGCGATGTGCTTCAGCTCGGTCCGAAGGATAAGCGGCGTTTTTTACTGGGAGCTCTCATTCACGACATTGGCAAACTGGAAATACCCTGGAATATTCTTAATAAAAAAGAGAAGCTGTCTAGCGAGGAATGGCGGATGGTACAAGCTCATGTCATGTGGGGCAAACGTATTGTCGAAGCCAATGAACGATTCATAGATTTAGTTCCTTTTGTGGAGCTGCATCATGAACGTTATGACGGGGGAGGCTATCCGTTTGGCTTTAAGGGCGAGCAAATCCCAAGGCTGTGTCGGATGCTGACGATCATCGACTCTTTTGACGCGATGACAACAGAACGTCCCTATCAACCGACCAAAACATTCGAGGAGGCCATCGAAGAATTGCGTACTTGTTCGGGGAGCCAATTCGATCCCGATCTAACGGCTATTTTTATCCAATATATTCAACATAAGCAACCTGCTTTCACGCAGTCTATAGAAGCAGGCATCTAATGTCTCATACACTATTCCACTTTATCCCTACTGTGAAAGAAATCCAGGCGATTTCTTTCACAGTAGGGACTTTTCATAAGAGCGGCATTTTGCATCATACTCATTATTTCAAATTTCATATAAATGTCATAATTCGCTCCATCTATTCACGCTATATGCACTATGATTAAGATAGGAATTGGTTTGTCCGTATAAAATGCTACAAATGAGGATATCCTCGCTTCAAGTAATCGAGAGAAGGTGACTTCACAGGCATGTTGTACCTGTCCAGACCAGCCCGTGTGGCTTGTCTTTTATTGCTGTGTCTCCCTCTTCTGCTCCTGTTTCCTCATTCATCGTGGGCTCATGCATTTGTCGTTGAATCCAGCCCGACCGAAAATCAGGTTTTGGACAAGTCCCCTTCTCAGGTGACTATCACTTTCAACGAAGATTTGCAGTCTGCCTTCATGTCCATCAAAGTGACTGATGAAACAGGCAAGCGGGTCGACACAGGAAAAGCACAGCTCAATCGAGAGCACCCATCCACCATGGAGATCCAATTGATTCCAGGGGTGAAGAATGGAATTTACACCATCACTTGGAGAGCTTTGTCCGCAGATGGACACCCAGTCAATGGAGTGATTCCATTTCAAGTAGGTAGCGGTTCCAATGCGTATACCGATCAAGCTCCCCCTTCTGAAAGCTCTGGGACATCACGAATCGACTTAATTGCTGTCCGTTGGCTCCTTTACATAGGGTTATCGCTGCTGTTTGGAGCGATTTGTTTCCGACTGTTCCTCTTACCGAGCATAAACCGATCCAAGAATCGCAGTGAACAGCAGACGCTTAGTCATCGACCCTCTGACACATTACCCCGTTGGACTAAGCTGCTCTGGAGCGGCTACGGCATAACGTCTGCTGTCATTTTAATTAGCCTACCGCTTCAGGCGTCTTGGGATGCCGGAGTTTCCATCGGGGAGGGCTTCTCACTCCCTATTCTGGGAGAAGCTCTTCAATTTACGGGAGCAGGGCAAATCTGGTTTATCCAGATGATTCTCGTGCTGCTTCTAAGCGTAACGCTAATTTATGCGATCGATCCCAGCATTTCTGATCGCCAGCGCCGTGTTTGGGGCTACAGCTCCGTTTTACTCACGCTGAGCCTCATGCTGTCCAAGGCCTTTGTCGGGCATCCGGCAGCAGCCACCCATCCGGCTCCAGCCATTGTGGCAGATTTCGTCCATCTTGCAGCGTCAGCTTTTTGGATCGGATCACTTGCCGTCATGGTGGTGTGCCTGCCTGTTGCCGGATTGGAGCTCCCTGTATCCGTGCAGGCAACTCTGCGACAAACGGTCCTGCGCCGCTTCGCTGGCTGGGGCATGGCTATGGTGGCGGCGCTACTCGCCACTGGTATCTATGGAGCGGTGCTGTACATTCCAGCTCCCTCCATGCTGCTGAACACATCCTATGGACTCGTTCTGCTTGGTAAAGCAGCGCTACTGCTAGTGATGCTGGTCTTCGCAGCCAGCCAGTTTCGCAGCGCTCGGCAAGCGGCGGCGAGCAAGCGAGCCGCCGGAGGATTGCGTACCGAGCTGTCCGTCGGTCTGCTCGTGATGCTACTGGCAGCGGTGCTCACTCACCTGTCACCTGGCCAGGCACCTGCTGTACCGTTTGAGGAGACTCGCACTACTGGCGAATACAGCGTTACACTGGCAGTCAGCCCTAATGCTGTGGGCAGCAATGAATTTAAGGTAGCCATTCAGGATAGCAAGGGTGCCGCCGTTTCAGGAATCCAGCAGGTCACATTAACGCTTATCCCAGCTAATCCTGACCAAGATCAACAGGAATTTGTCTTGCCCGTGAAGCAGCAACAGCCTTTCCGCAGTCAGGAATTGATAACCTCCGAAGGAACATGGGCAGTAAAAGTACATGCTCTGACAGCATCACTCGATGCGGTTGATGCTGAATTCACTCTGCAAGTAGACGGTAAAAAATAATTATTTTATTCTTAAAAGGAGCGAAATAAATATGAATACAACGATTCAAACAGCAAAATCCAGGTTGTCCAGGTTAGCAACTTCCATGGGGTTAATTGCGGCTGGTGCCTTGCTTTTTGCAGGTATGGCCAGTGCGCATGTGACGGTCAAGCCTTCTGTTTCACAACCTAATGCGTGGGAAACGTACACGTTGAAAGTGCCTGTGGAAAAAAACATTCCAACCACTAAAGTGGCCTTGAAAATTCCCAAAGAGGTCGTTTTCAAACAATACGAGCCTGTACCGGAATGGAAGGTAGCCACCGAAAAAGACAGCTCTGGCAAAATAACTACCGTCACCTGGACGTCCGAAAAAGACGGAATCCAAGCGGGTCAGTACCAACGCTTCAGCTTTGTAGCACAAAATGCAGATCAGAATACTGCAGCAGCCTGGGACGCCTTCCAATATTACAGTGACGGAAGTATTGTGGAATGGACAGGCGATGAAGGAAGTAACAATCCTCATTCCATTACTACAATCACGGCGGATGCCACACCGGAAACTCCTGCTCCTGCCGCAGACAGCGGACATGATTCGGCAGGCACCGCAGAGGGTCATGCAAGCACAGATACGGCTAAAGATAGCAGCAGCACCGCACCTACCTCGGACAATGCTGCTGAGGCTGCCCCTGCTGCTTCTGCTCCAGCAAGCTCTGCTGCACAAACCACAGCATTTGTCCTCTCGATCATTGCAGTCGTTCTTGGTGCCGTAGCTGTCGGCATTGCACTCAAACGCCGCAAATAATCTGGGTTACAATAAAATATAAAACTGTTTTAAAAAGAAAAGGCTGACACCGTTTTAAAAGGTGTCAGCTTTTTTTATATGAAAAATAACGATGTTTTTCTTATACTATTCAGCTTAAATACATACTCAGATTTATCTCATCCTATCATTTCACATTCACCTATCTATCATTTTTTTGGTAAAATGGTAGAAACCTCACGATTCTAACATGATAGCATTGCAATCTATTGAGCATAGGAGATCATAGGATGAAAATCGTAAATAAGGCTTTGTTATCTAGCGTTATCCTTCTGAGTACCGCAGCGGGCATCTATAGCCCCATGGCACAAGCGGAGTCGAGTAAGATCAGCATCATGCTGGACGGATATCCATTGCCGTTCCCTGTACAGCCTGCCATGATGGACGGCACGACGATGGTTCCCTTTCGCGCTATTTCTGAGGCTCTGGGCATTACAGTGAAATGGGATCAAGCCAGCCAAAGCATCACCGCTACCAAAACGCAAGGCAGTGCAACCAAGCAGGTAGTTCTCAAAATGGGGAGCCGCAATGCCACAGTAGACGGACAAACCGTTCAACTAACAGCCGCACCGCAAACCGTGCGCGGCAGCACGATGATTCCGCTGGGCTTTTTCGGACAACAGTTTGGAGCCACAGTCAACTGGAATCAGGGAACACGGACAGTCTCTATTACATCGCCACGTGAAGCTATGTATACTGTAGGCTTCTATGCGCTGTCTTCCTTTGACCAAAAATCCAAAATACCAAATTTTAATGCCGTTGCCTTCGGCTGGAGCCGAATTGATACGAACGGACAATTCACAACGACTGGCAAAGAATATAAATGGCCACAAGCTGCCGGAGCTGTAACGCCTGAGTCTATTTTACAGGAGGCAGATAGCCAGGGGACTTCCCCTTACCTGATGGTTTATTCTGTAGACGGTAATCATGAGCTAACCAAGGTTTTGGAAAATACGCAGCTTCAAGAACAGACCATTTCCCAAATCGTCAGCACTGCCACCGATAAGCAGTTCAAGGGCATTACGTTAGATCTTGAAGGATTAGGCTGGAGCGGCGATAAGGCCAAAGCTCGTTCTGATTACAACGCTTTTATTAAAAAGTTATCGGCCAAAGCGCATCAAGCGGGACTCAAGCTCACCGTCGTTCTGCATCCGCTGAATAGCTCTTACACTGGTTATGATTACAAGACGCTGGGTAATCTGGCGGACGATCTGATCATCATGGCCTATGATTACGGACAAAAATCTACGCCTGAGCCATTGGATAAAGTGGACGAAGCCATAAAACTGGCGTTGAAGGAAACCTCGCGGGATAAGCTCATTTTGGGAATTTCAATGGGTAGCGAAAAAGACAGCACCGTTAACGCCAAGATCGGTTTAGCCAAACGTTATGACCTCAAAGGAATCGCTATCTGGCGTCTGGGCATCATCGGAGAAACAGCCTGGGCACAGATGAACGAAGCCATCGAGTTTAAATAAGATTATATTTTATAAAGATATCCCGTTCTTATTCCGCCCGCTAATGATTCTCATGCGTCTGCTATGAAATCATCGGTGGGCTTTTTTCATGTCTATTTTAGCAAAATGCTTGCCTGACTTGGAAGTTGTCGCCACAGGCTCGCAACCCTGTTCTCCGTAGAAGACACCCCAGTCTCTCATAAAATCCAGCAACGGTCTTAACGTATCTCCCAACGGGGTAAGCGAGTACTCCACACGCGGTGGGTTCTCGTTATAAATTTCACGGTGCACAATGCCATCACGCTCCAATTCGCGCAACTGCAAGGTTAGCATCCGCTGTGTAATATTAGGGAGGGTCCGTCGAATTTCATTATAGCGCCGTGGTCCTGTGGTCAAATGATACAAGATGACCCCCTTCCATTTGCCGCCTATAATCCCAACAGTTGTCGCGACAGGACACCCAAAATTAACGCTAACTGTATGTTCCATCTCCTGTGCCATGTATTCCCCTTCTTTCTACAGGTTGTAGACTAATAGCCCCAGACCTACAAGGTACAAATATGTGCGTACTTGTTCCCGCAAAAAACTTTCTATATGATGACTATATATTCGATATCAACTCTCATTATAGTAGCAGAAAACCAATGGAGCACCAACTAAACCCAAATCTAAAGGAGTACATTTCATGTCCAATACATCAGCTAAAAAACAGGAAATTCTGGATGCCTTTCTATTCAGACATGCCACGAAAGAATTCGACCCTAATCGCATCATACCGGAGGAGGATTTTCAATTCATTCTCGAAACTGGACGACTTTCCCCAAGCTCCGTAGGATTTGAACCTTGGCAGTTTGTAGTCGTACAAAATCAGGCATTGAGAGAAAAACTGGCTGCGGTTTCCAGTGGTGGTCAAAAGCAGATCCCAGCGGCCAGCCATGTCGTTTTGATTTTGGCACGTAAGGATGTCCGTTATGATTCACCTTACGTGGAGTACATGTATAAAGAGGTGAAGGGTATGTCTGACGAAGACTTCGCCTCCCTACCAGGCCGCTATAAGATTTTCCAAGGTGAAAACCAACGCCTGCTGGAAAACGAACGCACGTTATTCGACTGGGCCTCCAAGCAAACTTATATTGCCTTAGGTAATATGATGACAGCGGCAGCTCAGATCGGCATTGATTCCTGCCCGATTGAAGGCTTTAACTATGATCAGGTGCATGCCATTTTGGAGGAAGAAGGCCTGCTGGAGGACGGGCTGCTGGATATTTCAGTCATCGCTGCCTTCGGTTATCGTGCTCATGAACCCAAGCGGGAAAAATCCAGGCAACCACTGGAGAAAGTTACACGTTGGGTTCTGTAGCCTGCGACTCATACCCTTCCAAACCTAGGACATTAAAGCATCTAAAAAGCGGGCTTGCGGCGCTTCATCTGAATGATGAACACACCGCAGCCCGCTTTTTTAGATCACTTCAATCTCTATTAAAATTCCTTTGGAAGCCAGGTTATCCAGGCACTCCTTCATATATTCGTCATCATGCTCCACATATGCGTCCGCGCCTGCCAGTTCCTCGCCTAGCTCCGCTTCCCAAGGTTCACACTGCTTACCACGATACAATGGCTGTTCCCATAGTGGATCAACATTGTATCCTCTGCTTTTCATTTCGTCCATAATGAGCTTATGATAGCGTACCAGCAGCATGGGGTGATAGTCGAACACATAATTCACTGTGGCGTGTGGCTTTCCCCACCCGTTCCCCCGCAGGGCACAACACTCACGATGTTGTCCCAACAGTTGGGGACGGGGGAGCTTGCCAATCAATTGTTCATGCCAAAGCCTCATGCTTCCACAACCTTATCTGTAGCTTTTTCTGTATTATTGGATTAGCATACGGATACCTGTCAGTACAATACCGATCAGGAAGCCTGTTACTGCGCCGTTAATACGTATCCACTGCAAATCCTGTCCCAGTTTGTCCTCCATCAGTGCAATCAGGGATTTGTTGTCCATTTTGTCTACATTTTCGCGCACCAGGTTACCAATCCGGCTATGATTGGCTTCCACGAGACTAGTAATTCCTTCCACGATTCGTGCATTAATTTTGTCCAGCAATTCGGTATTCCCTCTTAAATCAGCCAGCATCCGATCCAGTAACGGTAAAATGTAGGTCGGCACATAGTCTTCGTCTTCCATATAGTTCAATAAGCGGGTACGAAGCTCTTCCATTTTACCGAGCACGGACGCTTCGCCTTCCCAAGCTTCAATCAGGCTATCCTTCCAGCCGTTCAGCCCTTCCTGAACCGTCTCCTTCGTTGCCAATCGGGTCACCTGTGTTCTCAGACCGTCGATCACTGCCAGACGGCGCGGATGCTCTTCCCTTTGCAGCTCCGCTACCTGATCCAGCAGGAAATGACGAATCATTTCACCCATGCGCTCTTCGTTCAGATAGCCGAGGAAGGCGTTCAAGGCAAATTGCATCAGCCCGCTCACCTGCAAACCACTGACAGCCTGCATCCCTAAGGTGCCAAGTGTATAGCCTGTTTCCGGTCGCAAAAGCCAGGATTCCGCCTGCTCCAGCGTGTAATCCAGTGCGCGAATATCATAGCCCTTCTCACTGGATTGGCGGGCAAGCGCCTCCAGTAGTGGTCCGGCATCGATGTCCGTCACCTGTCGCTTGATCTCAGCCACGATAATCGGAGCCAATTCCGCGAGCGGGAGCGACTGGACGAGTCGCTTGGCGAGCACATCTATCGATGCTGCCGCTTCTGGTGTACGCAATCCTTTTTCCACACCGTCCAGCATCAGCTCCGCCAAACGAATGTCCGCGATTTTAGAAGCAATGCTGTCTTTGTTCAGCAAGTTATTTTCCACCGTATTCACCAATGCATTCGTGAGCTTGTCCCTATTTTTGGGGAGAAGCGCCGTATGTGGTATCGGGATGCCTAGCGGATGACGGAACAATGCTGTGACAGCGAACCAGTCTGCCAGTCCCCCTACAAGTCCTGCCTCAAAGGCTCCGGCTAACAAACGAGCCCACCCATATTGCTGGAAGGGCACCGTGGCTGCAAAGCCTGCCCCTAGAATAACGAGCGACCAAGCCGCTGCGGTTTTCGTATTTTTGGGTTTTTCCATTCTGTAATCCTCCAAACTAACTATCGAGTAAGTTAAGCACTTATACATGTATTACCCATCATATCATTGCCTGTATAATTTCCAAAGTTGAGAGCGTTTTAATTCAACACATAAGAACATTTTTTGCGTAATTTTTTATGCATATATCTCTCTTTTTTACATTCATGTTCGTGAACCAAATCACAACACTGGGTCCAAAATCTCATTTTCAATAATAAGCCTTACGAACCATTTTATCAGAACCAAGTCCTAAATTTCTTAAACCGAAAGGAGAAGTGAATGGAAAAGTTGAATGGGCATGTAAGATATTTTTTTCAGCCCTATTCTATATTTGACCCCAGAAAGGATTTGAATCCATGATGACCTCAGAATTCTTTCAACAATATTCGACCTTTTATACGGATGACCAAGTTGAATATCCATAAGAAGCGAGGCTTCTATAAAACTAACACACTTAATTTGATATATAGACATATTTAATGTTATAAAGTGCAAATTTTGATATTAGACATATTTAATGTGATAAAATAAACTTTTATTAAATAGTAAATCATGTTTAATCAGCCATTATATATTGGTAAAACAAACCAAGATAAGCTAGATAAAATTGCTTTTTTGTAAAGGAATTGAATATGACAACAGACCAAAAAAACATCGAGGGCCTCTGGAACGGCGAACCTGTCGTAATTGTGCGCACCCCCTCCGCTTTTGCCAAGCAATCCCTTTTATATATTCAGGAATTAGGATATTTCCAAAAAACCTCTGATTTTACAATAGAAAGGAAAGAACTCACCTCCTTTTTGCTTGTTTTTACGCTGTCTGGTAAGGGAGAGTTACTGTACCAGGACAAGAAATATATTTTAAAGCCTCATGATTTGTTTTTTGTTAGTTGCGAGGAATATGTACAATACAGCACCTCCGGTGATGAAGCCTGGAAGTTTATCAGCTTATACCTGTACGGCAACCTGATCGAGCATTTTTACGAACAATTTGCCAAGCATAATAAACCGGTAATATCCGTGCACAATCCGTCTATTATATTGGACAAGCTGCATGCTCTAATCTGCGGACAGTCTGATCGGAGCCTTTCCGGCGAGCTGCTAACGTCCAGACTCATTGGTGAGATACTGACGTACATTTTGCAGCATCCTTATGATCAGCGGCATGTAAATGCTGGAACGCTCAGCGAAGTACGTCGGGTGCAGCAGTACTTGGACCAGTCCTATTGTGAACGAATTACGCTAGACTCACTGGCAGACATGTTCAACCTAAACAAATTTAATCTTGCTAAAAATTTCAAAAAACAGATTGGATTTTCTCCAATTGATTATCTCATTAATGTCCGGATCACAGCCGCTCAGGGATGGCTTAAAACCAGTGACATATCCATTGTGGATATCGCAAGGTACGTTGGGATTCCCAATACAAGCCATTTTATCAACCTATTCAAGGAACATGTAGGGGAAACACCTCATTCCTTCCGTAAAAA
This sequence comes from Paenibacillus sp. EKM10P, assembly GCF_011800655.1. Classification (NCBI taxonomy): domain Bacteria; kingdom Bacillati; phylum Bacillota; class Bacilli; order Caryophanales; family Paenibacillaceae; genus Paenibacillus; species Paenibacillus sp. EKM10P. Next base: position 34,672 of record NZ_JAALET010000017.1, on the reverse strand, counting down.
ATGGGGAAACCGCTCCAAACTGTAAATAGGAGGTCTCATGTACTCCGTTTGATAGACGATAGACGAACAAGCTATTCAAGCTAATGGCAAAGCTGTCGAAAGACAGTGACGCAAAACTATAGGGCCTTCCTACTCGGATGGCAGCCAGTTACCAGGTGAACGAGCTTTTTATTATGCCTTTTTACATAGCTCCATCACAAAATTGCTATACCTCTCTCGAAGAAAAAACCTTGATCACTATGATCAAGGTTTTTTTCTGTTGGGGTAGTCATGTCAACCTAGCATGCTGAATATACTAATTTCGAACTAGGAGGAGGGAAGGAAAACAATATAACACAACATAACCGCCGGAGCTTGCCATATTACGATGAATAGGAGAATCACTTGGAGCATGGGAACCAAAATAAATGTCATGATTATTGCCTTATTGCTCATTGTCCAAAGCTTTTTCAGCACCACACTGGCTTACGCAGATCCTCCTGCCCCTGAACTGCCGCACAGTGCTGTATCCGATCCTACAACCGTTACGGATGCTGTATATGCGGTCCCAAACCCTGAACCCCCTAAGGAGGTTCCGCCAAACACTGTCCCTTCCGTGCAAGGAGCAGCTCATTCAAAGTCTCAAAAGGAAGCAGCTCCCCAGAGTATACTAACGAAGTTGAGTCTAACGGACGAAGCCGGACGTGTCATTGATGCGGTATATAATCCAGGTAGTACGTTCGACATTGGATCAGCCATCCAACTTGGCTATGAATGGGAGCTTCCTGACGATACTTATAAAGCAGGGGATACCTTCACCTTTCACTTACCAGAACAGTTTGTCATCTACACTGATATCTCATCTCCGCTAGTGACTACAGACGGGACCGTGGGGTTCTTTACAGTAGATCGTCAGGGTAAGGTCATCATGACCTTTAACCAATATGTAGAGAACCATTCCCATGTCAGCGGCAAACTGCAAATTAAAACCGAATTCACAAAAGAAACGGTGAAAGGCAGCACAGAAGTCATCATTGCGATTCCAATTAAAGGCGGGGTTCAAACGGTCATCGTAAATGTGAAACCCCAGTCAGGGCCAACCTTAAGCAAGCAAGGAAAAATAAATGGCACCCACCAGATCGACTGGGCCATTGATGTGAACAAACAGCTAAACACCGTTAAACACGCCCTCATTACCGATCCAACTCCTTCAGGACTGGAACTCGTGAGAGGCTCTATCCGACTCTATCATCTGCAAGTCAATATCGATGGCACGACCGTTGTCAAAGACCTAGTGAATGCGAGTAAATACGCCATTGAATCGGATCAAGCCGGGACCGGATTTGCAATTCGTTTTCAAGATGCTAGCATTAGCACTGCCTATCAGATCCAATACTCCACCCGCATTACTGGCAACGAAACTCGCTTTTCCAACACAGCGACGCTTTCAGGAGATGCGATAGATAACGTTGCTGCCACCGCTACAGTTCAGGTGGAGCGTGGTGAATTTTTGTCCAAAAAAGTTGAAAAGTATGATCATGCCACACAAACACTCTCGTGGGCCATAAGATATAACTTTGGCGAGACAAAAATCCCCGAAGCCAAAGCCCTTTTAATTGATCATTTCAACAAAACTCAAAAATTGCTGCCCGGTTCTTTGAAAGTATTTAAGGGAAATACACTGGAGGAGCTTCCATCGTGGGCGTACACCGTCATCCCGGTTGACTATCCCGACCGTAACGGCTTCAAACTTCAATTCAACTTCGACGTAGATTCAGCCTATACCATCCGATATCAGACCCAGGCTAGAGGCCGCGTCTATGAAGATGAAAAAATTACAAACATCATCACCACAGATGGAACCCAGAAGATCATATCGACGGAAATCACAAGCGGAGTTATGACTAAAATGTATGACACGCCCAATTACAACACGAAAGTCATACCTTGGGTGATCACCATTAATACAGACTCATACACCATGAAAAATATTGTCATTAAGGATGTGTTCCCTAATGGGGGCCTCACCTTGTTGCCCGACACCCTGAAAATTCAAAGTGTTGACGGTACAGCGGAACTACTCGCACCCATGGATTATGAGCTAGTTCCACGATCAGCGGACTATAAACAAGGGTTTACACTTATTTTTCATAAAACGATTCAGAAAGCTTATACGATCAAATATTCAACTCTCTACAACAATGATTGGAAAACAGATACGACGAAGCCCGAATTTCGCAACAAATCCTTTATAGATTATCAATATGAAAATGGTGAAACATCATCGCATGAGGTGGAATGCCCGATCTGGCCGGACTTTATGACACAACGGAACGGGGCCAAGCAAGGAAGCTATGATGCGAGCTCCAAACTCATTACCTGGGATATTAAAGCCAACTATAATCGCAAGATCCTGAATCATGCGGAAGTGAGAGATGTCTTATTGCAAGGTCAGAGGTTACTGCCTGGCTCCGTAAAAGTATACGATATGACCTTGCTGGGATGGTGGGATGGCGTACAAAAAGGGGCTGAAATCCCGGCAGATCAATATACAATTATTCCTCCCACTAAACAAAATAGTAATGAATTGCGTATCCAGTTCAAGAAGTCGATACAGACTCCGTACTGGATTACCTTTCAAACTTCATTGGAAGGAGAATTGATTGAAAAGGAAATTCATAATCGCGCTCTTCTACTGGATGGACAAAAAACCGTCTCCGATTGGGCAGCCCAAGTTACGGTACCTCATGGCGGGGAATATGTGTCTAAGGCCGGCGCACAAAATGGAAATAAGATCGACTGGAGCATTCGTATCAATGAAGGACAATCACATGTGTCCAACGCTAAAATAGTCGATCAGCCTAGCAACAACCAAATCTTAATTGAAGATTCCTTTCATTTATACTCTGCAATCATGGCTGCCAATGGAAATACCACCAAGGGCACCGAATTAATCAAAAACCGAGATTACTGGCTTCACATCAAGACAGACACTCAGGGCCAGCAAACTTTTGAGCTTACTTTTGCCAAGGATATTTCCACTGCTTTTATTCTTGAATATCAATCGTTCATTCATGCTGAGGATAAAGCTAAGGTGAGCAACAAGGTTGCTTTTGCAGGAGATCGTTTGACGACAGAACTGCGGGAAACCAGTCAGGAAATCATCGTACGAACATCTTCCGGCTCCGGTTCTGGTGGGGGCGTAACCGAAACCCTTGAGCTGACCAAGGTAGATCAGGATGCTCCCGACAGAGTACTGCCTGGCGCACGATTTGCGCTCTATGATAAGGGACAAAAAAGAACACCGCTTATACAAACGACCAATGCGGAAGGCAAAATCATCTTTTCCTCCTTGCTTCATGACGATTACATTTTGGAAGAATTGGCAGCACCGGAGGGGTATGAAATAACAGAGGGTAAACTTGAGATCAGAATAGACGCAGCACTCCAACAAAGCTCTGGCATAAAGAGGGTTGTAATCACCAATCGTAAAGAAAAGAAAAACGAACCCGAAACACCTGTAAACCCGGGCACACCTACCCACCCAGAGCCGTCTCCCCCAGCGGGAGGCTCCGGAAAAAAACATGATAAAGATCCCGAGGTGCCCGTGACACCATCTATAACCGTTCCTCCGTCACTGCCAAGGCCTTCGGAGGACATTGTCCCTCCACGGGAGGAACCCGCACCCACACCGCCGCCAGCAGCCCGGGAGGAACCCAAAGCACTGCCTGAACCACCAGCCGTCACGCCTCATCAAGATCCGTCTCCTCCAGTGGAGCCGAACGACGAGCCCAAACCTAAAATCCGTCTCCATGAGCCGGAGAAAGTGCCAGAGGAGCCACCTGCGGTGCATCAGTTGCCCCAAACAGGAGAAAGTAGCCCCGTTCCGTTTTATTTGGCAGGCATTGCCATGATTATATGCGGCGTATTTTTGAAATTTAGACGGACAAACCAAAAATAAATGCAATCTACCTGCCCTGATCTTCCGTCTCATTCCCGAGTGGAATGAGACGGAAATGGGGCATTTTTTTCAAAGTATGTATCATCCGTACATTGCTTAGGGGAGATGAGATTGCTGAATCTGCGTAAACTTTCCTATCTGTTTATTGGGTTGGGCTTACTCTTTATTTTGTTTCCTAAAGCGACCGAATGGAATGAGGATCGAGAACAACACAAGCTGTTACAAGCAGCGGAGTTATCTCTAGAAAAAAGCAATTCGGTATTGCCTTCTAGTCTTGCAGACAGCTATGCTCACCTGCCCACTCGGGTTGCGGAAGCTCCGGTTAGTGAGGCACGGCAACATACCTTTCCATCCCCCGCTCCCAATGCCAGCGTTAATGAACAAACTCCCATAGCCACTATTAGCATAAGTCGTATTGCTTTAAAGCTCCCTGTGTTGGAAGGCGCGACGAGGAAAAATATGAAATATGCGGCAGTACATATGCCGGAAACGGGAAAGCTGGGACAAGTGGGGAATGCTGCTATTGCTGCTCATCGAGCCCGTACTCCCGGACGTTTATTTAATCGTCTTCATGAACTGAAGATTGGAGATAAAATTGTTGTTAACGCTCAAGGTAGCCAGTATATGTATAAAGTTTACAGCATAAAGGTAGTCGATCCAATGGACGTGTCTGTTCTGAAAAGCTTCAAAAACCATAAGCTGCTCACGCTAATTACATGCGACCCTCTCGTGAATCCCACCCATCGTCTCATTGTTCAAGCCAAGCTAAGCACCTAAACCTAGCTAAATCGCCCATTCCTATGGATAAAATAAATCAGGCGGGCTATTCCTGCTCGTTTACAGAAATACACCCGCCATAGTTCACATCATGCTTCAGTTGAATTCTTGGCAATCAGCTTAAAATCATCAAAGTGGAATCCTGGTGCAACAACACAGGTTACCAGCACAGGCTCATCCCCCAGCGGACGTGCCGTTTGCCATACTGTTCCTGGTACGAGTGCTTGTGGATGTTGTCCTGCCTCCACATCTGCACCAACGATAATTACCGTTTCTTCGCCAGGTTCTTCTCCGCTTCCACCCAATTTTAGCTCTATAGGACTTCCGCTATGGTATAGCCACAGCTCATCAGAATGGACCACATGCCACTCGGAGAACTCACCCGGATGCAGCAAGAAATACGTAGACGAAGCTGCAAAGCGCGGACCGGAATACACATCCGGCAGTACAGGCTTCGGAATTTGAAAATTGGCCTTCCACATCTCTTTGTACCAGCCGCCTTCTGGATGGGGCTCCATGCCCAATGCCGTGACTAGCGGTGAAATAGCTTTCGTCATTGTCTATCCTTCCTTTACCCTAAATTCCTTCTCCCCTACTGTAAAACATAGCGCTGCTTTTGTCACGTTTCTCCCTCTGCATGTCGAAGATCAATAAACTATGTCAAATTTAATGACATTAAATTGTGGATACATACTCATTTTCATCATATAAATAACATTAAACTAGTAAAAATACATTCAAAAACATATTTAACGTAAAGTTTATTGACATAAAATCTTGTTTTTTATTGTAAGCTTATAGTATCATGAGAGAAATTTTGAAATTCTAATAGAGCTTAATCATGTCAGTCGTCTACTAAGCGATGTATTCAAGTCAAAAAAAGGGGTGAGCTCTCTGATCCAATTTCGCAATGTCAACAAGCATTACGGTCACTTTCATGTACTTAAAGACATCAATCTTCAGATTAAGGAGGGCGAGGTCGTTGTCATCATCGGTCCCTCCGGCTCAGGTAAAAGCACCCTGCTTCGCTGCATCAATCGTCTGGAAACGATATCCGATGGGGAGCTAATCGTTAACGATGTCCCTGTGCATGACAAAAAGATTGATATTAACGCCTTCCGTCGCAATATCGGGATGGTATTCCAACATTTCAATCTGTATCCCCACAAAAAGGTGATTGAGAACATTGTACTGGCACCGATGAAGGTACTGGGCATCCCGAAAGAAGAAGCTATTCAAACAGCCCTCACCTATCTGAAGCGTGTCGGAATCGAGGAAAAGGCACAGAGCTACCCCGCCCAATTGTCCGGTGGACAGCAGCAGCGGGTGGCGATCGCCCGTGGACTCGCGATGAATCCGAAAATTATGCTGTTTGACGAGCCTACTTCAGCCCTGGACCCCGAAACCATCGGAGAGGTGCTGGATGTCATGCGCTCGCTTGCCCATCAGGGCATCACGATGGTCATCGTCACTCATGAAATGGGCTTTGCCCGTGAAGTGGCAGACCGCGTGATTTTTATGGACAAAGGACAGATCCTGGAAGATAGCCAACCTGCTGAGTTTTTTCAGAATCCGGGTGAAGAACGGGCTCGCCTGTTCCTGAGCCGTCTGATTCATCATTAAACAGACTATTAATGGAATAAAAATCGAAAGGGGATCATCTTGATGAGAAAAAGATTTCAGTGGAGTACTTTGGTGCTGGTTGCATTATCCTGTCTGCTCGTCTTGGCAGGCTGTGGAGGCAAGCAAGAAGCAACAACGTCAGGAAATGAGGCAGCAGCTTCCAACGGGCTGGAAGCCATCAAACAGCGTGGCAAGCTGGTCATTGGGGTGAAGTACGATACCAAGTTGTTCGGACTAAAAGACCCGGCTAGCGGGAAGGTCGAGGGCTTTGATATCGACATCGCCAAGGCTGTAGCCAAGCATATTTTTGGTGATGAAACCAAGCTTGAGCTCAAGGAAGTCACGTCCAAAACACGAATCACCTTACTGCAAAATGGGGACATCGACGCTATTATCGCCACGATGACCATTTCGGATGAACGCAAAAAACAGGTCGATTTCAGCGATGTCTACTTTAATGCAGGGCAATCCCTGCTTGTGAAAAAGGGAAGCCCGATCACAGGTCTGGAGTCCCTGACTCCCGATACCAAGGTGCTCGCTGTTAAAGGCTCTACCTCCGCAAAAAATATCCGCGAAAAAGCGCCTAAAGCAACGATTTTAGAGTTCGAAAACTATCAAGATGCCTTCAATGCCCTCAAGGCAGGTAAAGGGCAAGCGCTGACGACCGATAACTCTATTTTGCTTGGCATGCAACAGCAAGATCCGAATTATACCCTAGTAGGCGGGAACTTCACAGAGGAACCTTACGGTATTGCAGTGAAGAAGGGACAAACCGAACTGCTGCAAGCCATTAATGATACGATCAAGGAACTGAAAAGCAATGGTGAATACGATAAGCTGCATGAGCAATGGCTTGGGGTTAAACCCGAATAATATCTTGTGAAGGAGCCGCGATTGCGTGCTCCTTCCTTTCTTAGCTCTGGATAAGGAGGTATACCCGTAGATGCTTACTTTTGATATCAACGTACTTCTCGATCATGGCGACCGTTTTAGAGAGGGCTTGCTTCATACTGTTCAAGCTAGTGTTATTGCCTTGATCGGAAGCTTTATTCTGGGCGCTATCATTGCCATCTTCCGAATTGCACCTTTTAAATGGCTAAACTGGATCGGTACTGTCTATGTAGAGGTCATCCGCAATATTCCATTGCTGATTGTCGTACTGTTTTTTTATCTCGGTCTTCCCACTTTGGGCATCCCCTTGGATGGCTTTGTATCTGGAACGCTTGGATTGACTGTGTACACAGCCTCTTTCATTGCAGAAGCTATACGTGCCGGCATTCAATCTGTACCCAAAGGACAATTTGAAGCGGCAAGATCCTCCGGGTTGAATTACAACCAGACGATGATCAGCATTATTTTACCGCAAGCCATCAAAATTGTACTGCCTGCAATCGGCAACCAATTCATCAATCTGGTCAAAAACTCTTCCGTGCTGGCCATTGTGGCCGGACTGGATCTCATGTATTACTCGGATCTCATTAACTCGGATACCTTCCTGCCCATCACAGTCTATGCGATCACGGCACTGCTGTATCTTATATTGACGGTTCCGCTCAGCTTTCTTGTACTCTATATGGAGCGACGCCTGTCCAAAACATCCTAAGGAGGGAAGCCCGTATGGATTTCAGCGGATTGTTTGTATGGCCTAATGTGCGTTTTATACTGGAGGGCTTCCTGCTCACGCTGGAAGTTGCCATTTACTCTATCATATTCAGCTTCGCTCTTGGTATCGTATTCGGCATTCTGCGCTATACCCGCTTACATGTGCTCTCACAGGTTGCAGCCTTTATCATTGATCTGATTCGCAATCTGCCCTTATTGCTCATTATTTTCTTCATCGGCATGGTTTTGCCATCCATCGGATTTTCAATTTCCCTCAAGTGGGCAGCCATCACAGGACTGTCAATCTTCGAGGGAGCCATGATCGCCGAGATTGTGCGCAGTGGTCTGAATTCGGTCCATAAAGGACAGGTGGAAGCCGCACGTTCCTCCGGTCTAAGCTATTCTCAAACCTTATGGCATATCATTCTGCCCCAAGCGCTTCGTCGCATGGTGCCCCCGATTGTCAGCCAGTTCATTTCCCTATTTAAGGATACGTCACTGGCTGTCATTATCAGTTTGCCGGAGCTGACGCATAACATTCAGATCGTCGGTGGACAAAATCAATCCTTTGTCATTCCAGCTCTGCTGTTCGCCGCTTTCCTGTACTTTGCCGTTAATTACAGTATGTCACTGATTGCACGCAGGCTGGAGGTTCGTACACATTAAGGCTTGTGATACTCATCACGGTTGCCATTAGTTGGAGCGCTCTGTCAGCACAGCTTGTATCTTATCTATCAATCGTTTCACTGCTTCTCCCTGGTAACGGTCAGCTCGATAAATCAACTCCAGCTGACCTTGAGGCGCACCACGCAAAATAGGCACCGTGCAAAAATGCGAACGATCCAGTTCGGCCGCAAGGGACTTCGTCTGTAAGGTTACGGCAAGTCCCTCCTGCACCCAGCGCAGGATTGAAGCTATAGAATTGGTTTCCAAGACGGTTGCAAAGGGATACCCGCGATCACGAAAGCATTTCTCAATCAGCTTCCTGCCGGGATGGCATTCTGGCTGCATCGCCCAGGGTACATGCCTCAATTCGTCCAGCATAATGGAAGAACGGTTGGAAAATGCATGGTTTACCGGGACAATAAGACAGTAGTTCTCTGTGCGAAGAGGAAGCCGGACAAGCCTTTCATCTGTACCCGAGTGTAGGGTGATGCCAACATCCACACGGTTATCCAGCAGCTGTTCTGTTACATCAAAGGATGGGCAGATGTGCAAGCTGATTTTAGGAAATGACCGATGAAAATGGGCAAGCATCTTTTGCAAAGGTTCCTCCAGTTCAGGTAATGCGATACCAATCCGTAAACTTCCGCGTTGCTCGGTACGCAGCTCCTCAATGGATGCCTTTGCTTGCTGTAATCCCTTGAGCGCATGGGCACTGTGTTGTAGCAGCAGTTTACCGGCATCTGTCATTTTAATTTTCTTGCCTGCGCGGTCAAAGAGCGTCATGCCCAGTTCCTCCTCCAGCGCCTTAATTTGCAAGCTAAGTGTGGGTTGAGAGATACCGATCTTTTCCGAAGCCTTCGTAAAATGCAGTTCCTCGCATACGGCTATGAAGTATTGAAGCTGACGTATTTCCGTCTTCCTTCTCTCCCTTCGAAAGTCCAAGAATGTTTGCATGAACAGGTCAAAAGAAGCGCGAGATCGGATCATTCCGGTTCGCGCTTCTTCGCAGGTTATTGCGCCTTTTTTAGATTATTGACCTACTTCTGCTTTTTCCGAAGTCAACGTAATATTCGCAAACGCGTCTGCATCGTACTCCTTGCCACGGGTAATATCGTAATTGGCTACCCGATTATTCACTGCCTCCAGCGAATAACGGAATAACGTCGGTACAATGGGCGCCTCCTCGCTCATATACGCCTGCCACTGGTTGTATATATCTTTACGATAATTGTCGTCAAAGGCTTTCACAGACACCCCTTCCTGCAACAGCTTATCATTCTCTTCACTAGTAAAGCGCGAGTAGTTAAAGCTGGCTCCGCGTCCATACAGCCCACTAGGGTCTACATCTGTACCCGTACTCCATGCGCCGCCAAAAATATCAATGCCAGGGTCATCCTTCTGCACACGGTCATAGAAAGAATTGAACTCAAGCAGACGACCGTCCACCAGCTCGACATGAAGCCCGACATCCTTCCAATTTTGCAAATAAAACTTCGCCAGCGATTCAGCTGTCGCATCCCCGCTCATTGCTGCATAATGGAGCACCAGTTCCTTACCTTTAGGGTCCTCACGGTATCCATCTCCATTGGTATCCACATATCCTGCCTCGTCCAGCAGCTTTTTCGCCTTGTCTGGATCATACGCAATGCCCTTCGCATTCACATCATGGTATCCCTTGAAGGCGGGCGGGATCAGGGATGTCGCAGGAGTCCGAAGCCCATGATAGAGCTGCTTGCCAACCTGCTCATTATTCAGCGCGTAGCCAAGGGCCTGACGTAATGACTTGTTCGCCAGCTTGGCGTTCGGGTCCATGATATTCAGACTCTTGGCCTGATCGAATTTACCCAGCTTAAAGCCTACATAGCTATAAGACAATTCCTCCTGACCGAGAAACTGTACATTTTTCGGATTACTGGCCTCATTGTAACGGGTGGTCGGATAGCTGGCCCAGTCGATTTCTCCACTTTTCAACGCCTCGGTAATGACATTCGGATTCACCACCTTCAGATGAAGGCCATCCAACTTGGGCGCACCGCGGAAATAATCTTCATTTTTGACGAATTCTACAGATTCACCTGTGACCATAGATTTAATTTTGAATGGCCCATAGCCAATCGGATGTTTACGGACAGGGTCAGATCCAGCCATATCCTTTACGGGAATGTTCCGGAATACCTTCTTCTCCAGTGGTGTGGACCAAAGTCCCGACTTTACCGAAGGATTAGGTTCCTTAAAATGAATGGTAACCTCTTTCTCATTCAGCACCTTGATGCCAGAAATGGTTTTGGCCTTGCCGGCGTGATAATCTTCCATACCTACAATGTTGGTCATAAAACTATCATAACGTGGACCTTCATAGTCTTTGTGGCCAATCACTTCATAGGAAAAAGCATAGTCCTCTGCCGTTACGGGATTACCATCTGTCCAGTTCAGTTTGGGATCAATTTTGACAGTCACTGCCTTATTGTCTGCGGAAAAGGAAATCGTCGCCGCTCCTTTATCGTCAATATTCAGATTGGAATCAATCGAAAACAGGGAAGGGTAGAAAAACTGGAAGACTTCAAAATCCGGATTTCCATCATAAAATACAGGATTCAGAATACCTTCAAAAGGGGTATCGGACACGAGTGCATAATTGATGATGCCGCCCTTAATCGGGGGGTTATCGTTCTTGACCGCCTTTGCCAGCGCAGTCGCATTCACCTGCTTGCTGTCGGCCCCTGATCCACCTGTACCGTCAGACAATTTTGTACCATTCGAAGCGGAAGGCGAGCCGCTGCATGCAGCCAAAGAAAGCGCCAAAATAGCAGATAGAACAGGCAGAATTCCTTTTTTCCAGCTTTTAACCATTGTAAACCCCTCCTTGTTGTTATCCTTATCCTTGAACTTCGGTTTAACCCAATCGTTGTCTGGCATCCGTGGCACGTTTGAGCGCCTGACCGATAAAGTTAATCGCCAGCATTAGCACCAGTATCAGCAATGAGGCAGGCAACCACATCCACCAGTTGTTCTGCAATACATCCGGGTCATTCGCATAACTCACCAGCGTCCCCAAGCTTGGAGTAGATTCCGGCAAGCCAAAACCGAGATAGGAAAGCCCGGTTTCAATCCCGATATTTCCAGCAAGACTGAGCGTTAGATTAACAATCACAACAGAGCTGAGATTGGGCAGCACACCCAACCAGATGATCTTCCAATTGGGTGTGCCAAGGGTTTTGGAAGCCTGCACGTAGTCCAGTTCCCGCTCCGACAGTACCTTGGCCCGGATCAGGCGCGCTTTTCCAATCCACAAAAAGGCGGTCATAATGAAAATAAAGGACCCTATGCCACTTTTGGGCACAATGCTGACAAATACGATAACCAGCATCAAGAATGGAAGCACCAGAATAAAATCAATGATTCGCATGATGATGTTATCGACCATTCCTCCATAAAACCCAGCCAGTAAGCCCAGCGTCAAGCCAATGGCGGCGGATAACAAAGTAATCGTAAAGCCAATGGTAAAGGAATTGCGGGCCCCAATGACCAGCTGGCCGAATATATCCCTGCCCGCTCGGTCCGTACCCAGCCAGTGCACTGAGCCGGGAGCTTCGCGGATCGCGCCCAAATCGACCGTCGTGACTACATCCTGATTGACAAACAGGACAGAGGCATATATAAAAATCAAGAACAGAGCCACAAATCCAATGGAAATCAAGGCCATTTTGTCACGTACCAGCTCACGACGCAGTACAGACCAACTGGATGGTGATTTACGAATGATTTCCGGCGAGAAGACCTCCTCCACCTGCATAGACACCATAACCCCTCCTTTTCTCTAGACTTGTTCGCTATTCAATTCGAATGCGTGGATCGACCTTGCTCAGGATGACATCAGATAAAAGGGTTCCTAATAGTGCCAAGAAGCCGGAGATCATGACCAGCGCGTTCACGACTGAAAAGTCCCGTTGGGTGATAGACTGAAGAAACAACTGGCCCAATCCCGGATAACCAAAAATAGATTCCAGGAAAATGTTGCCGGCAATCACACCCGTCAGGTCGTAGCCCAAAAAAGCAGCAATGGGTAATAAAGAGTTCTTGAAAATATGACGGGAATAGATCTTCCCTTCGGGTACCCCCTTGGAACGTGCTGTTTTCACAAAATCCTTCAGACGTGTGTCAATGACCTCATTGCGCAAATACTGAATGGAAGCCGTCGTACTGAGCAATGCGCCTGTAACCGCCGGTAGTATGAGATGATACGACTTATTCACGTAATATGACCATGTCCCCGGTTCAACACCTACATCCACACTGCCGCTGGTTGGAAACCAGCCAAGTCTGAATCCAAACACGTACAGCAGCAGCAACGCGAGTATAAACAGAGGTGTTGCAAAGCTGAGATAGGTATACCCCACCACGGTTTTATCCAGCAGACTATGCTGATACCGACCACTGAGTACTCCCAGCGGAATGGCGATCAGATACGTCAGAACCAGAATCACTACACCCAGAAAGAACGTGTTCCCCAAACGACTGCCAATCAAATCGGTAACGCTAATTTTATGTACATAAGATTTGCCCAGATCCCCATGAGCAAGCTGGACAAGCCAGTTCCCATATTGCACCCACACCGGGTCATTGAGTCCCAGTTTTTGCCGCTGTTCTTCCAGTGCAGCCGGATTCAGATTGGGAGTTGAAGTGATGAGCCCTGTCAGGGCATCCCCTGGCATAGCCTTAGCTAGGAAAAATATAAGCACACTCAGTGCAAAAAGTTGAGGGATCATAACCAGCAGCCGGCGCATTGTAAACTTCCACATATTCTTTACCTCCCTTAAGGTAGCGCGACTTGATGGGATGGACTTACTGATTTTAGTGCAAACGGCTTTCCACTCGCATCTAAATGTTTGGGCAGCTCTGACTTGTAAGAGGATAAAAGCTTCTGCCTTTTTCGAGCATTTTCTAGCCGCTTCGCAGGATCAATACTGGGAATGGTGGCAATAAGCCGCTGGGTATACAAATGCTGTGGACGCTCATAAATGTCCTGCTCGCTTCCCTGTTCCACTAGGCGACCTCGGTACATGATGCCGATTTGGTCACACATATGGCGGATAATACCCAGGTCATGACTAATGAACAAATACGTCAATTTGAACTCTCGCTGCACATCCTTCATAAAATTAAGCACCTGTGCCTGCACAGAAACATCAAGCGCCGATACCGGTTCATCAGCAATAATCAGTTTTGGATTTAATGTCAGCGCACGCGCAATCCCGATCCGTTGCCGCTGGCCTCCGGAAAATTCATGCGGATATTTGTAGGCCGCATCAGCGTTCAAGCCGACCTTTTCCAGCAGCATCTGCACTTTTCGCCGCTCTTCCTCATTACTCAGCCTTTCAAAGTTCCGCAGCGGTTCAGCAATGACATCCAATACGCGCTTGCGCGGGTTAAGCGAAGAATAGGGGTCCTGAAAAATCATCTGAATGTCTCTACGCAGCGGATGGCGGTTATTCCGACTCAAAGCCGCAAGGTCCTTTCCATTAAAAAGAATCTGTCCGCTCGTCAGCTTATTCAGGCCGATAATCGTCCTGCCTGTCGTCGTTTTTCCGCAGCCGGATTCTCCCACTAGCCCATATGTTTGGCCTGCCTCTATGCTGATCGACACGCCATCCACTGCCTTTACCTGATCAACAACACGCTGGAAAAAACCACCGCGCACCGGATAATGAACCTTCAAATCATTTAGCTCCAGTAGTGCCATGAGCAGTCTCTCCCTTTGTTTCGTCTTCAAAATGAAAATGCTGGTAACATGTACAGCGGACCCAATGGCCGGGGGAAATTTCTTTTAATTGGGGATGGTCTTCATGCATTCTCTGCTGAATCCAGGGAATACGCGAAGCAAAGCGACAGCTATTGCGAGGAATATCTTGCAATGAGGGAACAATGCCACCAATGACATGCAGCGATTCTCCCTTGGTATGCGATCCCGGCATGGAGGCTAGCAAGGAACGCGTATACGGATGCTGTGGATGCCGGAATAATTCAAAAACATCAGCGCTTTCCACGATTTCTCCGGCATACATGACCACCACACGGTCAGCTACTTCGGCCACAACGCCAAGATCGTGCGTAATCAGAATAATTCCGCTTCCAGTCTCCTGTTGAAGCTGTTTGAGCAAGTCAAGAATTTGCGATTGAATGGTTACATCGAGCGCAGTCGTCGGCTCATCTGCAATAATAAGTGAGGGTCGGCAAGCTATGGCAATCGCGATCATCACACGCTGGCGCATCCCTCCTGAAAGTTCATGTGGATACTGTTCATACACACGTACGGGGTTGGGTATATCCACGCTTTCCAGTAGCTCCAGTACACGTTCCCTTTTTTGCTTCGTAGATAGGGACGTATGATAATCGAGATTTTCCTCGATCTGCTTGCCAATGCTCATTAACGGGTTCAGTGCTGTCAGCGGGTCCTGAAAGATCATGCCAATGCCCACTCCGCGGATTTTATTCATTTGCCCTGAGGAGAGACGGATCAGATCCGTGCCTTTAAAAAGAACCTTTCCTTCGACACGTGTCCGCTCCATGTCATGCAATTGTGGGATGGAAAGCGCCAGCGCGCTTTTGCCACAACCGGATTCTCCGACTACAGCCAGCACTTCATTGGGGTTGACCGTCAGATCCAGATGATCGACTGCCGGGTGGTATTGATCGTTGATACGAAAAGATACGGATAATCCTTTAATCTCCAACACAGGTTCGATATTCAATGCGCGCGCTTCCTCCATTCTCCATGGTCTTGTCCTGCTTATTCTCACCATGTTTGATGTTAAAACCTTCCACAAACATTACATACTGTTTTTGTCGGAATAATTTGAATACATCCTATCACCAGTATATGGATATATCAATTAAGATTATGCTATCAACATCATTTAAAAAATCAATGATCCAGCCGTAGCGCGACCTTCCTGGCACAAAATGTAATAAAATAACCAACCACAGGTTAATTTTCATCACAAAAAAGCCGTTTGATCCCCTACAGAGGACCAAACGGCTAACTAGCATCCAACCACTCACACTGAATTATTTTTTGCGTTTATTACGAAGCCGCTCCATAGGAGCCCGGCTTGAACGTTCTTGGATCGTACCATTTGTAGCCTGCTGCTGGAGCAGACCAAGGCTCCGGTTGCGGTTCTGTGGAAGCCGCAGGCTCTTCAAACGGCAGCAGCTTCGTCGGTTGATCCAGCGTTAAACCTGCCACATCGGATAATTTCGTGTAGTCCTGCTTCCACGCAAGCCATTGAACCGTTTGCACTAGGAAGGTGGCATCGTCTACTTCCTTAAAACCATCATATGTCTTTTTCGACTGTCCGTTTTCCTCACGCGCATATTTCGGAGTAGCATCTTCTACAGGGGAAGAATCACCGATAAATGCTGCCTTGCCTTGACCCACCTTGGAGATCGCAGCATAAGGACCTTCCGCACGGCCTCCGCCGTTATAGACTCCTTGGTCTACTGCATTGCCCCATTTTTTTGTACCTGTCGGGATATAGGCAATTCCTTTGGCTTTGGTAGGATCAATAATAGCCAGCGTAGATCCCGCATGCATGGCAATCGAGCGTACACCCTTGGTAATGCCGAAGGATTGATCTGCGGCTACGATGTCCGTAGCATTTACATCGCCAAGCGCATTGTAACGGAAACGAACACCAAAGTTGGTCGCCAGCCAATCGGAGCTTGTTAATCCTTGCATCGCCGGTGATGCAGCTTCTTCTGCAGTCATGCCTTTGGCCGGATTAGTATAGGCTCCACGACGGTAGCCATTCATAACCTCGGAGGAATCCCAACGGTTTTTGTTACGGTCGGCATTATAATGGTCGGAGATGAAGAAGACACTTCCCCCGTTATTCACATATTGCAGCAGGGCAGCCTGCTCGGATGCCTTAAAGGCCACATTCGCTTCACCGATGATGAACACATCATATTGGCGCAGCTTATCATAGGTTATGGCCTGTTCTCCATAAGTAAAAGGAATAGGGCGGTTCAATTGATTCACAGTAAAGCCTACATTACGTAATCCATTGGCAAAGTCGGAGAAGGCGCCTTCAATGACCCAATCTGCTGCACCAGCCGTCTGTGCGTGCGTATTATCGAACAGCACCTTTTTGCCTTTTCCATCCGGCAGTGTAGTACCGGGTTGACCCGGGTTGCCAGGTTCAGGTTCGCCAGGTTCACCTGGTTCCCCCGGCTCGCTTCCACTCACCAGTTCCACAGCGCTTGGACTTTTTACTCCACCAAAATTATTGTAGGCACCAAGCGTACCTGTCACACGAATTTTGCTGCCGACCAGTTCAGGATGACCTGTTAACCCAAATTGCCCTCTGTACGCAGATGTCAGCTGCACATCCAATAGATTAGACGTGCTACGTTCATTGGCCTGGTCGGCAATCAGTACGTTAAAATCATTCGCAAACGGAGCAGAAAAATTAGCTGTTTTCGATCCGGTAGCATGTCCGACGATGTAGCCTTCCACCGTCACTGTACCTCCACTGCCTTGGCGCTGAAGTGCTTCGTCTACTGTCAATGCTCCCTCTGCCTTGACCTGACCGAATGGAACGAGGATCCCAATCAACAGCGATACGATCGCTGCTAGATGCAGCACCCCTTTCAAGCGTGAACCTGTGAACCGCAAGCCTTTTACCATACGTCAATATCCCTCCTATAATTCCATAAATGTACTTGTCCTCTATCAGATTAGCTGTCAATCTTCTAATTCCTTCCTGATTTCATCCATAATTATGTAAATTTTAATCTTTTTTATCGGAAACTCGCCTGTTTATGTAAAAATTGAAACCTGCGATTGACACCGAGCACGGCATACATTACGCTAAGAAAGATATGTAGAACGGTATACGCGAATGAAGATGACGGGAGAGTCTGTCCAGGGGCTTACACGCTGGCGGCACCGAAGGAGCAAGACGTCAGCACCCGGCTGGCGGATAATCTCTCAGGTCCATGTATCGTCATCTGACGCAACTCTGGAGAGAGCGCAAGCCACCCAAGGGGTAAGGCGGTAAGGACACCGCACGAAACTCTCAGGTAACGAGGACAGAGATAAGGGAAACTTCCTTATCCTGTCCTTTTTTGCGCTCACATTGTACGTCAGCATTAGGAACCGTCATAGCTGCGCACAAACGCGGAAATACCATATACTATGGTACTAGAACATACAGGGGGCCACACCATGCGTTTCAAAGATGTATTTTCCATTATCGGTCCGGCCATGACCGGACCTTCCAGTTCACACACTGCAGGCGCGGTGCGGCTTGCACGCGTTGCCCGTCACTGGCTCGGGATGCAGCCGGACCGTGCCCGCATGACACTGTACGGCTCCTTCGCCGACACCTACAAAGGACACGGTACAGACCTAGCACTCATCGCAGGCCTGCTCAATTACGATACAGACGACCACCGAATTCCAGATGCCGAGCAATGGGCGGCGCAGGCTGGAATGGCCGTGGAGTTTGCCGTCAGCGGACTACCCGC
This sequence comes from Paenibacillus sp. EKM10P, assembly GCF_011800655.1. NCBI lineage: Bacteria > Bacillati > Bacillota > Bacilli > Caryophanales > Paenibacillaceae > Paenibacillus > Paenibacillus sp. EKM10P. The sequence goes on along the minus strand of NZ_JAALET010000017.1, from coordinate 16,536 downwards.
GCCCCATCCAAATACCGTCCGTTTTGAACTGTGGAAGGGTGAGGATCAGCGCACACTGCTGGGCTCCTCCATCGGCGGCGGCAGCATCCATGTCCAGCAGCTCAACGAATTCCGAGTCAACCTGACCGGGGAGCTGGCTACGTTGGTGCTTCTTCACTCGGATAAGCCCGGCACATTAGGTGCGGTGACTTCAGCACTCGGCGCTGCCGACATTAACATTGCCTATATGCATGTGGATCGCAAAGGCCGAGATGGAGAAGCACTTACCGCCATCGAAACGGACAGTCCTCCTACGGCTGAACTGATCGCAAAACTACGATCCTTACCACATATGTACGAAATTAAAATGATTAATTTGAAAAAAGGAGCTGAATCTGATGCGATTTAGCCATCTGCATGAAATCAGCGCCATATGCGCGGAGGAATCCACCACGATTGGCCGCCTGATGATTCAAGAGCAGGTACAAGAGACGAATACAACGGAAGAAGAAATCTTCCGCCAAATGTCTGATTATTATGAAGTCATGAAGGAGGCCGTTCATCGTGGTCAGACGCAAGACACCGTTTCCCGCAGTGGATTAACGGGCGGTGATGGCAAGCGTCTGGCCGAGTATCTGCGGGCAGGAGAAACCTGCTCCGGCGACGCCTCTGCACTCGCCATGGCTTATGCGCTCTCCGTGTCGGAGGTTAATGCGTCCATGGGGCGTATTGTGGCTACGCCCACTGCTGGCTCTTGTGGAGTCATCCCCGGTGTGTTCATTAGTGCGCAGGAGCGGTTCGGCTGGGATGATGAGCATATGGTGCACGGCTTGTTCGCAGCCGGAGCCATTGGCTACGTCATCGCCAACAATTCCTTCATTTCCGGCGCGGAGGGAGGCTGTCAGGCTGAGATTGGCTCAGCCATCGGGATGGCCGCTGGAGCTATGGTCGAGCTACGCGGCGGCACACCTGAGCAGGCCGTTCACGCCGTAGGCCTAGCGCTCAAGAACACGCTCGGTCTGATTTGCGACCCCGTCGCCGGACTCGTCGAGATTCCGTGCATCGTGCGCAACGGGCTGGGAGCCGTGACCGCACTTGCCGCAGCGGATATGGCTTTGGCGGGTGTGCGCAGCGCCATTCCGTCTGACGAAGTCATTGACGTAATGCTTGAAGTCGGCAGCGCGATGCCGTCGAAGCACCGCGAGACCGCCAAAGGCGGCTTGGCCCAGACACCCACTGGCAAGCGTTTGACCGAATCACTGACACGCAACACATCAACCAAGAAGAATAAATCGTAGCTTCTAAGCTTTAAAAAATAAAAGAGCAAGCATATCGTCTCTAGACGTATGCTTGCTCTTTTTCTTTTCATTTTAACAGATTACTGAACGGTTACCTGTACCTTCGTCATTTTACCTGCATATTTCACTGTAATTACAGCTTTGCCCTTGCCCTGTGCCTTAATGTTGCCGTCTTTGACGGTCGCAACAATAATTCTGGACGAGGACCAGACAGCAGGTTTGGAAACATCCTTCTCCGACTCATCCTTATACGTGGCTGTAGCCGTAACCTTGGCCAGCTGCCCTGCCTTCAAAGTCAAGGCGACTTCGTCCGTTTGCAGGTATTTAAGCGTATCAACATCAACAGGTACGCTGATCACCTTACCGCCAAACTTCGCCTGAATGTTAGCCTTACCGTAGCTGACCGCGGTAACCTGACCCTTTTTGACGGTGGCTACCTTATAGTTTGACGTTTTCCATTCAGCTTGGGTTGTAACATCCTTTTCTTTGCCATCACTGGATTTAACTACAATCGCAATCGTTTTTTGATCCCCGGATTTTAGTGATAACGCAATGGCATCCGCTTCAATCTTTTGCGCTACGTCCACTTCTACCGTAAACGTAATGGTTTGCTTGCCATATGAAGCAGTGACCGTTGCCTTACCGCTTGCATTCGCTTTAATCAAACCTTCGCTAACTTCAACTACTTTTACATTACTAGTAGTCCAAGTGGCGTCCTTGGTTACGTCTGTTTTTGTGCCACCACTCTTAACGCCTGTTACTTTCAGCTGCTTTGTTTCCTGAGCACCAAGCGCAATCACGCGCGAGTCTGTTTCCAGACGGTCCACAAGGCCCACTTGTACGTTTATTGTCAGTTTTTTGCCGTTATAGGTCGCTGTAATAACCGCTTTACCGGCTGCTTTACCCGTAATCGTTCCTTTGGACACAGAAGCAATATCTTCCGCGCTTGAAGCCCACTCCGCATCCTGTGTCACGTCTTCCTTGCGTCCATCCGCATAAGTAGCCGTCAGAGTTGCAGTATAGTCCTCATTAATATCAATCGTTGCCGTTTTGGAAGACAAAGACAGATCACCAGGCACATTTACGGATACTGTAGCTGTAGCTGTTTTGCCGCCATAAGAAGCTGTGATCGTAGCCTCACCTGTTTTATAACCTGTGACTTCCCCCGCGCTGACAAAAGCGATATCTTCATTGCTGGATTTCCACTCTGCCTTACTTGTGATATCTTCTTCCGTACCTGTTACGTACGTTGCAGTCAGCTTGAGCTTTTTGGATTCCTTGGCGTTCAAGCTCAGCTTGTCCTCGCTCAAATCCAGAAATCTAGAGGTTTCGACATCTGTCTTGATCGAAACTGTCTTATCTCCATACTTAGCAGTCACTGTAGCTGAACCCGCTCCAATGGCCATAATCGTTCCTTTATTCACCGTTGCAACTTTTTCATCGCTTGATGCCCAAGTAGCTTTATCTGTGATATCCGTTACTGTTCCATCCGGGTAGACAGCAGATACCTGAATTTTTTTAGATTCATCCAAACGGAGAAAAATATTGGTTTCGCTGGCTTTCAGCTTATTCGTCTGATCTACATCCACCGCAATCGTAGCGGACATCGTGCCATATTTACCTGTGATCGTCGCCTTACCCGCGCTATAGCCGGTAATAGTGCCTTTCAGTACATCTGCCACAGCTGCATTGCTGGAGCTCCACTCAGCAGACTCTGTCACGTCCTGTACCGATCCATCCGGGAACGTTGCTGTCAATTTAACCTTCTCTGTATCCTTCAACAAAAGAGAAACCTCTGATGAACTGACATCGAGACGTTTAACCTGCTCTACCTGTACAGCAATCGTTACAGTCTGTTGACCATAAACAGCCTTAATATTAGCTGTACCTGCTCCCTGAGCAGTAACCAATCCGTTGACTACAGTCGCTACCTTTTGGTTATCCGAGGTCCAGGTCGCATCACCTGAAACCTGAGCTGTCGTATTATCACTATAAGTCGCTGTCAAATCAATCTGTCCTGTGCCGCTCGAACGTAAGTTCAGGCTTTGTACATTGGATGTCAGCGCCTTAACCTTTTTCGTAACATGTACCTGAACCGATTGTACCTTCTCTTTATAGGTCGCTACCACGGTCGCTTCCCCTTCAGCTTTGGCTGAAACCGTACCGTTATACACTGTAGCGATAGCTGTATTATCACTTTTCCAATCCGTGCTTACGGTTACATTCGAGGTCGTCCCATCGCTAAAAACAGCCGTAGCCGTCAGCGCAGCCGTATCTCCCTGCTGCAAAGTTACCTCGTTAGAGGAAAGGACAATCTTGGAAAGCACTGCATCTGCTGCAGATGCAAACCCTGCATATGATGTAAAACTTGAAATCAGGATGACCAACGCCAGAAATCCGGACCATCTATTCTTCAAAATCTAATTCCCTCCCATTTCAATGCTAAAAATTAAGGATTTCGCAAAATCCCTACACCTACGTTTTATGTCGTCATATGGAAAAGAATAGTTTAGACTTTAAAGAAAATTTGGTCCTTATTAACTAGAATCGGTATTACCGAAGATCAAATCGTTAAATATACCCTTACTTTTACAAACAGCTATAAGCTGCTGCACGTATTCTCAAATGGTGATACTCTTCCATATTGGGATCAAGCTGATGCATATAAACGACGGAGAACTGTTCGCTCGGATCTATAGAAACCCATGTGCCTGCCATTCCCGTCCAGCCAAATTCCCCAATCGAGCTGTTTGCATGACCAGCCGCTTTATCCATTAACGTACGCACGCCCAGTCCATAGCCATAACCTGTATGGTATGAATTGGTGAAATCCGATAGTTGGGCTGTACTCAGATGATTTGTGCGCATTAAATCAATGGTTTTTCTCCCCAATAGCCTCACACCGTCTACCATGCCGCCATTTGACAACATTTGTGAAAATGTCAGGTATTCTTTGACCGTCGAATATAAGCCCGCGCCTCCACCTTCATATATAGCATCTGGCTGATGATGTTCATCCAAGAAACCTTCAATTTTTTCAAGTTTTCCGGCGTCTGTCCGTTGATACATGGAGGCCATCCGCGATTCAATATCTCCACGATAACGGTAACCTGTATTGTTCATTCCAAGTGGATCAAAGATTTCATCCTTCAAAAATTGTCCTAATGATTTACCTGAAATGACTTCAATTAGACCTGCAACAAGATCATGTCCATATCCGTATAACCATCGTGTTCCCGGTTCAAATGCAAGCGGAACTTTAGAAAGCGCTTTAATTTCTGTACGCAGGTCATATTTCCCTTGCTTTTCCTTTAAAGCTGTAATGACCTTGTGCATAGCTTTTCCTGTTTCTGAAAACTCGGAAGCATAAGGAAGCCCCGCACTCATATTGAATATATGCTTAATTAAAATAGGATTATCCGCCTTGTCAACGTAGGTGTATCCGTTAGGAGCAGTTTTGAATACATACGAATCGCGATACTCAGGTAAATATTCACACAAAGGCTCATTCAATAAAAATTGTCCGCGTTCATACAGCATAAGGGCAGCCGCACATACAACAACCTTTGTCATGGAAAACAAGCGATACACGGTATCTTCAGTAATCGGTTTCCGAGTTTCCACATCAGCATATCCATGATATCCTTCATACAACACTTGGCCATTTTGTGCAATGGCACAACCACACCCTGCCGGTCCATTCGCTAAGAATTGTTGCAATAGCTGATCTACCTTGTCAAAACGAGACATATTCATCCCTCCTATTTTTCTTCAAAAGAAACAAGCTTCCCCTCACGCTCTAATTCCTGTTCCAACAAGCTCAACCTGACTCCTTGTAAGCGCTTATTCCCTTGCATCTATTTTAACGGTAAACTTGGTAATTACAAAGATGATTTGTCATAATTAGATAGCTTTATACCAACAACTCTGCCACCGTCTCTTTCCAGCGATTGATCACCGATTCCGGCTCCTTGAGGCGAATTGTGACACCTGTCAAGATATCCGCATATTGAGCCGAATCTTCTCTAGCTGCGAAAACCCGTGCCGCAAATCGCTCACGCACATGCTTGGCTTCACGCAAAGCGGACAGATGTTCCAGCGACAACCGCACATAATGCGCCTGCCCGCCGGTGAAGACCGCGAGCGTCGCCTTCCCCGTACGGATTATGTTGCCAGTCGTGGTCGTACCGGGCCACAGTGCCAGACGTAAATTTTCCTCGTCCAGCGCTACAATCTCACCCACGCTAATCATTGCTATGTGCGGCCACTGATCTTCCGTAACCGTCAACAGCATCATTGCTTCCTGTTGCTTGTGCTCCAACTCCTTGCCGTTCAGCAGCGTGAACAGTTCCTTACCGATCCTTGGCGTCTGCATGAAGTATAATCCCCTTTACATTTGGCCTATAACTTCAAAATACCATAAATTACGGCTACTTACGAACGACCCTATATCCGCTCTGGAATAGGAGGAACATGAGCAGCATCCGGAATATCTTGGGGGTTTACCTTGAACGCCGATTTATACTTTGCTGGATCAGTAATGCTATCCGGTTCTGAGGTTCGCCATGTGAACAGGCATACAGGGCACAACAAAACCTCCCAGGCACCTTTAACCGGCGAATAGGAAACGACTTCTGAACGATTGGACTCACAACGGGGACAAATATGCATCTGTCAGCACTCCTTTAATTTTTCTTTGTTTTTAAAAATATTTAGCGAAGCATTTGGCTCAACTTTTTCTCCCATTCCGCTACACCCAGCGGGGAATCGAGCGGCTGCGAGTAATGGCCTCTAATATCCGGTGCTACAGGTGTCGTCGCATCCAGTATCATTTTGTGCGTCATACCTGCCGGATCAGAGCCGGGGTCAAGCGGTAAAATAGACAAGCCAGGAACAATGACAGCATCATGCTTTGGATGAAGCTTGGTGGATAAAGCCCACATGACTTGCGGCAGATTGAACGGATCGACCTCCTCGTCCACCACAATCACCAGCTTGCAATACCCCAATCCATGCGGAGTCGTTAACGCACGCATTCCCACAGCCTTCGCAAAGCCGCCATACCGGGTTTTCGTGGAAATAATAGCGACCAGCCCATGCGTATACATGGCATTAACAGCTACGATTTCATTAGGAAAAGCATCCTTAAGCTGCTGAAACAACGGTACACTTGTATTCACACCGATCATATAATCCGTTTCCGTCCAAGGCATCCCGATGTACAGATGCTCAAAGATAGGCTGTTTGCGGTGATATACACGATTAATCTGAATGACTGGCATCGCGCGACCGCCGGAATAGTGACCTGTGAATTCACCGAATGGACCTTCATACTCACGTTCACCTGCTAACACTTCGCCTTCCAAAATGACCTCGGCTCCCCAAGGCAGATCCAGATCTGCATCCTTCGCTTTGACCACACGATAAGGCTCGCCCTGAATGGCGCCCGCCATCTCATATTCGGATTGATCGTACAGCAGCGGCGTAGAAGCAGCCGTTGTAATCACAGGCTCACATCCGAGGGCAATAGCCACCTTCAGATTTTCGCCACGCTCCTCAGCCTGACGGATATGGATCGCAATATCATGCTGTGGTACAGGCTGGATGCCCAAACGGTTCTTGCCTTTCACCTGCATCCGGTATAAGCCGACATTTTGCTTACCGTAGGTGTCCGGGTCATCCAGATCGCGTGAAATTAGAATTGCTTTATCCAAATAAAACCCTCCGTCCCCCTGATTCAAACGAAACAACGGCAAAATATCAAACAAATTAATATTCTCCGTAATTTCGACTTCATGAAAAGGAGCGGCTTCTTCCCGCTTCACGGGCACCGGAAATTGTTCATAGCGTCTGGCAAATTCAAAAAACTGCTCCTTGAGCGGCGTATTTTTGGGCATTCCCATCATGAGGGCATGATTGGGCCAGGAGCCCATCACATTCATTGCAATACGAGCATCCGTATATCCATAGATGTTGTTGAAAAAGAGAGCAGGCGTCTTATCTCCAAGATTGTTTAATGCTCTGTTAGCTGCTGCGAGGTCCGGCTCCGGCTTTACCTCATCGCTGATCGTGAGTAATTGTCCCTCCTTTTCCAAGGTGTGTAGAAAATCGCGAAAGTCTTTATAAGCCATCATTCATTCTCCTTCGTCTTTCGATTTCTCAATTCTGGTGCAGCCTGGAGTCATTCTGCTTCATCCCATCCCAGCGTTTGGCTGCGGTTGTGACAATACCGAACTGATCCAATGCGCGAAAAACAATATGATCCACTAATTCCTCGATACTTGCAGGATGATTATAAAAGGCAGGCATCGGCGGCAGGATCATCACGCCCATACGTGACAGCTCCAGCATATTTTCCAGATGGATACTGCTTAATGGTGTTTCTCTGGTCATGAGCAGCAGCTTCTTTCGCTCCTTCAGTATCACATCCGCTGATCGGGTAAGCAGGTTGTCCGCCATACCGATACGAATAGAGGCAAGAGTCTTCATACTGCAAGGAGCGACGACCATACCATCTACCCGGAAGGAGCCGCTAGAAATACGTGCGGCCTGATCCTTATACGAGTAGACTGCATCCGCCATTGCCTCCACTTCCTTCACCGTGTAGCCTGTCTCATAGGGAATGTTGGCAATAGCCCACGGGGATAGCACCAGATGGCTTTGGACTCCAGCCTCCCGTAATTGTTGCAATATACGGATACCAAAGATTGACCCTGTCGCTCCCGATATTCCTACAATGATTTTCTTCATATGTCCCCTCCTTCCATCCCATCGTTTTATGTTCACCCATGCATTACTGTCAAAAATTATACGCCCGTTCCCTGCACACGAAAAATATATATAATATATGTAATGCATATTTTAAAAGTATTCAAATCGAAGCGGTGTTTAGAAATGAGGAGGAATCCCCAATGGACTTGAAGCATCTGCATTACTTTTGCGTCATCGTGGAGGAAGGGCAAATCACCAAGGCCGCCAGAACGCTCAACATGGCCCAACCTCCACTGAGTCAACAACTCAAAAACATGGAGGACGAGCTTGGTGTAAAGCTGATTTACCGTGAAGGAAAGAAGTGGGAAGTTACCGAGGCCGGATATACACTGTATACACGCGCCAAACGATTATTGGCTGAAATGGAGGACACCTGTAGAGAAATTGGGGAGTTTGAAAACAGAGTAACCGGCACACTTGCCATAGGCACGTCATCCGCCTGTATGTCTCTGATTACTGAACAACTCAGTCACTTTCATCAGGTTTATCCAGAGGTATACGTTAAAATAGGACACGGAGACACACATCATCTGGAAGAGCTGCTGCATCAAAATAAAGTCGATCTGGCCCTGCTGCTGCTTCCGGTAGACGACAAATCGTACCATACGATTGAACTGGAGGGCGTTTCTTTTGTTGCGGTTCTTCCGTGTGAATGGGCAGATCGCCATCCCAGTGGGGAAATTACATTACAGGAAGCTGCCAGCTATGACCTCTTGTTGGGACGCCGAACAGAAGGACACGGACTATACGAAACCGTCATCCGCAAATTTCAGGAACACCATCTTATTCCGCGCGTCGTATTGGACTGTCCAGAAATATCGACCATTCTCTCGCTCGTTTCCACAGGCATGGGAATTACCATTATTCCAGACGCTGGCTTGGGACAAGAATACGGGGACAGATTTCGCACACTCTCCATTAAGGAGCCATTCCCCTTCACACAGCCTGCCGTCGTATGGCGCAAGGATCGTTATTTATCCAATGCAGCTCGCAAATTTGTTGAACTGCTACAAGCTGGAGACACGAAAAAGACTGTTCCCGAGTAGATGCTCTACCGCTCTACTCCTGAAACAGTCTGATGCTGGATGAACTTCCTTCATTCGGTCGTTGATACCAACTTATTTAACTCCTTGATGCCGATACTCGGTCGGAGTCATTCCACATTTGCGCCGAAACACCTGTGTAAAATGCCTCATATCTTGATAGCCGATCCGCTCGGAAATATCAGCCAGCCGCAGATGAGGATCATTTAGCAGCCGCTTCGCCTCTTCCATACGCAAGGAAATGACGTAATCCTTATACCCTTGTCCCGTCTTTTGCTTGAATAGCTGGCTGAAATATACTGGATTTAAAAATACGATTGAGGCCACTTTTTCCAGTGACAGCTCCTCTGTAAAGTGAGCCCGAATATACTGCAATGCTACATCAACTGTATGCATGCCCTTACGGAGACATTCTCCTGTATCCGCTGCTGCGGCTGCAATCTCTTCTGGCGTTCGTCTTAGTCGCGCTACCTCTTCAGGTATGGATGAGAAATTGTGATGAACACCTGAACGTGTAATTTGCAGAGGCACTCTGACATAACGCTTTAAATGAGATTCAAGCAACATCTCTAACCGTGCAGCCTCTGCTTCATCCCTTAGCCTTGCAATCCCCAGCAGACTATGGCGGTCTAGACTGACGACAAAACCGCTGCCTCCAGCCTCAATGAGCTCGGACAGTACATTTTCAATCATAAAATGCTCCAAATGTGTCTGCTTGTGATCAGGTTCCATGCGAACCATAAAAAGATGGAATTCTGGATAATTTTCGACGAAAGGCTGTATATCCAGCTTCCCCGTATCCAATCCGAGTGCATAACGTTGGAAAACAGCTTCACGTAAATAAACCATATTGGATTTAAGAAGCCTGCCCTCGTTTGCCTGTTGCGAGGCCACGAGCGCTTCGGCTGCTAACATTTCAATGCATTCCAGTAGCTTCTTTTTGCCGATTGGCTTTAACAGGTAGTCTTTGGCACCCAGCTTTACTGCTCTTTGCGCATATTGGAAGTCGGAATGGGCCGAAATGACAACCCACTGCAGATGAGGATGCTTTCGCTTGGAAATACGCATGAACTCCAGACCATCCATACCGGGCATCAGGATATCAGTCAATACAATATCCACAGGATGCTCCGCCAGAATGCCTGCTGCTTCCTCGGTGGAAGCAGCGAGATGAATGCCGCAGGTTGGTAGAGCTTGGCCAATAGTGCGCCGAATCCCCTGTCGAATCATATTTTCATCGTCAGCTATCAGAATATTCATGTTTCTCCTCCTTCTGTGGCAGAGGCACACTTACAGTGACTGTCGTTCCGGCCCCTGGTGTGCTGGAGATCCGTAGGCCGTACTCTTCTCCGAACATGTGCCGTAGCCGTAAATTTAGGTTTTGCAGGCCGATGCCTCCCGCCTGCCCGCTGCCCGCCTGTTTGCCGGGTTCTGCCAAAGCGACCTGGACCACCTCCCATCGTTCATATTCCATCCCTACACCATTGTCTATGATATGCAGACTCAATACACCGCCATACTCCTCCGCTCTGACGAGCAGTTTGCCACCTGTATCTGCATGAAGAGGCTCCAGCCCGTGTTTCACCGCATTTTCAATTAACGGCTGTAAGGTCATTTTGGGCAAACGGATATCCAGCCATTGTTCCTCGATATTGACGTCAACAGATACCCTGCCCTCCAGCCGAGCTTGGATAATGGTGAGGTAGTGGCCGACTTGCTCTACTTCTTCCCGAAGGCTCACATCAGCTCCCTCTTCCCAGTGACTGCTGTAACGGAACATATGGGATAAGGAGAGAACCACCTCACCGAGCTGATCCTGCCCCTTTTCATCTAGCATCCAATAGATCATATCCAACGTATTGTACAGAAAATGTGGATTAACCTGCGTCTGCAGAGCGTGTAGCTCCGCATTTTTCTCGCTGACCGATGATATACGCACCAACTCAATCAGTTCTGCAATCTGCCTTACCATATGGTTGAAAGAGGTAGCCAACTGGTTGATTTCTTCATAGGATTCGATGTTTACCGTGTGGCGGAAATTGCCTGTCTCTACCCGTTTCATTTCCCGAATAACTCGTTTGAGCGGAAGGGAAATGCCCCTGGAGACGATAGACGCAATTAGCGCCGATACCATAATGAGTATAGGTGCCACGATAAATAAGTACCTTTGAGTTTGAGCCAGTTCCACATTCAGATCCTCGCTGGGTGTCACACTAATCACCGACCAATCGGCAAACGGAAGTTTGGAAGCGATTACAACTCTCTCATTATTCCGATCTACAATTACATCCTCCTCCGGGACCTGTGGCTCTAGATTTCGCAAATCTGGTGGTGGATCAGAAGAAGTAGCCGATACAATTCGATTTTCATGGCCCAACAGATAGACCTGACTATTAGTGCTCAGCCGTAAATTGTGGAGAGCGGACAATATTGAACGCGGTTCAGCCTCAAATAGAACAATACCAATCGGCTTGTGTTCATCCAGATCATAGAGCTGCCGTCCAAATGCAAACACAGGCCTGGTTTCCACTTGGTCGATGACAGAGTGAGGATAAACACCCAGCCATGCAATTTTGCCTGCCGACCTTCGAATTTCCCTGTACCATTCCGTATGCTCGTAATGAGTATCAATGACATTCATATAATTTCCATAATTGTATACCTTGCCTGTGTCTGTGATGACATGAATACCGATTAGATCCTCGCGCGAATAGTAGATGGCTCCAAGGATATTCGTAATCGTACGTTCGTTGATGTAATTGACAGCAGGTAAATCACTATGATCTGTCGTCAGCAGACGAACCAAATCCATATTGTTGCTGATCGACTTGGAGAGACTGTTATAGCTGTCGAGCAGCAATTCGAACAGACCTGCTGTCTGAGATACATTTTTACGCGCAAGCTCACTGATCTTATCATGGAACTGCACCGTAGTACGGTTGTAAAATAATAGACTGACCGCCAGCACAATGCTGGACATGCTCAATAGGAACAGAACAAACAAGCGGTATTGAATGGATTGAAAACGGCGCATCATACCTCTGTGCGCTCCTTTCGCATCGGCCGCCTATCCTTTAACCGCTCCTGCAACCATGCCCTTGGTGATTTTTTCGGACAGGACAAAATAAATAATAATGACCGGTAAGGCCCCCATGACTAGAAAAGCACCAATGTTGCCATAGTTCACAGAATACTGGCTGACGAACGTATATACGCCGAAAGGGAGCGTTTTTAGCTTTTCGGACGAGATAAAGGTGGCAGCCATAATGTATTCATTCCAAATATTAATGAAGGTTAAAATACACACTGTCATGATAGGCGGAATCGAGATGGGTAAGATTACACTGCGGAAGATACGATAGATGCTCGCTCCGTCAATGTAGGCGGATTCTTCAATTTCGTGGGGAATGGACCGCATAAAGCCGGATAGGATGAAGACCGCAATCGGTGTCTGAAAAGCAATGTAGGGTAAAATCAGCGAGAAATACGTATTCAGAATATGGACGTTTTTAAACATCACCATCAGCGGTAGCAGTGTAGCTTGCATGGGGATCATCATCCCGACCAAAAACAATGTCAGCACAACAGCCCCGAAACGCCAGCGAAAACGTGTAATTGCATAAGCAGTCATCGAGCTTAATACAATGACAAAAATCATCGTAACCCCAGTCACCAGCACACTGTTTCCTAAATAATGCAAGTAGCTCCCTGATTCATAGGCTTCCTGGTAGTTGTGCCACTGGGGCACTTGAGGGAGTGCAAAGAAGCTTGAACTTAATATCTCTTCATTCGTCTTCAACGAATAGGTCAGCAGCCAAAAGAGTGGATACAGCTGGGTGACCTCTAAGACGGCCAACAGGGAGAAAACCCCCATTTTTTTCAAAGCGTTCAACAGTCCCATCCCCTTTAGCTTACCTTATTTTCGATTCGTTTGAAAACAAAATTTATCACAATTGTAAATGACAAGCAGATTACTACGAGAAACGAAGCCAATGCACTGCCATACCCGTATTTCATAGATAAAAAGGACATATTGTACATATACGTGGATACTGTATCCGTCGCATGGGCTGGTCCTCCCCCCGTCATCACCCAGATCAAATCAAACGATTGCAAGGACCCGATAAAGGCTAATACAATAGATATTTTGAAAATAGGCACAATGAGTGGCAACGTAATGTAACGGTCTGCTTTGAATCCTTCTGCTCCATCAATTTTAGCTGCTTCATACAGCTCATTGGGTATGTTTTGTACCCCAGTAAACTGGATAAGTAAATGGTAGCCAAAATATTGCCACAACGATACAAAATATAGAGCATACATTGCTATCTGCGGTTCCGTCAGCCAAGAGCGTGTCCAGCTTTCCAGTCCGACCGCCATCAATATACCGTTCAGCATCCCACCCATCGAGGCCGGATTATAGATCGTTTTCCACAACTGGCCAATAATAACCACCGATAGAATGACCGGCAGAAAATACATCGTTACCAATGTATTTGCCTTACGCACATAACGATTGAGTAAAATGGCCAGCAGTAGACAAAGCGGGATTTCCAGCATAGAAAATACAGCGAACATCATCGTTCGCTTCACGGACGGCCAGAACACTGGATCGGCTGTAAAAATACGCTTAAAATTAGTCAGCCCCACAAACTTCGCCTCTGCGATCCCGTTCCAATCCAGCAACCCGCAATACACAGATACCAAAATCGGAACAAATACCATACAGGTATACAGCAACAGGCATGGCAGCACGAAAACGGCAATCGTGCGTGCCGGCACCTTCAGTACATTCATGCTCTAATCTCCTTTGTGTTGATTCGAAGCATCTTTCTGGGAAATGCTTAGCCATATGTGATTCCGAATCAGGGAAGGGAACTTTCGCTCCCTCCCCTCAAGTCTGCTACTCCAGGATTTCGCAAAATTCGATTCCAGTCGCTCCAAAGTGCAATATCTAGACGAACTAGGCCATTTCGATCTATACATTCTTCATTGGAAGCCACCTATTGGATGTTTGCAAAATTCTCAATTATTTATTTGCTTCAAAAGTGTTCTGATGTTCCTTCGCAACTTGCGCAGAGTCTTCTTGTTGTACAAACAGGTTTTGAATGCTACTTAGATGCGCCTGTGCAATAGCCGGATTCATCGTATTATCAAAAGCAAGGTCCCCTCCTTTTACATTTTTGAACAGCTCATTGAGACTAATGGCTAACTCGGAATAACCCGCTTCCTTCAGATCGCCTTTCATTTTCTGACCGCTGCCAATTGCATTCTTCAGATCAAACTGAATCTTGGGCATCTCTGTAATAAAATAGTGCAGGAAGTCCTTCGTCTCCTGTAAATGTTCACTATTCGCAGATACCGCAAACGCGCTACCCGGCGCAATGACATACTCATTCACATTCCCTTTGCCATTCACCGTAGGAAATTGAAACGCTCCGACCTTACCCGCTACTGGGGAGGCATCAATAGAACCTGTTTCCCAGGTGCCCATAATATACATTGCAGCTTTCCCTGTTTTAAAAATATTACCGCCTGCATTATAGTCAATAGATGTAGCTCCATCAGGGAAAGCCCCGGCCTGCACCAATTCCTGAAATGCATCCACAGCTTCCACAAAAGCCGGGTCATTAAACGTCTTTTTGCCATCCAGCACATCATTGAGGAAATTTGGCCCTTCATTTGTACGCAACAGAATATTCATAAAAAGGAGGGAACCGGTCCATGAATCCTTTTCCCCAATAGCAATTGGAGTAATTCCCTTTGCCTTCAGTGTCTTCACTGTTGTTATCAGCTCATCAAAGGTGGTCGGCAACTTTTGAATTCCCGCCTGCTCGAACAGTTCTTTATTGTAAAAGACCACTTCTATATTGTTACCATCTGGAAAAGCGTAAAGCTTATCATCGAAGCTATAGTAGTTAAGAAGGCCATCCTGAAACGTATCTTTTAACCCCTCTTTATCAGCTACATCATTTAATGGTGCCAGTAACCCAGCATCTACGAATGGCTTCATCTGTGCAGCCGGATTTACAATCGTAATATCTGGTACTTCCTTCGCTGCTGCTTGTGTTTTCAGCTTGAGCTTTTGCTGATCTGTATTTAGCGAATCCAATTCAATTTTGACATGAGGATGATTCTGCTCGTATTGACTTACAATCTGCTTTATCATTTTGTATGAAGGGGTGCTCGGATCAGGATTGATGTTTTGAAAGGTAATCGTCACATCCTTCGTTACATTGCCTCCACCCTTTTCCCCTGAATTTCCCGGACTTGCGCTCTGTCCGTTATTACAAGCTGCCAGCGTCAATGCCAAGGCGCCCGCCGCCACAATGGCAAACGCTTTCATTTTTACTCTGCTCATGTTCCTTGTCCTCCTCTGGTTGAAGCATTGCGCAATTTATCCTCCTAGTCGGTGGACACTCAATGCCCGCTTGTTCTTTTCATTATGTTACATAGAAAAGACGTGAACAATGCGTGAACTTAAGGAGAAGGGTTTGTTTTTTTAAGCCCTCATTTGCGTGCTTCAAAATTCATTCATATCATAACTTGCAATTTATCTAGAAGACAGGCATAATATGAATAAGATCTTTATTTGATAATGATTATCATTATTAAATGATAAATACACATAGACTTTAAAGGAGGCAGGACCGCAGTGAAAGAAGCTTTTAGTAAAACCTCCCTGCATATCGATGATTATTTGGATCTTC
Organism: Paenibacillus sp. EKM10P; assembly: GCF_011800655.1. NCBI lineage: Bacteria > Bacillati > Bacillota > Bacilli > Caryophanales > Paenibacillaceae > Paenibacillus > Paenibacillus sp. EKM10P. The sequence continues at coordinate 735 of NZ_JAALET010000017.1, read as the reverse complement.
TCAATCTTGCCGTACAAGTCGGAGATACAAAGTGGCAAAAGGAAATTACCCGTAAACTTCAAGCCTTAAGTGCCCTCCAGGCAGAACAGGTTGAAATAGATTAACATCCCACAGTTAATACTGGATCTCAGTTGAAACAGCACGTCAGGCAGTACTGTACAAGGAGCAACCAGAGTATTGTAGTACTTCTAACCAAAGGCATGGCATGAGCCGTTCAGGTGACCGATAAATAAATCGGTTATACAAAAGAGGACCATGATCTCAGTAAGATCATGGTCCTCTTTACTTGTTGCTTGGCAACGTCCTACTCTCCCAGGACCCTGCGGTCCAAGTACCATCGGCGCTGGAGGGCTTAACGGTCGTGTTCGGGATGGGTACGTGTGGAACCCCTCCGCTATCGCCACCAAACATGAATTTGCCTCGCAAATTCTTCCGTAAGGTTATTCGCTTCATCACGGATTGTGTGAATGAATAGCCATACGCTTGTCGTATGTACTTCTACATACCTTCAAGGTTACACCCTGAAAACTGGATCCGAAACTCATTGCGTCTTATCTTAGGATAAGCCCTCGACCGATTAGTATTGGTCAGCTCCATGCATTACTGCACTTCCACCCCCAACCTATCTACCTCGTCGTCTTCAAGGGGTCTTACATACTGGGAAATCTCATCTTGAGGGGGGCTTCACGCTTAGATGCTTTCAGCGCTTATCCCTTCCGTACATAGCTACCCAGC
>NZ_JAALET010000154.1:0-211 GCF_011800655.1 Paenibacillus sp. EKM10P | reverse complement strand
GATCATTGACCTCGGTGTGGTATGCACGATGTGCTTCCTGCAGTAGCAGTCGGGTGTCCTGTTCGCTCCACGCCACGGTTACCGTCTCACTGTCTCTGACCACAAAATGCTGTCCTGCCGCTCTTTCTTGATCCTTAGGTAGCGATGCGACTTCCGCGTGGGCAAGACGCTGCCAATATTCGCGTTCATTGTCGATGGCCGGACTGTTGGC
>NZ_JAALET010000153.1:0-214 GCF_011800655.1 Paenibacillus sp. EKM10P | reverse complement strand
GACAATCCGCATATCCGAGTGAATGAGCTGGCATTGGTGACAGCGGAAGAGCAGGCACAGATCGTTCAGGTGTGGGGAGATACGGCGGCAGCCTATCCGCAGAATCAGACGCTAAGCAGTCTGTTTGAGCAGCAGGCAGCGAATACACCGGAGCAAGTGGCAGTACTGTGTGGTGCAGAGTCGTTGACCTACGCGGAGCTGAACGAACGGGCTA
>NZ_JAALET010000152.1:0-214 GCF_011800655.1 Paenibacillus sp. EKM10P | reverse complement strand
CGAGGGCTTATCCTAAAGATAAGACGCAATGAAGTTTCGGATCCAGTTTTCAGGGTGTAACACCTTGAAGGTATGTATAAATACATACGACAAGCGTATGGCGATTCATTCACACGATCCGTGCTGAACCGAATAAGCTTACGGAAGAATTTGCGAGGCAAATTCATGTTTGGTGGCGATAGCGGAGGGGTTCCACACGTACCCATCCCGAACA
>NZ_JAALET010000151.1:0-214 GCF_011800655.1 Paenibacillus sp. EKM10P | reverse complement strand
ACACGTCGGGAACGACGGGCAAGCCGAAGGGCGTGATGATCGAGCACCGCAGCCTGGTGAACACGGCGGCGGGCTACTGGCGGGAATACCGGTTGGATCAGTTCCCAGTGCGGCTGCTGCAGCTCGCAAGCTTCTCGTTTGACGTGTTCGTGGGAGATATCGCGCGGACGCTGTACAACGGAGGCACGATGGTGATTGTGCCGAAGGACGACCG
>NZ_JAALET010000150.1:0-214 GCF_011800655.1 Paenibacillus sp. EKM10P | reverse complement strand
ATGGGTACGTGTGGAACCCCTCCGCTATCGCCACCAAACATGAATTTGCCTCGCAAATTCTTCCGTAAGGTTATTCGGTTCATCACGGATCGTGTGAATGAATAGCTATACGCTTGTTGTATGTACTTCTACATACCTTCAAGGTTACACCCTGAAAACTGGATCCGAAACTTCATTGCGTCTTATCTTTAGGATAAGCCCTCGACCGATTAGT
>NZ_JAALET010000149.1:0-216 GCF_011800655.1 Paenibacillus sp. EKM10P | reverse complement strand
TGATATTCCGGGGATCGAAAATATGGTGGGCTTGTTCATTAACACCATTCCCGTACGTATCCGCAGTGGAGCTGAGGGCACCTTTGCCGACCTGATTAGAACGAATCAGCAGCAGGCGCTGGCTTCTCAAGATTATGAAACGTATCCGCTGTATGAAATTCAAGCCTTGACCGAGCAAAAGCAAGAGCTGATCAACCACATTATCGTGTTTGAAAA
>NZ_JAALET010000148.1:0-221 GCF_011800655.1 Paenibacillus sp. EKM10P | reverse complement strand
AAGCAGCAGCCTCATACTGGAAAGATTATTTGCTGGGCTATGATCAACAAACGTCGATTCCAACCGGAAAAGTCGGCACGAAAGCGGACGGTGCACAATTTGAGCATGTGTTGTGCGATCTAGGTAAGGATTTGACAGGGCGCCTGGAAATGGTAGCCAAGCAGTACCACGTGACCCCGAATACATTACTGCAAACAGCCTGGGGCTTACTGCTTCAAAAG
>NZ_JAALET010000147.1:0-221 GCF_011800655.1 Paenibacillus sp. EKM10P | reverse complement strand
CTTTTGAAGCAGTAAGCCCCAGGCTGTTTGCAGTAATGTATTCGGGGTCACGTGGTACTGCTTGGCTACCATTTCCATGCGTCCTGTCAAATCCCTACCTAGATCGCACAGCACATGCTCAAATTGTGCACCGTCCGCTTTCGCGCCGACTTTTCCGGTTGGAATCGACGTTTGTTGATCATAGCCCAGCAAATAATCTTTCCAGTATGAGGCTGCTGCTT
>NZ_JAALET010000146.1:0-221 GCF_011800655.1 Paenibacillus sp. EKM10P | reverse complement strand
CGAAACGAAATTGCGTTTTAGAATATTCCTTTAAGCTGATCTTGTGTAAACAAGTGAAATAAAGGTAGCAGATAAGGGAAGATATTTTGCCTTTGGCAAAAATCATTCTTTATTGAACATCGACATTTTCTTTCTCTGAAAGAGAAGTCTAGGTTAAGCTACAAAGAGCACACGGAGGATGCCTAGGCGCCAGGAGCCGACGAAGGACGTGGCGAACAACG
>NZ_JAALET010000145.1:0-221 GCF_011800655.1 Paenibacillus sp. EKM10P | reverse complement strand
TCGTTGTTCGCCACGTCCTTCGTCGGCTCCTGGCGCCTAGGCATCCTCCGTGTGCTCTTTGTAGCTTAACCTAGTATTTACATCGTAAATACGATTTGCTTTGAATTTCGGTTCAACACTCACGTGTGAATGAAATTCAAGGCAGCTACCTTTATTTCACTTGTTTACACAAGATCAGCTTAAAGGAATATTCTAAAACGCAATTTCGTTTCGGTATCCAG
>NZ_JAALET010000016.1:0-96079 GCF_011800655.1 Paenibacillus sp. EKM10P | reverse complement strand
GCCGATGGTACTTGGACCGCAGGGTCCTGGGAGAGTAGGACGTTGCCAAGCAACAAGTAAAGAGGACCATGATCTTATTGAGATTATGGTCCTCTTTTTTGCATATAGATGTAATTTAGAAATATCCTTACAAAAGGAAGGTAACATTTTTGTTACGGAATGTAAGAGCAAACCCTGTATAATATAGGTATTGAACCCCATACACATACGCTGCTATATTGCAGAATTATGCAAACTCCATTATAGGATTTTGTATAGTCAATCAGGCTGGTAAGGAGGGAAGATCATGCGGCGAAATAAATGGCTTGCTCTATTGGTGCTATTCAGTGTCGCTGTCGCGATTCTTACCGGGTGCGTGGAAGAGGAGCCTTCTTGGACATCGTTTGAGGGTGCTGCTAACGAGAAGACGTTTCCAGTTCCCAAAGAAGCTAGTAAAACCGATCGGGCCAGCAGCAATTCGGACATGGACTATGTACGCTATGCACTGCCAGCGTTGAAGGAAAGCGATAGCCTACCTGCTCCTTATCTGGAGGAGATTGCAGCCTGGGGCTGGACTGAGGAACCGAATTTATCTACCTCGAATCAAAAGGTGTTCCAGAAAAATAAACACATGGTGCATTTGTCTGTGCATGATGGTTCTTTTACCGTATTGGTTCCAAAAGACAGAAAAGCTACTGTGAAGAGTAAAAGTGTAGACCTTAATTAAGAGTGCGATTTTCACTCAAGTATGCAACACAAGATGTGTTGTAAGGTCATAATTAACTCATAGCGTATTGGTTGCTGAGCGTATAATGATGAATGATGAGATGGGGAAGCACTTGAAACTGCCGTTGTGTAGAAAGTGACTTCCTTTTGTATATTTGTGTATAGATCGGTTTACTACTTTTATGACATAGATAATGTGGGTAAATCCTATGTGGGTAAAGTTATTTAATGAGAGAACTAAGGGAATATAATTGTTAAATTATAAAAAAAAGAGCAACCCGACCCGGGTTGCTCTTTTTTATTGTTTTAAGGCTGAAGCGTTGGGGATGTATTAATTGAAGTTTCGATCTGTACAGATGGGAAGTGAATTGATTTACTGTTGATAGTAGGAGGCTTCTTCATCGGTGAACTTCAACATGCCGTCTTTTCTTTCGCCTATAAGCCGACTCAAGACGTATAAACGCGGTGCAATGAGCCATAGGTGCCAGAAGAGTAAGGATACGGTAAAGGCTGGCGGAGACCAGAGAATGAATACGGCTGAAAAGCAGATACCAATCCAGAGTGTATGTATGTGCACACGACGAAAAATCCTATAGCCTATGTATTGGTCTGTCATATAGCCTAGCCAAGGCAACCTGCGATGGAACGCCCAGCGTTTGCGGAAGGCTGTTCCACCACCTATGTATAGGACAGATCGCGAGATTACGAAGTGTACCCATAAGGTTAGGAAAAGGGCAAGAGCAAACAAAAATACACTAGTCCAGGAGAAGGCTAGAAGCAGAAAGAGAAGCATAATAACAGGCAGTGTGAGGTGACTCCATATCAGCTGACGTGGTATATTGATTTTTTTGATGAGCTTGTAGTGATAGTAGGTAGCTTTGGTTCCGGTTTCCTCTGTCATGCCAACAGTCCTTTCATTAATCTACTGCATCACAAGTGGCTTCCCGTCCACAGCCGGAAAAAGGGACGGTACTTCGCTCATGCGGCTTTAATAAGCATCAATTAATTTTTTGTAATAGTATAGAGCAAGGACATCTAGCGTTAGCTAACCTATTCTATAATTACAGGAAAAGCTCTCACTGATGAAGTGTGCAAAGGCTCCAATGAAAGGGCATCCATACATAGAAGCTTTTCTTATTATATCGGCATATGCGGCTGTTTTTTTAAACATACGGGGTACAAACACCATAATAGCCCAAGGGGAATATATATAGAGTATATCGTCGAATTGGGCTATGAAAAGGTTTAAAATACTAGAAAGTGACCCATACTAATAGTAAAAGAAACAAGGTGGGATGGATATGCATGATCAAGGTGACCACCGCTGCATCATATGCGGACAACACAAACATGAAGGCATTTTTATCGTTTCCGAGTTTATCTGTGATGCGTGTGAAGCCGAAATGGTGCACACGGATGCAACTGACGCCAAATATCATTTTTTTATTGATCAACTAAAGCAAATTTGGGTTCAGAAAAATGCATAATATCCTTCGCTAGCTAGCGTTTGAAGGATGGGCATTCCAAGGTCTGTCGATACGGGCCTTTTTTTCTGTGAGTAAAAGTAGGATTCCGCTTGATTTTACGATAAAATAGGGTAGATATAAAGCTTTGTTTGGAAGGATTGCAGAATGATGGGGAAAAAGGCGGTTCATGCACCATTAGTGGAAGCTCTAATACGTTACAGGTCTCAGGGAAACGCTTCTTTTCATGTACCCGGTCATAAAAACGGGCAAGTCTATAGGTATGAAGAAATGGCATCTCTGTTGCAAGAGGTGATGTCTATTGATGCGACTGAAATTACCGGACTGGATGATTTGCATCACCCAGAAGACGTGATTCGTGAAGGTCAGGAGCTGGCTGCGAAGTGCTTTGGTGCAGAAGAGAGCTTTTGGCTTATTGGAGGCAGCACGGTCGGTAATTTGGCCATGATTTTGACCGTATGTACGAAGCCGGGAGATGTACTACTGGTACAGAGGAATGTACACAAATCTGTTCTGAACGGTCTCATGTTATCGGGAGCCAAGGCCGTATTTCTAGATCCGGAAATAGATACACTAAGCGGGCTGGCGGTTGCTCCATCGACAGACACGATAAAGGCTGCTCTCAAGGCCTATCCATTGGCTAAAGGAGTATTACTTACGCTCCCTAACTATTATGGGATGGGGCATGATCTGACTGCTACAGCTAAAGTTTGTCATGCAGCCGATGTGCCGTTGATGGTAGATGAGGCACATGGTGCTCATTATGGACTGCATCCTCGTTTGCCAGTCTCTGCTCTTTCCTGTGGTGCTGATATAGTTGTCCAATCGACACATAAGATGCTTCCAGCTATGACCATGGGAGCCATGTTACATGTGCAAGGACAGAGAATTCATCGGGAACTGCTCCGTCAGCGGTTAGCTATGGTGCAAAGCTCCAGCCCTTCGTATCCATTAATGGCCTCGCTCGATTTGGCAAGATGGTATATCGATGCTTATGGCACGGATGCCTTTACAGAGGGCCTAGCAGCAGCAGACGCTTTTAGAAAGGGGCTGGCGCAGCTCCCACGCTTTCGCTTGGTAGAACCTACACAGCAGGCAAGTGAACAGTGTGGCGCTCAGAAGGGGATCTCTGAGGCTCTGGAAAGGGCCGAGAAGAGAAGCGATGGGTACTCAACTCAGGATCCTTTTAAAATGGTGCTATATGATACATGGGGTGTATTAGATGGCTTTGGATTAAAACGTGAGCTGGAGACTTACAGTTGTATCCCAGAGATGAGCGACGAGAAACATGTGGTTTTATTGTTTACGTTAGGCTCTACAGCTAGGGATGCGAGTCACCTGTTGCAGGCTCTTGTGCATATAAATAATGATATAAGGTTTAAGTGGACGACTGATAAGCCGGAGTTAGCGGGGATAGAGCAGCAGAGACTAGAATTGGATTTTTCCACGTGGAACAATGAGGGAATGAAGGCTTACTCCAGTCCGGTGCAGTTTGGGCTTCAACCGATTAATCCAGATCAGATGGAGATCGTGCCTGTGGAGGAATCAGCTGGCAGGATAGCTGCTGAAATGATTATCCCGTATCCTCCAGGTATCCCGCTGCTATATGCAGGGGAAATGATCACAGAAGTGATCGCTCTACGGATGATTCGTCTACGTGAGCTAGGAGCTAAATGGCAAGGGATAGCAGATGAAAGTATGCTTACGATTCGGGTATTCCGTTTACAATAAAGATTAGATACTAGAGAATTAACAAATACAGAAGACTGGATAAAAGAAGCATACGCAGCCTGTGGATGACTTTTATTTTTCAGGCAGGAAAGCAGGGAATAACATGAATCGCAAAGGCATTTTTATTACGCTGGAGGGGGGAGACGGCTCCGGTAAAACAACCATGATCCAACGACTGGCGAAGTATATAGAGGAAGAAGGCTATCCAGTCGTCACGACGAGGGAACCGGGCGGCATTGAAATTTCTGAAAAGATTCGTTCTATTATTCTGGACCCTGCTCATACCAGTATGGATGCCCGAACAGAGGCGCTTTTATATGCGGCGGCGCGGCGCCAGCATTTGGTGGAGAAGGTAAAGCCGGCTATTGAGCAAGGAGCTATCGTATTGTGTGACCGTTTTGTGGACAGTAGCCTGGTCTATCAAGGGTTTGCAAGAGGCATTGGCATTGAAGAGGTAGCTTCGATTAATCGCTTTGCGGTGGATGATTGGGAGCCGGATGCCACGTTCTATCTGGATATTGAGCCCGAGTTGGGATTGGCAAGAATCAATGCGTCACGAGGAGAGGAAATGGATCGCCTAGATATGGAGAGCATATCGTTTCACCATAAGGTGCGAGAGGCTTATCTGGAGCTAGCTCGCGAATTTCCGGAACGAATTACGATTGTGGATGCCTCTCCCGCACCTGAACAGGTAGAGCAAGTATTGAAGGATTTGCTGAAAAAGCGGTTTATTCAGAATTTTAGCGTATAATTGTCGAAGGATATACGGTAAAATTGAGCTAGGGACAAGGCTGTCTCTAATATGACTTGAAGGAGGAATACAGGATGAAGCTGATTATTGCGATTGTACAGGATAAGGACAGTAATAGATTATCCAGCGGACTGGTGAAAGCTAATTTCCGTGCTACCAAATTGGCCAGCACAGGGGGATTTCTGCGTGCAGGTAATACGACATTTATGATTGGTGTCGATGACAATCAGGTAGACTCGTTGATGAATGTCATTCGCAGCAGTTGCAAGGTACGTGAACAGCTGGTCACACCCGTCACCCCTATGAGTGGGACGACGGACTCTTATCTGCCGTTGCCTGTTGAAGTGCAGGTGGGTGGAGCGACAGTTTTCGTGATGCCTGTAGACCGTTTCGAGCATTTCTGAATCTACACAATAGAACCTATTTTGCCGATATGATAGTGGAAATGCCTGTTTCTCGCTCATACGATGAGAATGAGAAGCAGATCCACTAAAACGGCAGCGCTACAGCGCAGCCCCCGGAAAGCCGAAGAGACTCCCGAGTTCTCTATTGAACTGTTCGTTGAGGCAAAGGAAAGCATCCGGGGAGAAAGCAGGTTTATATGAAAATAAATCCGGGCTACCGCCCTTTACACAGTACATTGTCTACAAATGAAACGAGTGCCAAGCCAATTCAGCCGAAAAGCTTCTCCGATGTTATGCAGCAAAATGGGGAGCAGGCTTCGAAGGAGGAATTGAACCGGCGCTTTAAGGAAATTCAAATGCAGGGAGATCGTCTTGCTCGCTCAATGACGATTCGTGAGTTGAAGGCTTATAAGATGCTGGTTAAACGGTTTTTGGAAGATACGGTTCGGCGGGGCGTGTCTATGAAGGATACAAAGGGATGGGATCGTCGGGGACGCAGCAAGCGTTATAAGCTGATTGATGAAGTGGATGAGCTATTGCTCAAAATGGCAGATGAGCTGCTCGATACCGAGCAAGGGAAGATTGAGCTTTTGCAAGGAGTCGGTGAAATTAGAGGCTTGCTGATTAATCTCTCATTTTAATGCAGTCTTATGTTATAAATGAATATAGACGGGCTGTTGCCACGAAGAAATAATCTGCTTGCTGATCATGCTGGCAGATTATTTTTGACTATGTACATGTGGGCAAACGTAATATGCGAATAGCGGCACAGCTATACTGAAGAACCATGATTTGAGGGTGAGAGCATCACAACATCAACAAACTCGCCCGGGAAAACAATGATTTGCTGATGATTCATCGTTGTTTTCAGTGGAGAAAGGGAGGAAATATGTCTTTCCAACATATATTGGGGCAGGATGTAGCCAAAAAAATGCTGCAAAGTGCATTGCGGAATCACACAGTCAGCCATGCTTATGTTTTTAGCGGACCGCAGGGAAGCGGACAGATGAACATGGCACAGACCTTTGCCAAGGCTTTATTCTGTGAAAAACAGACGGATGATGCATGTGGCGAGTGCTTGTCATGCCGCAAGGTAGAGCACGGGAATCACCCGGACTTGCACATTGTGGAGCCTGATGGAGCAACGGTTAAAATTGATCAGATTCGCGGGCTTCAACGAATATTTTCATACAAATCTGAAAGCTCCAACCCGAAGGTATATATCATTCGACAGGCGGATACCATGACAGTGCAAGCTGCTAACAGCTTGCTTAAGTTTTTGGAGGAGCCTCAGATTCCCGTGGTCGGTATACTCATTTCAGAGAATGGACAGGCGTTGTTGCCTACGATTCAATCGCGGACACAGCAGGTGCCTTTCCACGCTTTACAGCCGGAAATGATGATGCAGGTGTTAATTGGGGAAGGCTATACGGCAGGACTTGTCCGGTCAGTGGTTCATATGGCTTCAGGACTGGAATCATGTAGAGAAATTCTCCAGCAGAATTGGTTTGCAGAAATTAGAAACGTAGTGTTACAATTAGTGAAGGAGTCCATGAGCCGGGGGAGTTCGTCGATTATTCTGGCTCAACAGAAGATTTTTAAAACTGGACTTTCTGAACACCTGGATATTCTGTTTCATCTGTTTCATTTGTGGTTTAAAGATATGCTTCATTTCCGTTACGGAAGGCACGAAAGCATTGTTTTCATAGATCATTTGGAGTCCGTCTCCAAATTGGCAATCACCCGCAGCACGGAACAATGGGTCTCTTATATGGATTTGGCCGCGAATTGCAGGAAGAAGCTCCGTTTTCACGTCAACGGACAATTATGCGTGGAGCAGCTTCTGATTGGGTTGTCCGATACAAGCGGTTCTATCACCGGCTAACAGGAAGGCGCGCTTGTTCCACTCTGCACAATCCGCGACGCCAGGTTCCCGGTTTGTGCGACAGTGAGACTTCAATTGCGGCCATTCTTACAATGTCGGCTACAAATGAGGTTTAGTGGCATACAAGGGGGTTAATTTTTGTATAGTGTAGTGGGTGTCCGTTTCAAGAAGGCGGGCAAGACTTATTATTTTGATCCGCTGGACCTTCCAGTGGAGAAAGAAAACTGCGTCATAGTAGAGACCGCTCGCGGTATTGAATATGGCAAGGTTGTGGTGGGCAAAAAAGAAGTAAATGATTCGGATGTTGTCCTACCCTTAAAAAAAGTCATTCGTATTGCCGGAGATGATGACGCTCTTGTTGTAGAAGAGAATAAATTGGCGGCCAAGGATGCATTCGGTACGTGTTTAAATAAAATTAAAGACCATAACCTTAAAATGAAGCTGGTAGATGTGGAATTTACATTTGACCGCAATAAGATCATTTTTTATTTTACGGCTGAGGGTCGGGTTGATTTTCGAGAGCTTGTAAAGGATTTGGCCAGCATTTTTCGTACACGAATTGAGCTGCGGCAGATCGGAGTACGGGATGAGGCTAAAATGCTTGGTGGAATCGGACCTTGCGGACGTATTCTGTGTTGTTCCTCATGGCTGGGGGATTTTGACCCGGTATCTATTAAGATGGCCAAGGATCAGAGCTTGTCGCTGAATCCGACGAAAATTTCCGGGTTGTGCGGAAGATTGATGTGCTGTCTCAAATTTGAACATGATAACTACGAGAGCATGCGGGAAGAGCTGCCTCAGGTAGGTAAGATGGTTATCACCTCTCTGGGAGAAGGAAAAGTGGTAGGTGTCAATGCAGGCCATCGTACGGTACATGTTCAACTGTTTGAGATCAGTAAGGTCAAGGAACTTCCAATGGACGATGTAGTCGTCAAGTAAACCATTAGGTTGCTTCGGGGTGGAAACTTGGATAAATTAAATGTTTTTGCGCGTATTCACGAAATGGAAACCCAAATGGGACAGTTGCATAGCGATCTGGGTGAATTGAAACTGGCAGTAAAAGAGCTGCTGGAGGAAAATCAACGACTAACGATTGAAAACGAACAGGTGCGCAAGATGCTCAAACGTGAAACCTCTGGAGAAGAAAAGACGGCAAGCAAGCCGAAGCTTCCTCCTCCGATCGTCGTTAAGAATGAAGAGGAGACGGGTGAGGTCGTGGGCGAAGGCTACGACAATCTGGCAAGGCTGTATCATGAAGGATTTCATATATGCAACGTGTATTACGGACATTTGCGAACAGAAGGCGATTGCCTCTTCTGTCTGTCATTTTTGAATAAATAAAAACAAGCCGTAGGAGCAAGATGCCTACGGCTTTTTTGTAAGGAAGTATGAGTAAAAAGCGATTTAGGTTATAGGATAGGAGAGCATTATGTACGAAAATGAAAAGAAGTCTGAACGAATTGATGATCTGCTTTCACATAATCTGCGTATTATTCAGAGTGATGAAGTGTTCAGCTTTTCGATGGATGCGGTCTTGCTGGCACGGTTTGCTGGTATTCCGCTTCAGCGTGGGAAGATTCTCGATTTGTGTACGGGCAATGGGGTTGTTCCCATACTGTTGACGACACGCACCAAAGCATCTATTGAAGGAATTGAGATTCAACCACGCCTGGCAGATATGGCTAGACGGTCTGTCAGTTTGAATGGATTAGAATCTGCAATTGAGATTCGGGAAGGAGACTTGCGTGAGCTGGTTCAAATCACGGGACATGGCGTGTATGATGCGATTACCGTGAATCCTCCCTATATGCCGCTAAATGGTAGCGATATCAAGCTGAATCCTCACCAGGCCATTGCTCGTCATGAAGTGAACTGTACACTGGAAGAAGTCATCCAGGCATGTTCTCGGCTTGTCCGAAATGGGGGGAAAGTATCGATGGTTCATCGCCCACAGCGCCTGGGTGAGATTATATCCTTGATGCGCAGTTATAGCCTGGAACCCAAGCGGATACGTTTTGTTCACCCACGGATTCATATGGAAGCAAATATGGTACTTGTTGAAGCAATGCGTGACGGCAAACCGGAAGTTCGTCTATTACCCCCACTCATTGTATATCAGGAAGATGGGAACTATACTCAGGAAATAAGGGAAATCTATGGAGAAGTAAGCAAGGGGGATTCAGTGTGACAGCAGCTGTACAAAAAAGCTTTAGTAACCGTGAAGAGGAACGGGGAAAGTTATATCTCGTTGCTACCCCGATTGGCAATCTGGACGATATGACCTTTAGGGCAATTAACACCCTAAAGTCATGCAATATTATCGCTGCTGAGGATACGAGGCAAACACGCAAATTGCTCACACATTTCGACATCACGCCGGAAATGCTCTTCAGTTATCATGAACATAATAAAGCTGCCAGTGGGCCTGAGCTGATACGTTATATAATAGAAGGAAAAAATTTGGCACTGGTTAGCGATGCAGGTCTACCGGCCATTTCTGATCCTGGTTCGGATCTGGTCAAGCTGGCACTTAAAGCAGAAATCAGTGTTATTCCTATCCCAGGGGCAAATGCTGCACTATCCGCTTTAATTGCCTCAGGACTGGATACAGAGAGGTTTACCTTCGCTGGATTTCCACCAAGGGAGAAAAAGGATCTAGAGAAGTTGTTACAATCATTTCAGGTATCCCATGGCACGATTCTTTTTTATGAGTCGCCCCACCGTATTGTAAAGACATTGACAGTAATAAAGGAAACATTAGGATCACGCAACGTAGTACTTGCCCGTGAACTGACCAAGCTGCATGAGGAATGGGTGCGTGGAACAGTGGAGCAATGTCTTGCAAAACTAGAGGAGAACCCACCGATTGGTGAATATTGTCTGGTCGTTGAGGGGAAAAACGAAGAGGAAGAGGAACAGGAGCGTCAGGCATGGTGGCAGGACTTATCTTTGGAGTCTCACGTCGCGCATTACGAGTCAGAGGGGCTTACTCGCAAGGATGCCATGAAACGTACAGCCACAGACCGTTCAATTTCCAAGAGGGACGTGTACAACGCACTCTTATGAATACGTGTCTAAACAAAAAAGGGCCTTCCAACGGTTGGGTTCAAACCGTGGAAGGCAACAAGGAGTATATATGAAAAAGGTTAGAATTAACAATCTCTGATAAGTCTATTATATACTAAAATTCTCAGTTTGTCACAGGTGTTGGGATTTCAGAAATGCAATCTTGGCAAACAATTTTCCCTTTGAAGTAAATTACGTTCTCAGCATTGCCACAGAAGATACAAGCAGGCTCGTATTTTTTAAGCATGATGCGCTCGCCATCAACGTAAATTTCCAAAGCGTCTTTCTCTCCGATTCCCAGGGTACGGCGCAATTCGATTGGAATAACAACACGTCCGAGCTCGTCAACTTTTCTTACAATACCAGTGGATTTCATCATAATAAATCAGGCTCCTCTCGCCGTTTAAAATAATATAAGTGTCATGATTCGACAAAATTTTCTCTTTTCTGATATTTACTATACCAACGATTCCCAAAACAGTCAACCTAAAAAAAGTAGTAACAGCCTAATTATGCAAAAGTATTTAGAACAAAGAGCTTTATCCATGTACCTTACCTTATTTTACGGATGATTTGCCTTATTGTAGATTTGGAAATGTCGAAAAGTGATAATTCGACAAAATACGACAAACGGTGTCGAATAAGGGAAGATGTTTAGGATTTTATTGTATTTTAATCCATTATTCCGAATATTAAAGGAGCTGATATCTTGCACCAGCCACTCAGTGAAGAAAAAGTTTTTAAGGACCCGGTACATAATTACATCCATGTTCAGGATACTGTGATATGGCGATTGATCAATACGCCGGAGTTCCAACGGTTACGACGCATTCGGCAGTTAGGCACATCTTATCTTACGTTTCATGGAGCGGAGCACAGCCGGTTTTCACATTCACTGGGCGTATATGAGATTACGAGACGTATTATTTCTCAATTTGAACGTGGAGATTTTCCCGACTGGCCCAAGGAAGAAAGACTGATTGCTCTGTGTGCCGCTTTGTTGCACGATGTGGGGCACGGTCCATTTTCTCATTCAATTGAAGAAGCCTTTCATATGAACCATGAGGATTGGACATGCCGCATTGTACTGGGGGACACGAAGATCAACGCTGTGCTACGGCAAGTTGATGAGATGTTGCCCCACAAGGTCGCGGCGGTTATAGCCAAAACGTATGATAAGCCGATTGTTGTCAACTTGGTAACAAGCCCGCTGGATGCTGACCGTATGGATTATTTGTTGCGGGATGCTCATTCAACAGGTGTTAACTACGGAACAATTGATTTGGATCGTATTTTACGTTTGCTGCGCCCTCACAATGGGAGAATTGTCGTAAAAGAGTCGGGTATGCATGCAGTAGAGGATTATCTAATGTCACGCTACCAGATGTACTGGCAAATTTATTTCCATCCTGTAACACGCAGCTCAGAAATCCTGTTACGTAAAATTTTCAAGAGAGCTAAGGAATTGTTCAAAAACGGATATGAGTTTGGTTTTCTGCTAGATCCGCTGCCAGATCTATTAAAAGGAGAGCTAACAGTGGAGCAGTATTTGATGCTGGATGAGTCTTTGATTCAGACGGTATTTAGCCAATGGAAACGAGAAAAGGACGAAATTTTAAGTGATTTGAGCAGCCGTTTTATGGATCGTAGATTGTATAAATATGTAGAGATTGAAAATATGGATACAGATACCGTTGACCATATTCGAGAGGCTTTGGAAAAGGCTGGCTTGCATCCTGAATATGATCTTGAAATTGATTTTCCGACAGATCTTCCTTATGATGTGTTTCGGCAGGGCGGTTCAACGGACAACCAGATTTTACTGCTTGGACGTCAGGGCGAGGTACGGGAAATATCCGAAGTTTCAGAAATTGTACGCTCAATAAGTGGCATTCACCGAGGAAAATATCACATGTATTTTCCCCAGAATAAATTGAACGGGGTAAAAGAAAGGCTTCCTGCCGAAATAAGGAATTATTTTGTCAAACAATAGACAAATATATTGAAATGTAAGTAAGAAAAGGAGATGAAAACCTTGGATTTGTTCGACACTCATACTCACCTAGATGCGCCACAATTTGACGAAGACCGTGAAGAAGTTATAGCACGTGCTGTCGAATCAGGAGTAACACGGATGATCAATATCGGATTTAATCGTGAGACCATTCCATCCACCATGAAGCTGGCTGAGACGTATGATTTTATTTATGCAGCCGTTGGATGGCATCCGCAGGATGCCATTACAATGCAGGAGGGTGATTTAGAATGGATTGCATCGTTATGCAGTCATAAAAAGGTTGTAGCGATCGGAGAGATCGGTCTGGATTATTATTGGGATACATCACCAAAGGATGTGCAGCAGCGGGTACTTCGAAATCAAATTGGCCTGGCACGTGAGCTCAACATGCCAATTGTTATCCATAACCGGGATGCACATGAAGATATTGTGAGGATTTTACGTGAGGAAAAGGCGGGCGAGATTGGCGGAGTCATGCACTCCTTTTCTGGGAGTTGGGAGACAGCTAAAATGGTGCTGGATATGGGTTTCCACCTTTCCTTCGGCGGGCCCATAACGTTCAAAAATGCCAAGCAGCCAAAAGAGGTGCTAGCCCAGGTACCCCTGGACCGTCTGCTTATTGAAACGGACGCGCCTTACTTGACGCCTCATCCGTTTCGTGGGAAGCGAAATGAGTCGGCACATGTGAGATTGGTAGCAGAGGCAGCCGCCCAAATTAAGGGAATTACGGTGGAGGAATTGGTATCCATTACGACCCAAAATGCCTTGGAACGATTTGACATTCAGTGAAAAAGCGAAGAAATCAATCAAAATAAAGAGATAGACGGAGCTAATTATGATTTTGTTGCAGGAAACTCAAGAATATTACAATTTTTTAACCGAATATTTTGAAAAATGTACTTGAAACCTGCTTTACAACATGCATGGAAACAGGATATCATCTTTTCAGTGAATTGTTGTTGAGTGTAAACATCAACAAATCATTTCATGAACCAGTCTCGCTGAGTCCCTTTTACAGGGAACGGGGGAACCGATATGGCTTACAGTACGTCCGGCGTATATGCAAGAGATATTATCTCTTCAGTAGTCGGCTCGACCGAAATTCATTTCCTGGATGGGATTGAACAGGTAGAGAAGCCGTATTTCGATTTCTTTCTGGGTCTTCGGGGTGAATGTGAAGGCGACCGCCATGAGCGGTTGACCTAAGCTAGGGCGACTCTCTACGTCCGAACCCGACAGCTAACCCCGTAAGCGTAACAAGAGAGAAGCCATCTCGTGCATGAGTTTTCCCGCATATTCACACATGTCGGAAGCCACGAAAGAGCTCTCTAGTCTCTTTCTTTGGCTTTTTTTGTTGTGAATAAAAGAAAATCTGTCATCATACTGTGGTTAAACAGGGGAGGACAGCATGCCGCGAAGACGGGTACATGGTGCAGGACAGTCGCAGTACGGGCTTGTCTTGTAGAAAATCTGTTATAGTCACGTCAACGATCAACTATGTCTTACTCCAGACGGCGGGCTATGTAAGGAGGACGGAGGAAATGGGCATTTTCCGAAAAGAGGAGACCCATGAGTCACGCTCATCCAGCATGTCTTACGTATTACGTTGGAAGCAAGAGAATGTGCGCCAGGCTGCTTTGGTTGCTATTTTTCTAATCGCACTAACGATTATGATTTCAATTCTGATGTACACGCAATCTAAAAAACAAGTCTTTTTTGTCATCGATGGTAAGGCATCTGCGGTAGAAACCCGGGAATCCAAGCTCCAAGATTTGCTCAATGAGCATTCTATTTCACTTCAGCCGCATGATACAATTTCCATGCCGCTAAACGGGGCAGTACAGGATGGGGATCGCGTAGTCATTAAACGTGCCAATCAGGTTAAAGTATCCTCAGGCAATGAGACGAAAAAGCTGTACACAACAGAAAATACAGTAGAGGGTGCCATTCGCACTTCGGGCTATAAATTATCATCAACGGATAAAGTTTACCCTGCGTTGGATGCCTCTGTTTCAGCTAACATGGACATAAAAATCGTCCGTGTGAAGAAACAGCAGGTCGAACAGAAAAAACAAGTGCCTTATCAGGTCATCAAAACGGCAGATCCAAGTCTCTATAAAGGCGATAATCGAGTCATTCAAAGTGGCAAATCGGGTGTGGTAGTCCAGCATGTTCAAAAGGTATACCATGATGGAAAATTGGTGTCCAAACAGCTGGTCAACAAGGAAGTCGCACAAAATCGTGTAGATAAGGTAATTGCGGTAGGAACGAAGAAAAAACCGGTCCTTCTAGCTGCTTCCATCGGCCCTAAAGATGCGGTTAAGGCTACAAAGGTTAGTTCGGGCAGCGCTGTCCGTAAAGCAGGTATTAATTTTAATTATAAAAAAGTTTTACAAAATGTCTCCATGACGGCGTACTCTGCCCAGGAGCCAGGTATCGGTACACGTACCGCCTCCGGCACGCGTGTCACGGAAGGACGCACCATCGCTGTCGATCCGAATGTAATTCCCATCGGCTGGTGGGTGTATATTGAAGGGGTAGGCTTCCGCCGTGCGGAGGATACCGGTGGCGCGATTAAAGGCCACAAAATCGATGTGTATTATGAGAGTTTAAGCCGGGCTAACCAATTTGGTCGTAAGCACGGTAAAACCGTATATGTTATCGGACCTGTAAAGCCGGAAATCAACTAAAACAGGTTGTGTATGTTGAGGACAATGCGATAGTATTAACAACATAGTTATGCCATGCTAAGAAGAGGATATCCTCTTCTTATTTTGTTTTCAAAAGCAGGGAAAGATAATATATGTTGCTGTGTAGCAGTGGAGGGAAACGAAGATGATCAAGGAAGTGATCGTGGTGGAAGGCCGGGATGATACAGTAGCCATTCGCCGTGCTGTCGAAGCAGATACGATAGAAACTGGCGGTTCAGCCATTAATAAAATGACGCTGCGGAAAATTGCATTGGCACAGGAACGGCGGGGGGTCATTATTTTAACTGATCCCGATCATGCAGGGGAGCGTATCCGTAAAATTATCGCCTCCAAGGTCCCCGGCTGCAAGCAGGCTTTTATACCTGAGGCAGAGGCGACACGCAAAGGGGATATTGGCGTGGAGAATGCCTCCCCGGAAGCCATCAGACACGCTCTCGCGCGGGTACATACGACAGTGGAAGGCGCCGAACCGCTGATTGAAATGGCGGACCTGATTGACGCTGGACTTATTACCCACCCCAATGCTGCTGCACGCCGTATGGCCTTGGGGAATGTACTGGGTATTGGCTATTGTAACGGAAAGCAGCTACATAAGCGGCTCTCTGTATTTCAGATCAGTCGTGAGGAATTTGCCAGTGCGCTGGCACAAATCGAAAGTGAAGGATTGTGATATCCGTATGACAGGGATTCAAGATATAGCAACACCACGGCGTACGAAGGAAATTATTCAAAGGCACGGTTTTTCGTTCAAAAAGAGTCTGGGACAAAACTTTCTGATTGATCAAAATATTCTGAGCAAGATCGTAAATGCTGCCGGATTGGATGATACAAAGGGCGCGCTTGAGATTGGTCCGGGCATTGGAGCTTTGACCGAGAAATTGGCGCAATCCGCTAAGGCAGTTACCGCTGTTGAGATTGACCAGCGGCTGTTGCCCATTCTTGAAGAAGTGCTGGCCCCTTACGAGCATGTAAAGGTTCGCCATGGAGACGTGTTAAAGCTGGATTTGCGTGAAGTGTTTGCAGCTGACTTTGCAGATGTGAGCAAAGTGAGTGTCGTCGCTAATCTGCCGTATTACGTCACTACACCGATTCTGATGCGTCTACTGGAGGACAAGCTTCCCTTGGAGAATATCGTCGTTATGATTCAAAAGGAGGTGGCTGAGCGCATGGCTGCGTCTCCTGGTACGAAGGATTACGGCAGCTTAAGCATAGCCGTGCAATATTACAGCGAGCCTGAGTTAGTCTGTACGGTGCCGAATACAGTATTTATTCCTCAGCCGAATGTTGATTCGGCAGTTATTCGGCTGCGTGTACGAGAAGTCCCTCCGGTGGAAGTGGTGGACGAAAAGCACTTTTTTGAAGTGGTTCATGCCGCTTTTGCCCAACGTCGTAAAACCATTTCAAATAACCTAAAAAGCCGCTTCTTCACTAAAGAGAACAGGGACACGCTGGAGCCGCTGTTGCAACAAGCTGATATTGAGCCCTCCCGTCGAGGGGAAACGCTGAGTATCGAGGAATTTGCGCGTCTGAGCGCCGTGCTATTGGAGGCCGGTATATCCTAAGTTGGAACCAAACTGTGCATTCACCCATACGATATAGGAGGGGTGATACAGTGTGATGAGTTTAGGAGACTTGGTCGTTCGGAAATCGTACGGCGGTGATGTCACGTTTCGCGTTGAAGACATCCAGCGGGATAAAGCGATCATTAAGGGGACGGAATTTCGGCTACTGGCCGATTCCCCGGTGAACGATCTGGTCAGAGTGCCTGCAGACCAGATTAGCGGTAAGACTCAACAGGCCCACATTAAGGCCGGGGAGTCTCTTAATCTTTTGCAACGGGCACGCCAGCAGCAAGCTGCCCGTAGCCAGGCGGCTCTGATTGGAGAGTGGAGTGATCCGGTGGAGTCAACGTATTTTGAAATGCCAGGAAAGGTTCTTCATCTGGATGGAGACCCTGGCTATTTAAGGAAATGTCTCAGTCTATATGAACAGCTCCGTGTTCCCGCAGAGGGACATCACGTTCACGAATCGGCAATGGCGGATACGTTATACCGACTGCTTCCCCGCATTCGTCCTGATATTGTAGTCATCACTGGACATGATGGTGTGCTAAAGCAACCGCAGCCTTATGATTTGTACAGCTTGAAAAGCTACAAGAATTCGCAAAATTTTGTGGCAGCGATTCAGGTAGCGAGACAATATGAGCGTCATCTGGATTCACTGACAATTGTAGCGGGTGCGTGCCAGTCCCATTTTGAGGCGCTGCTGCGTGCGGGAGCCAACTTTGCCAGTTCCCCAGGGCGTATCTTGATTCACGCTCTGGACCCCGTTTACGTGGCTGCCAAGGCCGCATTTACTTCAATCCGTGATACGGTCAATATGGGAGACTTGTTTCACCAGACCATCAGTGGCAGCCGCGGAGTGGGTGGAATTGAAACAAGGGGAAGCTACCGCATCGGTTTGCCGAAGCTTGAAAATTTGTCAACGCTTAAAGTAACGCCTTCAGCGATCTGAGATTCAAATGTGCCTAATAGGATTTATCTGAACAAAAGCCTCTTTTTAGAGGCTTTTTGTCATTTTTTATGTATATTATTCCTGTTCGCAAAAAATTAAATTGACAACTTATTTTTCGTGTTGTTATAATATTTAGCTTGATTTGACAATCCCTCTAAAATTCGTTATAATGGACAAGGAAAGAGGTGGTCGTTAGGCAATGGCTAAAAATACGCTGTTGGAAATCAAACGCAGTCTCGACGCACATGTAGGGCAAAAGATTTTGCTGCGGGCTAACGGCGGACGCCGTAAGACCGTCGAACGAACTGGTGTCTTGGAAGAAACGTACCCTTCTGTTTTTATCGTCAAGCTGGATCAGGAGCAACAGACGTTTAAACGTGTCTCCTACAGCTATGCTGACATTCTTACCGAGTCGGTGGAGGTCAGTGTATATGATCCCGACTCTCACACAAGTGTAGTCGAATATTTCGAAACACCTTAATTCTTTTTTACGTGATTTATACCAGCTTTGCAGGTTTAACGGCGACCTCGTCATTTTTAATGGCGGGGTCGTTTTGTATTTGCAGAGCAGGATGAAGCATGATATCTCTGCACATACTAAGGCGGGAATGATCTTCCTTATTCCATTGCCGAAGGAGGCGTATGCATGAGCCGAAGAAGACGGAGTGTTATGTCGGAAGAGCTAAAGTACGAACTAGCCAAAGATCTGGGGTTTTACGACACGGTCAAGGAAGAAGGCTGGGGAGGCATTAAAGCCAAGGATGCGGGCAATATGGTCAAGCGGGCCATTCAGCTTGCGGAGCAGGCGGCTTCTCGCAAATCGTAGCTCTCGGTGGTGCTGATAAAAAGCGGGGATATCCGGGGTCATACCGGGGCATCTCCGCTTTTTTGAACCTCATGACTTGACAGGCTGAGTCTGATATAATATGTTAAGCTGTCTTGAGGGAAAAGTTGAAGGTGGGTGAACGCCTTGAAAATATATGAAAAAGCACCGGCGAAAATTAATTTAATGCTTGATGTTCTACGTAAGCGGGATGATGGTTATCACGAGGTCGAAATGATCATGACTATGGTTGATCTATCCGACCGATTGACGATGTCCGAGTTACCGCGTGATACCATTATCATTTCTAGTCAAGCCGGGTACATACCATTGGATGAAAAGAACTTGGCTTTTCAGGCTGCGCGTCTAATCAAAGAACGTTATAACGTGTCTACAGGCGTTCATATCCATCTGGATAAGCATATCCCGGTGGCTGCAGGATTAGCAGGAGGAAGCAGCGATGCTGCTGCAGCATTGCGTGGACTGAACAAGCTGTGGAAACTCGGTATCTCGGATGCGGAATTAAGGGTACTGGGTGCTGAATTGGGTTCAGACGTACCTTTCTGCATTACAGGGGGCACAGCTTTAGCGAGCGGGCGCGGAGAACTGCTCAAGCCACTGCCGAATCCGCCACAATGCTGGGTGATTCTCGCCAAGCCGCCGATTAATGTTTCGACGGCTGAAGTGTATGGTCGTGTCAAAGCGGATCAGATTACGCACCACCCGTCTGCCCGGCAGATGGAACAGGCGATTCGTAACGCTTCTTTTACCGATGTATGCAACGCCCTGGGTAATGTACTGGAGGATGTGACATTAAAGCTGTATCCAGAAGTGGAGCATCTTAAAAACTCCATGATCCGTTTAGGAGCAGATGGCGTGCTGATGTCAGGCAGTGGACCTACAGTGTTCGGGTTGGTATCTAAGGAAGCCAAAGTGCCACGGATCTATAACGGACTAAGAGGCTTTTGTAAAGATGTATACGCAGTACGACTTTTGACCTGATTTTAGATATTTTCTTCATATTATAGTGGTAATTGTTGTACAAATACGTACGAAGATGATATATTTACTATTAAATATTCGGATTTTACTATATCACTTACATTCCGCCAGCAACCGGCCAGTCCGCCGGTGCTTTATTGTACGAAGCGGGCGGCAGGAGAATAGATCGCGAGGAATTGTTGTGAAAAAACTTAAAAGAAGCTCACGATTGGTGGAAATGACACAATTTTTGTTGTCACGGCCGCATACATTGGTGCCTCTTACTCATTTTGCAGATCGATACGGGGCAGCTAAGTCGTCGATAAGCGAGGATCTAGCTATTATCAAAGAAGTATTTGAGGATGAGGGTACTGGCGAGCTTCTGACACTGGCGGGAGCAGCAGGGGGCGTCAAGTTGATCCCACGGCTCTCCAAGCAGCATGCGCTTGCGTTTGCGAATGACTTGTGCGCGCAACTGGAGCAGCCTGATCGCATATTACCGGGAGGGTACCTATATTTATCCGATTTGCTGGGCCAACCAGCGATGATGAACGAAGCAGGTAAAATATTTGCGACCGCTTTTGCCGATCGTCAGATTGATGTGGTTATGACTGTAGAGACGAAGGGCATTCCGCTCGCATATGCAACCGGAGCACAGCTTAATTTGCCAGTCGTGCTTGTACGACGTGACCATCAGGTGACAGAAGGCTCAGCTGTAAGTATTAATTATGTTTCTGGATCACAAAAGAGCCTGCATACGATGTCTTTATCCAGACGTGCAATGCGTGAGAAATCGCGTGTGCTCATCGTAGATGATTTTATGAAGGCTGGCGGCACGATACAAGGAATGGTTGACTTGTTAGCAGAGTTTGATGCTGAGGTAGCTGGTGTCGGTGTTCTGGTAGAGTCGGGCGAGGTAGAGAACGAAGAGCGCCTGTTGCACGATTATATTTCACTGGCAAATCTGACCGCAGTCGATTCTCGAAGTAAGCAAATTACAGTCAAGCTGGGTAATTATTTTGATGAGTTAACAGGGCAGTAAATTGTCACAATTCATCATAAAATACCTAAATATGTCGAAAAGAAATCTTTTCAAAAAAATTACCTGAATTTAGGATACGAATTGTCCAAAAAAAGAAGGAATTCGAAATGCTGTGTGGAATGTATACACCAAGTCCTATTTGGAAAAAGGTGGTGAAACACACATGCAGATTACGGATGTTAGACTCCGCCGAGTGAACTCAGAAGGAAGAATGAAGGCGATTGCATCCATTACAATTGATAACGAGTTTGTTGTTCATGACATCCGAGTTATCGACGGTAACAACGGGATGTTCGTAGCTATGCCAAGCAAACGAACCCCTGACGGAGAGTTTCGCGATATCGCTCACCCGATATCTTCAGGAACTCGTGAAAAGATTCAAGCTGCTGTATTGACTGAGTACGAACGTGCAGCTGTTGATGAAGAAGTTGCTATTGAAGAAGGCGCTTAATTCGCCTAAAGCAGGATTGGGGTACAAAAGAAAAAGAGAGCCACTAACTGTGGCTCTCTTTTCTTTTTGTCTGGAATGAGATATATTCTTTAGTGAGTTAACAGTCAGTTTTAAGGCAACTTGGAGCCATCCGGGCTGCCGAAGCGGCTTTTTCATAAGACAGGGACTAGGCAGCGATGCGTCCTGGGGATGAACGTCCAGCACAAGCTGGCCTGAAAAAATAGCCATTAACCAAAGGTTCGCCGTTATTTTTCAGGAGGATTGTGAAAAGTTAAGCAAAATCTGATCTGGGAATTAACGTTTTAGCCGAGGGGTAACTGTTATTTTCAGGATAGGAGGTTGGACTTGTTGGAAAGGTTGGCAGTCATTCTTGCCGCAGGGCAGGGAAAACGTATGAAATCCAAATTATATAAAGTTCTGCATCCGGTGTGCGGAAAACCGATGGTCGGACATGTGCTCGACACGGTTCGTGCAATCGGTGTGTCCCGCAGTGTAGTCGTCGTGGGTCACGGAGCAGAGGCGGTACAGTCTTATTTGGGACCGTCGGCAGAATATGCGCTTCAGGCAGAGCAGTTGGGAACGGGCCATGCTGTCAAGCAAGCCAAGGACCTGCTTGGTCAGGAGCAGGGCACCACAATTGTTATTTGTGGAGATACTCCGTTGATCACAGCGGAAACGCTGGAAGGTTTGGTGCAACTGCACGAAAGCCGCGGAGCGGCTGCAACGATTCTGACCGCCGAGTTGGACGACCCGAAAGGATATGGACGAGTTATTCGTGATACTTCCGGGGCCGTGCTTAAGATCGTGGAACAGAAGGATTGTTCACCTGAGGAAGATGCTGTCCGTGAGATTAACACAGGAACGTATTGTTTTGACAATGCCAAGTTATTTGCAGCGCTGGACAAGGTAACGAACGCCAATGCACAGCAGGAATACTACCTGACCGATGTCATTGGTATTTTGCATGGCGAAGGTGAGCAGGTTGAGGCGTATTTGACAGATGACGTGTCGGAATCTATCGGTGTAAACGACAGAGTTGCTTTGTCGGTTGCTGAAGGCTATATGCGCGAGCGTATCGTTCGCAAACATATGCTGAATGGTGTCACCGTCATTGATCCGTCTTCTACCTACATCGGAAGCGATGTTGTCATTGGTTCCGATACAGTATTGTACCCAAATACATGGTTGCATGGTCAAACACAAATCGGAGAAGATTGTGTGATTGGCCCGCAGGCCGAGATCCAGAATACGATTATCCACTCAGGAGCAACAGTGAAACATTCGGTGTTGAACGAAGCGGAAGTGGGAAGCAGTACATCTGTAGGTCCGTTTGCTTATCTGCGTCCAGGCGCGAAGCTTGGCGAACATGTGAAGATTGGTGATTTTGTAGAGGTGAAAAATGCGACCATTGGAGATCATTCCAAGGTGTCTCATTTGAGCTATGTCGGTGATGCCAAGGTGGGTACAAACGTAAATATTGGCTGCGGGGCAATAACGGTTAATTATGATGGATATAATAAATCCATTACAGAAATTGAAGACGATGCCTTTATTGGCAGCAATGTGAATCTGATCGCCCCGATTAAGATTGGAAAAGGTGCTTATGTTGTCGCAGGCTCCACTGTAACACATGCTGTCCCTGATAACGACCTGGCCATTGCCAGACCACGTCAAGAGAACAAAGCCGGATATGCGGACAAAATCCGCGCGCGTGCCAAAGCAAAGAAAAAAAGATCGGAATGACCTTAATCAGCAAGCTGTTGAATCTGTAATGAATGAACCAGCACGGAGGGTTTCTATTAATGACTTATTGCGATTCCAAACTCAAAATATTTACTTGTAACTCCAATCCGAAGTTAGCCCACCAGATTGCGGACTACATCGGAATCCCAATGGGGGAATCCCATACCACATCGTTTAGTGACGGTGAAATTCAGGTTAAGCTGTCGGAAAGTGTTCGCGGCTGCCATGTGTATATTGTACAGTCCACTTGTCTGCCAGTTAACGACAACTTGATGGAGTTATTGGTTATGATTGATGCACTTAAACGCGCTTCTGCCAAAAGTATCAATGTTGTTATGCCATATTACGGTTATGCTCGTCAGGATCGTAAGGCTCGTTCGCGTGATCCAATCACGGCGAAACTTGTCGCTAACTTGATTGAAAAGGCGGGGGCTCACCGCGTAATCAGTATGGATTTGCATGCGATGCAGATTCAGGGATTCTTTGATATTCCAGTTGATCATATGCTGGGAGCGCCAATTCTGGCCCAATATTTCCGTTCCAAGCAAATTGAGAACCCGATTGTCGTTTCACCCGATCATGGTGGGGTTGTTCGTGCGCGCAAGCTGGCGGACTTCCTGAGTGCGCCGCTCGCTATTATTGATAAGCGTCGTCCAGAGCCAAATGTCAGTGAAGTGATGAATATCATCGGGAACATTGAGGGTAAGACGGCTATTTTAATTGATGATATCATTGATACAGCCGGAACGATTGTATTGGGTGCAAATGCGCTTAAAGAAGGCGGCGTAAAAGATGTGTATGCATGTTGTACACATGCCGTGCTGTCCGGTCCTGCGATGGAAAGACTGGAGAATTCGCCATTAAAAGAGGTGGTTGTGACGGATACGATCCCGATCGTTCACCCAAATCCGACAAGCAAGCTGAAGGTACTGTCTGTGGCTCCATTAATGGGAGAAGCCATCATCCGTGTGCATGAAGAATTGTCGATCAGCAAACTGTTTGAAATCGAATAAGCGCTGGCTCATTAAAAAAGGGGTTGCTTTTTCCATATGGAAAAGGTAACCCCTATCAGCATGTCAGGCTAAAAGCCTGGCCGAGATATGAATGTGAAGCGTTGACGATTGTATAGTGTGTCCTCGATTTCGACGAAATGCTCATTAAAACGCGCAACGATGCCAATTTGAACATGTACATTCCCGTCATAAATTTGGACAGGAACGGAATGTTTTAAATGATATAGAAAATGGCTGTCATATAAGAGGATATCACCTTGATTGAGCATATCGGCACGCACCTTCCTGTTCACTAAAACTATTTTACCAAAAAATCAAGACTTCGAAAGAGGTGTCAAGGCTAATGAAGTGGATTGTAGGATTGGGCAACCCCGGTCCCCAATACGAGAAAACGAGACATAATGTCGGATTTATGGCCTTAGATGCACTTGCCTCACGCCATAATATCCAGATTACCCAAAGCAAATGTAAGGCATTGATTGGTGAGGGGCACATTGGTGGCGTGAAAACGGTATTGATTAAGCCTATGACATATATGAATCTCTCAGGCGAGTCTCTACGTGCATACATGGACTACTATAAGGCCGATATGGAAGATCTGATTGTCGTTTACGATGATCTGGATACAGAGGTCGGTAAAATAAGACTGCGTTATCAAGGTAGCGCAGGCGGTCATAATGGCATTAAATCGATCATTCAGCATACAGGGACGCAATCCTTCAACCGGATTCGCATGGGCATTTCCCGCCCAGAGCCTGGACATGCTATTGTCGATTATGTTTTGGGCACCTTTCCAAAGAAGGAAAAGGAACTATTGACCGGAATGATAGAAGATACGTGCAACGCTTTAGAATACAGTCTGAATCATCCGTTTGAGCGGACGATGGCTGAATTCAACAAGTAAGTTCTGACGTAGGTAGACGGGCTTAAATGGAAGATTGTTGGACATACTGAAAGGTATAGAAAACTTTCAGGAGGCATATACATTACATGGTTGTTAATTATGTATGCAGACATTGTCGAACTTTCTTAGGGCGAATTGACTCCGCTGCAATAACCGAAGAAAGGTTGGGCTTCCATTCCTTGACCCCTGCTGAACGTAGAGATATAATAGCGTATAATTCGGGTGGTGAGGTGACCGTTAAGGTCATTTGCGAGCATTGCAGTCAGGCACTGGAGAATAATCCGGAGCTGAGTCTGCTCGTAAACCCGCTCCAATAACAGGTATTCAACTGGTCTGATGTACCAGCTTGAGAGGTGAAGCGGCAATTCCGCTTATGGAGCCTTGGCAGCATTGCTGAGGCTTCTTTTTCGGTTTACATGTAACTATTTATAAGCATAAAGGGGTGCCTTTTTTGTTACAAGCACTTATTCAGGCTTTTACGAAGGATGCTGATTATGCATCCATTGCGGCAGGTATTTCCTCAGGCATGAAGGAACAGCTGATATCAGGCTTGTCAGGCTCTTCAAGACAGGTCCTGATGGCCGCACTTGCTGAAGATACTGGACGACCGTTAATGGTCATGACGCACAATATGTTTGCCGCTCAAAAGATAGCAGATGATTTGCAGGAAGCGCTTTCTCCTGATCAGGTTTTATTGTATCCAGCTAACGAGTTGGTAGCTGCTGAAGCAGCCATATCCAGTCCAGAGACGTTATCCCAACGAATTGATGTATTGATCCGATGTGCCCAGGGTTTTCGTGGGGTTGTTGTCGTGCCGTTTTCTGGAGTCCGGCGTCTACTACCAATCCCGGAAACATGGCGTGAGGCTCGTGTTGAGCTGAAAGAGGGAGAAACGATTCAGCTGGAAGCATTTTTGCTGCATATGGTGGAGATGGGATACCAGCGTGTAGAGCGTGTTGAATCCCGCGGGGAGATGAGTGTACGCGGGGGAATTGTTGATTTTTATCCAATGACAACCCGATGGGGCTATCGTGTGGAGTTGTTTGATGATGAAATTGACTCCATCCGTATGTTTGATCCGCAAGATCAGCGTTCGGTGGAAAAGGTACAGGAAGTTACTGTAACGCCATGTAAGGAAGTTATTGCAAGCCACCAGCGTATGGATCAAGCTGCTGATGCCGCTGCTCTGTTGTTGGAGGAACAGCTGGACAAAATGACAGATCGTCAGGCTAAGCAGCATCTGAAAGAGGAAATTCATCGTGAAATTGAGCTGCTGCGGGAGCATGTGTATTTTGACGAAATCTATAAATATATCTCCCTGCTGTATCCTGAACGCAAAACCTTGGCTGATTATATGCCGGAAGATACGATTCTAATCATTGATGAACCAGCACGGATGCTAGAAACAGCCAGGCAGCTAGAGCGGGATGAGTCTGAATGGAATTTGCATTTGCTTCAAAACGGTAAAACTCTACCGCAACTGGAGCTATCGGATAACTCGGATAATCTGCTGTATAATCGGAGATTTCAAACGCTGTTCCTGTCGATCTTTCTTCGCCAGGTTCCGCATACACAGCCGCAAAATATTTTGAATTTCATCTGCCGTGGCATGCAGGATTTCCACGGTCAAATGAATGTACTCAAGGCAGAGATGGATCGTTGGCGCAAGGCAGGCACACAGGTTATGATGCTGGCGAGCGGAGATGAACGTCTGGATCGGATGCGGCGAGTGCTTCAAGACTACGGTATTGATGAGCCGACGATGGCGATTGGTAATCTGCAAAGCGGTTTTGAGATGCCGTCTATTCATCTGGCAGTGATTACCGAAGGTGAGATGTTCTCCCAGAAGCAGCGGAAAGCACGTAAGCAGGGGCGACATGTAGACAATGCAGAGCGGATTAAGAGCTATAGCGAGCTGAAGGTGGGCGATTATGTCGTACACCAAAATCACGGAATCGGGAAGTACATGGGAATCGGTACGCTGGAGGTTGGCGGTATCCATAAGGATTACATGCATATCCTCTATGCGGGCGGAGATAAGCTGTCTGTACCGATTGAACAAATTGATCTGATTCAGAAGTATGTGGGCTCCGAGGACAAAGAACCCAAGATTTACAAACTGGGCGGCAATGAGTGGACACGTGTTAAAAGTAAGGTGCGCAGTTCGGTTCAGGACATCGCAGATGACTTGATCAAGCTATATGCGGAAAGACAGTCAGCACCAGGCTTTGCTTTTGAAAAGGATTCACCAGAACAGCAGGAATTTGAGGATATGTTCCCGTATGATGAGACACGTGACCAGATTCGGGCTATTGAAGAAATTAAAAAGGACATGGAGCAGAGTCGTCCGATGGATCGTTTGCTGTGCGGTGACGTAGGCTACGGCAAGACTGAGGTGGCTATTCGTGCTGCTTTTAAGTCTGCTATTGAGGGCAAACAAGTGGCTGTGTTGGTACCGACGACGATTTTGGCACAACAGCACTATGAGACTTTCCGTGAGCGCTTTTCCGGGTATCCGTTCAATATTCAGGTATTGAGCCGTTTCCGCTCGCGCAAAGAGCAGAATGAGACGACCAAGGGAGTTCGACAAGGTACGGTGGATATTGTCATTGGTACTCACCGTCTACTTTCCCAGGATCTGGTGTTCAAGGATCTGGGGCTGCTTATTGTCGATGAAGAGCAACGTTTTGGCGTAACGCACAAAGAAAAGCTGAAAAAACTGAAAACGAATGTAGACGTGTTGACACTAACGGCTACACCTATTCCCCGTACGCTGCATATGTCCATGCTGGGTGTACGTGATTTGTCAGTTATTGAGACGCCACCAGAAAACCGTTTTCCAGTGCAGACCTATGTAGTTGAGCATAGCCAGACTCTAGTTCGCGAGGCCATTGAACGCGAGATGGCACGTGGAGGACAGGTGTACTACCTGTATAATCGCGTACAGGGGATTCAGGAGATGGCTGCCGAGATCAATGCACTTGTCCCAGACGCCAAGGTGGGCGTAGGTCACGGACAGATGTCTGAAACGGAACTGGAGAAAACCATTTTGGATTTCCTAGATGGTGAATATGATGTACTGGTTAGCACGAGCATTATCGAAACTGGTGTGGATATCCCCAATGTGAATACACTCATTGTGCATGATGCTGATAAAATGGGGCTCTCCCAGCTTTATCAGCTGCGTGGGCGTGTAGGCCGTTCCAATCGGATTGCCTATGCTTATTTCACGTACCAGCGAGATAAGGTGCTTACAGAGGTGGCGGAGAAGCGACTTCAGTCTATCAAAGAATTTACGGAGTTGGGTTCTGGGTTCAAGATTGCAATGCGTGATTTGTCCATCCGCGGAGCGGGTAACTTACTTGGCGCCGAGCAGCACGGATTCATCGCTTCCGTTGGTTTTGACCTTTACTCGCAAATGCTGGCTGAGGAAATCAACAAACGTAAAGTCAGTGTGCTTGGAGAAGAGGATCAATCCAACCGGAATTGGAGTACATCGATTGATTTGGGTGTCGATGCTTACCTGCCGGGAGACTATATTTATGACAGCATCCAGAAGATTGAGATTTATAAGAAAGTTGCAGCGGTCAGTACCTTTGATGAGGCTTCCGAACTGGAGGACGAACTGGTCGACCGATTTGGCGATCTGCCAGAGGCTGTTCGTCATTTGCTTGCCGTGGCTCGTCTTAAAGTATATGGACGGATGTATGGAATCGAGTCCATTGTGCAGCGGGATGACAATATAGTGCTGAAATTCCATGAAGGTCGTCAGCACGCGGTTCAGACGGCCAAACTTGCCGAGATTGGCAATCGCTTTGAAAGACGTGTACAATTTGAACAGGGCACTTCTATGAGCGCACGCATAAAGGGCAAAGGTCTAAATGATCCACAGTTGCTAGAACTGCTGGAGCAATTTTTGAGTGCATTGAAAGAAGCATTCACATTGAAGGAGGAACTGCAAAATGCCACAACTAAATAAAAGAAAACCTTGGAGAATGCTCTCCTTGGGCATGGCAGCGTTGCTAGCTATATCGGTGCTGGCAGCATGTACAAAGCAAGCGGATGAGAATAAGGTCAAGGATGAGCCGAAAGACAACAGCAAGGTTGTCGTGACCTATAAGGGTGGAACGATTACCGAAAATGAGTTCAACCAAGAAATCAGCATGATGAAATTTCTGTACCCAGAGTATGAGGCTGCTTTAGCTTCTGATCAGGTACGTGAGCAAATTGTAAAGCAGGAAGTAGTGTACAAGCTTTTGGCGGCCAAAGCGGACGATAAAGCCAAGGAAGAGGGCGCCAAACAAGGAAACGAGCAGTTGGAGCAGTATAAAAAGTCGGTCGGCGAAGATAAGTTTAAGACATTTCTGAGCGATCAGAAGCTGACCGAACAAGGTGTGAAAGATTACTTCACGCGTGTCATGACGGTAATCAATAGCGAAACCAATAAAGTAACGGATGATCAGCTGAAACAGGAATTTGAGAAAAATAAAGATCAATTCACGACAGCAACCGTGCGCCATGTATTGATTAATTTCGAAGATCCAAAAACAAAGAAACAGCGTACAAAAGAAGCTACTCTCAAGCTGGCCAAAGAAGTAAAGGCGAAGCTGGACGGTGGAGCGGATTTTGCGACGATTGCCAAGAAGTATTCGGAAGACCCAGGTTCCGCATCTAATGGGGGGCTGTATGAGAATGCGTCCGTAGCACAATGGGTACCTGCTTTTAAAGAGGCTGCCGAGACTCAACCGATTAACAAAATTGGTGAGCCTGTGGAAACAGAATACGGATATCACGTGATCAAAGTGGAGTCCCGCAATGAGCCAACATTTGATAAATTGAAGGACAACGAGAAGGCTGCCCTGAAAAATAAATTGGCAGGGGAAAGTATCCAAAACTTTACCGAAAATGATTTGGCGAAGCTTGATTTGAAAATCAATCTGCCGAAGGCACCTGCTACGCAAGAGAAAAGTGGTGCAACGTCCGGTGCGGGCAGCACAACTACACCGAGCGGAACAACAAGCGGTACGGGCGATAGTAAAGCTGGAACAGCCAAAGATGGAGCTGCAAACGAAGGTAAATAACTGAACATGCATAAGGAATTGGGAACAGATGAATACTATGGTCAGATATCACCATAAACACCATGACCGCGACGTTCTTCGTGACTGCTTCTGGGGGAGTGGAAGCGTCTTTCGATACCGTCAGTAGTTTACTAAATTCTTCTTGAGAAAGTGGGGCAACATGTGAAATGAAAGCTACTGGTATAGTTCGCCGTATTGATGATCTTGGGCGGGTAGTTATTCCAAAGGAGATTCGCCGCACCTTGAGAATTCGTGAAGGAGATCCGCTTGAGATTTTTGTGGATCGTGACGGAGAAGTCATTTTGAAAAAGTATTCACCTATTGGTGAACTTGGTGATTTCGCCAAAGAATATGCTGAGTCCCTGTTTGAAAGCACAGGCCATATTACGATGATTACCGATCGTGACACCATTATTACGGTGGCTGGAGGCTCGAAAAAAGAGTTTCTGGACAAGCAAATCGGTAGCATTATCGAAGGTAGCATGGATAATCGCAAGACTGTGCTGGAGACAGCCAGCGGCTCTTATGAGCTGACGCGAGACCACGAAGAAACACTCTCGTCCTTTGTGACGGCTCCCATTGTTTCGGGTGGTGATCCCATCGGCTCTGTTATATTGTTGAACAAGGATGAAAATGTAAAAATGTCCGAAATGGAGGTCAAGATGGCTGAAACAGCCGCTGGCTTCCTGGGCAAACAAATGGAACAGTAACACCCCGTTTCACCCCTGTATGACGTACAAAACGGATAAAGCCGTTCAACGTTGTACAGGGATTTTTTTCTTTCCGGGAGGAGAGACGGTATAATAGGACTCGTAAAAATGCTTATCCAGGTGGGAGTGGAGACGGAGAATGCAGGAAAATCGCGCCGCTTCGCGGCTGCTACGGGGTGCTGTCATTTTGACAATGGCAGCGGTAGCAAGCAAGCTGATCGGCACATTGCAAAAAATCCCGTTGCAAAATATTGGCGGCGACGGCGTGTTTGGCATTTATAATACGGTTTATCCTTTTTATACGCTGTTTATTACCATTGCAGCTGCTGGATTCCCGGTTGCCGTATCCAAATTTGTAGCTGAGTATGAGGCTGTGGGAAACCGGGCAGCAGGGCAACGTGTTGCCCTGCTATCTTCGCTTGTATTGGGCATCTTCGGACTGATTCTGGGGCTGCTGATGTATACGTGTGCGCCGCTAATCGGCCAGTGGATCGACAATGCTCACGTCATTCCATCGGTGAGGGCGGCAGCGGTTGCCTTTTTGTTCGTGCCGGTTATGGCGGGACTGAGAGGCTATTTTCAAGGTTTGCAAAATATGATTCCAACGGCGGTCTCCCAAGTGACGGAGCAGGCGATACGGGTAAGCGTGATGATCATATTGTTGCTGTTCATGCTGCCACAAGGAGCAGGGGCGGATATGATAGCCGCTGGAGCAGTGTTTGGCTCAGCAGCAGGCGGAGCAGCGGGCTTGGTGATCATGCTGTTGTATTGGCGAGGTCACAGAAAGAGACTTAGGCGGCAAGAGACGGCAATGACAACAGTGCAAGCCCAGACTGGTGAGCTTTACCCAGCGGAAAGCAACGGCGCTTTGCTAAAGGCGCTGCTACGTTATGCCTTACCTGTTTGCCTTGGAGCGCTAGCCGTTCCGTTAATTAACCTGGTAGATACATTTACCGTCCCTCGCTTGTTAAAGCAGGAGGGCTTGGACGATACGGCGGTTATGGTGGCCTTCGGCGTGTATAACCGGGGGCTTCCGCTAGTACAGCTGGTCATGATGTTTGCCACCACATTGTCGGCATTGTTCATACCCTCGCTGGCTGAGGCTCGGGTAACCGGAGGTACGGAGTTGGCACGTCGTCAGTGCGAGCAATCGCTGCGCTGGTTTTGGCTACTAGGACTAGCCGCTGCGACAGGCTTGATCGTGCTGGCCGTGCCCGTCAATGTGATGCTGTATGCAGACGATACCGGCAGCACGGTGATGCGCTGGATGGCGCTGACCGCCGTAGGAGGTACGCTCAGCATCATCTCGGCTGCGCTACTGCAAGGGCTTGGCGCGGTTCGCGCGCCAGCTCTGGCGATGCTCGCGGCCGCAGCAGCCAAGGCGCTGCTAAACTGGCTGCTCGTGCCACAGCTAGGCACGGCTGGTGCCGCCATAGCGGGGGCTGTCGCCTATCTGCTGGCGGCAGTGATCAACATCGCGCTGCTGGCCCGCTTGGTGGGGTTGCGCGGGAGCTGGTCCGCCAGTGTACTCAAACCGGCGGTATTGCTTGTCGCCTTGGCTGGTGCAGCCGGGGCGGCGATGTGGGGCACCAGTGCTGTGCTGGGTGCCTTAGGATGGGCTGCCGGAGGTCGTGCCACGGCAGCGGCGGAGAGCCTGCTGGGAGTAGCCGCAGGCGCCGTGGTGTTCGTGATCGGCCTCGCACGCTTGAGGTTGATCACGGAAGCCGAGCTTGTGGCAGTGCCCAAGCTCGGACGCCCGCTGGCAGCCGTGCTGCGCAGACTGCGTGTACTGGCTTAGCCGGGGTTATACGACTTGCCGCGCGACAGCTGCGCAAGCCATTTTATGAGCCTATACAACTTTGTGGTATAGTAAATGCCAAAGCAAAGGAAGCGGAAGCTGGATTGGATTGCGCCGGGTGTTTTTTCCGAGCATGAATCCTGCTTTTGCGGAACGGAGGATTGGATATGAGCGTAACATTAACGATCGTAGGTCTGGGCTCGGGAGATCCCGATCAGCTTACGATAGGGATATTGAACAAAATGCGGGGGGCTTCAGCGCTATATCTGCGAACCAAGGAACATCCGGCGGTTCAAGTGCTGGATGAGTTTGAAGTGGCCTTTGAGTCATTTGATGCGGTATATGAGACAAAGGAATCTTTTCCAGAGGTATACGAGGAAATTACCAGTCAATTGATGGCAACAGCTGCTAAGGCGGCAGACGGAAGCGAAATCGTCTATGCGGTTCCCGGTCACCCGATGGTGGCGGAAGCAGCGGTGCAGTTGCTCAAGGAGCGTTGTCCTGCGCAAGGGATTGAACTAAACATCTTGGGGGGCGAAAGTTTCCTGGATGAGGCTTTTGTGCGTCTTGGTTTTGATCCGATTGAGGGTTTCCAGCTGTTGGATGCAGGTACACTGGATGCGAGCTGGCTCCAGCCTCAGTTGCACACGCTGATCGGACAGGTATATGACACCTTTACGGCTTCCGATGTGAAGCTGTGCTTGATGGAGCGGTATCCTGACGATTATGAGGTGTAT
The DNA here is from genome assembly GCF_011800655.1 of Paenibacillus sp. EKM10P. NCBI lineage: Bacteria > Bacillati > Bacillota > Bacilli > Caryophanales > Paenibacillaceae > Paenibacillus > Paenibacillus sp. EKM10P. The sequence continues at coordinate 63,528 of NZ_JAALET010000016.1, read as the reverse complement.
GTCGGCCACGCGCTTGGGGTAGAAGGTGAGGAAGCAGTCCACAAGGTGCCGCTGTACGAGCTGGATCGAGTAGAGGGCTACGGGAACCTATCCTTGGTGTACATACCTCGCAGTGAGGATGAGGCGCTGAAACGGCGTTCTTTTGACCGTCTACATGAGATTGTCGATATTTTGCGCAGTCCAGAAGGCTGTCCATGGGATCGCGAACAGACACATCAATCGATCCGCAAAAATCTGATCGAGGAAACGTATGAGGTCATTGAAACTATAGATGAGGATGATCCTGAGCATATGAAGGAAGAGCTCGGCGATCTGTTGTTACAAATTTTGCTGCATGCCCAAATGGAAGAGGAAGTCGGAACCTTCAATGTCTATGATGTGATCCAAGGGCTGAACGATAAGCTTATTTTCCGTCACCCGCATGTGTTCGGTGATAATCAAGCGAATGATGCGGAAGAGGCGCTGCAAAACTGGGAACAGATGAAGGCTGAGGAAAAACGACTTAAAGGTACAACGGCAGCAGACCCTTCCGTGCTGGATGGGGTTCCCCGTGATCTACCTGCTCTTATGAAATCGTACAAGCTCCAGAAAAAAGCAGCTAAAGTAGGCTTTAACTGGGATAGCATTGAAGGCGTATTTGATAAACTGGACGAAGAAGTGGCTGAGTTGAAGGAAGCGGTTCGGGAAGGGCATTCCGTGGAAGCTCAGTTGCTGGAGTTGGGCGATGTGTTATTTGTTGCCGTGAATGCAGCCCGGTTCATGGAAGTAGATCCAGAGGAGGCGCTGTCAGCCACTAATCGCAAATTTGTGAGCCGTTTCCAGTATATTGAGCAGAAATTACGCGAGCAGGGACGTCGTCCCGAAGACAGCAGTGTAGATGAAATGGAGACCTACTGGCAGGAAGCGAAAAAGCTCCTTGATAGAGATTGACTCCATAGATTTGATCTTTGGCTGTATGGGCCAGTAAAATGAGACATAAGCAGGGTTGAAAACACGCCCAGCTTGAGCAGACTTGCCAATGGGCAGAGTTTTGTAGTAGGATGTTGGCTTAACTGGGGGTCGAATAAAAAACGCCTGTCATTGCAGGATTTTTAAGGACAAGCCCGAATAACTTGTAATAATTCTGAAAATAACTGTAGCCTATAGTTAACATGTTACAGTAGTATTCAGAAAGGCTACGGCCACAGTTGGACCTCACGTCTGCTCCATTTATGGATATGTAGCGTGATGATTATTTTTTGACATTTAGGAGGCTTTTATCTTATGAACAAGACAGATCTGATCAACAATATTTCCAGCAAAAGCGGTTTGAGCAAACGTGACGTTGAAGCTGTATTGAATGGCGTACTTGGTGAAATTACAGATGCACTTGCGAGTGGCGACAAAGTACAACTGATCGGCTTTGGTACTTTCGAAACGCGCAAGCGTTCTAGCCGTACAGGCCGCAATCCACAAACCGGCAACACGATTGAAATTCCAGAATCGACCGTTCCTGCTTTTAAAGCCGGTAATAAGCTTAAAGAAGCCGTTAACTAATGCGTCTTGATAAATTCTTGAAAGTCTCGCGGCTGATTAAGCGTCGTACAGTAGCCAAGGACGTCTCTGAACAAGGGAGAGTGCTGGTGAATGGACGCGAAGCCAAGCCGAGCAGTGCGGTCAAAGTGGGCGATGAAATTACCGTCCAATTTGGCCAGAAGCTGGTGACCGTGCGAGTGGAACGGCTCGCCGACACTACACGCAAGGACGAGGCTGCAAGTATGTACACTTTGGTAAAGGAAGAGCCTATTGCCAGGGACAACGGTTTGAACTGGTAAGCAGACATCTGATTTTCTCATAACGTTGTACATAGAAGCATTCCTTCATATCTTATGAAGGGATGCTTTTTCTTTTGGATGATGAGCTTTCGTCTAATATATGCTCGTGAATAACCAATGCGGTTCTAAATCATGCCCACCCCTTCATAAGCTAAGAACAGAAGGAGGGGTACATGCCATGATTGAACAAGGGAAGTCCAAGCACCATGATCTGCGCATGCAAAGCCGCAAGCAGCTCGACATTTCAGGCGTCAGCAATGTGGAGAGCTTTGACAGTGAAGAGTTTTTGCTTCAGACCGAGCTGGGCCATCTCACCATTCGCGGACAACATTTACATATCAAAAACCTCAGTCTGGAAGAGGGGCTGCTGTCCATTGAAGGTCTGATTACTTCCCTCGTCTACCTAGAGCCTGGGGCCCCGGCCAAAAACGGAAAAAGCCTATTCGGCAAGCTCTTCAAATGAACCCTTACACACAATGGCTGACATTGACGTGGATGCTATTGTCGGGCATAGCGATGGGAGTGGTATTTGACAGCTACCGGGTGCTGTCAATCCGCTTTCATTTTGCCCGTTGGAGTGTTCATATGTTGGACGTGCTGTATTGGGTGGCCTCGGCTTTGTTTATTTTCCGTGTGCTGTACGCGAGTAATCGCGGTGAGCTGCGGTTTTATGTCTTTTTAGGACTACTTTTGGGGGTTTGGCTCTATTTTTGGGCCTTTAGTGTTACAACCCAACGTTTTGTGGTAATGTTAATAGAGATCGTTCGCAGACTGACGTTGATCGTGAACAGCATACTGCGCATCCTGATTGTTCTTCCGGTGTTAGCGCTGTATCGGCTGTTACGCAAGCTGGTCGGATGGACATGGGCACTTATTGTGTTCCTAGGAAGGATGCTGATATACATCCTGATGCCGGTTTGGAAGCCGATTCTTTGGTTGATCCGTCCGCTTATAGCGCGCTGGAAGACGCCAGATCCGCTCATAAAGCTAGGTATCAGACTGAAAAATACAGCAAAAAGATGGTTTGGAAGGGGGTAGTATCATGCGTAATTCGTCTGTAGATCGCCATTCATCTCCTACGTCCAAGTCCAATGCGGGCGGGCGCAGGCGAATCATGATTTGGTTGCTATCGCTTGCCGCCTTTGGTAGTTGGGCCATATTCACCTTTTTTTCTCAAGGCATGATCATGGCCGATCGAAGTGAACAGCTCACCCAGAAGGAAAAACAGAAGCAAGCTGCTACACAAACGGAACAACAGCTTCAAACCGAAGTGAATCGTCTCAAGGACCCTGAGTACATTGGAGAAATTGCTAGAAGCAAGTACGGTCTTTACAAACCGGAAGAGACGCCAATCATCGGAGATCAAAAATAGAGGCATTATCGGGCCAATGCTTAGTTGACCTTGGTTCCGCCATTTTGTATAATCAAATCACCACAGCGGGATTTTTTTGCAAAAAAATCGGTTGTATATTTTAAGGGAGGATCATTTTATTCTATGGCAATTGAAGTGGGCACCAAGTTAGAGGGCAAAGTGACAGGCATCACGCATTTTGGAGCATTTGTGGATTTGTCTGGAGGTGTCACGGGTCTCGTTCACATCTCGGAAATCGCCGATAATTATGTTAAGGATGTTAACGACCACCTGAAGATTAATGATGTTGTGACGGTGAAAGTCATTAATGTTGACAAAGATGGCAAAATCGGACTTTCCATTAAGCAAACGATTGATAAGCCGGCAAGTGAAGCCCGTCCCCCAAGAGCTCCAAGACCGGAGCGTACAGGAGGACCAGGCGGAGGAGACCGTTTTGGCGGCGGAGGTTCAGGTCCAAGTCAGGGACGCGGTGGTGGTTTCAACCGCGATCGTGGAGGCCGTTCTTTCAAGCCTGCACCGGGTAAACCTTCATTTGAGGATAAAATGTCACGCTTCCTGAAAGATAGTGAGGAACGCATTTCGTCGCTGAAAAAGAACACCGAAGGTAAACGCGGAGGACGCGGCGCGAAGCGTGTTTAATTCACTTTGACAACCGTATCAACCATACACGGAAAACCGTACAGTCGAAAGACTGCTACGGTTTTTTTGCGTTCTACCGACAAGAGATGCGACAAGCTGTGGCTGCGGGCAATACATTTGGGCGAAGGTGTACAGGCACATTTTTAAGATTAGTAGTTTCATGAAGAAGAGTAGAAGCATCGTACTGAAATGTTGGATGTTTTTTTTGTCGTGTGGGCATAATCGTCCGACAAACTCCACCGGTTTTCCGTCTATCTTCTGTGCAAATCGCTAGTCTGGGCATCAGGGTGGACGACATACAGAGGCCGTGCAAGGCGTGGAGTGATACAACTTCCATCTGCTTCCATACGGGCGCAGCTTGATGTACAGGGGGATGCTCTGTCCTTTCGCGCGGCACGTTTTTTTGTCGGAAATTTCTTGGAATAAGACGTGAGGTTCTGACAAACTTTCTCAATCGTTCCGGTTTAAGATGGGAACATCAAATTGATGAATGGGGTGCCTGACGCATGATGGAGAAATGGAACGTGGTACATTTTCCGGGGTTAAAATCTAGAAAGTCCAAATCCAAAGAGCGTACGGAAGGTTGGCCTTCCAGACTCAAGAAACGGCTCGATTCACATAAAATGGTGCAATGGGTAACCGCGCAAAGATGGATGCTGCTATTGTCAGCTATGGGAGTTCTACTGGGACGCGCCACTATTTTGGACGAGCTTTCTCCTTTTGCCCTCGCTTATTTTGCGGTCATTACGTTCCTTCGGCGTGATCTAATGCTGCCTGTAGCTGTATCCGTTGTGCTAGGCAGCCTGTTAGCTCCTTACCCATCGTTGTTCATGATTGGTGGTGAGCTAATCGTATTTTATCTCCTGTATCGCGGGCTACGTACCTTCGATCGTCTGGAATTATCCTATGCCCCGCTTATGGTCTTCTTGTCTGTGTTTATGGTCAATTTATTTAACGCCGTGATGGCTCCGGCTTTTACATGGTATGAGCTTGTCATTGTGGGAACGGATGCGGTGCTCAGTTTTATGCTTACATTGGTGTTCACACAGGCCATACCGCTGTTTACGTACCGCAAGAAGGCAAGCCAATTGAAGAACGAAGAAATTTTGTGTCTGATTATTCTATTAGCCTCTGTGATGACGGGAGCAGTAGGATGGACCGTTCATTCACTGTCTGTCGATCATGTGCTTTCACGATATTTGGTCTTGGTGTTTGCTTTGGTGGGAGGTGCTTCGTTGGGTGCTTCGGTCGGTGTGATTACCGGTTTAATTTTAAGCCTGGCCAATATGTCCGCAATTGTGCAGATGAGTCTACTTGCTTTTGCAGGTTTGCTGGCAGGAATGCTGCGTGAAGGGAGAAAAGGTGCAGTGGCCCTTGGCATGCTGTTGGGCTCCTCCATTTTGACGATCTATTTGGATGGGACTGGGGACGTGTTGACATCAACTTGGGAGAGCTGTGCGGCAATTCTATTATTTTTAATGACTCCAAAAAGTTTCTTTAAAGCGGTTTCTACCTATGTCCCTGGTACGCAGGATCACGCCAAGTCCCAGCATGAATATGCCAAAAGAGTTCGTGATCTCACTGCCGAGCGGGTGACGAAATTTTCCCGTGTATTCAGCCAGCTATCGCGCAGCTTCCATCAGATATCTGCGAGTGAGGGAGCAAAACCGGACGGAGAAATGGAACACTTTATGAATGCGGTGGCGGAAGGAACCTGTGCCTCTTGCTTTAAGTGCGAGCAGTGCTGGGACGGCAAGTTTATGCAAACCCATCAGTATATGACGGAAATGATGAGCGCCATTGAGGATAATCCTGATTTGGAGCCGGAGCAGATGCCGCCACAATGGAGCAAGGCATGTGCCAAGACGGGCGCTGTCCTGCAGGTAATGAAGCAGCAGTATAGTCTCTACCAACATAATATGCAGTGGAAGCGCCAAGTATACGATAGTCGTCAGCTTGTTGCTGACCAGCTATCCGGTGTATCGCAAATTATGGAGGATTTAGCGCGGGAAATTCAGCGAGAAGGGCAGACCATGCATCGGCAGGAAGAGCAAATCCGAGAGGCTCTTGATCGACTCGGCTTGTCCATTCAATCCATTGAGATTATTAGCCTGGATGCAGGTCAGGTTGAAATAGAGATTGTCCATGCCTATACAAGGGGATTTGATGAATGTCGGAAAATCATTGCTCCACTGCTGTCGGACATACTGGACGAGCATATAGCTGTCATGCGCGAAACGGCGGCAGATCGCCGCCAAGGCTTGGCTACAGTCATGTTCGGCTCTGCTAAAACGTATGAGATTGCTACAGGAGTAGCTAGTGCGGCCAAAGGAGGCGATTTCTTCTCAGGAGACAGTTACAGCATGATGGAGTTAGGGAATGGGACTTTCGCAGTCTCTTTAAGTGACGGTATGGGGAACGGAGAGCGTGCGCAGCAAGAGAGCAGTGCAGCACTTAACATTTTGGAAGAACTACTGCAATCAGGTATGGACGAAAAATTAGCGATCAAGTCGGTTAACTCTGTCCTGATGCTCCGATCACCTGAGGAAATGTATGCTACGGTGGATATGGCGCTGATTGATCAGTATACGGCTCGGACAACCTTTATGAAGATTGGATCTACACCAAGCTTTATTAAAAGGGGGGAGGAGGTCATTCCCGTATCTGCCAGCAATTTACCGATTGGCATTATACAGGATATCGAAGTTGATTTGGTGTCGTTGCAGCTCCAGCCAGGAGATATTCTCATTATGATAACAGACGGTATATACGATTCACCGGGTTATGCAGTCAATAAAGAAATATGGATGAAACGCATGATTCAAGAGATTGAAAGTGAGGACCCGCAGGAACTGGCCGACTGTTTGCTAGAACGGGTTATTCGATATCAACAAAATCAAATCTATGATGATATGACTGTAGTTGTTAGTAAAATAGATCACTTTCGCCCAGAGTGGGCCACCCTTCATGTACCTGGCATGAGGTGGTTGGAACGTCCGCGGACGGTGAGCTAGACTCACATTGCCCGGGAAATTGCTTATTCATTTTTAAAAATCCGCATCCTTCGTTTGAATCGTTCCGGATTAGGCAAAGATAGAATCTATCGGAATAGATTAAGAGGAAGCGGAGGTCAAAAAGCGATGAAGCAAATTTTGATCATTACAGATGGATGCTCTAACGTAGGGGTTAGCCCAGTGATGGCGGCTGCCCAAGCTTTACGTGAGGGAATTACAGTGAACGTCGCCGGAGTCATAGATTATGGAACTATCGGCGAGCTTGGGAGCGCAGAAATTCAGGAAATTGCTAAAGCAGGGGGAGGGTTTAGCCAAATCGTCGGTACGAAGCAGTTGGCGCAAACCATGCAAATGATGACGCGCAAAACAGTGGTTCAAACGATTCAGCAGGCGGTTAATAGAGAGTTAACGCACATTTTGGGTGAGGGCGGCGCCCGGCATATCGGTGAACTGCCTCCGGCCAAACGAGCCCAGGTAGTTGAGGTAATGGATGAACTGACAGAAACAAGCCCTCTGGAAATTGCCTTACTCATTGATGCAAGTGCAAGCATGAAGCCTAAGCTGCCTGCTGTAGAGGATAGTATCCGCGATTTGCTGCTCAGTTTACAGTCCAGAAGCGGACTCAGCCGTATATCTGTATTTCATTTTCCGGGTGGACGAATGGGAGAAGACGCAGTCATGGATATCGGGTGGACCTCTGAGCTAGACCAGATCAAATCGATATTCGGACGCTTGCGGATGAAAGGAGCGACACCGACAGGACCAGCCATTTTACAAGTGATTGATTATTACCGATATGTTACACTAGGGGAACAGAAAGATCTGGAAGAATCCTATGGCAAAGGAGAAGGGATGCTCGGTGACTACGTCGTCTGATCCCGTTCTTGCACCCGGAACGGTCATCAAGGGCAAGTGGAAGCGGAGTAGCTATGTCATCCAGCGCTTGCTGGGCCGGGGAGCGAACGGAACTGTATATTTGGTAAAAGAAGCACAGGCCGATCGGCAATTTGCTCTCAAAATGGGAAAGAACACGCTTGATCTGCAATCGGAGATTAATGTGCTGACCACATTACAGTCTCAAGGGACTCAGGCTGCCCTCCAGCGGAATGGGAATCCTTCCTTCTTGTTTGAAGTGGATGATGTAGTGTTACGCAATGGGGAGATCCCCTTTTATGTTATGCGATACGTTAAAGGAGATCCGCTTCATAAATTTGTGGCAGCCAAAGGGTCTGAATGGTATGGTGTGGCTGGGACTGGCATACTGAATCGTCTGGCCGATCTCCATCAGGCAGGATGGGTGTTTGGCGACCTGAAGCCTCAAAATATATTGGTCAATGCCTATGGAGAGGCTGAGTTGATTGATTATGGTGGCGTGTCCCTTGCAGGTCGGAGTGTTAAACAATTTACAGAATGGTACGATAGGGGATTTTGGAATGCTGGTAGCCGAAATGCTGATCCCCAGTATGATCTGTTTGCCTTTGCTCTTTTAACGGTTCATATATTGGAGAGCGAATCGTTAAAGGCGGCTGCGAGTAGGCTGCCGCAGCTACGTAATACGGCAGAATTGACAGTCATTATTCGTCGCAGTCGTGTATTACGCCCCTACGCCGAATGGCTGCTGGGTGCAGTACGTGGGGAATATTCCGATACTCGTGCAGCGGCCCGAGCTTGGTCGCGTCTGGCTTCCGCGCATGTCAGGCAATCATCTGTCAAAAGAGGAAATCCACGCTGGTTGGGATATGCTTTCACGGTATCGCTTTTGCTGCTTGCTGGAGCGCTCTGGATTGCGTTAAGGTAGCAGCATGACTTACATAAGATAACATAGGATCATCATTTTTACGGTCGGGAGAAAAGAGGGTCGTGAATGGGAACAACAAAACCGACCGGTGTTGTACAGGAAGTGCTCGCTTTGGCGCGAGAACATTCCCTGTGGAGCCCCGGAGACCGCATTGTGGTTGCTGTATCCGGCGGACCGGATTCGGTGGCCCTTTTGCACATTTTACATGAAATATCCGTTATACATATGCCATTACAACTTGTCTGCGCTCATGTTCATCATGGCTTCAGGCCAGAGGAATCGGATGCGGAGGCTGAAGAGGTACGCAATATTGCCCGAAAGCTCAAGCTTCCATTTGAAATGATCCGGGTTGATGCACCCGCTTATATAAAGGAAAGCGGCAAGGGTCCACAGGAAGCGGCCCGTGAGCTACGGTACAGCTTTTTACATGATACGGCTACGAAGTGGGAGGCACAGCATATTGCTATGGCTCACCATGGCGATGATCAAGCGGAAACAGTCCTCTTGCACTTGCTGCGCGGTAGCGGACCGGCGGGTTTGGCGGGTATGCGTTTGGCACGCACCGAAAAAAATGTGCAACTCATTCGCCCGCTGCTTCGTATGTACAAGGCTGACTTGATTGAGTATTGTAACTTTTATGGTCTTTCCTATGTGACAGACAGCACTAATTTATCGACCAAATACCGTCGTAATGCCATCCGCATGGATGTGCTTCCTTTTTTGGGGCAATATAATGAGCAACTGACACCGTCCCTGAACCGGCTGGCCGAAACGATGGCTGACGAAAATGATTTTATGGAGGCAGCTACACTGTCGGTATACGAGAAAATGGTGCATTTCAATAATGGCAGGTACATGTTTTCCATCGCATCATACCGTAAGCTATCCGTTGCTTTACAACGGAGGTTGATTAAACTAATATTAAATTATCTGCCTTCGGACAGTGGGAATTTTGATTTTCGTAAAATTGAGACCGTTCGACTAAGACTTCTCCAGGAGACAACTTCTACATGGAGCTTGGACTTGGGCGGCGGTGCGGTTGGAGTCCGCGAATATGACCAGGCGGTTTTGTTTGACCGTACGCAAGTCGTTATGGGTGAATGGAGCTATGGACTGAGCGTATTGCCTATTTCCGGTGAGCTTGAGTTGCCTGAAGCGGGTGGTATACTCCGGTGGCAAAGAGCTTCCTATTTGGATGGACAACATCCGGCGAATGAGGAAGAAGCATGGTTCGACGCAGATGAATTGACTCTGCCGTTGACTGTACGCTCGCGATTACCTGGAGATACCATGTATGTAATGGGATTAAACGGAAGAAAAAAGGTTAAAGATATTTTTATTGATGAAAAAATACCTCCTTCAATGCGTTCCGTTATTCCCATCGTCTGCGACCATTCTGGAGTTGTTCTCTGGATTCCGGGCGTACGACGTTCTGTACATGCTGCGGTGCAAAAGCACACGTCTTCGGTTATATATATGTCATGGCAAAGACGAGAGAGTCCGTGGCACCGGTAATTGCGCAGGAACGGCTTTCATAGTATAAACTTAGGAGGTTTACACCGTTGCAAAATGATATTCAGGAAGTATTGATCAGTGAAGAAGAAATTCAGAGTAAAATCAAGGAATTAGGCGCACAGCTTAGCGTGAAATATGAAGGGAAAAACCCATTGGTGATTTGCGTGCTGAAGGGTGCGTTTATCTTTATGGCCGATTTGGTTAAATCCATTACAGTGCCGTTGGAACTTGATTTCATGGCTGTATCTAGTTATGGAGTATCCACCAAATCATCAGGTGTCGTTAAAATCATCAAAGATTTGGACGCTTCCGTAGAAGGACGCGATGTTCTGATTGTCGAAGATATTATCGATAGTGGTCTGACACTGACACATTTGATTGAATTGCTTAAAAATCGTAATGCCAATTCGGTATGTGTCGTAACTTTGTTCGACAAGCCTGCACGCCGGACAGTTAATCTTGAAGCTGATTACACCGGATTTACACTTCCGGATGCGTTTGTTGTCGGCTATGGTCTGGACTATGCCGAGCACTACCGGAACCTCCCATACATAGGGATTTTAAAGCCGGAAATCTACACCAGCTAATCTCAGCCTCCAGTCCTAGGACTAAATAGGGTCCTTTGTTGAGAAGGGCTTACAGGCTATGGTAAAATAACTTAAGTGTCTCGAGAGGAGGTAGGGGATGAATCGGTTCATCCGGAATTCTGGTTTTTATTTGATTCTTTTTTTAGTTGTGGTGGGTATCGTTCAGTTTGTTAGCAACAGTAACGAAGCCTCCGATCTCCCTAGATATGACCAATTACGGCAAGAGGTTAAAGCTAATAACATCTCTAAAGTAACGGTCCAATTTGACGGTTACGCCTATCTTGTAACCGGTGCATATAAGAAGCAGCCGGCTAATGCTAAATCAACCAATTTTTCCGTATACGTTCCGCCAACGGATCAAGCACTAAGTGAACTGGTGAATGCCAGCGAAACGAACGGGTTTGAATACGTACAGAAGAAAATGGAAGGCGAAAGCATTTGGCTGACATTTTTGACTTCTATCATTCCTTTGGTGATCATGTTCCTGTTGTTCTTCTTCCTGTTTAATCAGGCACAGGGCGGTGGCGGCAAAGTAATGAACTTCGGCAAGAGCAAAGCCCGTCTGTATAACGAAGAGAAGAAGAAAGTTACCTTCGAAGACGTAGCAGGGGCTGACGAAGAGAAGCAGGAGCTTGTCGAAGTCGTAGAATTCTTGAAGGACCCACGTAAGTTCGCAGCCGTGGGCGCTCGTATTCCAAAAGGTGTTCTGTTAGTGGGCCCTCCAGGTACGGGTAAAACACTCTTGGCGAGAGCTGTTGCAGGCGAGGCCGGAGTGCCGTTTTTCAGTATCTCAGGTTCTGATTTTGTAGAAATGTTCGTCGGGGTCGGTGCTTCCCGTGTTCGCGACCTGTTCGAGAATGCGAAGAAGAACGCACCTTGTATTATTTTCATTGATGAAATTGATGCTGTTGGACGTCAACGTGGTGCCGGATTGGGTGGCGGACATGATGAACGTGAGCAAACGCTCAACCAATTGCTCGTAGAGATGGATGGATTTGGGGCAAACGAAGGCATTATCATCGTTGCTGCTACTAACCGTCCGGATATTCTTGATCCAGCCTTGCTTCGTCCGGGACGTTTTGACCGTCAAATTACGGTTGACCGTCCAGATGTTAAAGGTCGCGAAGCAGTATTGCATGTACATGCACGCAACAAACCATTAACGAAGGATGTTAAATTGGACGTCATTGCGAAACGTACAACAGGCTTTACGGGCGCTGATCTGGAAAACTTGTTGAACGAAGCTGCCTTGCTGGCCGCTCGTCGCAACCGTAGAGATATTTCGATGCGAGAAGTAGATGAAGCTATCGACCGCGTGATCGTAGGTACTGAAAAACGCAGCCGCGTAATCAGTGACCGCGAGAAACGGATTGTTGCTTATCATGAAGCAGGGCATACGATTATCGGTTACTTCCTGGAGAATGCCGATATGGTTCACAAGGTAACTATTATTCCACGTGGACGTGCAGGCGGATATGTCATCATGCTTCCGAAGGAAGACCGCATGCTGACAACCAAGCAGGAATTGCTGGACAAAATCACTGGATTGTTGGGTGGACGTGTTTCCGAGGAGCTGTTTATTGGTGAGATCGGAACAGGGGCTTATAGTGACTTCCAACAAGCGACAGGCATTGCGCGTAGCATGATCGTGGAATACGGTATGAGTGAGAAGCTCGGCCCGATGCAGTTCGGAACTTCCCAAGGTCAAGTATTCCTTGGACGTGATATCGGTCATGAGCAAAACTACAGTGATCAGATTGCTTATGAGATTGACCAGGAGATGAATCGCTTCATCACTGACTCCTATGAGCGTGCTAGAGAACTCTTGACGAAGTATTCGAAAGAGGTTCATTTGATCGCTCAAACCTTGTTGGAAGAAGAAACCCTGGAGCTTGAACAAATCAAACGTTTGATCGAGACAGGTTCTTTGAACGGCAATACGAATGAGGGAGAAGGAACACCGGAAAACGGTGAGCCTGTGATCGACAACATCGGTGATGTTCGTGTACGTATTCAAGGTAAGGATGACGAGCCTAAGAATACAACAGATCAACCGAACGATATCCCTAATCTGCAAAAACCAGAGGATGATAACAATTCAGGCAATTCCGGCGGTACTCCACCGACAACAACCTGATTATCTGGTGGATAGTTGAATAAGCATATATGTAAGCTTCGGGGAACCAGATCCTATTGGTTTCCCGAAGCTTTTTTAAATGTGGAAGATTATTGCTGACGTGATTTGACAGACACAGGAACGTTGTGTACATTTATTGTTAAATAAACGGCTGTCGCCTTCCTAGCTTAAAAGGCCAACAGCCGCTGCAATCGACTTACTATCATTTTGAACATATCCGTGAGCGCATACTGTACGATCTATGGTGTGCGCTATTCTTCTGTGAAATCAGGTGAAAGGCATGATTCCAAGATATCTAGTTGATTTTGATGTAGCGGAATTGACCCAATACGAAGCCGACGTCTTAATCATCGGCTCCGGCATTGCGGGCTTATATACAGCGATTAAGGCTGCGGAGAATCGGAAAGTGTTGCTGATTACCAAGAAAACTTTAATGGAAAGCAACACACGTTATGCTCAAGGCGGCATTGCTGCTGTCACATCGGACGAGGATACACCGGCTTACCACATGCAAGATACTCTGATTGCTGGTGCAGGTCTGTGTGAACCCGAGGCGGTCAGAACGCTTGTTCATGAAGGACCAGACGGTATTAAAGAGTTAATACGATTGGGGACAGCCTTTGACCGTGTGAATGGTGAACTAGCGCTAACCCGAGAGGGGGCGCATAGTCATCGTCGCATTTTGCATGCAAATGGAGATGCCACTGGTTATGAAATCGTGCGTGCCTTGTCACATCAGGTTGTCGCCCATCCCGGTATTCAGGTGTGGGAAGAGTGCATGGTCATTGACCTGCTGACTGAGCATGGTGAGTGTATTGGCGCCCTCGTTCAAATGCCAGATGGAGAAAGGTCGTATATCACTGCCAATGCAACCATTTTGTGCTCAGGAGGTAGCGGGCAATTATACCGTTACACGACTAACCCGGATATCGCAACTGGGGACGGTATTGCTATGGCTTATCGTGCGGGGGCAGTTGTACGGGATATGGAATTCGTACAGTTTCATCCTACGGCGTTGTGCCATCCGGGCGCTCCAAGGTTTCTAATTTCCGAAGCCGTACGGGGAGAAGGGGCCGTGTTACGCAACATTCATGGAGAACGCTTCATGGACAAGTACGATTCCCGGCAGGAGCTTGCACCCAGAGATATCGTAGCTCGTGCGATCATCCATGAGATGGAACGCACTCAGTCTACGTTTGTATACCTGGATATTACACACGAGCCGCCTGAGCGGGTAAAGCAACGTTTTCCAACGATCTATCGGACATGTCTGTCATATGGGTTGGATATGACGACAGGCTGGATTCCCATTGCTCCTGCTGCCCATTATATGATGGGTGGTATCCAGACTAATCTATACGGGGAAAGCTCTGTTAGGCGTTTGTTCGCTTGTGGAGAGACTTCTTCCACAGGTGTTCACGGCGCTAATCGTCTGGCGAGCAATTCGCTATCTGAAGCTATTGTGTTCGCCAGTAGGATTATCGAGCGGCTGCATTCATTGCCACCGCTGGTTGGCCATACTTTGATATCTTACAATGATAACCGTTCAGAGTTTCAGGCTTCATCCGTCGCGGAACAGCGGTATAAGCTGCAAGAAACGATGGTTCATTATGCTGGAGTTCGTCGGCATAGTGAAGGGCTGCAAGCAGCTTTAGAAGAGCTGCGCGGGCTAGTGACTGCTTTTCAGGCTGTGATCACCAGTCGGGAAGAGATCGAATTCGCCAATTTGCTCACCTGTGCTTTATTAGTAGCAGATGGTGCGTTGCTGCGTGAGGAGAGTCGGGGGGCACACTATCGTGAGGACTTCCCTGAGACAGATGATTGCAAGTGGCGAAAGCATGTTCAGCAGCGACGTGAGCAAGGCATAACGGAGGAGAGCGTTCATGACATCTAACAGCGAGCTTTATGGAGAGTTTAGCGGGTATCAGGAGGAACTGACGGCACAAATTCGCAGCTGGCTACGAGAAGATACAGGTTCTGGCGATGTGACCACACGTTGGACGATTGAGCCGGGCCACCAATCCAAGGCTGTCATTCATGCCAAGGAGAGCGGCGTGATTGCGGGTTTACCTGTGGCGGAAATTGTATTTCGGGTAGTGGACCCTTCCTTGTCGTTCACTCCGTTGGTGACCGATGGTCAGTGGATTGAAAAGGGGAGCGTTTTGGCAGAAGTGAGTGGAAGTACTCATGCGATTTTGACCGGGGAGCGATTGGCGTTAAATTTACTCCAGCGGATGTCCGGTATTGCAACGCGGACGCGAACTTTTATAGATCAATTGCACGGACTTTCCACGCGCTTGGTGGACACACGTAAAACAACACCAGGGCATCGACTGTTGGAGAAGTATGCTGTGCGTGTAGGCGGTGGCTCGAATCATCGCTTTGGTCTATACGATGCTGTTATGATTAAGGATAATCATATTAAGGGCGCGGGTGGTATTGCACAGGCGGTGAGCCGAGCGCGCGCGCACATACCGCATACAATGACGATTGAAGTAGAGACGGAAAACATGACGCAAGTCCGGGAAGCCCTGGAGGCTGGGGCGGATATTATTATGCTGGATAACATGTCCGTCCCAGATATGAAGGAAGCCGTTCGCTTCATTCGTGAACAGGCCCCATACGTCAAGACAGAAGCCTCAGGCAATGTATCGCTGGATACAGTGCGTGAGATGGCTGAGAGCGGCGTAGATGTGATTTCTGTAGGCAGGCTGACATACTCTTTTCATAATCTGGATATCAGCCTTGACCTTAACGCTAAGAAAGATAGGTGACACCCATTGATTCTTGTAGTGGATGTAGGTAATACCAATATTGTTCTGGGGATCTATGAAGGGCGCGAGCTGTTGCATCACTACCGGATCAGCACCTCCAGACAGGCAACCGCGGATGAATACGGCGTACTCATACATAATCTTTTTAGTATGGGCGGCGTATTAAAGGATGACATTCAGGGAGTTATTATTTCCTCTGTCGTTCCGCCCTTGGTCCGTGTATTAGAGGAAATGTGCGATAAATATATAGGCAAAACGCCGTTAATCGTCGGACCGGGAATCAAGACCGGTCTTAACCTGCGTTATGAGAATCCGCGTGAAGTAGGTGCGGATCGGATCGTGAACGCTGTTGCGGCTGTAGAACGGTTCGGCGGGCCTCTCGTTGTGGTGGATTTTGGAACGGCGACGACGTTTGATTGTATTGACGATAAGGGAAACTATCTGGGTGGAGTCATTGTGCCGGGTATCGGCATTTCGACAGAGGCACTGTATCAACGGGCTTCCAAGCTCCCTCGTATCGAGTTGGAGAAACCCAAAAAGGTTATTGGTCGGAATACGGTCCATGCCATGCAAGCCGGGATTATTTTCGGTTACGCTGGACAAGTGGATGGCATTGTGAGGCGCATTAAGGAAGAAATGCAGGCAGAACCCACGGTTATTGCTACCGGAGGTCTTGCAGAGCTAATCGCATCAGAGACAGAGAGCATTCAGAAAGTGTTGCCGATGTTGACGCTCGAAGGATTACGCATCATTTACCAACGTAACGCCGAATAAAAAGTGGATATAAGCTGCCGCTGAGTCAAGCCGATGATCTTATCGGTTTGGATTAGCGGCGTTTTTCGTCTATACTGAAATATGTTACGTTTTTGAACAATTCGGTGATCTGTTAAGGCAGGTTGTTTATATAGTGGGAAATGATGTTTCAAGGATGAGGAAATACTAACGAAAATAAGCAGCATGGCTGCCTTGGATAATAGGGGAGGATATCAATATGGAAAATAAGCAGGATCGACTTATTCGCGGTACAGCCATGGATGGCAGGGTTAGAGCCTTTGCGGTTCGGACAACTCAATTGGTAGAGGAGTTGCGGAGAAGACATGATACTTATCCTACGGCAACTGCTGCTTTGGGACGAACTCTCACAGCAGGTGCAATTATGGGTTCCATGCTCAAAGGCAAAGAAAGACTAACCATTCAAGTCAAAGGTGATGGGCCGATTGGTCAAATCGTCGTGGATGCCAATGCTGTAGGGGAAGTGCGAGGGTATGTTACTGAGCCCCATGTGCATTTGCCAAGCAATAGTATGGGCAAACTGGATGTAGCGGGTGCAGTAGGTACAGAGGGATTTATTCATATCATCAAGGATTTGGGATTAAAAGAGCCGTATCGCGGTAGTATCCCGATTATTTCAGGTGAACTTGGTGAAGACTTTACCTATTATTTTGCCAAATCCGAACAGACTCCGTCAGCGGTGGGTTTGGGTGTGCTGGTAGATACGGATAACTCCGTTATAGTGGCCGGCGGGTTTATTATTCAGTTGCTTCCAGGCCTGAATGATGATGAGATTACTGCTATCGAAAATGCAGTCGGCTCAGTTCCACCCGTTACCGCTCTGTTGGATCAAGGGCTAGAGCTTGACGAAATGCTGCGTTGGATGCTGCCGGACGTTCGAATCCTTGATGAAATGGATATCCATTTTCAATGTGAGTGCTCACGCGAGCGCGTAGAAAAAACATTGATCAGTCTGGGAGAAAGTGAATTGAAGCAATTGATTGAGGAAGAAGGACAGGCTGAGGTCGTGTGTCACTTTTGTAACGAGGCTTATCAGTTTAATAAGGATGAATTGCAAAATCTGTTAGATCAAGCCAAGGCCTAACCGGATAGGCGGTGTAAGCGATGACTACACGGGAAAAGGGATTATGGACAGCTGTCATTATTCTGACCGTTAGCGTCGCCGCCTTGGGTGGTCTTATCATGCTTCGGGGGCTGTTAAAGCCGGGTGATGTAAGCAAGGATGACGGCGATCATACTGTGGCGGAGATGGGTCAGGAAGGCATATCGGAGGAACAGTGGGTAGCGGAACTGAAAAAGCGATATGGAACGAATACGCTGTTGCAAATGTTGAATCGTAGAGCCGTGCAGGCTGAAACCAAGCGTCTCGGTATCAAGATCACCCAAGAGGATTTACAGCAGGTGCTGGAGCAGGATAGCAAAGGGTACGACTCAGAACACGCCTACTTTGAGGAAATGCAGCGACAATTTGGCCTAGATCCGGTTGACTTGCGGAATGAAGCGGAGTACCGAATTGGCTTGGAGAAAATAGCCACGCAAGGTATTCAGGTTGAGGAAACGGAGATTGACGAGTATTGGGAACAGCACCCTGAGGAATTTGCCGTTGGTAAGCAGATCAAACTGGCAGCTCTTTATGTGGCCAAAGCAGAGGAAGCAGAGGTGTTGCTGGATCGGGTTAAGCAAGGAGAAAGCTTCGACACGCTGCTTCGGGAACATTCAGGCTCAGGTAATCTTCTCGGCGAGGATCATAGCGGACAGCTAGGATGGGTGGATGAATATGACCCATATCAACCGGAGGCGATCATGAAAGCGGCAAGAGAACTAAGCTCCGGGGACGTTGCAGGTCCCATCTCCATTAACGATGGCTATGCGGTCATTTATGTACAGGATGTCAGGCTAAAGAGTTCTTCGGATAAGCGGCAGATTCGTCAGCAAATTCGCCGGTCGCTTGCGCTTGCACAAGCCGCTCCTTTGGATGAGGTCGAGAAGAGTCTGCGTGATAAATATGGAGCTCGTATTTTATCTGGGAAAGAGGAACCTTCCGCTTCTCTATAGCGTCGTAAAAGAATCTAGATCTGAAGGAAGCACGGTGCGGATAACGCGGGCGAACAGCATTGTAGCTTATTTACTCGTATTGACAATGGAATTGAAGATTGTTATGATTAGCGTATAAAACCAACTATTTTTATCGGAAATTAAATGAACGGCATAACACGAAGAATGATTTACCTAGAATCATCTACAATATGTTTTCGCAATTTTTAATATATCATCTACAGTCAGGGAGGAATTATCATGGCTAAAGTTGTTAATAACATCACCGACCTTATCGGGGAGACTCCCCTCGTTCGCCTCAACCGGATCGTACCGGAAGATAGCGCCGAAATTTATTTGAAACTGGAATATCAGAACCCAGGCTCCAGTGTAAAAGATCGTATTGCGATTAGTATGGTGGAAGAAGCTGAGCGTGAAGGCCTGCTTAAGCCGGGTGGTACCATTATTGAAGCAACTAGCGGTAATACAGGAATCGGCTTGGCTATGGTTGCTGCTGCGAAGGGGTATAAAGCAGTAATTGTTATGCCAGAAACGATGAGTATAGAGCGTCGTAATTTGCTGCGTGCTTATGGAGCCGAGCTTGTGTTAACACCTGGCTCAGAGGGTATGAACGGATCTGTTAAGAAAATGGAAGAGCTATTGAGCGAAAACCCGGATTATTTCGCTGCCGAGCAGTTCAAGAACAAAGCTAATATCAAAATTCACCGTGAAACGACGGGTCCTGAGATCGTAGAAGCGATTCGTTCCATTGGCGGCACTCTGGACGCTTTTATAGCAGGTATAGGGACTGGTGGAACTATTTCCGGTGCTGGAGAAGTGCTTAAAAAAGAATTCCCTGATATTAAAATCGTGGCTGTAGAGCCCGCTTCTTCCCCATTGCTAGCAGGCGGCAAGCCAGGACCTCACAAAATTCAAGGGCTGGGTGCCAACTTTATTCCCGAAATTCTAAACCGCGATATCTATGACGAAATTTTTCATGTAGAAAACGATGAAGCTTTCGAGGTAGCGCGTAGAGTGGCCAAGGAAGAGGGCATTTTGTCCGGTATTTCTTCTGGCGCGGCTGTTCACGCGGCCTTGAAGCTTGCTAAGCAATTGGGCAAGGGTAAGCGGATTGTTGTCATTATTCCAAGTAATGGCGAACGTTACCTGAGTACACCACTATACAATTTCGAGCTGTAATTATGTCGTAATTGTGTATACTATACGTAAGGAAACCCTCATTTCCCCTGTAACCGGGGGATGAGGGTTTCTTTGTAACGAGAAGAATGCAGACTTTTGGCAAAGTAATGGAAGGGGTAGCGCACACAGATGAAATGGACAGCTAGAGTGACGGAGGCGCAGTGGCAAACCTGGCAGAAGGAGGGCTGGAGTATGCTTCCCTATATTGCTGAGTACCCATTGCCCGGAGGCGGATTGCCTCCATCGTGGCGGAGGGCTTGGGAGGATTCGGCGCCATATGCTTTCTTGCTGGAGAGCGCTAAAGGTGGAAGATATACGTATCTGGCCTTGAATTCGGTTGCTATATTGGAAGGCAAGGGAGAACAAGCAGTTTGGACTGATTTGCAAAGCGGGGAGCATGGTGCTATACATGGACAACCTTTGACAGTCATGAACGATTGGATCGCCCCTTACCGTGCGCCACGTGTACCTGGCATGCCTTTTTTCTCTGGGGGATTTGCAGGCTACCTGGGCTACGATGTAGCTCGCTCGTTAGAGCGTTTGCCAACTCAAGCTGCAGACGATACCGATATACCTGATTATGTGTGGATGCGGGTGAATGAGCTATGGATTTATGATCATGAAACATCATGCCTATACTGTGCTGTCCATATGCCTAACCCTGTCCGCTTGAGTGAATTCAGTAGTCAGACTGATTTGGCAAATGAGGTTATGTTGAATGAGACCGCATCGATACTTGGCAAGCATTATGCGGAAGCGGTCCAACGTACAGAACGCATGTTGACTCAGTGGAAGAACATTATACATGCGGGAGAGACTGATCCGGCTTACCCTCTTCGTTGTGCTCGGCTGTCCGAAAAAGGATTAGAGGCTGTTCATCAGGAATCTGAAGGCTGGAAAACGGCATTCAGTCAACAAGATTTTGAACATGCTGTGAAACGTGTGCAGGAATACATTGCTCAAGGAGATGTATTTCAGGTGAACTTGTCGATTCGTCAGCAACGTACGCTTGCAGCCCTTCCTGAGAATATATATGAATGGCTTCGTCTGCTGAATCCTTCCCCTTATATGGGGATGCTGCGCATGCCAGATTTGCGGATCGTCAGTGGCTCACCGGAATTGCTGGTGAAGCTGGAAGATGGACGTGTGAGTGCTCGACCTATTGCAGGTACGAGAAGAAGGGGACTAACACTGGATGAAGATGCCGCTATGGCCGCAGAGCTTCTATCAAGTGAAAAAGAACGAGCCGAGCATATTATGCTCGTCGATCTGGAGCGTAACGATATCGGCCGGATTGCTGAATACGGATCGGTGCATGTTCCTGAATTGCTGACGGTCGAATATTATTCGCACGTTATGCATCTGGTTTCTCAGGTTGAGGGGAAGTTAGCCACGGGTCGTACAGCTATAGACGTAATTGCTGCTACCTTCCCGGGTGGAACCATTACCGGAGCTCCTAAGGTGCGTACGATGGAAATTATTGAAGAGTTAGAGCCCGTCCGTCGGGGTCCTTATACGGGGTCCCTTGGATGGATTGACTATAATGGTAATATGGAATTAAATATTATAATAAGAACATTAGCTGTTCAGGGCAATACTGCCTATTTACAGACAGGTGCGGGTATCGTCATTGATTCAGACCCGTACAGAGAATATCGGGAGTGTCGGAACAAGGCCAGAGCTGTCATGAAGGCGGTACAATGTGGGGAAGAAGAAGCCGCTTTGAGCAGGAGCGGTATCACAGGAGGGTGAGTCTAATGATTTTGGTGATTGATAATTATGATTCATTTACGTACAATCTTGTTCAATATCTGGGTGAACTTGGCGAAGAAGTAACCGTAAAACGGAATGATGAGATTGATGTGAAAGGCATAGAAGAGCTGGCACCAGATCACATTTTGATCTCGCCGGGTCCATGCACGCCGAATGAAGCGGGAATATCGCTGGATGTAATCAGCCATTTTAAAGGCCGGATTCCGATTTTTGGCGTGTGTCTCGGTCACCAGGCCATCGGACAGGCTTTTGGCGGTAAGGTTATCCGGGCTGATCGTCTCATGCATGGCAAAACGTCACCGATTCTCCATCACAATACCTCAGTATTTGAAGGCCTGCCTTCTCCATTTACAGCCACCCGGTATCATTCATTGCTTGTAGAGCGCGAGAGCCTGCCTGAATGTCTAGAGATTACCGCTGAAACCGCAGAGGGTGAAATTATGGGTTTGCGGCATAAAGAATTTGCCGTAGAAGGAGTCCAGTTCCATCCCGAATCCATTATTACGGACTACGGGCATCAACTGTTGCGCAATTTCCTAAAACGCAAGGTAGGCGTCTGATTTATGAGATATATCGGAGTCAATGGCGTCCTCACGGAAGCCGCAAAAGCCGTGATTCACGTAAGTGATCACGGCTTTTTATACGGAATGGGCTTGTTTGAGACATTCCGCACCTATAACGGGGTTCCCTTCCTGCTGGATCGGCATCTACGTCGACTGGAGGAAGGCTGCCGAATGCTCGGCATTCCTTTTCAACCGGATAAGGAGCAGCTTACGAAACACATCCAGCATCTGATGGTGGCAAATGGGCTGGATGAAGCCTATATCCGCTACACCGTATCAGCCGGTGAAGAGGCACTGGGCTTGCCATCTGGTGACTACACGCAGCCCAACCATATTTTGTTCGCCAAGCCGCTGCCCTCTACAAATACACAAACCGAGCAGTCCTCAGCGCCTTCGGCGCTTCAGTTGCTACGAACCCCCAGAAATACTCCGGAGGGTGAGGTTCGATTAAAATCGCTCCATTATATGAATAATATTCTTGCGAAGCGGGAACTTCAGCAGTATGCCGAGGCTGTCCATTATAAGGCTGAAGGAATAATGCTTACGGCCAATGGTTTTCTGGCAGAGGGAATAGTTAGCAATCTGTTTTTTGTGCGGAATAATACGCTGTATACCCCTGACTTGGCTACAGGAATTCTGCCAGGCATTACACGTGAGTTCATTTTGGAGTTGGCGAACCTGCGGGGCATTCCATGTGAGCAAGGGTTATACCACTGGGATGAGCTGAAACAGGCTGATGAAATTTTTATGACCAACTCTATACAAGAAATACGACCCGTGGATTTATTGTTGGAGCCGGGAGGCGTAGCAAGTCATTTATCGGTGCCCTTGGCGCAGACCGAGTCCATAACAGCTTTGCTGTTGCATGATTATAGGCAGAAAGCAGGGATGAAGTGAATATACCAACTCTTTATGAACGCAGCTATCAAATGGGGGATGCCAAGCTTACACTCGGACATTCCACCCAGATTATGGGCATACTTAATGTGACCCCGGATTCATTTTCGGATGGAGGATTACATTATAATCCAGAGATTGCTGTTTTACATGCACTGAAGCTAGTGGAGGATGGAGCGAATATCATTGATATTGGTGGGGAATCTACCCGTCCGGGTCATGAACCAGTAGGTGTGGAAGAGGAACTGGCTAGGGTCATTCCGGTCGTCCAGGCAATCCATCGTATTGCACCGCATATCCCATTGTCTGTGGATACTTACAAAGCTGAAGTAGCCAGACAGGCGCTTGAAGCAGGCGCACACATCATTAATGATGTGTGGGGGTTTAAGGCAGATCCCGATATGGCACGAGTAGCAGCTGAATTCGATTGTCCGGTCATTTTGATGCATAATCGTCACGACCGTAACTATACCGATTTGGTTTCTGATATGCTGTCCGAATTACAAGAAAGTATCCAATTAGCACTGAAAGCAGGGGTCCGTAAGGAGCAGATCATTTTAGACCCAGGCATCGGTTTTGCCAAAGACTATGATGAAAATATTCATGCCATGACTTCTCTTGATACATTAAGTCAGCTGGGATTTCCGCTGTTGTTGGCTACGTCGCGCAAAAAATTTATCCGTACAGCACTGGATTTGCCAGTGGATGATGTAGTGGAGGGAACTGCGGCTACCGTGGCCTTTGGGATTGCCCAAGGGTGCCAGATTGTGCGTGTACACGATGTGGCACAAATCAAGCGCACTGTACGTATGTGTGATGCGATGGTGTACGGGTCTAAAAATCCACTGAGTTATGGTGGGTAAAGCCCGCTTCACTAATCCTTTATGTGGAACTTATATAGATAAAATCAAATAAACAGGGGGACTTACCTTAGATGGATAAAATGAAATTGCATCGCATGGAGTATTACGGATATCACGGCGTTTTTCCCGAGGAACGTAAGCTGGGACAGCGTTACTATATTGACTTGGAACTGGAGCTTGATCTGCGTGAAGCAGGGGAGCAGGACGCTTTGGACAAAACGGTTAATTATGCTGAGGTGCATTATACCGTGAAAGATATCGTAGAAAAGGAATCTTACCAATTGATTGAAGCTTTAGGCGAACGTATTGCATCTTCCCTACTGGACACTTATACTAGTGTCAATGCACTGACTGTCAAAGTGACGAAGCCGCATCCGCCGTTTGATATTCATTTTCAGGGTGTGACGGTTGAGCTTTATCGCGCAAGAAAGTAGGAACGATACATGAATGCACATTCGACCTCTGAGGCATCAGAGGCTTATATTGCTTTAGGGGCTAATTTGGGGGAGCGTGAGCATACCCTGTATGAAGCCATTACCGAACTGGACGAACATCCGGCGATACGAGTGTTACGCTGCTCCAGTCTGTATGAAACAGAGCCTGTTGGATATCTGGATCAGCCTTCTTTTTTGAATATGACGGTAGCCGTATCGACAACACTTGCTCCAGAGGAGCTTTTGTTTTATATGCTGGACGTGGAGAGTCGTCTGGGAAGGGTAAGACATATTCCTAACGGTCCACGAACCATTGATCTGGACTTGTTGTGGATGGAAGCGGAACAACTGGCTACGACGGATTTGGAGCTTCCTCACCCTCGTATGTTGGAGCGTGCTTTTGTGCTGGTTCCCTTGGCTGACATTGTTCCGAACCAAGATTCGTTCGGTCTGTACAGTATCGTGCATACTGCATTGAATTCTGTGGATGGAAAGGACGGCATACAGCTTTGGAAAACTTGCAGCTGGCGCAACGACTCCGCGCCTTTCGGAAGCTAAAAGGGTTCACCCAGCAGGAGTTGGCAGACCGAACGGGCATATCTTTGACTGTATTAGGTGCTGTAGAGCGAGGTAACCGTGCAGTAGACCCAGACATGCTAAACATCATTGCCCAAACGCTAGAGATTGAAGTCCGGGAATTGACGGAATGAAGATAAGTATACGATATATAAAGAAGGAGTAAAGGAGGGAACGGATATGCTGAAAATCGGCGACATTGAAATGAAAAACCAAGTCGTCCTGGCACCAATGGCAGGCGTGTGCAACCCTGCTTTTCGCTTGATCGCCAAGGAATTCGGTACAGGCTTGGTATGTGCAGAGATGGTTAGTGATAAGGCCATCATTCACGGCAACAAGCGTACACGCGAGATGCTGTTTGTAGATGAGCGCGAGAAGCCGCTTAGCTTGCAAATTTTCGGAGGCGACCGCAAATCTTTGGTGGAAGCAGCGAAAGTCGTAGACCAGGAGACGAATGCAGATATTATTGACATCAATATGGGCTGCCCGGTTCCCAAAGTGACCAAATGTGATGCAGGTGCTCGTTGGCTGCTCGATCCAAACAAGATTTATGAAATGGTATCGGCGGTAGTGGAATCCGTGAGCAAGCCGGTTACCGTGAAAATGCGTATCGGTTGGGATAGCGAGCATATTTACGCTGTAGAGAACGCTCGTGCTGTTGAACGTGCCGGAGGTCAGGCCGTCAGCGTACATGGCCGTACACGTGAGCAATTGTATACGGGGCATGCGAATTGGGATATTATAAAAGAAGTTAAAGAAGCAGTATCCATTCCTGTCATTGGAAATGGTGATGTGTTAACTCCGGAAGATGCCCGCCGAATGTTGGATTTGACCAATTGTGATGGCGTTATGATTGGACGCGGCGCTCTGGGGAATCCATGGATGCTGTACCGTACGATTGAGTATTTGCAGACGGGTGAGCTGTTGCCCGATCCATCACCGGAAGAAAAAATCCGTATTGCCATTCTGCATATGGACCGTCTGGTGGCGCTGAAAGGCGAAGCAGTAGCTGTTCGTGAAATGCGCAAGCATCTGGCTTGGTACCTCAAGGGGATTAAAGGTTCTGCTCGTATTAAGGATGTAATTATGGAAGAAACAAAGCGCGACGATATGGTACGTATTTTAAATCAATTTGTATCTCAATTGCACATGGTGGAAAACGAAGGGTCTTCTACAAGCGCTGCTTCTCCTGTTACTGTTGCGCAATAAGGAAGCAGTTCCGGCTTGTGCATGCGATTGACTTTTCCAATTGCTTGCCCTATAATCGTTCAGTATAAAATCTTGATGTATACTACAAATTGTATGCAGCTCTCAAGACAACAGCAGGAAATGTTCTCATTCCCTCAGAGTGGCATATTATGTTTTGAAAGCGTGCATTCCGATGCACTTTTAAACTTTTCCCATGACAGGAGAATCGGTTGAGATGAGCGATAAAGAAGTCATTCTGACACAGGAAGGCCTTAGAAAGCTCGAAGATGAGCTTGAGAACTTAAAGTCTGTCAAACGCCGCGAAGTGGCTGAACGGATTAAGGTAGCCATCGGATACGGAGATATTAGTGAAAACTCCGAATACGAGGATGCGAAGAATGAGCAGGCCTTTATTGAAGGCCGTGTAATTACTTTAGAGAAGATGCTACGTAATGCCCGTATTATCAATAGCGATGAAATTGACACCGATGTTGTGGGAGTAGGGGCAACTGTAACCGTTGAAGACTTGGAATTCGGGGATATTACAGAGTATGCTATCGTAGGTTCTGCCGAATCCGACCCGCTCCAAAACAAGATCTCCAATGAAAGCCCGGTTGGCAAAGCTATTCTCGGTAAGAAAAAAGGAACTGTTGTAGATGTAACCGTTCCAGCAGGTGTTATTCAATATAAAATCGTGGATATCAAGAAATAAAAACACGGACTTTGGAATTTAATGTAAAAGCTTCCTTGTGGAAGCTTTTTTTCTCTACACCCGAGACGGACCCCGGCCCGTCTATTCATATTGAAGGAGCTGATTTAGCACCATGTCGGATGAAACTACTAACCAGGAATTACAGGAAAATCGCGAGGAATTAAGTGAATTATTGCAAATTCGTCGTGCCAAATTGGACGAGCTTCGCTCATTGGGCATTGATCCTTTTGGACGCAAATACATACGCACGGATGAAGCGGGCGTACTACTGAGCAAGTATGACAGCTTGACCAAGGAAGAATTGGAAGAAAAAAATATTGAAGTTAGCATAGCAGGCCGCATT
This sequence comes from Paenibacillus sp. EKM10P, assembly GCF_011800655.1. Taxonomy (NCBI): domain Bacteria; kingdom Bacillati; phylum Bacillota; class Bacilli; order Caryophanales; family Paenibacillaceae; genus Paenibacillus; species Paenibacillus sp. EKM10P. The sequence continues at coordinate 36,503 of NZ_JAALET010000016.1, read as the reverse complement.
ATGGCTAAACGAGTGATGGGGAAAGCCAGCTTCGCTCATATACAGGATCTTAGCGGACGTATTCAAATTTATGTTCGTCAAGACACTGTACCTGAAGCAAATTATAAAGCATTTGGTATTTTGGATCTCGGCGATATTGTTGGTGTTAAGGGCGTGCTCTTTAAAACCAAGACAGGCGAAACGACGATCAAAGTATTGGATATTGAAGTCTTGTCCAAATCCTTGTATCCATTGCCGGAGAAATATCATGGTTTGAAGGATGTTGAATTGCGTTATCGTCAGCGTTACGTAGATCTGATTATGAACCCAGAAGTACAAAAAACGTTCATTATGCGGTCCCGTATTATTCAATCCATGCGTCGTTATCTGGATTCGCTCGGTTATTTGGAAGTTGAAACTCCAACGTTGCATGCCATTGCTGGCGGGGCGGCGGCGAAGCCATTTATTACACACCACAATGCATTGGACACGCAGCTTTATATGCGTATTGCTATTGAACTTCATTTGAAGCGACTAATTGTTGGCGGAATGGAGAAAGTATATGAGATCGGACGTGTATACCGTAACGAAGGTGTATCGACTCGTCATAACCCTGAGTTTACGTTGATTGAGCTGTATGAGGCGTATGCTGATTATAAAGATATCATGCAATTGACGGAAAACATGATTGCACATATTGCGCAGGAAGTACTGGGCACACAGCACATTCAGTATCAAGGTCAGGAAGTCGATCTGACGCCGCAATGGCGCAGAGTTTCCATGGTCGATGCTGTTAAAGAAGTAACAGGTGTGGACTTTAGTGTACAAATGAGTAATGAAGAAGCTCATCGCCTTGCGAAAGAGCATAAGGTTCCGGTTGAACCGCACATGACATTTGGACATATCCTGAATGCATTCTTTGAGCATTTTGTAGAGGAAACGCTCATTCAGCCGACCTTTATTACTGGACATCCGGTTGAAATCTCGCCATTGGCGAAGAAAAATGAACAGGACCCGCGTTTTACGGATCGCTTCGAGCTGTTCATGGTCGCTCGTGAGCATGCGAATGCGTTCACTGAGCTGAATGATCCAATTGACCAGCGCCAACGTTTTGAATCGCAATTGCTGGAACGTGAGCATGGCAATGATGAAGCTCATCAAATGGATGATGACTTTATCCGCGCCTTGGAATACGGTATGCCGCCAACAGGCGGACTGGGCATCGGCATCGATCGTTTGGTTATGTTGCTGACAGATGCGCCTTCCATTCGCGATGTGCTGCTTTTCCCGCATATGCGTAACCGTACAGTAGAATAACATCACATTATGAATATAGAGGATCAGCCGGGGTTCCCGTGTCTTGTTCCTCTTTTTCATAAGAACGGATGGAGAGGAATAGTTCTGATGAAACGCAGCGTCAAGCTTAGTCGGTTCGCATCGCCTCCTTTTATATTGGTCATGGGATATGTATTGATTATTGCATTGGGTACTTTGCTGCTGATGCTTCCTATTGCCAATCATGGTGGACATGCTCCGCATTGGATTGATTCGCTTTTTACGTCCGTCTCTGCTGCTTGTGTCACAGGATTGGTCGTCGTTGACGTCGATTCGACCTATACGGTATTTGGAGAAACCGTCATTTTGGTGCTGATGCAGCTAGGTGGGCTAGGGTTTATGACCTTAGCGACCTTGTTTGCGCTGTTGATGGGGCGACGGCTATCGTTGAAGGATCGGCTGCTGCTTAAGGAAGCGATTAACGCCGATAGCATGGAAGGGATCGTGCGTATTATTCGCAAGGTGCTGATCTTTTCTTTTACCATTGAAGCAATTGCGGCTGTCGTCTTAGCTTTGCGGTGGATGCGAGAGATGCCGGTCGGACAGGCGATATATTATGGGATTTTTCATTCCGTATCCCTCTTTAATAACGGGGGATTCGATCTGTTTGGGACCAGCTTTCAACAATACGCCGGAGATTTTGTTTTCAATATGATTGCATCTGTGCTTGTGATTTCGGGAGGATTGGGTTTCCTTGTACTAAGCGACATGTTCGATTTTCGTCGTACCCGGAGACTGACTTTACACTCTAAAATGGTGCTAAGCGTGTCGGGAGCACTCATTGTCATTGGTGCGCTGGTGATATTTATTTTTGAGTTTACCAATGCACGAACCTTGGGCGGACTGAACTGGGAAGGCAAAGTATATGCCGCTGTCTTCCAATCTGTCTCCACGAGATCATCGGGAACAAGCACGGTCGATATCAGCGGGTTAAGGCAGGCCAGTCAATTTTTTATTATGCTGCTGATGATTATCGGTGCTTCTCCAGGCTCTACTGGAGGAGGAATTAAAACAACTACGTTTCTGCTTATGGTAGGTGCGCTAATCGCCGTCATGCGAGGACAGAAGGAGATTGTGTTTTTCCGTCATAGGGTTCCTCAGGATATCATGATGCGGGCGTTGACCATTATTGTAATGGCGCTATTTATATTCTCGATTGTGGTTATACTGCTCTTAATGACCGAGGATGCTCCATTTCTCTCTCTTGCATTTGAGGCGGCTTCTGCCATCGGAACGGTAGGGCTGTCTGTAGGAGTGACGCCAGGATTGTCTGACGCAGGCAAGCTGATTATTTGTGTGACGATGTTTATTGGTCGAATCGGTCCTCTTACGATCGCTTATGCCATTCGCCCACGTTCGACCAAGACGTTGTACCGTCGTCCTGAAGGACATATTGTAATTGGATAGCTTATCTATATAAAAGATGCACCCGTGCTGATGACAGGGGCGCATCTTTTTTATTGCACATAACATAATCCTTTATTTGCAGCATATTATGAAAAATGCCCAATTTGAGAATAAGAGGAAATGGACTAAATAGCCGCAATTTTATTGTAAAAAAACGGCTATTTGTTTCCTTTTATGTAATTATAGACAAAATACTAGGAATATTATGTATAATATTGTATGATAGTGGGCATGAAGGGGGGACTTAGGGGAATACCAATTTCAAATTTGAAAGGAATCGTCCATTATGTATTTATTTATTATTAGTGCTGAGGTTTTATTTTGGGTTTTTGTTGTTGCAGGGTTAGTCGCAAGGTATATGTTTGGGTTGAAGAAATTAGGGGGCCTTCTTTTACTCTTTACCCCAATTATTGATATCCTGTTGCTGATTGCGGTGTTCATCACGGTGAGAAGTGGCATGGAGATTACGACTGCTACTGGCCTGGCAGCCTGTTATTTTGGTATTACCGTAGCGTTTGGTCATAGGTTAATTAAGTGGGCCGATGTACGATTCTCTCATTGGTTTGGTAAAGGACCCAAGCCTGAACGCAAGTATGGTGCTGCTCATGCAAAAGAGGAGCGTATAGGTTGGTTGCTTCACCTGTTGGGCTGGGCTATAGGCAACGCTTTGTTGCTCGCCATCATTGTATATGTAGGTGATCCGCAGCGTACGGCGGCACTGGAGGGCATCATGCAAACATGGGCGATCGTTCTGGCAATCGACTTTGTTGTCTCCTTCAGCTATACCTTAGCTCCTAAAAAACATAAACATAAGGCTTAGCCAAGAGGAATAGAGCCGCAAGCTTGAAACGAATCAGGCTGGTCACTCAGGATGTTCAAATCGGGAGAGTCATTGATGGTGAAATGAAGTGGTTACTTTCGATAATGGGATGAGTCTATCGTCGGAATGGAAATATTTATAAGAGTATGATATTTTTATATTAAAATCGCTTTGACAGTCATCTTATCGTTGCCTCACCACTTTTTTCACACGCATGGACTCCTTTCGATTTGAACACAGACCAACAGAAACCACATTCACAATTTTTAAAATATTCTTGCCATCTGCCTAAAACGGAGCCTATATAAGTTTGGCAACTGACGAGATAATATTCCAGGAAAGATTATATATGTCTATATATGTAGACAAACGCAATTAAGTTGTTATTATGTTTAAAAATGTAAAAAGGAAAGGTGGTTTCTGTGGCAGTACTACTGAGTGGAAAGAACATTTTGATTATGGGTGTGGCTAATAACAGGAGTATTGCCTGGGGGACAGCCCAATCTTTAGCTGCGGAAGGAGCAAATCTCATTTTTACTTACGAAAATGAGAGGGTTGCAGAACGGGTGCTAAAGCTCGCTGAAACCATTCCGGGTTCCATTGTCTGTCCTTGCAATGTACAGAGCGATGAAGAATTGGATGCACTGGCGGATTTTCTCAAGGAGAAGGTAGGCGTCTTGCACGGCTATTTCCACAGTGTTGCGTTTGCTAAGGCTGAGGATTTGGAAGGCTTGTTCGTCGATACTTCTCGCGAGGGATTCGCGGTTGCTCAAGAAATCAGTTCCTATTCTCTGGCTGCTGTATCCCGCCGCGTATACCCGCTGATGACGGAGGGTGGAAGTATCGTCACCATGACGTATATCGGCGCAGAACGAGCCATCAAGAATTACAACATTATGGGTGTAGCAAAGGCCTCACTAGAAGCCAGCATGCGCTATCTGTCGAATGATCTGGGTACTTACGGCATTCGTGTAAATGCGATTTCGGCTGGTCCTATACGTACTTTGGCCGCCTATGGCATTAAAGATTTTAACACAATGCTAAAGCATATTGAAGAAACTACGCCCCTACGCAAGACGGTCGATACGTCTGAAGTCGGAGATACGGCGTTATTCCTATTTTCCCATTTATCGAGAGGCATTACGGGTGAAGTTATCCATGTAGATGCTGGATACCATATTACGGGGATGTAAGGAGGGAACGTTGTGCTTATTACGCATACGGATTGCCGTATTATCTCACCTGAAGGAATTATGAGCAGGAAACGTCTGGAGCGGGATGTGACGATCTTCTCACGGATGTTGGCTCTCAGAGGAATTCCTAAAGACGGTAGAGTGATTCTGAAAGCGGCCAATTCCTATTGGTTTGTTGTTTCTCTGTTTTCCCTGTGTCATCTCGCAGTTTCGGTAACTGTGGTGGACGAGCAGACGGTAATTGATGAGGTGGCCCAAATCTATGATGAGGCGGGTGCCTGTTGCATTCTGACGGATTCCGATTTAGAAGTTCCTCATGCTCTCGTTATTCTGATTCAAGATCTCATTCAAGAAGAAGCAGTACACCCGCATTGGGTGGGAGAGCCAAAGCCCGAAGCCCTCGACTTTAACAAGTGGTGCGAGAGACCGGATGCGCTCATTCTGTATTCTTCAGGTACGACGGGAAAACCCAAGGGAATCGTGAAAGCTGGTTCAGCTTTTATGGAGAATATCAGACATTCCATACACGCTATGAACTACATACCGTCTGACCATATGCTCCCCGTAGTGCCTTTCTCTCATTTTTATGGAATTTCACTTATCTTCTCCTGGTGGTTAACCTCATGTTCTCTCATCATCTGCAATCCAAAAAACCTCTGGAGCGTCATTGCAAGTATTACGAAAGACCGGGCGACGGTCGTAGACGCCAACCCCTCTGCTTTTTACACCTTGTTGCGTATGCTAAGCCGAAAACCCGAACAACTGGAATTGATCAAGCAATCCCCAGTCCGCATGTGGTGCGTAGGCGGCTCTCCACTTACTCAAGACCTCGAAGAGAAATTTAACAACATATTTGGACAGCCCCTGCTGAATGGTTATGGCCTTTCTGAACTGGGCAACGTCACGCTGGGGACGCTGGAGTGTCCGAAGGGGTGTGGCAAACCATTACCTGGTGTGGATTTGAAAATACTTGATTCTACTGGCAACCATCAGGTGGACGGTATCGTAGGCGAAGTGTGGATACGAAGTGCCGGATGCATGGAAGGTTATCTGAATCGTCCCGACCTGACACAATCTGTTCTCCAGGATGGCTGGTTTAAGACGGGAGATCTAGGCTATCTGGATGACGGAATGCTGTATGTTATTGGTCGCAGTGGTAAGACAGTCAACCGGATGGGCTACATGGTCTCCCCAGTCTATATCGAAGACCGGATTGGTTCACTAGGTTATCGATCCTGTGTGATTACTTTGGAGGATGAGGCAAAAGGGACTTTGCTTGTTGCATTCATCGAAAGTGAATCCTCACAGGTCTTACCTGTGCTCCGCAAAGAGATGAATCGGGTACTCCCTTCTTATATGTTTCCCGATCTTTTGCTTCCGCTCGACCATTTTCCTTTAAATCGCAATGGAAAAGTAGATCGTCTGGAGATGGAGCGCACTGCTCTAGAGAAAGCTGCTTCTCGCAAAGCATAACAAGATATTTACCAAAATCGCATATAGGAAAGGGAGAATGTGCCATGAGTATAAATCCAGAACTGGCAGAAAACACGCTGTTTTTGAAAAGGCATGAATCTATTCTGAAATGCCTCAATTATTTGATTGAAAATCGGCAAGAAGTGATGGATATTCTCACACAATTTTCATCCTATCGGGCCGCCAATGCAGAAATTGACTCCACGATCCTCACACTTCAAGGTGCATTGCAAGAAGTGCAGACCCATCAGCCAAGCTGGCAACGATCTATGGCTGTATTTATGCCCTCCAACGTCATTTTGTACTCCTATGCATTATACCTCTTGATTCCATCCCTGTACGTTGAAAATATAGACTTTCGTCCTTCTTCTCACGTAAACGAGTATGTCGATATGCTGCATGAAAAGCTGCAAGCAGTACACCAATTACCTATCTATATTCGGAAAGTTAGCCAGAAGGTGTTCATGGAGAATTCCGTGATGCCAGCTGATATTGTGGTGTTCACCGGGAGCTATACCAATGCGGAGAAGATCAAAAAACAGATTCGCAAGGATCAGCTCTACATTTTTTATGGACAAGGGATCAATCCTTTCATCATTGGACCAGATGCCGATCTGGAGCTGGCGGTTACCGATGTGATTCGCATGAGATTGTTCAACTCTGGACAGGACTGCCTGGGGCCCGACATCATCCTGGTACATCAAGAGGTGAGCGAGCCATTTAAAAACTTGCTGATTCAACGGATTGACGAACTCGTATTTGGGGCCAACAATGATCCGAACGCGAACTACTCCCCTATATTCTATAAAGACACGCTATATTCGGTTTCTGAATATTTTAATACGAACGATAAGTTTATTATTTACGGCGGCGGCATTGATTTCCGTACGAAAAAAATGGAGCCAACGGTTGTATATAGCGAATTGGATCAGAACTTGGAGATTATTGAGTATTTTTCGCCTGTGTTCAATGTAGTTAGCTACCAAGACGACGAGCAATTGATCAAGCGCATTTCCTCCAGTTATTTCAGCGAACGGGCAATGGGTTGCAGCTTATACGGGTCAGAGCATCTGGCAGACGTTCTACGAAAGAAGCACACATTGACCATTAATCAAACCCTTGAGGATGTGGATCAAGGCAACAAGCCTTTTGGTGGCTATGGCACGATGTCGAACTATATTTTTTACGATTATAAGCTCGTTTCGAAGCCGATCTTGATCTCGGAAATTGTTGCAGAATATTTGTCAGAAAAGAGGAGTTTGGTATGACCGCGAGCATATCCCCCTGGGATGCCATCATTGGCTACTTACAATCGGCTGGGGCCCAGCACCTCTTTGGATTACCAAGTGACGATCTCAATATTGTAGCGTCACTCCCCTCATCCGGTATGGATTTTATTTTGTGCAAAGATCAGCGTAATGCTGTGTTTATGGCTGCAGGCTATGCGCTCACAACTAACCAGATGTCCGTATGTGTTGTGGGAAAAGGTCCTGCGCTCAGCAATACACTTACGGGGCTACTGGAAGCCAAGAACCTGGGTGCCCCGCTCCTGCTCTTGGCGCTCGGCACCGGAGGAGACAAGCTGGGTACCCGATCCTTTCAGGAAGCCGATCAAATCTCACTCGTGAAGCCGCTCGTCAAATGGGCTTATCGTGTTGAGCATGTGGATCGGCTTGTATGGGCGATGGAGCGGGCTGCCTTTTTGGCTATCAATGGAGCACCAGGTCCTGTCTATATAGAATTACCCGAGAACCTGATGGACCAGTCTGTGCCAACAGGGATTCAGTTTGCCCCGCCAGAAAAGCTCTCGTGCTCTCCGTCTGTTAGGGAACTGGATGCGGCATGGAACATCATTGAGAATGCCCGTAGACCACTCGTTCTAGTCGGAGGCGGAATGAAGTCAGGGACAAGCGATGTGATTGAGCGGTTCGCTAACCAACATGGAGCGGCTGTGTTCGCAACTGCCTCGGGACGAGGTGTAGTGAATGAAGACCATGAACTTTTCTGTGGTGTTGCCGGTCTTTATACCGATCTTAGTCTGAGACAAATCTGGCAGGAATCCGATGTAGTCATTACGCTTGGCAGTCGATTGGAAGAAACGGCTACGTTCGAGTGGGATATTTTGCTACAGGATACGCCTTTAATTCAAGTCAATGTAGAGCTGGAGGATTTTGCGCACGAATTCAGAGGCATCAAGGTGCTTGGCGATGGATATGCGGCAGTGGAGCAATGGCTAGAACGGCGCGGACAGGAGCCCGATGGAGCGTGGCTTGAAACGATCAGAGGATGTAAACAGAAGGCTTTTTCAGAGAGGACTAATTATTTGGAAGGGTTGAAAAAGACCCCTGGCATCCACGTTCCAGAACTGTTGGACATGATTCAGACGGAGTTTCCTGAAGACCTAGTGCTTCTACAAGAGAACGGATTGCAGGATATGTGGTCCTACTTTTATCCATATTTCCGTTTTACCACAGGCTCACTTTCCATTGTTCCTAGTGACCAAACGAGTCTTGGATTCGGTGCGGCCGCTGCTCTGGGGGCAAGTGTGGCGACAGAACGCCCGGTAGTAGCGCTTGTAGGTGACGGTGCATTCAATCTATTTTGTTCAGATTTTATGACGGCGGTACAGTATCAAATACCAGTAATTTATCTTGTACTTAATAATGGCGGCTACGGTTGGCTGCAGAACCAGATGAATTATAAGCATATCTCAGGACAAGCCTTCCCATTTGTTTCGGAGGCGGTCAAGACAGGAATCCAAATTCCCCAGTATGAATTTGTCGAAAGTCTGGCAATCCGCAGCAAGGGGGAGGCTCGGGAGCAGCTTCAGCTTGCTTGGCAAAAATACAAGGAGAACAAGCTTGTGGTCGTCGAGGTGTTTGCTGATCTTGCAGATGTGCATGAGAAAATTAGTCATGTATATGGCGACTTTCCTCTCTACGAGCAACAGGCTTCCAAGAATTAATTTCAGCGAAGGACGTGGGTATGGTGAGAAGACGTGTTGTAGTGACAGGACAGGGAGTCGTAACGCCGATCGGGCTTCATCTTACAGATTTCTGGAATTCACTGCTGGAAGGAAAGAGTGGAATCGGACCTGTCACTGTTTTCGATACAGCAAATATACCAACAAAAATTGGTGCACAAGTTACGGGCTTTGACCCGTTGGAGTATATGAGCAAAAAGGAAGCCCAAAAGGTTGCACAGTTCACTCAATTCGCTTTGGCGGCTGCCCGTCAGGCAGTCGAGCAATCGAGGTTAGTCATAGACGAACGAAATGCAGGTCGTGTGGGTGTTATCGTCGGCTCTGGAGCAGGCGGCCTCGATGTCATAGAGGAGAACTACAGAAAATTAACGGAGCTTGGTCCTAAAAGGGTCTCTCCTTATTTTGTTTCCTCGATGATGATTAATTCCGCGCCTGGCGAAATTTCTATTGCCATTGGTGCTAAGGGACCTTCGTTTGCTGTGGTCACTGCTTGTGCCACAGGAAGCAATGCCATCGGTGAGGCATTACGTACGATCCAATACGGCACAGCTGATGTCGTAGTGGCTGGAGGAGCAGAGGCCAACTTTAGTCAGCTTGATTTGGCATCTTTTGCGAATATTCACGCTCTTTCTAGACGTAATGAAGAGCCACAGAAAGCCAGTCGCCCGTTTGATACGGATCGCGACGGTTTTGTCATCGGTGGTGGGGCAGGGGTTCTAGTGCTGGAGGAGTTGGAGCATGCCTTGAACCGGGGGGCCACCATTTTGGCTGAAGTTGCGGGTTATGGATGCACAACGGATGCATACCATATCACGGCTCCAGATCCCTCGGGCTCCGGTCCGGCAGAAGCGATCAATATAGCGCTGCAAGATGGGGGCTTAACACCGCAGGAGATTGACTATGTCAATGCCCACGGTACGAGTACGCCATTTAATGATCGCATGGAGATTAATGCTATTCAAAAAGTATTTGGAGAGCATGCACCCCGGTTGGCAATATCGTCTATTAAATCCATGACAGGCCATTTAATGGGCGGTGCTGGGGCAGTCGAATTAATTGCAACGGTACAGAGCATGATCCACAGCAAAGTACCACCGACACTCAATTGTGACAATCCCGAAGCCCCTGAACTGAATTTTGTACCGCATGTATATCAGGAACGTGAAGTCCGTGCGGCGATTAGTAATTCTTTTGGTTTTGGAGGACACAACGTCTGTCTTGCCGTTCGTAAGTGGGAGGGGGTATAAGCCTGTGAGCGAAGAGCTAGTCCATATTCAGGATGTGCTTCCGCACAGGTACCCATTTCTTCTGCTCGATGGCGTGACCGGGTACGAAACGTCGCAATGGGCGAAGGGGTACAAGCTTGTTACCTCAAGCGAATGGTTTATTACAGAAGCTAATCCATACATGCCTCCTATGCTGATCGTGGAGTCGCTTGCACAATTAGCGGCATTCGCTGCGATTGACAAAAGAGGTATTTCATACCTAACCAACCTCAATGGCGTTCGCTTTCATAGCCTTGCGAAGCCTGGGGACCGAATAGATCTCTATTTTGAAGTGGTCAAGCGTCGGCGTGGTTATATTCTCGGAAGTGGCCGGGCTACCGTAGGCGAACGATTGGTGGCTGAGGCGGAAGAAATTGTTTCACTTGATCAATGACGGGGTGGAAGCGCGCGTTAAACTGTCTTTTTGTCCTCCTGACTGCCAAGTGCAGCGGGAGGATATTCACATCACGGAAATAGGAGTGAATGAGATGAATAACATGCAGTTATTTGATTTAACGAATGCGCAAAAGCGTATATGGTATACCGAATTACTCTATCCAGATACATCCGTGTCACAGCTATCCGGTACAGCCAAGATGAAGGGTCACATCAATATCGCTGCCTTCATGCAGTCCATCAATTTGATTATCAAACAGTATGATGCGTTCCGCATTCGTATTACTTCAGTGGATGGAGTGCCCCAGCAGTATGTCGTTCCTTATGAAGAAAGACAGTTGGAGTGCTTGGATCTTACTCATATCGATAGTATTTCCGAGGTGGAAGCCTTACTTGAGCAGCACAAAAGCAAACCTTTGCCATTGCTGGACTCTGAACTCTTCCAGTTTTTGATTGTGAAGATTAGTGAGGAAGAGTATTGGATTAATATCAAAATGCATCATATTATTTCTGACGGGATCTCTATGGTGGTTTATGGAAATCAACTGACAGCCTTTTATATGGATTTAATTCAAGGAAATGAACCTAAGCTGAGCGATGATTGCTCTTATATTGAATATATTGCAGATGAGAACGCATATGAGCTTTCTGACAGGTACCAAAAGGATAAGGCATACTGGCTGGATAAATTCTCCGATTTGCCTGAACTCACAGGCTGGAAGTCATATAACCCGTTATCGCTAAGTACCCAAGCTGTTCGAGAACATTTTACTGTGCCGGAGACGCTATATAACGAGCTACAGGCATTTTGCCAACAAAACAGGATTTCTCTGTTCCAATTCTTCATGGGTGCGATGTATATCTACATACACAAAGTGACGAATCAGCCAGATGTGGTGATCGGTACCTCGTTCGCTAACCGGGGGAACAAGAAAGAGAAGCAAAAGATCGGTATGTTTGTCAGCACGGCTGCCGCCAGAACATACGTTGACAAGGATGTAGAGGTGTTAAGCTTCCTGCAGGAAGTAGCCAGGGACCAAATGTCAGTCTTGCGGCATCAGAAATATCCATACAATCAGTTAATTCAGGATCTTAGAGAAATGCACGGCAACAAGGATATTCAGCGGCTTTTTGGTGTTTCCATGGAATACCGCCTTATCAACTGGGTTGACTTGGATGACGTGCGCATTTTGACGGATTATGATTTTTGCGGCGATGAAGTGAATGATTTCGTGCTTCATATCGTGGAAATCTTGGATGAAGGCGAGCTTGTACTGGATATCGATTATCGGACAGAGCTGTTCGAACGCAGTGAAGTAACGGACATGGTGTCCCAGCTGCTTACGATCGCCGAGCAGATCATTCATACACCGCAGCTTTCCATTGCAGAAGTAAATCTATTGGGAGAAGCAGAAGAGCAATCCATTCTGGCTCTTTCGGAAGGCGATGTAGTGGATTACCCGCGTGATAAGACCATTCATGGCTTATTCGAGGAACAAGCTGAGCGCACGCCGGACCACGTAGCTGTTCAGATGGGCGAGCAGAGCATTACATACCTAGCTCTAAATGAGCAGGCTAACCAGCTTGCGAGATATTTGCGCACCGAAGGCGTTGGTGCAGATGTACTCGTGGGGATTATGGCGGATCGTTCCCTAGATATGGTCGTCGGCATGTTGGCGGTTTTGAAGGCAGGAGGGGCCTATGTGCCAATTGATCCTGAATATCCTGAAGAACGCATTCGTTACATGCTAGAGGATTCAGGAGTCCGTCTATTGCTCACCCAAAGCCATCTATGGGAGAGTACCACTTTTGACGGAAAGCTTGTGAGTTTGGACGAAGCGGCAACGTATACAGGAGATGCTTCTAATCTGGAGAGCATTTCGGGACCGAACCATTTGGCCTATGTTATCTACACATCGGGTACAACTGGCAAGCCAAAAGGAACGCTGATCGAGCACAAAAATGTAGTTCGTCTGCTCTTTAACGATGACAATTTATTTGATTTCAATTCCCAGGATACATGGACGCTGTTCCATTCGTTCTGCTTCGATTTCTCTGTTTGGGAGATGTATGGGGCGCTTCTTTACGGAGGAAAACTGGTAATTGTCCCATCCCTTACAGCCAAGAGTCCGGCAGCTTTCTTAGAGCTGTTGAAGGACAATCGAGTCACCATTTTAAACCAAACGCCGACATATTTTTATCAGGTGATACAGGAAGAATTGGCACAATCGTCCACAGAACTTAGCCTTAGAAAAATTATTTTTGGCGGAGAGGCTTTGAGCCCATCTCTTCTGAAAAACTGGCGGGCAAAGTATCCTGATGTGCAGCTGATTAATATGTACGGAATTACGGAAACGACGGTTCATGTCACTTACAAGGAAATCACAGAACATGAGATAGAAGCAGGCAAAAGCAATATTGGTAGAACCATTCCAACGCTTAGCGCTTATATTTTTGATGAGCACAGACGCTTGCAGCCTGTCGGGGTTCCGGGAGAGCTATACATTGCGGGGGATGGTCTTGCCCGTGGGTATTTGAACCGGCCAGATTTGACGGCTGAGAAATTTGTAGAACATCCGTATCGAGCGGGAGAGCGCCTGTACCGAACGGGGGACCTGGCTCGCTGGTTGCCTGACGGCAATATTGAATATTTGGGCCGGATCGATCATCAGGTCAAAATTCGCGGCTACCGAATTGAGCTGGGCGAGGTCGAAGCCCAAATTCTCAAAGCTCCGGGCGTACGGGAAACGATTGTCCTCGCCCGGGACGACGAACAGGGACAAAAATTGCTGTGCGCCTACTATGTAGCCTCCAGCGATCTTTCGCCAGGGGAATTGCGGTCTCAGCTGGCAACGGAATTACCAGCTTACATGATTCCCTCTTATTTTGTTCGGTTGGAGCAAATGCCGCTTACACCTAATGGCAAGCTGGATCGCCGCGCGTTGCCGGCTCCTGAGGGTAGCGTACAATCCGGCGAGGATTATCTGGCTCCAAGAACTGCAGTGGAAGCACAACTGGTGCTTATTTGGCAGGATATCCTGGGAGCTGCCCGCGTTGGCGTCCACGATAATTTCTTTGAGATCGGTGGTCACTCTTTGCGGGCAACATTGCTCGTTACGCGGATTCGCAAAGAGCTGGGATGCAGCATTTCGCTGCGTGAAGTATTCCAGTCGCCTACAGTTGAATCCTTGGCACGATTGGTGAAAGAACGCATTCCAACCGTGTACGAGTCTATTCCACAGGCTGAGAAAAGCGAAGCATACCCAGTGTCCTCAGCGCAAAAGCGGTTATACGTGCTGAGACAGATGGACGGGGGAGAGCTCAGCTACAATATGCCGGGGGCCTTCACCGTGGACGGACCGTTGGATCGCGTACGGCTGGAGTCTGCGTTCAAAGCACTGATCCAGCGTCATGAATCGCTGAGAACCGGCTTTTATATGCAGGATGGAGAGCTTGTTCAGCGTGTGCATAAGAATGTTCCGTTTGCGTTGGACTACACAGAGGCGTCGGTGGAGGAAACGGATACGCTCATTCACAGCTTTACCCGTGCCTTTGATCTGAGTCAGGCTCCATTATTGCGTGTTGGCTTAGTGAAGCTGCAGGAGGAGCGTCATCTGTTGCTGTTTGATATGCATCATATCATTTCAGATGGTGTTTCCATTCAAATACTGGTGGAGGAACTCACGCAATTGTATCAAGGAGAACACCTACCAGAACTGCATATTCAATATAAGGATTATGCGGTATGGCAACGGGAACAGTCTGAGAGAGAGTGGCAAGACCTTGAAGCGTATTGGCTGCAAGCCTTTGAAGGAGAGTTGCCGGTATTGGAGTTGCCTACCGACTTCCAGCGCCTTTCGGTTCGGAGTTTCGAGGGAAGCCGAATTGATTTTACATTGGACGAGTCTGGCAATAAGGCGATACAAGAGCTTGCATCCCGTACAGGTACTACACTGTATATGGTATTGCTGGCCGCTTATTCGGTGCTGCTGCACAAATATACAGGGCAGAAGGACATCGTCGTAGGTTCTCCAGTAGCCGGCAGACCACAAGCGGAGCTTGAGGGCATCATTGGTATGTTTGTCAATACACTGGCTTTGCGCAGCTACCCGGCAGGAGAAAAAACCTTTCAGGATTATCTTCTGGAAGTCAAGGAAACAGCACTCAAGGCGTTCGAGCATCAGGATTACCCTTTTGAAAAATTGGTCGAAAAACTGGGCGTAGGACGTGATGTCAGCCGCAATCCGCTCTTTGACACCCTGTTGGTATTACAAAATACGGAGCAGGAAGAGCAAGACATGGATGGCGTGCACTTTACTCCTTACCCGATGGACACAGTTACAGCCAAATTTGACCTGTCCCTCAATGTAGAGGAGAAGGGCGCTGAACTAGCCTTTGGCCTCGAATATAGTACAGCTTTGTATCGGCGGGAAACTGTAGAGCGACTTGCAACCCACTTGCTCCGGGTTCTGCATGCAGTCGCGGCCAATCCTCAATTGCAACTGGCTGAGATTGAAATGATCACACCGGAGGAGAAAGTACAGATCATTGAAGTATTCAACGCGACAGCTACTCCTTATCCAAGGGATAAGACCATTCATGAATTGTTCGCGGAACAAGTCAAGCGTACACCAGAGCAGACGGCGTTGGTATTCGGCGATGCCCAGTTAACGTACCTCGAATTGGAAGACAAGGCGAGCCGATTGGCCCAAACACTGCGTCGTTTGGGGACGCTAAGGGAGCAACCGGTGGCTATTATGGGCGGACGGAGTATCGAGATGGTGGTTGGTATGCTCGCCGTGCTTCAGGCTGGTGGAGCCTATGTGCCAATCGATCCTGATTACCCGGAAGATCGGGTTCGTTATATGCTCGAAGATTCCAATGCCAAGCTACTACTGGTACAAAAGGGCGAGCTTATAAATGTAGACTACGGTATACCGATTGTTGACCTCAGCAGTGAAGAGGCTTATGCGTCTGATCCTGTCCAAGCTGAGGAGACAGTTCAGGGACCACAGGGACTCGCTTATGTTATCTATACCTCGGGTACGACAGGTAGACCGAAGGGCGTTATGGTTGAACATCGGAACGTGGTCCGTCTGGTCAAAGAAACCAATTATGTGGAGCTGAACGAATCCACGCGAATTTTGCAGACAGGAGCCGTGGCCTTCGATGCCTCGACCTTTGAGATATGGGGAGCGTTGCTTAACGGCGGACAGCTTTATTTCGTAGAGAACGACGATATCCTGATTGCCGATCGGCTCAAAGCAGCTATTGCCAAATACGGAATTACGACCATGTGGCTTACTTCACCGCTTTTCAATCAGCTTTCACTGCAGGACGAGTACCTGTTCAGAGGACTGAAAGCATTGCTGGTAGGTGGTGACGTACTGTCCATATCTCATATAAACCGTGTCATTGAGGCTAATCCTGATCTTGTCCCTATCAATGGCTATGGTCCGACAGAGAATACGACCTTCTCCACCACCTACAAGATTCCGGGTCGTGTTGAAGGGGGCGTGCCGATTGGGCGCCCGATTAGTAACTCGACCGCTTATGTAGTCAATGGATCGCTGCAATTACAGCCCATTGGTGCTTGGGGCGAGCTGATTGTCGGCGGTGAAGGTGTAGCGCGCGGATACCTCAATCGTCCTGACCTCACAGCAGAAAAATTTGTCCCTAGTCCTGTTAAGGAAGGGGAACGCTGCTACCGAACTGGTGATTTGGTTCGCTGGCTTCCAGATGGGAACCTGGAGTTTAAGGGAAGAATTGATGAGCAGGTCAAAATACGCGGTTACCGTATCGAACTCCCCGAAATCGAGGCTCAATTAGCCAAGGTGGAGTCAGTAGTTGAAGCCGTAGTCGTCGTTCGCGCGGATGAGCTTGGAGAGAAGCAGCTTTGCGCTTATTATGTGGCAGATCGTACACTCACGGCAGGCGAAGTACGCCTTGCTCTATCGCAGGTACTTCCGGGCTATATGATGCCATCCTACTTTATCCAGATGGATCGTATGCCATTAACGTCAAACGGAAAAGTAGACCGCAGGTCTCTGCCAGCTCCGCAAGTAGGTGCGCATACGGGACGGAAGTATACAGCTCCTCGTACACCGGCTGAAGAAGCTTTGGCGTCTGTCTGGCAAGGGGTGCTGGGTGCCGAACAGGTGGGTATCCATGACAATTTCTTTGAATTGGGCGGAGATTCCATCAAGGCCATTCAGGTGTCGTCACGGTTGCTGCAGGCTGGCTATCGGTTAGAGATGAAGCAACTGTTCAAGTCCCCGACCATTGCCGAGCTAGGTGCAGAAATACAAACGGCTGTGCATATGGCTGAACAGGGAGTTGTGCGCGGAGCGGCTCGGTTGACTCCAGTCCAACTGTGGTTCTTTGGGCGGAAACAGGCAGAGCCTCATCACTTCAATCAAGCGGTCATGCTGTATCGTGAACAGGGATTTGAGGAAAAGGCCTTGCATCATGTGCTGAGAAAATTGGCTGAGCACCATGACGCCCTTCGCATGGTTTTTCGGCAGACCGAGCATGGCTACGAAGCTTGGAACCGTGATCTTGGAGAAGGAGAGCTGTATAGCCTGATCACTGCTGATTTACGGAGCGAATCTAATCCGGTTGCAGCCATTACAACGCTGTCGGACGACATCCAGCGCAGCATCAACCTGGCAGAAGGTCCACTGATGAAGTTAGGGCTTTTCCATTGTCAGGATGGAGACCACCTTCTGATCGTGATCCATCATTTAGTGGTGGACGGAGTATCCTGGCGGATTTTGTTCGAGGACTTCGCAGCAGGCTATGAACAGGTGATCCAAGGACAAGCACTGACCTTTCCGCAGAAAACGGATTCCTTCCGTGATTGGGGAGACGCTATTGCCCGTTATTCGGAAGGACCAGAAATCGAGGTGCATCGGGCGTATTGGAGCAAGCTTGGGGATCAGCCACTCGAGCAGTTGCCGAAGGATGAGGCTGTGGAAAGCCTTTTATTGCAGGATAGCGAAGTGGTGACAGCACAATGGACGGTAGAAGAAACCGATCAACTGCTGAGAAAAGCCCATCGTGCTTACCAAACGGAGACGAACGATCTGCTATTGACTGCTCTAGGCATGGCGGTATCCAAATGGTCTGGTATTGGTAAGATCGCTGTGAATCTTGAGGGGCACGGTCGTGAGCCGATTATACCGAATATCGATATTACCCGTACTGTTGGCTGGTTTACAAGCCAATACCCAGTCATTTTAGACTTGGGAAATGATCTTGAGTTGTCAGCCTTAATCAAATCAGTGAAAGAAGAGCTGCGCCGTATTCCGAATAAAGGTATCGGATATGGGTTGCTCAAAACGATGGCGAGTCAGGAGGACGCAGACAGTTTCAATTTGCAGCCTGAAATTTCTTTTAACTATCTGGGGCAGTTTGATCAGGATTTGCAAGGAAGCTCGTTGCAGGTTTCTCCTTATCCGACCGGAAGCGCGCAAAGCCTGTTGGGAGAGCCAGCCTATACGCTAGATATTAATGGCATGGTGACAGACGGAGCCTTGACTCTGACGATGAGTTATAACGGAAAACAGTATAAGTCATCTACAATGAAACAGCTCGCTGGATACATTGAAGAAAGCCTACGGCAGCTTCTTCAGCATTGTGTAACCCAGGAAAGAACTGTATTGACACCAAGCGATGTACTTGCCAAGGGGCTGAGCATTGCTGATCTGGAGGAGCTTTCGAAGCAGACCAGCCACATAGGTGATATTGAGAATGTATACAGCCTGACGCCGATGCAGAAGGGCATGCTGTTTCATGATATGTTCGAGCCGCATACAGGTGCTTATTTTGAGCAGGCCGCCTTTGACTTTAAGGGTAGTTTTGATCCGACCGCTTTCGGACACAGTCTGGATGCAGTGGTGGAGCGTCATGCCATTCTGCGCACGAACTTCTACAGTGGTTGGGGCAGTGAGCCTTTACAAGTCGTATTTCGGCACAGAGGTGCCAAACTGGTGTATGAAGACCTGCGTGAGATGAATGCACCGCAGCGTGAAGCTTACCTAAAGACATTTGCCGCTGAGGACAAAGCACAGGGCTTCAACCTGGCTGAAGATGAGCTTCTCCGTGTATCGATTTTGCAAACAGATGAAGAGAGCTTCCGTCTCTTGTGGAGCTTCCACCACATCGTCATGGATGGATGGTGTGTTCCATTAATTACACAGGAGGTGTTTGAACACTATTTTGCCCTCCTGGAAGGAAGAGAGCCTCAGCTGGCAGAGGTCCAGCCGTATAGCCGATATATTGAATGGCTGGAACAGCAGGATGAAGCAGCTGCGGCCGACTATTGGAGCCGATATCTGGCCGGTTATGAGCAACAGACGCTTTTACCTCAAGTCGGTGGAGCAGTCAAAGGAGAAGGCTATGTAGCAGAAAAGCTGAACTATCCTGTCAGCAGGGAATTGACTGAACGTCTGGAAAAGGTGGCCAGAGATGCTCATGTCACGATGAATATATTGCTGCAGTCCATCTGGGGCGTTGCGCTTCAACGCTATAACGGTAGTCGGGATGTTGTATACGGAAGTGTGGTGTCAGGCAGACCGGCTGAAATTCCGGGAATTGACCGGATGATCGGTTTGTTCATTAATACAATTCCAGTTCGTGTGAAAACGGAAGAACATCTCCCCTTCACAGTCCTGATGAAGCAACAGCAGGAGCAATATATGGCTTCTCATATGTATGACACCTACCCGTTGTTTGAAATTCAGGCTCAGACGGACCAAAAGCAGGATCTAATCTCACATATTATGGTATTTGAGAATTATCCTGTGGAAGAGGAAGTAGAGCGTCTAGGAGATGGCGAGGCTGCCTTTGAGATTGAGGAAGCGGAGCTTCTTGAACAAACGAATTACGATTTTAACTTAATTGTTCTACCGGGCAAAGAGATGAGATTGTTGTTCCAATACAATGCGCTCGTCTATGATTCAGCCACGATTGAACAAATCAAGAGTCACTTGTTTCACCTCATGGAACAAATTGTGGAGAATCCTGCAATTTCCGTGGATGCTCTGGAATTGGTTACGCCGCAGGAGAGAGAACAGATTCTGAGCGTATGGGGAGAAACGGAAGCCAGCTCCAAACACCGTACCACGTTTCACGGGCTGTTGGAGGAACAGGCGGCTCGAACGCCGGACGCGACTGCCCTTCTGTTTGAGAACGAGATGCTGACCTATGCCGAGCTGAACGCAAAAGCCAATGGATTGGCGAGAAGACTGCGTGCTGAGGGAATCAAGACGGGAGACCTAGTGGGGCTGCTTGTTGAACGGTCAACGGATATGATCGTTGGGATGTACGGCATTATGAAAGCCGGGGGCGCCTACGTTCCAATGGATCCAGAGTATCCGAAAGAGCGAATCAACTACATGCTCGAAGATTCGGGGACGAAGATGATCCTTGCCCAAGCGCATCTTTTGGAGCATATAGACTGGATGGGAAATGTCCTGTTGCTGGAAGAACCGTCGACCTATGATGCCGATGAATCGAATTTGAAGGATACGGCCAACTCTGATGACCTGGCTTACGTGATCTATACTTCAGGCACGACGGGTCAGCCTAAGGGCGTGTTAGTGGAACACCGGGGACTACGCAATCTGTCGGACGTATACCGCGGACTCTTCGAAGTTACACCGCAGGATCGGATCGTTCAGTTTGCAAGTCTGTCGTTCGATGCATCGGTTTCCGAGATTATAACGGCACTGAGCCACGGGGCTACTCTATGCATTCCTTCTACGCAAGATATTTTAGATCATGCCCTGTTCGAGCAGTTCATGAACAGCAAGGCAATTACGATAGCGACTCTGCCACCAGCTTACATTATTCACCTTGAGCCGGAGCGCCTGCCAGCACTGCGATGCCTGCTAACCGCCGGATCGGCCACATCGGTCGAGTTGATCGAAAAATGGAGGAAGCATGTACAGTACTTCAATGGCTATGGCCCAACAGAGGATTCTGTATGCACCACAATGTGGACTGTCCCGGACAGTGAAGAAACGATGGAACGGGTGTCCATTGGACAACCCATTGCTAACCATCGTGTGTATATCTTGGATGACCATTTCAGAGTGCTGCCTGTCGGCGTAGCTGGAGAGCTATGCATTTCAGGTATCGGGTTAGCCCGGGGCTATCATAACCAGCCTGCGTTAATGGATGAGAAGTTCGTGGACAATCCGTTTACTCCAGGAGAGCGTATGTATCGGACGGGTGATTTGGTTCGTTGGTTACCAGATGGAACTATCGAGTACTTAGGTCGGATAGATCACCAAGTCAAAATTCGTGGCTATCGGATCGAGCTGGGCGAGGTCGAAGCACACATGCTCAGAGTGCCGTTCGTTCAGGAAGTCGTGGCCTTGGCTGTGGAAAGTGAGGATGGCTACAAAGATCTAGTCGCTTACTTTGTAGCTGCTCAGAAGCTTGAGGTATCGGAGCTCCGGGCAGTTCTGTCGGAGATGTTACCTGGATATATGATCCCTTCCCGCTTCGTACAACTGGAGGACATGCCTCTGACGTCGAACGGAAAAATAGATCGAAAAGCGCTGCAGGGTGAGCAAGGATGGGCAGTTGCTTCATCTGAGGCTCCACAGACACCTGTAGAAATTCAATTAGCCGAAATCTGGCAAGAGGTGCTGGGTGTAGAGAGCGCGGGAGTAAAGGATAATTTCTTCCATTTTGGAGGCCATTCACTGCGTGCAGCTCTGCTAGTCTCACGAATTCGTAAGGAGATGAACCGTGAGATTAGCCTAAGAGAAGTGTTCGAGTCGCCTACCATTGAAGGCTTGGCTCGTGCCATTGAGGGCTATACACCGCTGAATTTTGAAGAAATTCCTACAGCGGGAGCGCGAGAGCACTACCCATTGTCCTCAGCCCAAAAACGGCTGTTTATCCTTAGCCAGCTGGAAGGCGGAGAGCTGAGCTACAATATGCCAGGTATCCTTACGGTTGAGGGAGCCCTGAATCGGGAACGACTGGAGCAGGCATTCCGTCGTCTGATTCATCGTCATGGTTCACTGCGCACCCGTTTTGTGACTGTTAACGGTGAACCTGTACAGCAGATCCTACCGGATGTTCCGTTTACGGTGGAATATGCGGAGTTGAGCGAGACAGAGGCAGAAGCTGCCCTTCAGCAGTTTGTTCATCCTTTTGACCTTGGCGAAGCACCATTGCTGCGGGTAGGTCTCATTCGAATTGCACACGAGCGCCATTTACTGTTGTTCGATATGCATCATATTGTCTCGGATGGGGTTTCTATGAATATTCTCATAGAAGAGTTCCTTCACTTCTACCAAGAAGAGGACGTATTGCCTGCGTTGCAGATCCAGTACACAGACTATGCGGTATGGCAGCAAGAGCAGCTCGGAAGCGAGCGCCTCAAAGCCCAGGAAGCTTACTGGCTGGATGCATTCCGCGGAAGCTTGCCAGTGCTGGATTTGCCAGTAGATGAAGTTCGTCCTGCGGTACGAAGCTTTGCGGGAGATCGGATTGACTTCCAGATTGATGCTTCTCTGAGCGCTTCACTCCAGGAGCTGGCTACCCGAACAGGTTCTACGCTGTTCATGGTGCTGCTGGCAGCCTATACGACGCTCTTGCACAAGTACACGGGGCAGGAAGATGTCATTGTCGGTTCACCAGTGGCGGGAAGATCCCATGCCACACTCGAGGGCCTTATCGGTATGTTCGTAGGCACAGTGGCACTGCGTACTTATCCAGAGGGCGAAAAGTCCTTCGAGGCTTACTTGAAGGAAGTGAAGGAAACAGCACTGCGGGCCTATGAAAACCAGGATTATCCGTTCGAGGAGCTGGTAGAGAAGCTGGAGCTTCAGCGTGACCTGAGTCGTAACCCACTATTTGATACTATGTTTGTTCTGCAAAATATCGAGCAGGGAGAACAAGAAATAGAGGGATTACGTTTCACTCCTTACGATCAGGCCCATCCTGCTGCCAAGTTCGACCTCACGCTGACAGTGAGTGAAGCGGATGAGGCATTGAACTGCACGTTGGAATACGCGACTGCAATCTACAAGCGGGAGACCGCTGAGCGGATGGCAGGCCACTTTGTACAGCTTATTCAGGAAGCTATCGCCAATCCGGGATTGTCGTTGTCATCCCTTGATATCGTGACACCGCAGGAAAAGTCGATGCTGATGAAAGATGCGGACGAAGCCAAAGCAGATTATCCTCGTGACCAAACGATTCATGCACTGTTCGAGGAACAGGCTGTCCGTAATCCGGATGCAGTAGCGGTCGTATGTGAAGAGGCAACCTTGTCCTATAGCGAGCTGAATGAGCGGGCCAATGGACTTGCCAGAACGCTCCGCGAGCGTGGTCTGCAACCAGACGGTTTGGTTGGAATCATGGCGGATCGTTCCCTTGAAATGGTCGTTGGGATTTTGGCCATCTTGAAGGCAGGCGGGGCTTATGTCCCTGTCGACCCTGAATATCCAGAGGACCGCATTCGCTTTATGCTTGAGGATTCGGGAGCCAAGCTGCTGCTGACACAAGCGCATCTGGAGACACGTATCTCCTTCACCGGAGACATCGTTAATCTGGACGAGGCGGCTTCCTACAAGGAAGATGTCTCAAATCTGGAGCCTACGGCTGGACCGAATCATCTTGCCTACGTTATCTACACATCGGGTACGACAGGCAAGCCAAAGGGAACGCTGATCGAGCACAAAAATGTAGTCCGCTTGCTCTTTAATGATAAAAATATGTTTGATTTCGGTCCTCAGGATACGTGGACGCTGTTCCATTCATTCTGTTTCGACTTCTCCGTATGGGAGATGTACGGGGCATTGCTGAACGGAGGTCGTCTGGTCATCGTTCCATCGCTTACTGCGAAGAGCCCAGAGCGTTTCTTGCAGTTGCTTAAGGACCAGAAGGTTACCGTGTTGAACCAGACGCCAACATACTTCTATCAGTTACTACAAGAAGAACTTAGTCATCGCGCGGCAGAATTGAGTCTTCGCATGATTATCTTCGGCGGGGAGGCATTAAGCCCGGCCTTGCTCAAGGACTGGAGAGCGAAATATCCGCAAGTACAGCTCATCAACATGTATGGCATCACGGAAACGACCGTGCATGTAACGTATAAGGAAATTACAGAACTGGAAATTGAACAGGGCCGCAGCAATATCGGTATCCCGATTCCGACACTACGTGCGTACATTCTGGATGAACAACGCCGTCCACAACCGATTGGCATTCCGGGTGAACTCTATGTGGCGGGCGAAGGCCTGGCGCGTGGCTACCTGAACCGACCGGAATTGACGGCAGAGAAGTTTGTAGCTCATCCGTTTGAAGCGGGCGAGCGCATGTACCGCTCAGGTGACTTGGCACGCTGGTTGCCGGATGGCAGCATGGAGTATTTGGGACGGATTGACCATCAGGTTAAAATCCGGGGTTACCGTATCGAACTGGGAGAAGTGGAGGCGAAGTTGCTCCATGCTCCGTCTGTGAGGGAGGCCGTTGTGCTTGCCCGGGAGGATGGAAGTGGACAAAAAGTACTGGTGGGCTATTTCACTGCCGATCAGATGCTGACAGTAGGCGAATTGAGAAAAGCCTTGGCTGCTGAGCTGCCGGCTTATATGATTCCGTCTTACTTCATGCAATTGGAACAGATGCCGTTGACACCAAATGGTAAGTTGGATCGCAAAGCACTTCCAGCTCCTGAGACCAATGTGCAGACTGGAGCGGTTTATGAAGCGCCGAGGAACGTAGCTGAGGAAGCTTTGGCTTCTGTATGGCAAGGTGTGTTAGGAGCACAGCAGGTCGGCATCCATGATCACTTCTTCGATCTGGGTGGTGACTCCATCAAGGCGATTCAGGTGTCCTCTAGATTGTTCCAATTAGGATATAAATTAGAGATGAAGGATCTCTTCAAATATCCGACAATTGCTGAGCTAAGCCCGTATCTTCAAGTAGCCGGACGCACAGCAGAGCAGGGTGAAATCAAAGGTGCAGCGGAGTTAATGCCAATTCAGCGCTGGTTCTTTGAACGTCACACAGCGGAGCCACATCATTACAATCATGCTGTCATGCTCCATCGGAAAGACGGCTTTGATGAGGCTGCACTCCGGTTGACAATGGACCAAGTTGCGATTCATCATGACGCGCTACGTATGGTTTTCCGGTCTACAGAAGCTGGATATGCAGCTTGGAATCGGGGAATTGACGAAGGCGAACTCTACACATTGGACATCGTCGATATGAGACAGGTAGAAGACCAGGCAGCTGCTGTTCAAGCCCAGGCCGATGCCATCCAGGCAAGCTTCCACTTGGAAGACGGCCCTCTGTTCAAGCTAGGCTTGTTCCATTGTAATGATGGCGATCATTTGTTGATTGTCATTCATCACCTCTTGGTTGACGGCGTATCCTGGCGCATCCTGTTTGAAGACATTGCAACAGGATACGAGCAGGCGTTGAATGGACAAGCGATTGTTCTTCCGCAAAAGACCGATTCGTATCTTGTATGGTCCGAGCAAGCGGCGAAGTATGCAGCAGGCCCTGCCCTGGACGAGGAACGTTCATACTGGCAGCAGATTGAGGAGACGATGCTGGCTCCACTGCCAAAGGATGAGGATCAGGAACCGGGCCCCATTCGGGATACCGAGTCGGTTACGGTAACGTGGTCTGCTGAAGAAACAGACCTGCTGTTGCGACAAGCAAACCGGGCTTATCATACGGAGACGAATGATTTGCTCTTGACTGCGCTGGGAGCAGCTATTCAGCGCTGGACAGGCATGGAACAGATTTTGGTTAACCTTGAAGGGCATGGCCGGGAAATGATCGTACCAGATCTGGATATTACCCGTACCGTGGGCTGGTTCACCACCCAATACCCTGTTCTGCTGAACGTGCAAGGTGGGCAGGAAGTATCTGCCCAAATCAAGCGCATCAAGGAGAATTTGCGAGAGGTTCCGCACAAAGGCATCGGCTACGGTTTGCTGAAGTATATGGCACCGGAAAAAGGTACTCGATTCAGCGTAGAACCGGAAGTTTCCTTCAACTACCTTGGACAGTTTGATCAGGATTTGGAAGGCAATGCTCTTAGCTTGTCTACACATTCAGTCGGTAAGGCGCTCAGTGATCACACACCACAGCAATATGCTCTGGATGTGAATGGCATGATTGCCGAAGGCCAGCTATCACTGACGATTACGTACAGCAACAGGCAGTACCGTAAGGAGACGGTAAGTCATTTTGCTGAATTATTACAGTCAAGTCTTAGCGAGGTCATCTGGCATTGTGTGGCTCAGGAGCGTTCGCAGCTTACGCCGAGTGATGTTCTGTTCCAAGGACTGACCCTGGAGCAGCTTGATCGGCTCACAACCCAAACGGCCCATATTGGAGAGATTGAGGATGTGTACAAGCTAACGGCAATGCAGAAGGGCATGCTCTTCCACAGCTTGCTGGAGCCAGACTCCTCTTCATACTTTGAGCAGGCAACGTTTGAGCTACGTGGCAGCTTCGATGTAGATATCTTCTTCGAGAGCTTCCAGGCTTTGGCGCAACGACATGCCATATTGCGTACCGGCTTTTACAACAATATTGCTGATGTACCGCTACAAGTTGTCTTTAAGCAACGGCCAATCCCTCTGAACTACTTAGATTTGCGTGCCGCTACGTTGCAGGAGCAAGAAGCCCAAATTCAGGCTTACACTACTGAAGATATGGCTAAGGGATTCAGCTTGTCAGAAGATCCGCTGATGCGAGTGACTGTTTTGCAAAAGGAACAAAGCTGCCTTGTATTGTGGAGCTTCCATCATATTGTCATGGATGGCTGGTGCATCCCGATTATTACACAGGAGCTGTTCGATTATTATTCTGCCCTGCGTCAGCAAGTACAGCCTGTACTACCACCGGCTCAGCCCTACAGCCGTTATATAGAATGGCTTGATGCACAGGATGATCAAGAGTCTTCAACATATTGGAGCCAATATCTCGAAGACTATGACGGTAATACTGTATTGCCGGAAGCTAAAACGAAATCTCAAGCTAAAGTAGAGGGTTACGTTCTGAATGAGCATGTTCTCCATTTGGGCGCGTCCTTGACCCATAAAATGGATGTTGTCGCGAAGCGCAATCATGTGACCGTCAACACACTCATGCAGACAGCCTGGGGCCTGATTCTCCAACATTACAATGCCAGCTCGGATGTTGTTTTCGGTGGCGTTGTATCAGGTAGACCTGCTGAGATTGCAGGGATCGAGAATATGGTGGGTCTGTTTATTAATACAGTACCTATCCGCGTACAGTCATCCAAAGACGAGGCCTTTGTCGAGGTGATGAAACGTACACAGGCACATTCGTTGGCTGGTCGTGCCTACGACACCTATCCGCTGTATGAGATTCAGGGGAAAACAAGCCAAAAGCAAGACCTGATTTCTCATATTATGATCTTTGAAAATTATCCGCTCGACGAACAGGTAGAACAGTCGGGTAATCACACAGAGGACAATCTCGAAGTCGCCAACTTCGCCATGTTTGAGCAAACCAACTATGACTTTAACCTCGTTGTCATTCCAGGCGAGGACATTAAGGTCTGCATTCGCTACAATGCTTCGGTCTACGAGCAAGAAAGCATTGCGCGAATCGGAGGACATTTGTTGCAAATGCTCGATCAGGTAGCTACTCGTCCGCAAGCGACGATACAGGAGCTGGAGATTGTAACACCGGAGGAACGGACGAAGCTGCTTGACTGGGGTGGCAAGGCTCATGCCTATCCAAGTGATCAGGGTCTGCATACCTTGTTTGAGGAACAGGTTGTCCGTACGCCAGATAAGATTGCAGCAGTAAGCGGCGATATCCAGATCACGTATCGGGAGTTGAACGAGCGGGCGAACAGACTGGCTTCGACCTTGATAGACCAGGGACTGCGGAGTGAACAAGTAGTGGGTCTGTTAGCGGATCGGTCAGTGGAACTGCTTGTTGCCATCATGGGTGTACTCAAAGCGGGCGGAGCCTATGTACCGATTGATCCTGAATATCCGCAGGAACGGATTCAGTATATTCTGAAGGACTCCGGCGCTGAGATTCTGCTCACACAGAGCCACCTGACGAAGCTGGCCTCCTTTGAGGGAATGGTTATGGAATTGGATTCTCCGCACATCTACGGAACCGGAGTGGATAATCCTAATATTCCTGTAAGAGGAAACGACCTAGTGTATTTAATCTATACCTCAGGTACAACAGGGAATCCGAAGGGAACCATGATTAACCATAAAGGGATCGTGAACTACATCTGGTGGGCCAATAAGGTCTATTGTGCAGGGCAACCAACGGACTTCCCGCTGTACTCATCCATTTCGTTTGACTTGACGATGACATCAATGTTTACTCCGTTAATAAACGGAGGAATAGTACGGATTTATGATGGTATAGATAAGGCAGAGGTCGTTCAGCATATTTTGCGCGAAAATGCGGTCGATATTCTCAAGCTGACGCCGACGCATCTCAGTCTCATAAAAGACATGACCATTCCAGCGGAGAGTCGTATTCAGCAGCTTATTGTGGGTGGAGAGAATCTGACCACGCATTTGTCCAAAACGATTACCGATCTCTTTGGCGGCAACATCAAAATTTACAATGAATACGGCCCAACCGAAACCGTCGTTGGCTGCATGATTCACCTGTACGATCCTGCGAAGGATACACGGGAATCTGTACCGATTGGATTGCCGTCCGACAACATATACATTCATATCCTGGATGAACAGCTTCGTCTTGTACCGTTAGGTGTGGAGGGCGAAATGTACATCGCCGGGGACGGAGTAGCCCGTGGATACCTGAATCGTCCGGATCTTACCGCAGAAAAATTCATTAGGGATCCGTTCGCTGCGGAAGGAAATATGTATCGGACCGGAGACTTGGCTCGTCGCCTTCCTAATGGAGACATTGAGTACATTGGGCGTATTGACCATCAAGTTAAAATACGGGGCTATCGTATTGAGCTTGGTGAGATTGAGGCCAAGTTGCTGGATATGCCACTTGTGGAGGAAGCTCTCGTTGTTGCGTGGGCAGACGCCAATGGACAGAAGTCTCTATGTGCTTACTTTGTAGCTGATCGGGAAATGTCTGTCAGCGAGCTGAGAAATGAACTGTCTGCCGAACTGCCTGCATATATGATTCCGTCTTACTTTGTCCAAATGGACGTAATGCCTTTGACACCAAATGGCAAGCTGGATCGTAAGGCACTGCCTGAACCAAACTTGGGTGTGAAAGCAGGAGCCGCCTTTGCTGCTCCGCGGACGGATGTGGAGAATATTTTGGCTTCGATTTGGCAAGGTGTGCTCGGCGTACCGCTTGTTGGCATACATGATAATTTCTTTGAACTTGGAGGCGACTCGATCAAATCGATTCAGGTTTCATCAAGACTTCTCCACGCAGGCTACAAACTGGAAATGAAGAATTTATTCAGCTATCCAACAATTGCGGAACTGGCTCAGCGTGTTAGCGCAGTCAGCCGAATTGCAGATCAGGGCGAGGTACACGGAACGGTAAAACTGGGACCTGCCCAGCGCAGATTTTTCGAAGAGCAGTCAAAGGATCTACATCACTTTAATCAGTCGGTCCTGCTGTACCGACGCGAAGGCTTTAATACCGATGCGCTCGCCAAGGTTATTCAAAAAATTGCAGAACACCATGATGCGCTGCGACTGGTATTCCGCCAAGGAGAGCACGGAATAGAAGCGTGGAACCGCAGTTTGGGCGAAGGTGAGCTGTATAGCCTCCAAATCCACGATTTGCAGGATGAAAAAGACCCGGCTTTGGCAATAGAAGCTGGTGCAGAAGCCATTCAGCGCAGCATCTCTCTGGAGGATGGGCCACTCTTTAGACTAGGTCTGTTCCGTTGTGCGGAAGGCGAACATTTGTTGATCGTTATTCATCATTTAGCTGTGGATGGCGTATCCTGGCGCATTCTCTTTGAGGACTTGCAGGAAGGCTACGAACAAGCAGCACGTGGACAAGCGGTCAAGCTCCCACAAAAGACTGATTCGTACCGTGCATGGGTTGATGGGATCACGCAATACGCCAACAGCCCGGCGGCTGAACAAGAACGCAGCTTTTGGGCAGAGGTGGAAGGAGAGGGATTTGCCCTTCTTCCAAAAGACAAGGTAGACGGCGCTCTTCTCATAAAAGACACCGAGGCTGTTACGGTAACATGGTCGCCAGAAGAGACAGAGCAGTTCCTGAAAGAGGCGAATCGCGCTTACAATACGGAAGTTAACGATCTGCTCTTGACGGCCCTAGGTATGGCTGTTCACGAGTGGACAGGGATCGAACGTGTAGGCATCGTGCTGGAAGGACATGGACGGGAGCCTGTTGTACCGGAATTAGATATCACTCGCACAATAGGCTGGTTTACAAGTCAGTATCCTGTCGCCCTTGAGATGGGAGGCGAAATGGAGATCGGCGCCAGAATCAAGCGTATTAAGGAAGGCCTGCGTCGTATCCCGAACAAAGGTGTAGGATATGGTATTTTGAAATATTTGAGTGACGTATCCACTGGCTCCTCCTTCTCGGCAGAACCGGAGATTACCTTCAACTACCTGGGGCAGTTTGACCAGGATCTTGCAGAAGGAACGATGGAGGTGTCCCCTTACTCGGCAGGGTCTGAGGTCAGTGAGGAGATGGTGCAGCATCAGGCCTTGAATATTAATGGACTGATTACCGAAGGACAGCTTCAGCTTTCGGTCAGCTATAACCATCAACAGTTCCATATGGATTCGGTAGAAAAGTTTGCCTGTATCTTGAAGGAACGTCTCAGTGAAGTCATTGGACACTGTGCAGGCAAGGATAGAACCGAGCTTACACCAAGCGATGTACTCCTCAACGATATCAGCTTGGAGGAAATCGAGGAGCTGGAAGAGCAGACACGGCACATCGGTAGCATTGAAAATGTGTATAAACTGACACCGATGCAAAAGGGAATGCTGTTCCACAGCTTGCTGGAGCCTCATTCAGAGGTCTACTTTGAGCAGGCCACATTTGAAATTCAGGGAGTATTCTATCCTGAGGATTTCAAACGCAGCTTACAGCATCTGATGAAACGGCATGCCATACTGAGAACGAATTTCCATGCTGGATGGGGCGACTTCCCTATACAGATTGTGTTCAAAGAAAGAGCATGCGATTTTGTATACGAGGAATTGCATGAGCTGGAACCGGGCGAAATGGAAACGCGTCTTGCAGCTTATATGGACCAGGACAAAGCGAGAGGTTTTGATCTTGCGAATGAAGCCTTGCTGCGTGTTGCTATTCTACGTACTGCAAAAGAGCATTACCATCTGTTGTGGAGCTCTCATCACATCATTTTGGATGGCTGGTGTATGCCTCTTGTGCTCCAGGAAGTGTTTGAAACGTACGGAGCTCTGCGTGAGCAAAGGGAGCCTGAACTTCCTGTAGCAGCATCGTACAGCCAGTACATTCAATGGTTAGAGAAACAAGGCGAGGAAGAGGCATCCTCCTACTGGAGAGGGTATCTGGAAGGCTACGAGCAGCAGACGAAGCTGCCACAGGCCATCACACAGCCATCGGCAAAAGCAGAAGCCTACGTGTCGGAGAAGCTGGTATTCACGTTGGATGCGGATTTGACTGAGCGCTTGGAACAAGTGGCCAAACAGCATCAAGTGACGATGAACACGCTGATGCAAGCTGCTTGGGGAATCGTATTGCAACGCTACAATAGAAGCCAGGATGTCGTCTTCGGAAGTGTGGTTTCGGGGAGACCTGCCGAGATTCCAGGCATCGAGAGCATGATCGGTCTCTTCATTAATACAGTTCCAGTTCGGGTTCAGGCCGAGGGATGCGAATCGTTCTCGCATGTAATGAAAAGACAGCAGGAATTATATTTGGCAGGACATGCTTATGATTCCTATCCGCTCTATGAGATTCAGGCACAGAGCGAACAAAAGCAAGATTTGATTTCCCATATCATGGTATTTGAGAATTACCCGGTAGAAGAGCATCTGGAAGAGAAAATTGCCAATGATGAGGCTGAATACAAAATTACGGATGTTCAGATGTTTGAACAGACAAATTATGATTTTAACCTCATTGTGCTGCCAGGACGTAGTCTGGAGTTCTTGTATCGTTATAATGCCCGTGTCTATGACCGGGAGAGCGTGGAACGGATTCAAGGGCACTTGACGAAAATTCTGACAAGCGTATCTGTACAACCTGCTATCCGTATTGATGAGCTGGAGCTGATAACGCCAGAAGAGAAATCACAAATTATAGAGGTATGGGGAGACACAGCAGCTCCTTATCCGCGTGAGAAGACCCTTCACGGCATATTTGAGGAAAAAGCTGCACTCACACCGGATCATACAGCACTTATTTTCGGCGAAACGGAGCTTACCTACGGAGAACTTCATCAGCAGGCCAACCGCCTCGCACGTACGCTGCGTGCGCAAGGGGTCAGACCAGATCAGCCAGTCGGCATCATGGTCGAGCGTTCGCTTGAGATGATCATAGGTATCCATGCCATTCTAAAAGCGGGCGGCGCTTATGTTCCGATTGATCCGGAATTCCCTGAGGATCGTATTCACCACATGCTGGAGGATTCGGGAGCGAAGCTTCTGCTGACGAAGAGCCATCTCAAGGATCGTTTCCCATTCACTGGCACGATCCTGGCACTGGATGATCCGCAGGCGTATCATGCGGATGACTCCAATCTGGAGCCAATTGCAGGACCAGAGCATCTGGCGTATATCATTTACACGTCAGGTTCAACCGGCAAGCCGAAAGGTGTAATGATTGAACATCGCTCCGCCGTCCATACATTGAGCCAGTTGGAAGCTGAATATCCGATGTTGGCAGGTGACCGATTCCTGCTCAAAACGACATTCACCTTTGACTTCTCCGTGCCAGAGCTATTCTGCTGGTTCTTTGGACAGGGAACGCTTGTGATCCTGCCGCAGGGCGTGGACAAAGATCCGGTCGCACTGCTGGAGGCTGTGGATGCGAACCGAATCACGCATCTTAATTTGGTACCTTCGATGCTCAGCGTGCTCGTTCAATATTTGAAAGAAAGCAGTACCCAAGGATTCCTTACTCTGAAATATCTGTTTGCCTGCGGTGAGACGCTGCCTGCCAAACTTGTGGAAGAGTACTATAAAGTATCACCTTATGCCGTACTGGAGAACATCTACGGTCCTACGGAGGCGGCTGTATATGCGACTCGATATACTACGAGTCGTGAGACTGCGACTCTAACGCATGTGCCTATCGGCAAACCGTACGCTAACGTCCAAGTATGGATGATGGATAGCGCTTCTCAGGTATCACCAGTAGGTGTGCCGGGGGAACTCTGCATTGCAGGTGAAGGGGTAGCGAGAGGGTACTTCAATCAGCCGGAACTGACAGCAGAGAAGTTCATTCCTCATCCGTACAAGTCGGGTGAACGGATTTACCGAACGGGCGATTTGGCTCGGTGGTTGCCTGACGGGAATATTGAGTACTTGGGACGGATTGATCACCAGGTAAAAATCCGCGGTTACCGCATTGAGCTGGGAGAAGTGGAAGCACAAATTCTGAAGGTACCATCGGTGCAGGAAGCGGTTGTTCTAGCACTGGCTGACTCCAGCGGAAGTACTCAGCTTTGCGCATACTTTGTGGCCGAGGAAGGGCTCGCAGCCGGCGTTCTACGCGAGGCACTGGGCAGCGAGCTGCCAAGCTATATGATTCCGTCTGCTTTCGTGCAGTTGGGGCAAATGCCGCTGAATCCGAATGGCAAATTGGATCGCAAAGCGCTACCGGCACCGGAAACACTTCTGCGGAGCACAGCCGAGTATATCGCGCCGCGTACGCAGACAGAAGTAGAGCTTGCTAAGATTTGGTCCGAGGTGCTCGGCGTACAGGAAATCGGGATCAGGGATCAATTCTTCGAACTTGGCGGTCATTCCCTGAAAGTGTTGGGCTTGATCCAAAGGATCTCGTCCAGTATGGGTGTTCATCTCCCACTTCAAGCCGTATTTAATCTGCCGACTGTGGAAGAGATGGCACATGAAATTTTCAAGCTGCAGGCAACAACTGCTGCCGATGAACAAGAAATGGAAATTATCCACTTCCCAGGGAAAGGAACGCTTAAAGTATTTTGCTTCCCTCCTCGGGTAGGTCACTCTCTGGGGTACTATGAGATGGCCAAGGAGCTGGATGGGCTTTGCGAGGTGTACGGGATGGAATTTATCGGCGACCGTTTCCAGGGTCAAGATATGTTGGATCGATACATCAATGCCATCGTAGATATTCAAGCAGAGGGTCCATATATATTCTTGGGATACTCACTTGGAGGAAATCTTGCCTTTGAGGTAGCTAAAGCCATGGAAAGCCGAGGTTACCATGTTGGGGACATTATTATGGTAGATGCTATGAGAAAGATGTCCAAGGATGAATCGACACCTGAGGAGCTTGAAGAGATTGTCGAGACGGTGCTGGACAGCATTAGGGAGCAGTACAAAGCATTCCTGGCCGATCCAGCCGACAGGGAGCGAGTCATGGACAAAATGTTGGTTTACTCCAGCTACCGCGATGAGCTTATTAACGCAGGTGAAGTTCATGCGAATATCCATGCTATGATTGCAGAGGATGATAGTGTTGGTCCGGATACATCATTAGATAAATTGTTATGGCAACAGGCAACACTTGGCCAATACAAAGAATACGGGGTCATTGGAACGCACGATGTGCTGCTTGATTCCGGTTTTGTTGGGGAGAATGCTAAAGTACTGAGACAGATACTTGGTAAAATTGCAGAAGTCTCAACTAAAAACAAGCCTATTTTGTCCTAATATCAATCAACCAGAATAGTAGTGGGCAACAAAGACGCCCGGGTTCCTTTATAAAGGAGGGACCCGGGCGTCCTTTTTATTTTATGAAATCCGCAACATGCAGAGAGTAGTGCCCTTAATGATCAGTGTTTGTTTTAGCAATGGTTGACCGAGAATAATGGATATTGGAGATGAGATCACGGATGACTTGAATGACGAGCTCAGGTTGATCATGGATAATCATATGTTCGCTCTTTTTGGCGACAATAAGCTTGCTGTTGTTAGAGATGTGGAGCATCTCGCGCTGCCCGATTTGCCAGCTTTGTTCGATCTGATCATTTCCACGCTTACTTATACCGAACTGAGTCAAATTTTGCTGAATGCCTCGGGCAATTACGCGTACAGGGAGGTTGCCCAAATGCTGACCGCGTATGGCATCTTCGGTAGTGCTCGCCAGATCACCCTCCTCGGCAACAGAGCGAAAGTACTTGGGGGAAGCAACAATGTTCACGAAAGATTTTCTA
The DNA here is from genome assembly GCF_011800655.1 of Paenibacillus sp. EKM10P. Lineage (NCBI taxonomy): Bacteria > Bacillati > Bacillota > Bacilli > Caryophanales > Paenibacillaceae > Paenibacillus > Paenibacillus sp. EKM10P. The sequence goes on along the minus strand of NZ_JAALET010000016.1, from coordinate 1,327 downwards.
TCTCGATACTCCACCCGACCGTTTAGCATTAAGTTGGGGAACAGACGAAAAGCCCCCGATCTTTCTAGGAGAATGGATATGAGCGGCGAGGGATTAACCTTAGGCCGTTCTTTGGCATAGATCTTATTTGTCCGGCGGGCATCATTCTCAGGCCTAGCATCCACCAGAACCAATCCTGCGACTTCGTCTCTGTACGTCTGTGCATAGAGTCTTGAGTACATCCCCCCGAGGGAATGGCCTACAAGGATATATGGAGCTTGGATGTCTGCATTTTTTAGAGCGGTATGAAGCTCCCGAACGATGTTTTCGCCGGTACGTGGAGTATTTGCCTCTTCGCTCCATGCATAGCCTGCCCGATCATAGGATACAACGGTGGCAAAGGATGATAGCTTCTCGGGAATATCTCTCCAAGAAAGGCTACTTTCCCCACTCCCTGATTCAAGCACTATCGTTGGAGAGCCGGCACCCATTTTATGAATATGGAGACGATAACCTCCAGCGTCGACCATTCTCCCCAGAGGAGGATGTTGCGACTTATCATGTTTGGATGCAATCCACTCATACACAAATCCAGAGATAACAACAAGCAGTAAGCAAGAGATAACCCAAAACACAACTTTCGTCCAGGTCAGCCTTCGTTGTTTCATATAACATCTACTCCTCTATAAGGTCATTATTCAATTCACAACATCTATTTCATATGAGATAAAATTGCTTTGGTGTGGTTGGTTCATGATGAACTTTCATGTAAACATTAAGTTGGAGTTCCGTAGTATCTACCTTTTCACTATTAAAGGCTGGGGGGAATGGAGCGGGCGTTCCTTATCATTTATACCCATCCTTTGTTTGTCAAATCATCAATATTAAAGAAAAAATGAATATACAATCTAGGAACCATTTGAACAAAAGCCTAGGGACCAGCTATAAACATATAGGTGTGAAAACAATTTAATAAAAAAGCTTGCATTTAAAAATCCAGAATGATATACTATAATTCCGGCCAAGAAGACATAGTGGTTGCGAGCGAGAGGTACAAAAAAATGTTTTTAAAAAATGCTTGCAAAGTTGGTTCGGAAGTGATATGATATAAGAGTTGATGAGGCGATGAGTTGATTCAACAAAAGAAATGTTTGATCTTTGAAAACTGAACAACGAGTGAGTAAATTGATTTTGTTCGCAAAATCAAACAAAGAGATATTTTATATCGTCAGTTTCAAAATGAGCTAATCGCTCTTTCTATAACCAACTTTGGTTGGTCTTTAATGGAGAGTTTGATCCTGGCTCAGGACGAACGCTGGCGGCGTGCCTAATACATGCAAGTCGAGCG
>NZ_JAALET010000144.1:0-222 GCF_011800655.1 Paenibacillus sp. EKM10P | reverse complement strand
AGTCTGGATCTGCTGACACAGCGTCATGAAGCGCTGCGGACGAATTTCCATCAATTTGAAACAGGACATGGTCTGGAACCATTGCAAATCGTGTTCCGCCACAAAGATAGCGACCTGTCCTTCAAGGATATACGCGAAATGCAGGAAGCGGAGCAACAGGCATATATCCAGGCGTTTAAGCAGGAGGACCAAGCGAGAGGTTTTAATCTCGGTACGGATGCG
>NZ_JAALET010000143.1:0-226 GCF_011800655.1 Paenibacillus sp. EKM10P | reverse complement strand
CGAACAAGCACATCCTGCCAAATGGCGGCCAGCTTCGCCTCCAGTTCGGTGCGCGGCGCCACGTATTCGCGGCCTCCTGCCCCCCCTTCCGGCGCCGGCAGCGCCTTCCGGTCGATCTTTCCGTTCGGCGTCAGAGGCAGGCGCTCCAGCTCCACGAAGTACGACGGGATCATGTACCCCGGCAGCTCGCTGGCAATCGCCCGCTTCAGATCCGCCGCTGTCAAGC
>NZ_JAALET010000142.1:0-227 GCF_011800655.1 Paenibacillus sp. EKM10P | reverse complement strand
TATCCCATCGGGCAGCAGATGAAGCAGATGGGCGGTTCCGGCGAAGCGGACGCACACACAGGCTTCTCTATTGCCAACGTAGCACTTGCAGAGCAAACCAACTACGATTTTAACCTGATTGTCGTGCCTGATGAAGATATCTCTATTCTGCTTGAGTACAATGCGCTGGTGTATAACCGGTCTGCAATGGAGCGTATCTATGGTCATATCAACCACGTCATCGGACA
>NZ_JAALET010000141.1:0-227 GCF_011800655.1 Paenibacillus sp. EKM10P | reverse complement strand
AAAACCATGTCTGGTGAAATCCCGGCGCTGGATATGCCAACGGATTTTACAAGACCTGCTGTACAGCGTCTGGAAGGGACTCGATTTGAGTTTGCGATCCGCATGGAGGACAGTGAGCAGTTGAAACAGCTGGCCGCACAAACCGGCTCCACCTTGTACATGGTGTTGCTGGCAGCGTATAGCACGCTTTTGCATAAATACACGGGTCAAGAGGATATCATCGTCGG
>NZ_JAALET010000140.1:0-229 GCF_011800655.1 Paenibacillus sp. EKM10P | reverse complement strand
CGGCGGAGAAATTCGTAGACAGCCCGTTCGCCACTGGGGAGCGGCTGTACCGGACAGGCGACCTGGCGCGCTGGATGCCGGACGGCAACGTGGACTTCATCGGCCGGATCGACAACCAGGTGAAAATCCGGGGGTACCGGATTGAGACAGGCGAAGTCGAAGCGAAGCTGCTGAGTGTAGGTGGCGTGAAGGAAGCGGTCGTCGTCGTCAGGGAAGATCAAGAAGGTCA
>NZ_JAALET010000139.1:0-230 GCF_011800655.1 Paenibacillus sp. EKM10P | reverse complement strand
GGTAGCCGTATCGGAAGGTGCGGCTGGATCACCTCCTTTCTATGGAGAATCGTTTCCTGCGATGGAAACATTCAAATTAGCAGGTACAGCGTACCTGCAACCGGATATTCAATTCGGTTCATCACATTCGTGTGAATGAAATGAATATCCTGGACTTACTCACTCGTTGCTCAGTTTTGAGAGTTCAAACTCTCAAGCTTCGACGAATGTTTCATTCACACATCGTGTGA
>NZ_JAALET010000138.1:0-232 GCF_011800655.1 Paenibacillus sp. EKM10P | reverse complement strand
GAACACGACCGTTAAGCCCTCCAGCGCCGATGGTACTTGGACCGCAGGGTCCTGGGAGAGTAGGACGCCGCCAAGCATAAGCCCCTTCTCTGGGGATTTTTTTTCGCCTGTAAGACTGACCTCTATATAGTCAGAATTAAGTGTTATGTCTAAGATGGGGCTATAGCTCAGCTGGGAGAGCGCCTGCCTTGCACGCAGGAGGTCAGGGGTTCGATCCCCCTTGGCTCCACCA
>NZ_JAALET010000015.1:0-110906 GCF_011800655.1 Paenibacillus sp. EKM10P | reverse complement strand
AACACGACCGTTAAGCCCTCCAGCGCCGATGGTACTTGGACCGCAGGGTCCTGGGAGAGTAGGACGTTGCCAAGCAATAAGTAAAAAGGACCATGATCTTTTTGAGATCATGGTCCTTTTTTGTGTTAAATATCAGTAGAATTTTTAATTAGTTTAAGTTAGTTATAAGTTCGACTGAATCTGTGGATATTAGCTAGTAAATAGATAGACATTTTTTAAAGAAAATTAGTACCAGGTATTAGTATCTGGTGTTATAATATGAATAAGGATTATAAAGGAGAGTGATCAGATTGTTGAATTCAAAAGCAAAGTTAACGGCCCTTGGCACTTATGTACCTGAACGGATTTTGACGAACGCCGACTTGGAGAAGCTTGTGGAGACTAGTGACGAGTGGATTGTACAGCGAACGGGTATGCGGGAACGACGAATCGCGGCCGAAGATCAGTATGTATCTGATTTATGTATACAAGCTATTAAACGTATGGTTAACCTTTATAACGTAAATGTGGACGATGTTGACATGATCATTGTAGCGACGAGTACACCTGATTACTATTTTCCAAGTACGGCTTCCCGTATTCAGGCTTATTTTAATATTCCCAATACAGGGTCAATGGATGTTAGTGCTGCATGCGCAGGTTTTGCCTATGGACTTCATTTGGCAAATGGTCTGATTACGGGTGGTCTACATCGCAAGGTTCTAGTGATTGGAGCCGAAACATTATCAAAAATTACAGATTATACGGACCGGACGACATGTGTTCTTTTTGGAGATGGAGCAGGGGTTGCACTTGTTGAATATGACGAGGATGAAGGGTCGTTTTTGACTTCAGATATAGGAACCTTTGGGCAAGGAGGAGCACATCTTTATCGTGCAGGATTATCTAACTATTTGGATGGAGAGAAGCTGCAAGATAATGGTTTTATCGCTCAAAATGGACGTGAGGTTTATAAATGGGCTGTACGTTCTGTCCCAGCAGGAATCGAGCGATTAATGGATAAGGCAAATATGGGGAAAGAGGATCTTGACTGGTTTGTACCTCATAGTGCTAATCTGAGAATGATTGAGTCCATATGTGAAAAGAGTGCAGTACCTTTAGAAAAGACGCTGACGAGTGTAGAGTTTTATGGCAACACTTCGGCGGCGTCCATTCCGTTGGCTTTACAGTGTGGATTGGATGATGGGCGTTTAAGATATGGACAACATGTAGTGTTATATGGATTCGGGGGAGGCCTGACGTATGCGGGTCTGTTAATAAAATGGAGTGTGCCTGATTTGTAAGCTGCTAACTAATGCATGAGCAATAGTAATAGTGTGTAAAGATCGTGTTAATAAAGAGACGTTGGTTGGCATTAGATTTATCGTAAGATGGCAGGATGGTATAATTAACATTATGAGAGAAAGGAGCGTAACATGAAGGTATTGGTATTGGCAGAAAAACCATCCGTGGCCAGAGAGATTGCACGTGTGATGGGCAGCCGTGAGAAGCATAAAAGTTATATAGAAGGACCTAAGTATGTAGTGACATGGGCTTTGGGTCATTTGGTCGGATTAGCAGAGCCTGAGGATTACGATTCTAAGTATGCGAATTGGAACTTAGAGGACTTGCCCATTCTTCCGAAGAACTCCAAGTTAAAGGTATTGCGGGAGAGCAATCATCAGTTCAAAGCTGTACAGCAGCTGATGAAACGACAGGACATTGGAGAACTTATCGTGGCAACAGATGCTGCTCGTGAAGGAGAATTGTTGGCGCGTTGGATTATACAAATGGCAAACTGGAGGAAGCCTTTCCGGCGTTTATGGATTTCCTCGCAGACGGATAAGGCAATTAAGGCAGGTTTCGCGAAATTATTGCCTGGCCAGCAGTTTGATCGTTTATATGAATCGGCTCGCTGTAGGGCTGAAGCAGACTGGATGATTGGTCTCAATGTAACCCGCGCGTTAACGGTTCGTTATAACGCCCAGCTTTCGGCTGGAAGAGTACAGACACCGACACTGGGGATGATTATGGAACGTGAGAAAGAGATCACCCAGTTTCGTTCTCAAGAATATGATACGTTGACGGCGGATTTTGGTCATTTTCAGGCAACATGGCGTGCAGAAAATGGGGATTCACGTATGTTTGACCGTACTCAGGCAGAGACTTTGCGCCGCAGGCTTGAGGGGGCCAAAGGTACAGTTGTGAGTGTTAAAAAAAGTGAAAAAAGCGAGCCTCACCCGCTCGCATATGACCTAACTGAGCTGCAAAGAGATGCTAACCAGCGCTACGGCTTCTCGGCCAAGCAGACGTCTAATGTTCTTCAGCGTCTATATGAGCAGCATAAGCTGGTGACTTATCCACGTACAGACAGTCGTTATCTTACCTCCGATATGGTGGATTCCCTTAAGGAAAGGCTCAGTAGCGTAGCCGTGGGTCCGTATACTTCTTTAGCACGTCCGCTATTGCGTAACAAATTGCCAATCACAAAACGAGTTGTAGATGACAGTAAAGTCACAGATCACCATGCGATTATTCCTACTGAGCAGACGTTATTGCTTAATCAGTTAAGCCCAGAGGAGCGTAAGCTGTATGATCTCATTGCACGCCGTTTTATCAGTCTGTTCTACCCACCTGCACGTTATGATGCTGTAGCTGTATCGGTCATGGTGGGGCAGGAAACATTTCAGGTAAAAGGTACAACCATAAAAGATAGCGGTTGGCGTGCTGTGTATGACGAAAGTCATTATGAATTGGACGAGGAAGAGACAGATGATCGTGAAAGTAATGGACGGGTCGTTATTTTGCCTGAACTGAGAAAAGGAGACTCCGTCCAATTGCAGCGTTGTATTGTACGTGCTGGAAGAACGATGCCACCGAAGCGCTATACAGAAGCAGCCCTGCTGGCTCAGATGGAAAAGCATGGCCTGGGTACTCCAGCCACCCGTGCAGATCTGATCGAGAAACTCGTCAGCTCGGATACGATAGAGCGCCAGGGGAACGTGATGCATCCAACTGGCAAAGGCAAGCAACTGATCGAGCTGGCGGCTCCACAGCTGCGAACGCCCGAATTGACGGCACAATGGGAAGCGGAGTTAGAACGGATCGCCCGTGGTCAAGGACAACCTGAGCCATTTTTGAATTCTATCCGTGCTATGGCGAAAGAATTGGTTTCTACTGTGAAAAATAGCAGCGCGGAGTACAAGCCACATAACATAACGAATAGCCATTGTCCGGATTGTGGTACAAAGTTGTTGGAGAAAAAAGGTAAGAAAGGGAAGTTTCTTGTATGTCCAAGTGCGGATTGCGGTTACCGTCGTTCAGGCGAAAAACGTTTGTCCAATCGACGTTGTCCACAGTGTCATAAAAAAATGGAAATGAAAGAGGGCAAGGCAGGTTTGTATGTAAGATGCTTATCCTGTGGCATTACGGAGACGCTGGATAAGGACAAGCAACGGGTAAACAAGCGGGAACAGCAAAAGCTGGTAAAACAGTTTGAAAAGAAGGAATCTTTTGGCTCCAGCTTGGGTGATTTGCTAAAAGCAGCAATGGAGCAAAAGCAGGGCGAATAAAGATTCCCAGAGCGTGCTTCAAGCTACACAATTAGCAGGCGTATGTCGGTATAAAAAAGCTTACTCCTTGGCATGGTAATCCGAGGAGGTGAGTATTTATGCCCAAACATAAACCGCTTAAAATAAAAAATCAGCAAAATAAATCAAGTATACTGGAGGAAGAAATCGCTGCTCATCCAGAGAAGCAAGCTAAATATCCTCCAAGCTTGAATGGGATTCCCAAACAGCAGTCTTAATGCTACCTGTAAGGGAAAACGAATGGCTGTATAAGACCAAGACGTTTGGATACCAGATGTAATCGTTATGGGTGCCAGACATTGTCTTGCATAAAAGAAGCAGCAGTACGGTGGTTAACCGTAACTGCTGCTTCTTTTTTATAATAATGAAGTTATATTTATTTGGTTTGGAATAACTGCCCTTAGTATTCATTAAAGAAAGATTGAATTTGATTAACATCATGCGTCTGGGTCAAAGCGAGCATGAGTAAAATCCGTGCTTTTTGCGGATTGAGCGAATCGGTGGACACAAAGTTCGATGCTGCGTCTTTTGTCGATGGGGACACAACTCCACTTCCTACGCGGCTGGAGCGGGCAATAATAACTCCTTTTTTGCCTGCGGCCTCTGCGCCTTCTGAGGAGGTCTTGGATAAGGAACCATTACCGGAACCAGCGACCACTATGCCCTTGGCGCCAGCTGCTACGGCAGCATCATACAGGTAGCGACCGTTGTTTTGATACTCGTATAAAATATCTACTTGCGGCAGCTGGGTGAGATTAGAGACGTCGAATACAGAAGAAGTCGTATGCTTATGAGTGGATTTGTTGTAGTAGTATACTTGATCACCCACTACAGCTCCAAGGTAGCCCTGCTCCACAGACTTGAACGTATCGACTGCAGTTGTGTTCGTTTTTGTGATGTATCTTGCTGCACCGATGCGATCGTTCAGCAATACGAGTACACCTTGGCCTTTGGAGGCCGAAGCTCCGGCAACTTTTACAGCATTATAAAGGTTGAATGGACCATCGGCACTGATGGCAGTAGCTGGGCGCATAGAGCCAACAACAACTACAGGCTTATCGCTCTTAACGACAAGGTTAAGGAAGTATGCCGTTTCTTCCAATGTATCTGTACCATGGGTAATGACAATACCGTCTACATCGTCTCTGGCAAGCAGCTCGTTGGTGCGTTTGGCAAGTTTTAAGAGGATTTCATTATTAACATCGGGGCTACCCACGTTAACCACTTGCTCACCACTGACATTTGCAATACTTTTCATCTCAGGAACGGCATTGATTAAGGTTTCAACACCTAATGCGCCTGCTTTGTAGCCAGTTGTATCCGTGTTGACGGAGGATGACCCTGCAATGGTCCCTCCTGTGGCTAGTATTTTAATATTGGGTAAATGATTAGTTTGTGGATTTTCAGATTTGTCTGAAGTTGTAGTGTTAGAAGTAGATACCGTTGTGCTGGTTGTAGCTGCTGCCGCAGCGTTAGCAGTAAATCCACCACTCCATAAGGTACTTCCGAGAATAAAGCCGGCCAACAGGGGAATCATTGTCATTTTTTTCATGTTAGTCATATAAAGCTCCTCTCCAATCTTAAACCTTGAAATATTAATGATAGATTAACTGACAAATATTTTGTCGAATTACGTTAATATCACGCATTATAGGGTGTAAAATCGTTTTTAGTCAATATATATGTTAGAAAATATAACTTTAAAACTCGTTTTTATATATGTAATCGCTTTAAATACAGCTAAATGAAAAATGTTTATAAAAGAAAGCAACAAGCAGAAATCTCATAAGGAGTCTGCTTGTTGCTTTTGATAAAAGGTGAACAACTGAGTATACCTTTAATTTCATTTAATGAGAGTGACAAGGTGAAGTTGATGTTTTACGGTATTTACATGGTTCTACAGTTGAATACAGATCCCATGATCAGGGGTTTTTGCTATGCTGTTTTGTTGGCAAGCTAGCGCTGGGAGTTCCTTTTCCTTGTTTACGGTTACGTTCTGCCTTTTTTGCATTTTCTCGTAGCTTTTCAACGTATTCATGGGTGCTTTCCATCGTAGTTCCTCCTTTAAGACAAAATAAATGCACTCGGGAATTGCCCTCATACACCGTTACTATTTCCGCAAAAACGTTTTCCCAGTCAGAGAAGGCGTTGTTTCTATAAAAGGGGTGAGGTTATAATGAAGAAGAGAGCCCTATATAAGTCCTAATACCTGAAACTGGTACGGTGTGCAAAAGGAGGAGAGACATTGCAGACAGGCTTGTTGGTATGGCTACTGTTCATTAATGCAGTAGGCTATCTGGTAATGTCGGAAGATAAAAAGAGAGCACGTAAACACCGTGATCGTGTACCTGAACGGACGTTGTTTTTGCTGGCCCTGATCGGGGGCGCATTGGGTGTACTCATTGCGATGTACCGCAAACGCCATAAAACACGGCATATGACCTTCAGATTAGGTATTCCTGCGTTGCTATTCATTAACGCATTGCTCTATGGGTATTTTTTACGCTAAGGCTGGGAGTTTAGCTTCTCATAGGGAAGTTTAATGATGATTGAGAAGGCTATTCTCAGCCATTACATGATGTATGAAGTGAACAACCACAGGAATACATAATTTCAGGCTTTGATTTAACAAACTGAATTCGGAAGAGGTGCGTATTATGCTATTTTCAAAAGTATTGCTTGCTTATGACGGTTCGGATGCTTCCAACAAAGCTTTATTGAAGGCGGCTGAATTGGTGAAGGCATCACCCTCCTCGAAGCTTGAGGTAGTGACAGCATTCGATTTCCCGCGGATTTTTATGGGCGAAGGTTTGGCTCCAATTCCAGCTTCGGTGAATAAAGAGTATTATGATTTGGCTGAGCAAACTACGGATGAAGTTAAAAAGCGGCTTGCTGAGCAAGGTGTAGACGCCAAGGTAGAGCTGATTCAAGGCTCGCCGGCCGAAGTGATTTTGGATTATGCCAATGAGAATGGCTTCGATGTGATTGTGATTGGCAGTCGCGGATTGGGTGGTATTCGTGAATTTGTATTAGGTAGCGTAAGTCACAATGTGGTGCAGCATGCACGTATCCCCGTGTTGGTCGTAAAATAACGAAGTAAAAAAGCAAAAGTCGGATCACTGCCTGTACAGGAAGTGCCGGCTTTTTATTTTTGTTGGAAAGATGTATTGCTGGCCGTTACCAGTGTAGGTAGAGTGATAGCTAAATATAATACAATAGTCCTGAGGTATGCATATAAAGGGCTTGGTTTTTGTTAAACACGAACATTAAATTGTATCATTATGACAATGTTCGTTTTCAAGTTGACACAGGGTGTAGGGAATTGTTAAACTATGAAGTGTATTGTCGATAAAAAATGAACTTTAGGTACAATTTAATTAGGTACACATGTTGGAGCCGAAATCCATCACGATTATGCTGGGAAAGTATATCGTTGGGTATGGAGTAAGCACAATCCTGACTCGTATAATGCCGGGGATATGGCCCGGAAGTTTCTACCTGGAAACCTTAAATTTCCGGACTACGGGAGACATACGGCTGAAGCCGCATTGGATGCGGTGGAACAGGCTTGCTTTTGGCATGCCTTTAAGAGGCTCTGTCGTTTGTTTTTTCGTAGTCCGGTGTCTTGAAAATAACGTTATTTTCGAGTGCCGGATTTTTGGCGCTTATTGATAAACAGGGAGTGAAGGACATGTCAGTGCAGGTCGCTGTCATTATGGGCAGCACATCAGACTGGGACACCATGCAACATGCATGTGCTGTGCTGGACGAGCTTGAAATCGGATATGAGAAAAAAGTAGTATCAGCCCATCGTACACCGGATTTAATGTTTCGTTTTGCAGAAGAGGCCGCCGGGCGCGGACTAAAGGTCATTATTGCTGGTGCGGGTGGGGCTGCACATCTGCCAGGAATGGTGGCTGCGAAGACCTCCTTGCCAGTGATTGGTGTGCCTGTTCAGTCGAAGGCTCTGAATGGTCTGGACTCCCTGCTCTCCATTGTGCAGATGCCGGGTGGTATTCCAGTTGCCACTGTGGCAATCGGTAAGGCAGGCTCTACCAACGCAGGGTTGCTGGCTGCACAAATATTAGGTGCTTTTGACGAAAAGATAAGTCAGCGGGTTGTGGCAAGACGCGATCGTATCCGTGACGAGGTACTGGAAGGCAGTGACTCGCTATGAATGAAGCATGTGAATCCGCTGGCCGTATTCGCCCTCCTGGCACAGTGATTGGAATTTTGGGAGGCGGACAATTAGGCAGAATGCTTGTACTGGCAGGAACAAACCTAGGCTATCGCTTCGTGACACTGGACCCTGCACCGGATAGTCCGTGTGGACAGGTGTCAGAACAAATCCGTGCTGCCTATGATGATGAGCACGCGGCCAGAGAACTGGCTGAACGGTGTGACGTGATCACGTATGAGTTTGAAAATGTGGATGCGGGTGTAGCCGCACTTTTGGAACAGGAATCCAGTGTACCGCAGGGCAGCAGTCTTTTGTACACGACACAGCATCGTCTGCGGGAAAAACGTTCTATTGAAGCAGCTGGTGTTCCTGTTGCTCCATATCGTGAAATTAGCAGTCCTGCCGATATGGTTCAAGCGGTAGCCGAACTGGGTGTGCCGTGTGTGCTCAAAACAGCAGTCGGCGGTTATGATGGCAAGGGCCAAGTGGTCATTCGCCAATCGGAGGAAGCCACGAATGCCTACGAGCAACTGGCTGGAAGCGGTGCGGAACTGGTGTTGGAACAGTTCATCCGTTTTCGCTGCGAAATCTCGGTGATTGTAGCTCGCAGCACGAACGGTGAAGCCAAAGCCTTTCCACCTGCGGAAAACATCCACGTGAACAACATTTTGCACACGTCGATTGTACCCGCACGCGTACCTGAAGCTGTCCAGGAGGAAGCACGCAAATTGGCGCTGGCTGTGGCGGAGTCATTGGATGCGGTGGGACTGCTAGCTGTGGAGATGTTTGTCACCGAAGACGGACAATTATACGTTAATGAGTTGGCACCACGACCCCATAACTCCGGCCATTACACGATGGAGGGGTGCGCCACCTCGCAATTTGAGCAACATATACGTGCGATTTGTGGTTTGCCACTGGGCAACACGAAGCTGCTGACTCCGGTGGTGATGGTCAATGTACTAGGTGAGCATTTGGAGGACGTAATTCGAAGATTCGGACAATCAGATGCTGAAGCTGAAGGATTGAGTGTTGTACCAAAGCTGCATTTGTATGGAAAAAGTGAAGCCAAGCCAGGCCGAAAGATGGGACATATTAATCTGTTGTGCCAGGATACGGAACAAGCGCTGGAATGGATTGATCAAACCAATATTTGGGGGAATAAATAGTCATGATCGAACGCTATAGCAGACCGGAAATGAGAGCGATTTGGACGGAAGAAAATAAATTTAAAGCTTGGCTGGAAGTAGAACTGTGTGCCTGTGAAGCATGGGCTGAGTTAGGGGTTATCCCAAAAGAAGATACCGTGGCTCTGCGTAAAAATGCAAGCTTTGATATTGAACGGATCTATGAGATTGAGCAGGAGACAAGACATGATGTCATTGCTTTTACCCGCACGGTATCCGAAAGTCTTGGCGACGAGCGCAAATGGGTACATTATGGCCTAACCTCTACAGACGTGGTTGATACGGCTCTGGGCTATCTGTTAAAGCAGGCGAATGAAATTCTGGAACGAGATATTCTGAATTTTATTGAAATTTTGAAGGAAAAAGCATTGGCTTACAAGCACACACCGATGATGGGACGTACACATGGAGTGCATGCTGAGCCGACCACATTTGGACTGAAAATGGGCCTGTGGTACGAGGAAATGAAGCGCAATCTGGAACGTTTCCGCTATGCTGCTGACCAAGTACAATACGGTAAAATGTCCGGTGCGGTCGGAACATACGCCAACATCGACCCGGCTGTGGAAGAATTCGTATGCCGCAAGCTCGGCACCAAGCCTGCCCCGATTTCTACACAAACGCTCCAGCGCGACCGTCATGCTGAATACATGGCCACGTTGGCGTTGATCGCCACATCGTTGGACAAGTTTGCTACAGAAGTCCGTGCATTGCAAAAGAGTGAATTCCGTGAGGTGGAAGAAGCTTTTGCCAAAGGTCAAAAAGGATCTTCCGCAATGCCACATAAACGCAATCCGATCGGAAGTGAAAACATCTCCGGTCTGGCACGTGTGATTCGTGGGCATATGGTATCGGCGTATGAGAACGTAACGTTGTGGCATGAACGCGACATTTCGCATTCTTCTGTAGAACGTATCATTCTGCCGGATGCAACGATGCTGCTGAACTACATGCTGAACCGTTTTGGCAATATCGTGAAAAATCTGACGGTCTTCCCTGAAAATATGAAGCGCAATATGGCGCGTACGTATGGTGTACCATTCTCCGGCCGCATTATGACGAAGCTGATCGACAAGGGCTTTAGTCGTGAAAAAGCTTACGATACCGTGCAGCCGCGTGCGATGCAGGCATGGGAAGAGCAACGCCAGTTCCGCGAAATTGTCGAGGCGACTCCGGAAATTACTGCCGTGCTCAGTCCGGATGAAATCGAGGATGCGTTCAACCCGGCTTGGCATTTGAAGAACGTGGATACGATCTTTAAAAAGCTGGGATTAGGGGAGTAAGAGGGAAGGTTGGCGCTTGGGAGAGGATCAGGAGCGTGATGAGTCCGCTGCGCGAACGGATCGTTCTTCCGATTGCTGTTGCCCCTGGATTCCTGAATTGGAAAACCTACTAAGGTTGGAATCCAGGGGCAAAGGCAAACGCTAACGCTTCTCCAGAACGATTCCGTTCGCTCCGCTGCTTCCAGCACCAACCACGTATGGGAGCAGAACTAGGGAAGATGCGGTACATAAGATGCCGCACCTTCCCAAGAGCGATGGAAAAGCGTGTTCCACTGCTTTTCTATCGCAGACCACGTGCTCGTGAGGCCTGCCGAATTTGCGCAGCAAACAGCCCGCAGTCCTCACGAGCACGCACAGGCTCAAGAAGCGAAGCCTTGAGCCAGCCGTTCGCACCAACGTAAAAGCGTTGCTGGATGAGGGCTTGTGCGAACAAGCCTTCATCCAGCGAAACGCGCTCACTTCACCATAGCTACAAAATACACGCCCTCACCTTGCCCATTAGCCAACCCTTGCGGGAGTCCCGAGGGCAGCAGCCCTGGGGGTCCTCCCTGAGGGGAGGATTTAGGAGGGGCAAAGGTTCGATTTAGGAGGGGCCATACTCTTTTGAAAGAGGTGTAATGAAATGTCATTGTCTACCGCCGAAGGTCTGATTCATGCGCCGCTTTTGTACAAAGGCAAAGTGCGTGAGTTGTATGATCTCGGAGAACATTTTCTGATTGTCGTGACGGATCGGATTTCAGCTTTTGATTATGTGTTGGAGCCGCCTGTACCGGAAAAGGGGAATGTTCTGAACAAGCTCAGTACTTTCTGGTTCGAGCAGACGAAAGACCTGCTGGAAAACCATGTCGTGCATACCGATGTAAACAAGCTCGGACATGTCATCGACGAACAGAATAAAGAGCTGCTTAAGGATCGGATCATGGTCACGCTGAAGGCTGAACGCATCGACATCGAGTGTGTGGTGCGCGGATATATTACCGGAGGCGGCTGGCGTCAATATGAACAGACCGGTGAGGTAAACGGTATTCCATTGCCTAAGGGGCTACGTAAGAATGAACGCTTTCCCAAGCCTCTATTTACACCGGCTGCCAAAAACGATGTCGGTCACGACGAGGACATTTCCCTTCATCAAATGAAGGAACTGGTCGGGGCCCAGCTAACCGGTGAACTTGAGGAAAAAAGCTTGGCATTGTATGAATTTGCGCGTGCTTTCTGCGAAAAGCGAGGAATCATTTTAGCGGATTGCAAGTTTGAGTTTGGGCTTGTTGATGGCAAGGTGATTTTGATTGATGAAATTTTCACTCCGGATTCATCTCGTTTCTGGGCACAGGAGAAGTATGAGCTGGATGTTGAGATTGATAGCATGGACAAGGAGCCGGTGCGAAGCTATTTGGCCGCCTCCGGTTGGGACAAGAACAGCAAGCCCGATCCATTGCCTGCTGAGGTCGTAGAAGAAACAACTGCAAGATATACGGATATTTGGCGGCGTCTGACGGCACAGTAAATAGTAATCATAATTCAACCAATAGGATTCACTCATTCGGAGGAGGAACTGAAGGAACATGATGAAAGCAACAGTCTATGTCACGATAAAGCAAAGCGTTTTGGACCCGCAGGGGGTCGCGGTGCAAGGCGCACTGCATTCTATGGGTTTCGGAGAAGTGGACAGCGTCAGAATTGGTAAGTATATGGAACTGAATCTGGATACAACAGACCGCGAGAGTGCAGAGAAACGCATCATCGAGATGTGTGAAAAGCTGTTGGCCAACACGGTCATTGAAGACTACCGCTACGAACTGGAGGGCTGATTCCATGAAATTTGCAGTTCTGGTTTTTCCGGGCTCCAACTGTGATATTGACTGCTATAAGGCGATAGAGGACACGGTCGGTGAACCTGTCGATTATGTTTGGCATACGGCAACGGATCTGTCACCTTACGATTGTATTCTTGTTCCGGGAGGCTTCTCCTACGGGGATTATCTGCGGTGTGGTGCGATTTCCCGGTTTGCTCCAGTGATGAAGGAAGTAGCCAAAGCGGCTGCCGAGGGCAAATATATTTTGGGGATTTGCAACGGTTTTCAAATTTTGACCGAAGCCGGGCTATTGCCAGGAGCTTTGCGCCGTAATCTGTCGATGAAATTCCTTTGCCGTGATACGGTGTTGCAGGTTGCGAATAACCAAACGCCTTTTACAAGAGATTATGCTGCTGGTGAAGAGATCATTATTCCGATCGCACATGGTGAAGGCAACTATTACTGTGATGATGAGACGCTGGCTCGTTTGCAGGCGAACAATCAGATCGTATTTACGTATAAAGATAATCCCAATGGTTCCATGACGGATATTGCAGGGATTTGTAATGAACAAGGTAACGTGCTGGGCATGATGCCCCACCCGGAACGCGCGGTGGACGCATTGCTTGGAACGGATGACGGCAAACGTATGTTTACATCTATTTTGAATGCTTGGAGGGATCGTCATGGCGCAGCAAGTGTCCGCTAAGGAACCGACGGCAGAGCAGGTTGCCGAACATAAACTGTATCAGCAGATGGGTGTGTCGGACAGTGAATATGCGCTGATCTGCGAATTTATGGGGCGTCAGCCGAATTATACGGAGATTGGCGTGTTCAGTGTTATGTGGTCAGAGCATTGTGCTTACAAAAACTCCAAGCCGTTGCTGAGACGTTTCCCGACGAGCGGACCGCGAGTTCTGATGGGACCCGGTGAAGGAGCAGGGATTGTTGATATTGGAGACAACCAAGCAGTTGTATTTAAAATCGAAAGTCATAACCATCCATCCGCTGTAGAGCCTTTCCAAGGGGCAGCAACTGGGGTAGGCGGCATCATCCGTGATATTTTTTCCATGGGCGCAAGACCTGTTGCCGTTTTGAACTCGCTGCGTTTTGGCAAGCTGGAGAGCGACCGTGTGAAATATTTGTTCGAGCATGTGGTATCGGGTATTGCGGGCTACGGGAACTGTATCGGTATTCCGACCGTGGGTGGAGAGGTTGTATTTGACGAAAGCTACGAAGGCAATCCGCTCGTTAATGCAATGTGTGTTGGACTGATTGACCACGATAAAATCCAACGTGGTGTGGCAAAAGGGGTTGGTAACCCGGTGTTCTACGTAGGCCCACCAACAGGACGTGACGGGATTCATGGAGCAACTTTCGCATCCGTTGAGCTGACAGAGGAATCCGAAGCGAATCGGACTGCGGTTCAAGTAGGCGATCCATTCATGGAAAAGCTGGTTATGGAATCATGTCTGGAACTGATCGACAGCGGTATTGTACTGGGTATTCAGGATATGGGCGCAGCGGGACTTACCTGCTCCAGTGCTGAAATGGCAAGCAAGGCGGGCAACGGTCTTGAGCTGTACCTGGATCAGGTACCGCAGCGTGAAGAGGGCATGACACCTTATGAAATGATGCTGTCTGAATCACAGGAGCGTATGTTGTTCGTTGTTGAGCCTAAGGATGAAGCACAGGCGCTTGAAATTTTCGAGCGTTGGGGCGTCATTTGTGCCAAGGTCGGTAAAGTGACGGATGACGGTCGTTTGCGTTTGTTCCATCACGGTGAAGTGGTGGGTGATATGCCAGTGACGGCGCTGGTTGACGAGTGTCCGATCTATGACAAACCTTCCGAAGTTCCTGCTTATTATGAGCAAAATGCTGCGATTGACACACTTCGGTATGCAGAAGTAACGGACTTGAACGGCGCGCTGAAAAAGGTGCTATCTTCACCAAGTGTAGCTAGCAAGAAATGGGTATACGAGCAATATGATTACATGGTTCGTACCAGTACGGCCGTTCGTCCGGGTTCGGATGCAGCTGTAGTGACCGTACGTGGCACCCGCAAGGGACTTGCTATGACTACAGATTGTAACGGACGTTATGTATATCTGGACCCTGAGGTAGGTGGACGGATTGCAGTCAGCGAAGCAGCTCGTAACATTGTATGCTCCGGCGGAGAGCCTTTGGCGATTACGGACAATCTGAACTTTGGTAACCCTGAAAAACCGGATATTTTCTGGCAAATGGAAAAAGCCGTAGACGGTATGGCAGAAGCTTGCCGTGTACTGGATACACCTGTTATCGGGGGCAACGTTAGCTTGTACAACGAAAATGCCAAAGGTTCGATCTATCCGACGCCTGTAGTCGGAATGGTCGGTCTGGTACATGATACAGATCATATTACGACACAAGGCTTCAAAGCCGAAGGCGATGTCATTTTCCTAGTGGGAGAGACGAAGGCTGAGCTAGGAGGCAGTGAGTTCCAGGCTGTCGTGCACGGTGTATCCGAAGGACGTCCGCCTGAGCTCGATTTGAATGTAGAGAAAAAACTGCTGACAGCGGTGCTAGGAGCGATTCAGGCCGGATTGGTACAATCCGCACATGATCTCGCAGAGGGCGGATTAGCTGTAGCGCTTGCCGAATCCGGCATTAGCGGCGGATTGGGAGCGCAGGTTAACGTAGAAACGTCTTTGCGCCCTGACCATGCTTTATTCAGCGAAAGTCAATCCCGCATTTTGTTATCTGCATCACCGGATAAAGCGTCTGCTCTGGAAGCACATCTGCGTGGACTGGAAGTACCAGTTACCGTATTGGGAAAAGTTGAAGGATCACAATTGACAGTTGAGGTGAACGGACAACCCGCTTTGAACGAGGCAGTCGCCAGTTTGAAGCAAATCTGGGAGGATGTCATTCCATGTCTGATGAAATAACAGCACGGACGTTGTGGACTGGAGATTATTATAATGAAGGCTCAGGTAAAGAGGGGCTGTTTGATAAATTAAAAGAGGAATGCGGCGTATTCGGGGTGTACAGACACTCCGATGCCGCTTCCCTAGCCTATTACGGCTTGCACGCGCTTCAGCATCGTGGTGAAGAAAGTGCAGGGATCTGTGTGAGCAGTGGCGACGAATTCCATTATCATCGTGGAAT
This sequence comes from Paenibacillus sp. EKM10P, assembly GCF_011800655.1. Classification (NCBI taxonomy): domain Bacteria; kingdom Bacillati; phylum Bacillota; class Bacilli; order Caryophanales; family Paenibacillaceae; genus Paenibacillus; species Paenibacillus sp. EKM10P. The sequence goes on along the minus strand of NZ_JAALET010000015.1, from coordinate 95,744 downwards.
GGGACTTGTCAAAGAAGTATTTAATAAAGACTTAATGGCTTCGTTGACAGGCGATATTGCCATAGGACATGTGCGCTATTCGACAAGTGGAGACAGTAAGCTGACGAATGCACAGCCTTTGGTGTTCAAGTATCGTGATGGTGATTTGGCGGTAGCGACGAACGGAAATATCGTAAATGCTTTGCAAATTCGGCATGAACTGGAGCAGGGTGGGTCTATTTTTCAAACAACCAGCGATACCGAAGTAGTAGCACATTTGATCGCTCGGTCGTCCAAGGATTTAGTGGAGGCTGCCAAGGATGCATTAAAGCGTATTGTCGGTGGGTTTGCTTTCCTTATTATGACCAATGACAAGCTACTTGTGGCTTCTGATCCCAACGGCTTGCGTCCATTGACGATGGGCAGATTGGGCGATGCTTATTTGTTTGCATCCGAGTCTTGTGCCTTGGAAACCATTGGTGCAGAACTGTTGCGCGATATCGAGCCAGGTGAACTGCTAGTTCTGGATAAAAACGGACTGCACGAAGACCGTTATACGGAAGATAAGCAGCGTAAAGCGCTGTGTGCGATGGAGTATATTTATTTTGCTCGTCCTGACAGTGACTTGAATGGTTCTAATCTTCATGCAGCACGCAAACGAATGGGCAGCCAGATGGCGCTAGAGGCTTTTGTCGATGCAGATTTGGTTACCGGTGTACCGGATTCCAGCATATCGGCTGCAATTGGTTATGCAGAACAAACAGGTATTCCCTATGAGCTGGGCATGATTAAAAATAAATACACTGGACGTACCTTTATTCAACCGAGTCAGGAGCTGCGCGAGCAGGGTGTGAAAATGAAGCTGAGCGCCGTACGCCGTGTTGTTGAAGGTAAACGGGTCATTATGATCGACGACTCTATCGTTCGGGGCACCACATCTCGTCGAATCGTAAATATGCTGCGGGATGCGGGCGCTTTGGAAGTACATGTACGAATTACCTCACCGCCTTTCAAAAACCCGTGCTTCTACGGTATCGACACACCGGACCGTCGGGAACTGATCGCTTCGTCCAAAACCGTGGAGGAAATTCGGCAAGAGATTAACGCCGATTCGCTCTATTTTATGAGCGCAGAGGGATTGATTGCCGCGGTAGGCGGACATAACGAACAGGATTACAAGGGCGGTTTGTGCCTGGCTTGTTTCGATAATGATTATCCGACACAGGTAGATTTTAAAGGCGAAGAAAAGTTCGGGTGTAGTTGTTAATATAGGAACAAAAGAGGTACAGAGGTGCATGGAGGCATGGGATGGCGGTTCTGAGGAGACCACTCCGCGTGTGTAAGGTTCTTACGATCGCTGTTGCCGCTGGATTCTTGGAGTGGAATAACCCCTTACAGGGTTAGAATCCAGCAGCAAAGGGGAACGTTTTCGCTTCTCCAGAATCCTTCCACTCGCTGCGTTCCTCAGGTGTTCAGCATTTTGCAGCAGTGCCTGTACCTCTTCTGTTCCCACGGGGAAGAGAAGAGGTAAGGCTGTTAAAAACTCATGGCATAACTATTTCATGCCATGAGTTTTTAACAGGCGGCTTGTAAAGCCGCCTGTGAGCCAGCGAAGCGAGGCTCAGGCAGCAGGCAGGGCGGAAGCTGCCTGCCTCAAGGGCCAAAGAAGTAAGCCGCCCGTTGGCGCTGCTCACTTCTTTGGCCCGGCACGTCCCCGCCTTTGCGAAGCAAACAGTCCGGGACGTGCCCCCGCCGCCGTCACTACCAAAGGCGGCCACGCATCAAAGCGTGTCCTTGTGAATTGCGGAAGACCCGCAATTCACAATGGAAAACACGCGACGCTCATTACGAACCACCACCAAGCAGCACCCAATCCTACGCATCTGACCGACTCTTGAGGGGTCCAGGGGGAGCATCCCCATGGAATCCTCCCTGCTAGGGAGGACTTAGGAGGGTCAATCATTTGAAGGAGTGTTCATGAATGTCCGAAGCATACAAAAACGCAGGGGTAGATATCGCTGCTGGTAATGAAGCAGTAGAACGGATGAAAAAGCACGTAAAACGTACCTTCCGTCCGGAAGTGCTCACGGACTTGGGCGGATTCGGTGCGTTGTTCGGCCTGAATAAAGATAAGTACGAGGAGCCTGTACTCGTTTCCGGTACTGACGGTGTCGGCACGAAGCTGAAGCTTGCTTTTGCAATGGATCGTCATGACACCATTGGCATTGATGCAGTTGCGATGTGCGTAAACGATATTGTCGTCGGAGGCGCAGAACCTCTCTTTTTTCTAGATTACCTTGCTTGTGACAAGGTTGTGCCCGAGAAGATTGAAGCTATAGTCGCTGGAATCGCAGAGGGCTGCCATCAGTCAGGGTGTGCGTTGGTCGGCGGCGAAACCGCAGAAATGCCGGGGATGTACAGTGAGGGCGAATATGATATTGCTGGCTTCACCGTAGGGATTGTAGATAAGAGCAAAATCATTAACGGTAGTTCTATTGCTCCTGGAGATACCGTAATCGGGCTGGCTTCCAGTGGTGTTCACAGTAATGGCTTTTCACTGGTTCGCAAGCTGTTATTGGAACAGCAAGGCTATGATTTGCATGATGAAATTGAAGGCTTGAACGGCAAGCTGGGTGATGTACTGCTGGAGCCTACGAAAATTTATGTGAAATCTGTGCTGGCGTTGCTGGACAAGGTAAAAGTAAAAGGCATGGCGCATATCACGGGTGGCGGTTTTATTGAAAATATCCCTAGAGTGTTACCGGATCACGTCAATGTGGATATACAATACGGCACTTGGCCGATTCTACCGATCTTCCAGCTCATGCAGGAAAAGGGCGAAATCTCTAACAAAGACATGTTCACTACCTTCAATATGGGGATTGGAATGGTGATCGTTGTTGAGGCAGAGCACGCACAGACCGCATTGGAAGTTCTAAAGGAACAGGGTGAAGCTGCGTATGTGATCGGAAAAGTAACGGAAGGCAGCTCGATCGTGACCTTTACGGGAGCCGAGGTATAATGGGCAATTACCGGATTGCTGTTTTTGCATCAGGCGAAGGGACGAACTTTCAGGCATTGGTGGATGCGGCCGCACGGGGTGAACTGGGCGGCGCCTCGGTAGAACTACTTATCTGTGACAAGCCTGCGGCTCCGGCTGTAGCTAGAGCACAGAAAGCTGGAATTGCCTGTCATACTTTTCGCCCTAAGGAATATCCTGCCCGAGAAGACTATGAGCGTGAATTGGTGGCTTTGCTGGAGCAGAAATCGATTGACCTCATCGTGTTAGCAGGCTATATGCGTTTGCTATCCAGTGTCATGGTTGATGCCTACGCTGGGAAAATCATCAATATTCATCCGTCGCTGCTTCCGGCATTTCCAGGAAAGGATGCTGTTGGGCAGGCATTGGCCTATGGAGTCAAGGTAAGCGGGGTCACCGTCCATTTTGTGGACGGCGGGATGGACACTGGTGCGATTATTGCCCAATGTGTCGTAGAAGTTCACGATCATGATACAGCGGAATCCTTATCCGCAGCCATTCAATCCGTGGAACGTCAGCTATATCCAGAGGTAGTTGGTAGACTGGCTCAAGGCAAAATCCAATTGAATGGCCGCAAGGTGAGCTCACTTCTTTAAAGATAACTGTAATTTGTCATATCATTGTCATAACAAGGATACTGTACAGGCATTTTCCGATATTTCTCGGGAAATAAATTGATAGAAGAGAAATTTGCAAAATTCTGAAAGAGCTAAAGGAGGAGACAGGGTGAGTATTAAAAGAGCGCTCGTCAGCGTATCAGATAAACGGGGAATCGTGGAGTTTTGTCGCGAGTTGTCCAAATTGGGTGTGGAGATCGTTTCGACAGGGGGAACGAGCAGCTTGCTGTCGAAGGAGGGCATTCCTGTCATCGGTATTTCAGAGGTAACGGGATTTCCAGAAATTATGGATGGACGTGTTAAAACACTCCACCCTGCGGTACACAGCGGTTTGCTGGCTGTTCGGGATAATGAAGAGCATCAGCGCCAGATGAAGGAGCTTGGATTGGATTATATCGATCTGGTCGTTGTGAACCTGTATCCTTTTGCGGAAACGATCGCCAAACCCGGTGTAACTTATGAAGACGCGATTGAAAATATTGACATCGGCGGACCAACAATGCTTCGTTCTGCGGCAAAAAACCATGCTTTTGTCAGTGTAGTGGTCGATGCGGATGACTATAGCACTGTACTGGAGGAAATACGTAAGGATGGTGACACGGAGCTAAATACTCGTAAGCGTTTGGCTGCAAAAGTATTCCGTCATACGGCGTCATACGACGCTTTGATTTCCGATTACTTGTCGAATGTGACAGGTGATCCTCTGCCTGAGCGTTACACTGTAACCTATGAAAAAATTCAGGATTTGCGTTATGGCGAAAATCCCCATCAACAGGCGGCATTTTATCGTGAGCCTTTGGCGGCCAAGGGTACACTAACAACAGCGAAGCAACTTCACGGTAAAGAGTTGTCTTACAATAATATCAATGATGCGAATGCAGCTCTGCAAATCGTCAAAGAATTCAGCGAGCCGACAGTAGTTGCAGTTAAGCATATGAATCCTTGCGGTGTGGGAATTGGCGGCAGTATTTATGAAGCGTACAGCAAAGCTTACGCAGCTGATCCAACCTCGATTTTTGGCGGCATTGTCGCGGCTAACCGGATTATTGACGGCGATACAGCAAATAAGCTGAGTGAAATCTTTTTGGAAATTGTATTGGCACCGGGCTTCACGAAAGAAGCATTGGAGATTTTAACGAAAAAGAAAAATATCCGTTTGCTTGATCTGGGTGAGCTTTCCCCATCTGAGGCGAAGAGCCGTTTCGTCGTGACTTCCATTGAAGGCGGCATGGTTGTTCAGCAAAATGACGTTCATGCTGTGGACCCGGATGCACTTACGGTTGTAACAGAGCGTACGCCATCCGAGGAGGAACTGAAACAACTTTTGTTTAGCTGGAAAGTGGTTAAACATGTGAAATCCAACGCTATCGTACTGGCGGCAGATAATATGACTATTGGCGTAGGCGCAGGACAAATGAACCGTGTCGGAGCAGCCAAGATTGCGATCGAGCAGGCCGGTGACAAAGCAAAAGGTGCCGTATTGGCATCGGATGCATTTTTCCCGATGGGCGATACGCTGGAGTTGGCAGCTAAAGCAGGCATTACAGCAGTCATTCAGCCGGGCGGTTCCATTAAAGATGAGGAATCTATCAAGGTTGCTAACGAATATGGCATTGCTATGGTCTTTACAGGCGTACGTCATTTCAAGCACTAAGTTGTGTGAGTTGTGGATGCAGCACACCTGAACGATCATAATGGGGCGGGAGGAATCACCTGAATGGATATTTTGGTTATCGGAGGGGGCGGCCGCGAACATGCAATTGTGTGGGCGCTGAAGAAAAGCCCCAAGGCCGGACAAATCTATTGTGCGCCAGGTAATGCTGGCATCGGACAATTAGCGGAGTGTGTGCCGATTCCGGTGAGTGACTTTGACGCACTGACAGAACTGGCGGAATCCAAAAAAGTCGGACTTGTCGTAGTGGGCCCCGATGATCCGTTGGCAGACGGCATTGTGGATGCCTTTGAAGCGAAGGGCATTCCAGTATTCGGACCGCGTAAAAATGCGGCGGAAATTGAAGGCAGTAAAATCTTCATGAAGGATTTGCTACACAAATATCAAATTCCGACAGCAACTTATCGCAAGTTTTATACCTATGAGGAAGCACATGCCTACTTGAAGGAACAGCCTATTCCAGTGGTCATTAAGGCCGATGGACTGGCAGCAGGCAAAGGAGTGACAGTTGCTTACTCGATGGAAGAAGCGGAAAAGGCGCTGTCCGATATTATGGTAGCGAAGGTTTTTGGAGAAGCGGGTGCACAGGTCGTGATTGAGGAGTTCCTTGCTGGACAGGAAATGTCGATTCTCTCCTTTGTGGATGGTGAAACGGTTCGTCCAATGGCAGCGGCCCAAGATCACAAGCCGGTTTTTGACGGTGACAAAGGACCGAACACAGGTGGCATGGGAACGTATTCCCCGTTGCCTCACATATCCAATTCTATTATCGAGGAAGCCTTTGAGACGATTATTAAGCCGACGGCCAGGGCTATGGTTGCTGAAGGACGCCCGTTCCGTGGTGTTTTATTTGCTGGACTGATGATTTCGCCGGACGGCAAGCCGAAGACCATTGAGTTTAATGCACGTTTTGGTGATCCAGAAACACAAGTCGTATTGCCTCGTCTAAAATCCGACCTGCTCGATATTTTTCTCGCTGCCGTGAACGGTACACTGGATCAGGTGGAGATCGAGTGGAAGGATGAAGCTGCGGTGTGTGTCGTGCTGGCATCCGGAGGTTATCCCGCAGCTTACGCCAAAGGGGTACCTATCCATGGACTGGATCAGGCTGACGAAGCCATCGTGTTCCATGCCGGAACAGACATCAACGAACAGGGTGAGTGGGTAACGAACGGCGGACGCGTATTAGGTGTGGTTGGTTTGGGACGTGACATTGCCGAGGCACGGGACAAAGCTTACGAACAGGCGGCTCATATTACCTTTGAAGGCAAGCAAAACCGTACAGACATTGCGGCAAAAGCATTGCTATAACAGCAATATATAGGATAAGAGGACCTCTGCGGAGGTTCTCTTTTTTCGTTTGACAAAAGTATACTTATCCTATAGGATTAAAAATACAAAACTGACTGACTGATCAATCGGGAGGAGGAAACCCATGCAGCCACGCAAGGCGAAGCAATCCAAAACCCTTTCGAATGACTCACCTGTTGATCACGGGGGAGAAGAAACAGACCGCAGGACTCAGCTTCTTCACATTGCGTTAAAGCGGTTTGCTGAGCAGGGTTACCACCAAACGAAGATTTCAGATATTGTGGTGGAGGCAGGAGTAGCTCAAGGCACATTTTATTGGCATTTTAAAAGTAAAGAGGCTCTGGCGCTGGAGATTATCGCTACAGGCCGTGAACAGCTTTTGTCAGCGATCGGGCAGGGGTATCGCCGTGATGCAGGAACGCTGGCTGATATGGTCAAGGCATCGGAAGCGCTGTTTGTCCGGCTATTTCATTTTGCATTGGAGAACCGTTATCTGATGGGTTTGCTGCTGATCGGCAGTGGTGTCGATGAACCCGTGCGGCAGAGTATCCGTGAGACCAGGACTGCAATGGAGCTTGCATTCCGGCGCAATATGGAGAGAGCAATCGAGCTGAACATGTTGCCTGCCGAATTAGATGTCGAATTAAGGGCAGCACTACTCATGAGCATGATCGAAGGGATCATTATACGCTGGTTATTCGGTTCAGAGGGAACACATGACCACATCAAGCAGGTATCCGCTACAAGATTGGCAGAAGAGGCTGCTAATTTTGAATTTTACGGACTATTAGGTCAAAGCTAGACGGTCAACATCGCATGAATGAGTAGTGGGCAACAAATAATATAGCCAAATTACACATACAAACTTAAACATTTACATCTAGACAGGAGAGAACGATACATGAAAAAACGTAAAAAAGGATTCTTGGTGACCACACTCATGGCTCTGGCATTGTTCAGCCTTGTGCTGAGCGCTTGCGGTACCAAACAGGAAGCTTCCAATGCCGGAACTGGAACGGGCAGCAATAATGAAGCAGCCGCCAATCAGCTCGAAGCCATCAAGAAGGCCGGTGTAATGAAGGTAGGCATGATGGGCACTTACCCACCGTACAATTTCTTGAACGACAACAAGGAGTTGGACGGGTTTGATGTGGATATTGCCAAAGAGTTGGCGAAACGGATTGGAGTAAAAGCGGAATTCACGGCCCAAGAATTTTCGGGATTGATTCCAAGTCTGCAAAAGAAAAAATTCGATGCAGTGGTTAGCCAGGTTGCGATTACAGAGGATCGCAAGAAGGCCATTGACTTCACAGATCCGTATATCACCAATAATGTGAATATTATCGTGAATAGCAAAACAAATGACATTACGAAGTTGGAAGACTTTAAAGGCAAAACCATTGGTGTCGGCTTGGGGACAAATGATGAATCTTATCTGCGCAACGAAGTGCTGCCAAAGGTAGGCGATTTTGAGATCAAAACATATGATGATGTCATTACTTCATTGAAGGATCTAAACTCTGGTCGTATTGATGCAACAATTAACAATCTATATGCTCTCAAACCCATTATCGACAAAAACGGGTTCCAAATTAAAGCCGTAGGCGAGCCGATTAAATCAGACCTAGCAGCTGTAGCCATTAACCAGAAAACTCCTGAGCTCAAGGAAGCCTTGAACAAGGCTCTGAAGGAAATGAAGGAAGACGGCACTTACAAAACAATTTTCAAAAAATGGTTTGGCGAGGAGCCAAAAGAATAACGTAAGCCTGTTACAGGCGTCTGGCTCCAGTCTTGGCTTTTATGCTGACATGGGGCCACTCGTCTGAAAGAAGGGAATATAATCGATGCTAGAATTAATGTGGGAGAACGTCCCTTTTTTATTGAAGGGCGCTTATTATACGCTGTATATAACGATTGTTTCTATGCTGTTTGGTTTAATTATTGGTTTGATTGTTGCTGTAGCGCGCTTGAAGGGGAATCGACCTGTTCGGTGGCTGGCTCGTATGTATGTATCGATCATCCGGGGAACGCCGGTTTTGGTGCAGATTGCGGTCATTTATTATGGTCTGGATGATTACGGAATATCTTTCGGATCGTTAACGGCTGCTTGTCTCGCGCTTAGTATTAATACAGGGGCGTACTTATCGGAGACGTTCCGTGGAGCTATTTTAGCCGTACCACAGGGACAGACCGAGGCTGCTTATGCGACGGGAATGTCGCCTGGTCAAACGATGTGGCGTATCATTCTTCCACAGGCGTTGCGCATTGCAATTGCACCGATGGGGAATACGTTCGTGGGTATGCTTAAAGAAACGTCGCTTGTGTCGGTTATCGGGGTTAGTGAATTGATGCGACAGGCACAGCTTTTACAGGCGCAGTATTTGCGCTACATGCCGTTTCTGCTCGAAATTGCCCTGATGTACTGGATTATGAGCATTGGATTCTCCGCTATACTGGAGCGGGTGGAAAAGCGTCTGGCTCGAGCTTATTAAGGTGGAGATGATAGATGATGATAACAACAAACGGATTAGGTAAACGATTCGGACAGGTAGAGGTTCTGAAAAGCATTGATTTTCAGGTTGCCGCTCGTGAAATCGTCGTATTGCTCGGTCCCAGCGGCTCAGGTAAAAGTACCCTGCTGCGTTGCCTGAACGGACTGGAAGAGTTGTCTTCTGGCAAGTTTGAGGTGAACGGGATTGAGGTTAATGCTATGGCTCCTGTTCGTGCCCGCCAAGCAGCCATTCGTGATATTCGCAAGCAGACGGGGATGGTGTTCCAGCAATTCAATCTGTATCCGCACAAAACAGCTATCGGCAATGTCATTGAAGGACTGCTGACAGTTAAGAAAATGCCGCGCGACAAGGCTATGTCTATCGGACAACAGCTGCTGAAGCGGGTGGGGTTACTGGATAAGCAGGATGTACATCCATCTCGTCTGTCCGGTGGACAGCAGCAACGGGTAGCTATTGCACGTGCACTGGCGATGGACCCGGCGATCATGCTGTTCGATGAGCCGACATCGGCGCTTGATCCCGAACTCGTGGGTGAGGTGCTGGGGGTTATGCGGGAGTTGGCTCAAGACGGAATGACGATGGTCGTCGTGACGCATGAGATGAAATTTGCCCGCGAGGTGGCCGACAAGGTTGTATTTATGGCGGACGGTATCATTGTGGAAGAGGCTGCGCCACAGGCATTTTTTGATGCTCCCCAGCATGAGAGGACACAAAAGTTTTTGCGTCAAATTAGCGAATTTTAAGTTAGATCGAGAATAAATCATAGATCACTAAGATGGAAAGAAGGCAATTGATTATGAAAGTATCTACTACTTGGCACGGCAAACGCGCATTTACATCGGAAGGACCATCCGGTTATTCCGTAGGGATGGATGCTACGGCGGCTTATGGCGGCGATGGTAAAGGGATGACACCGATGGAACTGCTGCTTGCAGGTCTGGCGGGATGTATCGGTATTGATATTACGATGATTTTGGATCGTTTTTTGTCGGACATTACTCGAATTGATATTGATGCAGAAGGTACACGCAAGGAGCAAATGCCAACAGGATTTACTGCGATTGATCTGACGTTCCACGTAGATGGAGATATTCCAGATTACCGCGTATGGAAAGCGATTCAGATGGGGAAGGAAAAATATTGTGCAGTATCTGATTCCTTAAAAGCGGAAATTCGGATGCACCTCATTTTGAATGGAACAGAAGTACCCTATCCAGCGTAAGCGTTAAGGGGTGAAGAGAGCCAGCTTGTGTTATATACAGGAGGGCTCTCTTTTTTTATGTTGTCTGACAATATGACGCATAATGAAATCTTGTGTGTGGAATGCATATCGAAGTTACTGTACGATGAATCGTTTAGAAAAGAAACCAATCAGCGGATCGGTGTACAGGTTTCCTTATCCGCTGCTTTTTTGTTTGCGTTCCCGCAGCAAGAGATACAGGAAATAGGGCGCGCCAATTACGGCTGTCACGATGCCGGCGGGGATTTCGAGTGGCGGCTTCAGCCCCCGTCCGAGCGCATCGGCAAGGACGAGGATCAGGGCACCGATCATGGCTGCGCCGGGCAATAGATAGCGGTGGCGATTACCAAACAATCGCCGTGCCAGATGTGGTGCCAGCAGCCCTATAAAGCCGATGGAGCCGATGGCAGCGACACAGGCAGCAGCTAAGGCCACAGATACGGCCAGCAGTCCTGTGCGCATACGCTTCACGCTAAGTCCCAAACCAGCGGAGCTTTCCTCATCCAGACTCATAATATCCAGCTTGTGCTGTAGTGTATAGGCGAGAGGCAGCAATACAATTAACCATGGCAAAAGCCCATATACTTCATCCCAGCCTTTGCCCCACAAGCTTCCAGCTAGCCAAGTCAGCGTATCGCTGGCTTCGAGTGGATATTTGACCAGAATATAATCGGTCGCAGCCTGGAAGATAGCACCTACCGCCAGCCCGGTTAAGGCTAGCATATTAGGACGCATGCCTCCCCTCATCGAAAGCTGTACGAGCAGTAGTGCAGCTAACCCGGCACCGACAAAGGCAGCGACAGGCAGCAGCGCCACCGGGGATGAGGGGAGCAGCACGATAACGAGAACCGCCGCAAAGCCGGCTCCCTTGGACACACCCACTACATCCGGTGAAGCCAGTGGGTTGCGGATCATGCCTTGCAGCAGCACGCCAGCTACTGCAAGGCCAGCACCAGCCATGATGGCCAGCAGGCCACGAGGCAGTCGATAATGGTGAACGATGAACCAGGAAGAGGCATTTGGGTCAGTCAGTGCCGTGATCAGCTCAGCGGGTGTAATGTAAGTGCTGCCCACGCCAATAGCAATAAAAGAAATACCTAGCATGAGCACGAGTAAAATCCACAGCTTTTTCATCGTGAAGCCCTCCCGTTCTTGTGCGCCAGGTATAAAAAGAAGGGCGCGCCGACCAGCGCGGTTACGATACCAACGGGCGATTCATAAGGAAAGGCAATAAATCGTCCAAGCACGTCTGCATATGTCAGCAGCAGAGCTCCGCAGATTGCAGACAGGGGGATGACCCGTTTGTAATTGTCGCCTGTAAACATCTTGATGATATTCGGCACCATTAGGCCCACAAAACCGATGGACCCGGCTACCGCTACAGCAGAGCCTGCCAGCATAATAACTGAGACCGAGGCCAGTAAGCGGACAAGCCGTACGTTTTGTCCCAGTCCCTGTGCGACCTCTGTACCAAGGCTAAGCACAGATAGCGAGGGGGACAGCGCCAGTGCAAGGATCATACCGACGGCGAACCATGGCAGCACCAGACGCGTGTCGGCCCAAGTAGACCCGTCGATGGCGCCAGCGAGCCAATATAGTACATCGGATATCTGCTCGTTGAACACGAGCAGTCCCTGAGTGACAGAGGCCAGCAGCAGATGCACAGCCATCCCGGCAAGAGCCAGCTTGACTGGCGTCATGCCCGCCGTTCCGGCCAGCGCATATACGAAGGAGCCACCTGCGATCGCTCCGGCAAAAGCAAAATAAATGCTGCCGGACGACCCGATATTCGGCAGCAGCACGACCGACAGGACGACAGCCAGCGAAGCGCCAGAGCTGACCCCAAATACCTGTGGCGAAGCCAGCGGGTTGCGCGTGATGGCCTGCATCAGCGCTCCGGCCACGGCAAGCCCGGCGCCGACGATCAGACCAATGACGGCACGTGGCAGGCGTATCGTCAAGATAATGAGCTGATCCTTGGACGGATGCTCGGTGAATAGTGCAGTCAGCATGGTGGGGATGTCCATCCTGACTGGGCCAATCGCCACGCTCAGCAATAGTCCAGCCAGCAGCGCGAATAGAAGTGCAAAGAAGACCGGCTTATTTAGCCGGTCGCGTAAGGCTTGTCCGATCAACGGGAGCCGTCTCCTTTAGTTTGCGCGGGATACAGAAGCGAAATCGCTTGCTCCAGTATTTTCTCGGCAGAGCCGAGTCCACGGTACCGGGTCCACAGTGCCCGGTTTACTTCGTAAACTTCCCCTTTTTTCACGGCCGTAATGTTTTGCCATAACGGATTTTGCTTCCATTCTGCAAGCAGCTTCTCATCGGCTTCCACTAAGAAGATCACGTCCGGATCAGCTTGTGCAATCTGCTCCAGTGTCAGCTTGACTGTAGGCTCGCTTGTATTTTGAAGGGCATTGTGGATGCCTGCTTGCTCCAGCAGTTGTCCATCAAAAGATGAAGCGCCGTGAGCCGATAGTGAATCAGAACGAAATACCCCAAGCAATACGCTACGTGACTCACCAGCTTGGATGCCTTCTTTCAGCTTTGCCATTGTAGCTTTATGTGCTGCGAGAATTTGCTCACCCTTTTCCTTCTCACCCAACGCGTCAGCGATAACGCCGAAGGATGCCAGGTTTTGCTCATAAGAGGAATTGCGGCTCTTTAGAACAATGGTAGGAGCAATCTCACTTAGTTCTTTGTATATGCTCTTATGACGATTCAGATCAGCAATAATCAAATCGGGCTTCAAAGAGCTGATCGTTTCCAGGTTCGGCTGTTTGCGTGTGCCGACAGGTGTAAAGTCGATTCTTTTGCCAAGCAGCCCATCGATATCATCATCATTTTCCTGAGCTATGCCGACAGGCATCACGCCCAGTTGGGTAGCAGCATCGACAAAAGAGAATTCCAACGTCACGATTCTTTTGGGTTTGCCTGTAACTTTGGTTTCTCCCATCTCATGTTTGATCGTTCGAGTGTCGCCTGTGGTTTGAGGTGCTGCTGCGTTATTATTTTGTGACTGGCCTCCACATCCCGCCATAACGGCTGTCAGTAGTACCAGAATCGCTGCAAGCAGCACGCCTGTGCGTAGTGGCTGTTTCGGTGTTGCCATATGTTGTCCCCCGTTCCAAATATGCTTACCAGAGAAACTGATAATCATTATCAATTAACTAACTGTTGACCATTCTAGCAACCGGGAAAGGGGACGTAAATAATGTGATCATTTAAACCGTTTTAGCCTATTATGAGAATTAAGTTCATTAAAATCACAAGCGAGATGAGAGGATGGAAGAGACCAGACGTATGAATTGGTGGTTTATGCATTTTCCTGCCGTCTGCGATAGATACGCTCCGGTCTGCCGACAGTTCCGTATACCTGATCGTGGTGAGCATCGCCACTTTCCACTAAATATTCCAGATACCTTCTGGCGGTAGATCGGCTCATACCTAGCTCAATTCCCACTGTACCCGTAGTTACCTCACCTCGTCGGTTCAGGAGATCAAGCACCTTTTCGCAAGTGACTTTATCAATGCCTTTGGCCCATAGCTCTCCTACTCCGTTACCCGTCATCCGACCCGTGCCCGCGCTTTGAAGCAGACGGTCAATTTCCAATTGCTCCACCGTAGAGTGTTCTTCTTGCCATGTTGTGACTTGGCGGCGGAAACGAGCATATTCCTCTAAGGTCGCCCGCAATCTCTCGAATACGAGCGGCTTTACGATAAAATCAAATACGCCTGCTCGAACCGCTTGTACCACAGTTTCAGCTTCTTTGGCGGCAGTCAGCATAATGACATCTGTATCTGGATAGTGTTGCTTGATGAACGATAGTAGGGTTAGACCATTCGTATCGGGAAAATAAACATCCAGCACGGCTAAAGAAGGACGCAGAACATCTAGTTGAAGCTTTGCCTCAAATTCGTTCGTTGCTATTGCACATACGGTGAACCCGTCCACCTTTTCAATAAATCGTCGGTTAATCTCCGCAATTCGCGGATCATCTTCAATAATAAGAACCTCAATGTCCGATAATACCCGCTCATTCATGGCCGTAACCTCCTTTTACATCATGATTCGTGTCTGTTCTAATTAAAGGAATGTATACTTCAAAAATGCTACCTCCACCAGGCCGTTCATGTACTTTTATGGAGCCACTCATTCGTTCGGTGTACTCCTGCACGAGAGCAAGACCATATCCGTGTCCTGCCTCTGCTTTAGTTGATGCTCCCTTAACGAACAGTTTTTCCTGGATATCCTCCGAAATACCCGATCCATTATCCATAACTTCGACGACGATGGCTTCAGTCATTTCTTCAAGCCGGAACCAGACCTGTCCGTCAGGTATAGAGCCTATTGCAACTGCTTCCATAGCATTGTCCAGCAGGTTTCCGGCAATGGTAGCAAGAAGCGACCACTCCAACGCAGGAGACGGGGTTGAAAATGCTCCTTTTATATATGAATGGAGTACAATCCCTTTTTCCAACGCCTGTTTTTTCTTGCTGATCAGCAGGCTGGCGATGATTGAATCGGGTGAAAGAGAAGACGAAACGGAACTATGTACACGATACTCTTCCGATTCCTGAGTAATAAAGTCCACTGCTTCGTCATAACACTCCAACTGAATCAGGCCGGATATGAGATATAGCCGATTGGTATATTCATGTGTTTGTGATCGTAACACGTCCGCATAATCCCTGACCTCTGTCAACTGCCGCGTCATGCGAAGCAGCTCTGTTTTGTCACGCAGGCTGGCAACGGTGCCTAGCATTCGTCCGAATCGATCCTTGATCGGTACACGGCTGACGACTACGACTCGTTGTTGGATCTCAATTTCCTCATTGAATACGTTTTGTTCCTGATCCGGCTTCATGCTAGGATTCTTTTCGATAAAATCTGTAGCAAGTACATCTGCCAGCTGATATGCCGCGCCCGCCAAGTGACGAAGCTCGCATCCATAGAGGCTAGTTTCCGGAGGAAGACCAAGCAAACGGACGGCTTGTGGATTGGCAAGTGTGACTTGTCCACTGCTATTAACCGCGATAATCCCTTCACCTATGGATTCGAGAATGGCTTGCTTTTCCTGATACAAACGTCCAATCTCCACTGGCTCCAGCCCATGCAGTTCGTGCCTTACCCGTCGTGCTATAACCAGACTTCCTAATATGCCGATCATTAGCGCGCCTACCATGAACCACAGCCATGTATATGTGTATGTACGAATATTTTGCGCCACATCTGTCATCAGGAAACCTACAGAAACGAGTCCGATAGCTCGGCCTTGTTCATCATAGACTGCGGTTTTGGCTCGCAGTGACGGTCCGAGGGAACCGGTGGATTCCGTAATAAAGGAATGTCCTTGCAGCACCTTATTATTCAGCGGGTCCATCATAGGCTGCCCGATGCGTTCCGGGTTAACATGCCATTGCCGAATGAGATGACGATCTGCAATCGTAATAAAATCAGCGCCGGTGCTGGCTTGGACAGGTTTCACTGCTTCGTTGATCCGAACACGTAATTGCGTCGTGTCGGTCTGTTCTAGAGCATCCCTGACCTGTGCATCTACCGCAAGCGCATTGGCCACAGTCAGTGCCCTTTTCCCAATCTCTTCGTACAAGGCGGAGGTAATCATATAACGCAAGGATAATCCCAACAGCCCGGTAACGACTAGCACTAAAAGGGATATGAATACCATTAATTTTGTCTGAAAACGCACATGCCTTCACCGCCATTAAACAAAATATAGGAGCAGTTGATCAGCGGATAAACACCCCAATATGAATCATTTTACTGTATTCCAGAAACGGCCGCACTTTTAATCTATCGAAAGAATGGTCTATAATAGAAATAGTTACATAATACGAGGAGGAAAATATTATGATTATTATTCATGCAGATATGAAAGTTTTACCAGAAAAGAGAGAGACCTTTTTGCAACAAACCCAAGGGTTGATCAGCGCATCACAAGCTGAAGAAGGCAATGTACGCTATACGTTAATGCAGGATTTGAATGATCCCAACGCATTTACGATGGTTGAAGAGTGGAAGGATGCTGCTGCTGTAGATTTCCATAACAAGTCTGCCCATTTCCAGGCATTTGTTGCTGCAGCTAAAGAATTGTTGGCTGCTCCGCTTGAAGTGAATGCTTTTCAGGATGCAACTAAACTGTAATCATCCCGTTGGATAATTTATAACTAGGAATAGGAGGAGATAGACATGGGGAACATTGCGGATACAGCTTTACTAAATAACGGAGTTCAGATGCCTTGGCTTGGTTTTGGTACGTACAAGGCGGAAGGCAATGAGGTCTACGAAGCAGTCAAAACAGCTATTGAGGTCGGTTATCGTCACATTGATACCGCGGCGATCTACGGCAATGAGGAACTGGTCGGACAAGCCATTCGTGACAGTGGAGCGGACAGAGACAATCTGTTTGTGACCACTAAGCTATGGAATCAAGATCAGGGCTACGATTCAACACTGCGTGCTTTCGAGGAAAGCCGCAAGCGGTTGGGCCTGGATATCATTGATCTGTACCTTATCCATTGGCCTGGCAAGGACAAGTACAAGGAAACTTGGAAGGCGTTCGAACGGCTGTATGAAGAAGGAAGCGTACGCGCGATTGGAGTAAGCAACTTCCAAATTCACCATCTCGAAGACCTCCTGAAAGACAGTAATATTGTACCTGTCATTAATCAGGTAGAGCTTCACCCGCGTCTGACTCAGCAGGAGCTGCATCAATACTGCCGGGAACACCAGATCCAGCTTGAATCGTGGAGTCCTCTGATGAAGGGGAAACTGACGGAGCAGCCAGATATCGTTGAGATTGCCGCCAAATACGGCAAAACGACTTCTCAGGTTATTTTGCGTTGGCATCTGGATCGGGGAATTGTGACGATTCCCAAATCGGTTACCGCGCATCGTATCCGCGAAAATGCCGATTTGTTCGATTTTGAACTGACAACTGAGGATATTAACCGAATTAATGGTCTTCATCTGGATGAGCGTGTGGGTACTCATCCCGATAAGCTGTTGTTCTAATTGAATATGTAGATGTACAAAGAACCTCCCATTCTGCGTTTATCGTGGTTTGGGAGGTTCCTTGTTTATCCCTACTGATGATTTATTTTGCGATGCAGTAGGAAGGAGTAGAGTACAGGAATGACGACGGATATAAACAGCCCGGTGAGAAAAATGACGGTGCCCGCCACTCCATCGACCCATGCCGCTACCAAGCCCGAAGCACCACCGAGCATCATCATAGGTCCGCCCAAACGGTGCGTTTTACGCCATACCTCCGGATTGGACAGAGTCCATGGCGTGCGAATACCGAAGGTATAGTTTGGCTGTACCTGAGTCATATAATTACCCAGCACCAGCAGCATCAGACCCAGCACTCCATAAAGGATCGTAAGCATCTGTAGCCGATAATTCAGGTTATACAGCAGCATTCCCCAACCGGCTATAGCGAGAATGAGCGAAGTGCCTACACGCGTAACCTCATAGGCTTTAGTAAATTTCTTGAAATTTGCTCTGTTGGGGTCCATGTAGCGAGATAGCCGAAGGAGCAAAGGCACCAGCCCCAATAGCACCAGCATGAGAATAGAACTGTTTTTACTCATATACCCGTCTGCGGTATTGTCCATGCTAAAATGAGAGGCCAGCACATCGGGAAGCCGGTTATACAGTAGTAAAGCGCCTATAGCAGGTGATAAGGCAAGCAAAGTCGTCAAAACATCCGTCAAGCTCCAACGTGTTCGGAACTTCATTCAGACCCCTCCGTATCCTTAGTATCATTCGAAGTTGGTTTTACAGGGGCATCCGATTGGGCGATACTGAACATCCAGCCGATGACATCCGCCACAACTGTTGTATGCAAGGTGTAAATAATGCTTTGCCCCTGTCGCTCATCCAGCACAAGCCCCGCCTGCTTCAGCAAATTCAGATGGTGGGATATACTGGGCTTGCTGATTTGAAAATGCTCAGCGACGTCGCCCGCGCTCATGCTTTTCTCTTTCAAAAGCTGCAGTATTTTGCGCCGGGTCGGATCAGCCAAGGCTTTGAAGGCATCATTCAAAGTTTGCTCACTCCTTTAGATATTTAGATAATTCTCTAAATATCTAATCACATAGTAAAATAAAGCTATACTACATGTCAATGGAACAAGACATCATTTTAGAAAAAATTAACGAGGTCAATTATGTTTGTATAAAGCAGTGAAATGGGCTATAATCTAATTATACAAAAAATAAGATTCTTAATTTAAAGTTAATTAGAGGAGGGAATAGATATGAAACACGTCTTTCGTGAAGGAAATGATCCGCAAGCTCCGGTTATTTTGCTGTTGCACGGTACCGGCGGGAATGAACAAGACTTGCTACCATTGGCTGATTTGGTTGCACCAGGCGCATCTGTGTTAGGTGTGAGAGGTAATGTGCTGGAAAATGGAATGCCGCGCTTCTTTCGCCGTTTGGCAGAAGGTGTGTTCGACATTGAGGATCTCGTATTTCGTACCAAAGAACTAAGCGAATTTGTTGATTCAGCTGCAGAGCAATATGATTTTGACCGTAACAACGTGGTGGCTCTGGGCTATTCCAATGGAGCCAACATAGCGGCCAGTATGCTCTTCCATGATGCAAAAGCGCTGCGTGGGGCCATTCTCCATCATGCTATGGTGCCATTGCGAGGGCTGGAACTGCCGGACTTGAACGGTGTCCCTGTATTTCTGTCTTCCGGTGAAAATGACCCGATTGTTCCAGCGGCGGAATCTCAGGAGCTGCAATCCCTGCTGGAGGAGGCCGGAGCGCAGGTGGAAGCCTACTTGGAACGCAATGGTCATCAATTGACTCGCACTGAAGCCGAAGCCGCAGGCCGATGGTTTGGAAAGCATTTTAATGTATAAAATAACTCGATAACGATCAAGCTACGGTTTAGCGCTCTAGTGAGCGATTCTATGATTAGGAGGCGTCAAACCGATGGCAAAACCGGATAATCGAGCAGATAATGTGGAGCATTTGCAACAAAATATTCAGAATACATTGCAGAATCTTCATGAGGCTGAAGGATATCTAAACGAATTTTCCTCTGAAATCAGCAATGAGGAGCGTCAGCAGATCGAAGAAAAAAATAATCGTCGTAAACAAAGTATTAGATCATTTCGAGAAGAAGTGAAAGACGAAGCAGCACATTCGCAAGAGTAGTTAACATAGCGCGACCCAACTCCGAGTTTCAATTGGAGTTGGGTCGTTTTTTTATGCAGAAATCATCATATTCCCATCCAATTCATTTTCCCCCTATAATGCAATGAGATCTGTTTTACACAAAAACGAATTTTTTTTGAATAATATTGTTGTAAACTAATTTGTATTGATGTTAAATAATAAAAGAAAGCGCAATCATTTACGAATTAGGATTTCATCATGCGAAGGGGGAAGGATATGCTGCTGCGAAGAAAAAGCATGGCTTTGATGCTTATGGCGGTGGTTTTGATGGCTGGACTGCTGCAAGGTTGTTCTTTCAAGACTGATGAAAAGGATGGGCCGGGAACAGAACTTGTATTATGGACATTCAATGAACTGCATGAGAAGTTTTTTCTGCAAATGGCTGACCAATGGAACCAACAGCACCCTGATGAATTGATTAATTTGAAAGCGAATACATTTCCTTATGACAACCACCACAGCAAGCTCTCGATTGCGTTGCAATCAGGGGTGGGAGCGCCGGATATCGCGGATATTGAGGTCAACAAAATTGGTAATTTCCTCAAAGGAATACCGCAATTGGTCCCGCTCAATCCGGTGATTGACCCTGAGATCAATAACATTGTGCCTTCCAGAGTACAGATTTACGGCAAAGACGGTAAGTATTACGGCATTGACTTTCACGTTGGAGCCGAAGTGATGTATTACAATAAAGAGATTATGGATCAGGCGGGGGTAGACCCGGATTCCATCGTTACCTGGGCAGACTACGCTGCTGCTGGCAAGCAAGTGCTGGCCAAAACGGGCAAGCCGATGGCGACCTTGGAGACCAATGACCTGTGGAGCTACTGGCCGATGATCTCCCAGCAAAATTCAGATTTTTTGGATGACAAGGGCGAGTTGACGCTGGATAACGAAACCAATATTAAAACACTTGAGTTTCTCCAACAGATGATAAAAGACAAAATCGCTATTCCCGCACCGGGTGGCGGGCATCATATGGAGGAATACTACGGGTTTATGAACAAAGGCGGGGCCGCTTCAGTGTGGATGCCGATGTGGTATATGGGACGTTTTACGGATTACATGCCTGACTTGAAAGGAAAAGTCATCATTAGACCGATGCCGGCGTGGGAAAAAGGCGGCTATCGCTCAGCAGGTATGGGCGGAACCGGAACGGTAGTCACGAACCAATCGAAGCACCAGGATTTGGCGATGCGTTTTCTAGCCTTTGCCAAGCTGTCCAAGCAAGGGAATGTGGAGATTTGGAAGCAACTAGGGTTTGATCCCATCCGCAGTGAAGTGTGGACTATGCCGGAAGCCAAAGCCAAAAATAAATTTACGGATTATTTCGGAACGAATATTTTTGATACGCTGATCGAAGTAAAAGATGAAATTAATGCGGTGCATATTGGACCGAAAACGCCTGACATCGCCAGTGCTGTACGTAATAAAATACTTTATCGGACACTACAGAGTGGCGAAGATCCAGCCACGGTGCTGCATGAGCTAGCAGATGAACTGAGATAGACCCCAAAAGGAAAGGGAGTGAGATTCATGGCAACGCCCGTTCATACGAACGCTAATGTACCGACAGGTC
Organism: Paenibacillus sp. EKM10P; assembly: GCF_011800655.1. Lineage (NCBI taxonomy): Bacteria > Bacillati > Bacillota > Bacilli > Caryophanales > Paenibacillaceae > Paenibacillus > Paenibacillus sp. EKM10P. Next base: position 74,577 of record NZ_JAALET010000015.1, on the reverse strand, counting down.
AGCCGCCAAAAACTCAGCGTCCGACCAGAAGCCAATGGAGCCGCTTTATTCATTCCAGTCGTACGGCACCGTATGTATTTGTCCTTCCATTTTTACTGTCCTTTGCGCTGTTTTTTGCGTATCCGGTCATCTCGACGGTCATTATGAGCTTTCAGGAAGTCTTGCCTGGGATAACAACTTATGTTGGCCTGGAAAATTATAAGGATTTAATGAATCCTACATTTGGAAAAGCAATATTGAACAGCGTCCTGTACACGCTGCTTACACTGGTCGTGCTGATTCCTCTGCCACTGGTACTGGCGGTATTGCTAAATTCGCCTAAAATGCCGGGTAGAGGGCTGTTTCGCTCCGTAATGTTTATACCCGCACTCACCTCAGTGGTGGTAGCAGGAACAATCTTCCGACTCATGTTCGGGGAATTGGATGGTTCGCTGATGAACTCCCTGTTGGGGATATTCGGTCTTGAGCCTTACAAATGGCTAATGAATGCGAACACCGGCTTTTTAGCGTTGATCGTGTTGGCCTTATGGAGATGGCTGGGGGTAAACATGCTGTACTACATGTCGGGGTTACAGAACATTCCTCCCGAGTTGTATGAAGCTGCTCAGATCGATGGGGCCAGCCGCTTTGATTCATTTTGGCGGATTACGATTCCTATGCTAAAACCCGTGACAATCTACGTATTTACGATCAGTATTTATGCCGGATTGTCCATGTTCACCGAGAGCTATATGCTGTGGAACGGAAACAACTCTCCGAATGATATTGGATTGACGATCGTTGGCTATCTCTATCGCCAAGGTCTGGAACAGAACAGCATGGGCTTTGGAGCAGCGGTAGGGATTGTATTGCTCGTATTCACATTAGTACTGAACCTGATCCAGCTCAAATTTTTTGGCATGTTTCGGAAGGAGGATTAAGCGATGGCTCAGAAACAAAAAGGCCCGTTATCTGCATTTCTCGTTGTCCTGTTCATTCTGTTTGCCGGGTTCGCCCTGTTTCCGCTATTTGCCGTGACGCTTGCCTCATTCAAGCCATCAACGGAGTTGCTGCGCTACGGCTTGAATCTCAAGCTGGAGTGGGCCATCATGTCCTTAAAAAACTATGCGTTTATCTTTCAGGGGACGACGGATTATTTTCAATGGTACTGGAATAGCCTTGTCATTACTATCTTGTTTACGGTGTTATGTCTGATATTGTCCGCGATGGTCGGGTATGGCCTGGAGATGTATCGTTTTAGACTGAAAAATGTGATTTTTACACTGGTGTTGGTCGTGATGATGATCCCGGTAGAAATTATTATGCTGCCACTTTACAAACTCATGATCGGTATGAAGCTGATCAATACGGTATGGGGTGTGATTTTGCCATTTGTCGTCGCACCGATTCCGATCTTTTTCTTCCGTCAATATTTAAGCGGGGTACCCAAGGACTTTATGGATGCTGCACGGGTTGACGGCTGTTCAGAGTATGGTATTTTTGTGCGGATTATGATGCCTCTGATGGCACCTGCCTTTGCGGCAATGGCTATTTTACAAGCTATGAACAGTTGGAATAACTTCCTGTGGCCGATGATCGTATTGCGTACTAACGACATGCTGACACTGCCAATCGGTCTGTCCAGTCTGCTGACGCCATATGGCAACAATTATGATGTGTTGATTGCCGGTTCAGTCCTGGCTATTTTGCCGATTCTCGTCGTGTTTCTGTTCTTCCAGCGTTACTTTATTGAAGGGATGACTGCAGGCGGGGTAAAAGGATAATCATTGCGGTGCTGAATGAGTCGACTGAAGACAAGAAATGTATAGAGTCAGGAAAGGCGGGTCGGGCATTGTCTCGGCCTGTTTTTTTATGAACTCAATGATTTTCATTCTCATTTTCATGACTATCAACTGCACAAGCTATAGGTAAACGTGGTATGATGTTTGAAAGATTTCAAATACAGCACTTTGCATAATTCGATTCCTAACGCTCAAAAGTTTAATATATAGACGAACTAAACCGATTCGATCTATATATTACTGATTTGAAATCGCTCTTGGGATTTATGCAAAATGCTCAATACAGAAATATTCAGGCGGAGCGTGGAGAACCTATGGAACCAACAGAAACCCAGAAAACTGAGCCGGCCACAGCGTCAACCGTTGGCATGGAGGATATTGTACGGGCGCATCATATGCTGCGTGAGGTGATTGTTCGTACACCTTTACAGAGGGATGCCGTCCTATCGGCCAAATATAACTGTAATGTGTATCTGAAACGAGAGGATCTCCAAGTTGTGCGGTCCTTTAAAATCCGTGGAGCTTACAACATGATCCGCAGCCTAACTCCTGAGCAAATGGAAAAAGGGATCGTGTGCGCGAGTGCGGGTAATCATGCGCAAGGTGTGGCTTTTTCATGTAACGCGCTTGGCATCCACGGTAAAATATTTATGCCGAGCACAACGCCCAATCAGAAGGTGAAGCAGGTACGTCGCTTTGGCGGAGACAGTGTAGAGGTCATTTTGACCGGAGATACGTTTGACGATGCTTATGACGAGGCCATGAAGGTATGCAGCGAACAGGAAATGACCTTTATCCACCCGTTCGATCAACCGAAAATTATTGCGGGCAATGGCACGATTGCGATGGAAGTGATGGAGAGCCTGGATACACCTGCGGACTATATGTTCGTGACGATTGGCGGCGGCGGTTTGGCGGCAGGCGTAGGCACATATGTTAAAACTGTGAATCCGACCACCAAAGTAATCGGTGTAGAACCCTTGGGCGCAGCATCGATGACGGAAGCGATGCGTTTGAACAAGGTCGTTACACTGGAGCACATAGACAAGTTTGTTGACGGGGCTGCGGTGAAGCGAGTAGGTCAGTTAACATATGACATTTGTAAACATACCTTGGATGATATTGTGAAGGTACCGGAAGGCAAGGCATGTACAGCGATTCTGGCGCTGTATAATGAAAATGCGATTGTTGTGGAGCCCGCGGGTTCGCTGCCTGTAGCAGCACTTGATCTGTATCGTGAGCAGATTCAAGGCAAAACAGTAGTCTGTATCGTTAGTGGTGGCAATAACGACATTGATCGTATGCAGGAGATTAAGGAACGCTCCCTGATTTATGAAGGACTAAAACATTATTTCATGGTTAATTTCCCGCAAAGAGCAGGGGCACTGCGTGAGTTTCTTCAGGATGTGCTTGGACCGGACGATGACATCACAAGGTTTGAGTATACGAAAAAGAATGATAAGGAAAACGGCCCGGCGCTGGTCGGCATTGAGTTGTTCCACAAGGAGGACTATCTTCCTTTAATTGAACGAATGAATCGCAAGGGGATTCAATATACGGAATTGAACAAAAATGAGAATCTGTTTAATATGCTAATCTAAAAAGGAGCCTACGGGCTCTTTTTTTTGTATGTGCAATGTTATTGTAAAAAGAAAATAAACCATTAGACTGGGAACGGCATTAAGCTACCGGGCAGGATAGCTGGTTCGCGAAAAATAATAATGACTACTGTTAGGCGCAATAAGGTACGCCTATTTTTAATCTAGGGTAAGGAAAACTACTGTATTACATTTTTGCTTTTAAAATCATGGAATTTTCGTGAAAATAAAAGTATTTTCCTCTTAATTCACTTCATCCCCCTTTAATCATCCATGTAAAAAAGTGTTTTATTTATATAAGCTTATACGGAAGCGAAAGCTTTTTTAAGCGGCAAAAAATAAATAAAGGAGATTTTTTTCGTGAACTTAAACACTGCTCTTATAAGAAAAGGCGGTGCAAATGTGTCGTCTTCCAAACGTCTCCCGTGGGTCGGGTTGCTGGCTTTAGCCATGGCGGGATTCATCTGCATTCTTACGGAAAGCCTGCCTGCTGGATTACTGCCGCAAATTGCACAGGATCTAGGGGTCACAGAAGCTCTTGCCGGACAATTGGTTACTCTCTATGCGGTTGGATCTCTTCTGGCCGCCATTCCTTTGACAACGGCTACCCGTGGGTGGAGGCGCCGACCGCTTCTGCTGCTGTGCATCATCGGCTTTCTTGTATTTAACACCATCACCGCGTTATCTTCCGTTTATGAGCTGACGCTTGTCGCGCGTTTCTTCGCAGGTGTCTCAGCAGGTGTTCTGTGGGGGATGACGGCCGGTTATGCGCGGCGCATGGTGCCTGATTCGCTGAAAGGAAGAGCGATGGCCGTAGCCATGGTCGGCACCCCGCTGGCATTGGCGCTGGGCGTTCCGCTTGGTACTTTTTTCGGAACATATACTGGGTGGCGTCTCATTTTCGGAGCTGTATCATTACTGGCTGCAGCCCTTATTGGCTGGGTGCTCTGGAAGGTGCCGGATTATGCAGGTGAGCCTGCCGGTGACCAACTCCCTTTTCACAAGGTTTTCCTGATTCCCGGTGTACGGACGATTCTGTTTGTCGTTTTGGCATGGGTACTAGCTCATAATATTTTGTACACTTATATTGCACCGTATCTTGCGGAAACCGCGTTTGCTCAGCGAGTGGATTTGGTTCTTCTTATTTTCGGAATTACCTCGGTAGTCGGCATTTGGGTGATAGGCATGCTGATTGACCGTTTTCTAAGAATGCTGGTTTTAATCAGCATCACAGGATTTGCTTTGGCTTCTGTAGCCTTGGGAATAGGAATAAATCAACCTGAAATCATCATTCTTGGTGTTACGGCGTGGGGGCTTACGTTTGGCGGGGCAGCCACTTTACTACAAACAGCAATAGCACAAGCTGGGGGAAAAAGCGCAGATATAGCCCAATCGATGCTGGTTACTGCATGGAATGTGGCAATCGGCGGAGGAGGCATTATCGGCGGGCTTCTTCTCGAACTGCTTGGAGCCGGATTTCTTCCGAGCTCATTAATCATCCTACTGCTTCCCTCTTTGCTTGCAGTTTGGCTAGCTAAAAAGCATGGCTTTCCTTCCTAAAGAAATCCATGAGTATGTGTAACATAAGCAAAAAAATGAATCCGCTGCATGGCGGATTCATTTTTTTGGGATTAGAGAATTACATCTTATGCAAGCAAATTCGTTTCTCCAATGAAATTTTTATAAGCGATCGGTGAAGACATTACGATCAGAGTCGTATAGGTTCCGTATTGATCGCACCGGTTTTCAAACTCTTCCAGCTCCTGGGTTGTTTCCGTAAGGACCTTCAATAAATAATTATGCTCTCCGCTTATCCGGTAACATTCCGTTACCTCCGGTGATGAACGACAAAAATCAAGGAAAGGATAGCAATTCCGGGTCCGAACAAGCATATAGGCTGTGCATTGCTTACCCACTTTTTGCGAAGAAATGACGGTTCGATATTCCTCGATAACCCCCTTTTCTTCCATGCGTTTTACACGTTCCGTTACGGCTGGCTGAGACAGTCCCACCAGCTTTCCTAAATCTGTCATTGATAATCTTGCCTGGTTCTGCAAATGGAGCAGGATGTTTTTATCGATTTCGTCCAAAAAAATCGACTCCTTTGTTTTAAAAGTTATTTCTTTCAAATACCTTTAGAATCCTCGAAAATTTCTTTATTTAACTTGTTTGTTTTATGCAAGACGAAAGAAATTATTTATATAATAAACACACTTGCTATAAATAATCAAGTAAATTACAGCAGGAGAGGATGAGAAGCATGAGAAAAATAGATCTGGAATTGCTGCATAAAAGCGTCAATGAGGTAATTGACCACACACTTGAGGAAAAAAGGATTGTGGGTACCGTTGTCCAAATTGCATTAGGCGGAAACCTTGTTTACAACAAACCTGCTGGTTGGGCCGACCGTGAGCAGAAACGACCGATGCAGGAGAATGCTTTGTTTAGATATGCTTCGGTAACCAAGCCGATCGTGTCAACGGCAGCCTTAGTATTAATTTCGCAAGGGAGATTGCAGTTAAACGATCTGGTTGAAAAATGGTTGCCCGCCTTTCGTCCCAAACTGCCAAACGGAAAATATGCCTCCATGACCGTTCACCATCTGATGACCCATACCGCCGGCTTAACCTACCGTTTCTTCCAGGAAGAAAAGGGAACTTATGAGCTTGCCGGGGTATCGGACGGCATGGATCTGGCGGGAATTACACTTGAAGAGAATCTGCAAAGACTCGCTTCTGTCCCACTTCTATATGAGCCGGGGAAAATGTGGAGGTATTCCATAGCAACAGACGTGCTCGGACTGGTCATCGAAAAGGTAACTGGAATGCCGCTAAGTGAAGCTGTACGGTTGCTTGTAACTCATCCGCTTTCCATGATGGACACGGATTTCAAGGCCGTGGATACGGACAGATTGACCACGGCTTACGCAGACAGCGCTGGAGAGCCCCGGCGCTTGCAGGATTTTGATACCGTTCCTTTCGTGGAGGGGACGGCAGGATTCCTCCTTTCACCTAACAGATTTACCGATAAGACAGCTTATCCTTCCGGAGGAGCCGGCATGATTGGCAGCGCAGGAGACTTTCTTAAACTGCTGGAAGCTTTGCGGCTGGGAGGAAATCCGATTCTGCCTCAGGCTCTTGTCGCAGAAATGACAACCAATCAAATTGGTAACCTTGTGATGCCCTATTGGCCGGGTAGAGGCTTTGGACTTGGTTTCACGCTGCTTAAAGACCCAGCGGATGCCAATACACCGGAATCGCCGGGAACATGGCGGATGGGCGGTACCTATGGTCACTCCTGGTTTGTTGATCCGAGTGAGGAGCTTAGTGTTGTAGCGTTCACCAATACAGCACTTGAAGGAATGTCAGGCAGGTTTACAACGGAGCTGTGCGAATCTGTCTACAAGGGTATTCGAGGAGTTAAGTAAAGAGTAAAAACGTTATCTTGAACAAATATTCGGAATCAACAATTCCAGTCTAGAACTATATTTTCTTCATACAGTTATGCGTAGTTTATGAATTTCTTTTTATTTGAAATAAAGCGTTTACAAAAATGAAGTTAATAGGTTAATATATGTGTAACTTCATAAGCGAAAACACTAACGTAATAGACGTATCACCAAATTTCTCATTATAAGATACTTATTCGGAGGTGCGAAAGAATGTTGAAAGCATGGAAAAAATCAGTACAGGGTAAATTCGCCCGAACAGCGTTTGCTGCCGTAACTTCGGCTGCTTTGTTGCTGTCCGTGGTGCCGTCCACATCGGCCGAGCATTGGGCGTTAACAGGCGATGTGGCAGTACATGATCCATCCATCACGAAGGAAGGCAATGCATGGTATATTTTCTCCACAGGACAGGGAATACAGGTTCAAAGATCAGATGACGGCCGTAATTTTTACAGATTGCCGCAAATATTCTTGTCGCCGCCATCATGGTGGAAATCGTATGTACCTAAACAAACCCCAAATGATGTGTGGGCACCGGATGCTCAAAAGTACAATGGACGTGTGTGGGTGTACTATTCCATTTCTACTTTTGGGTCTCGTACTTCGGCCATTGGCTTGACTTCAGCAACGAGCATTGGCGCAGGAAGCTGGAGAGATGATGGACTGGTGCTGCGTACAACGGATTCTGACGATTATAATGCGATTGACCCGAATCTGGTCATTGACGCTTCCGGTAACCCGTGGCTTTCCTTCGGTTCATGGAATACGGGCTTGAAAGTGACTCGACTGGATAAAAATACGATGAAGCCTACGGGTCAGATTTATTCTATTGCTAGACGTACAGCTGGTGGTTTGGAAGCACCGCATGTTACATACCGCAATGGCTATTATTATCTGTTTGCTTCCATTGATAACTGCTGCAAAGGCGTGAACAGTAATTACAAAATCGTTTATGGTCGCTCCACCAATATCACTGGGCCATATGTGGACAAGAGCGGAAAAAGCATGATGGACGGCGGTGGAACGATATTGGATGCGGGGAATGATCGCTGGAAGGGACCGGGCGGACAATCTGTCTATAACAACAGTGTGATTGCGCGTCATGCCTATGATGCCACCGATGGCGGAAATCCAAAGCTGCTGATTAGTGATTTGAAATGGGATTCCGCAGGCTGGCCTACGTATTAAATAGAGGATTACTTGAAATCATTTACAGCGATCTCACATAGGTATATCTAAAAACTGTTCCTCCTAATGGGGGAACAGTTTTTGGCTTGCAATGTCATAGAAACATGCTATTATGTATCAAGTTGATAATCATTATCATTGACGTTATCGTAATGAGAGCCATGGTGGCTTTCAGGTATGGAGGGAGTGACCTCACCGAATGCAGTCTAAAGACAGCATGGACAAACATACAGCTTCGACAGAGAGGAACGCTCCTGAAGTAGCCTCTGTAGCCCGTCCGGTGCTCCGAGCGGGTAGGATTCGGCAGGCGTTGTTGTTTACAGCTTCTGCTGTATTGTTGACCTTGGCCATATTCGCTGCCATTTCTTTTGGAGCCAAAGACCTGACCGTAAGCACGGTGTGGTCGGCAGTATTCCACTATGATCGTTCGCTGATGACACACAGGATCATTCATGAGCTGCGATTGCCGCGTGTACTCGGTGCAGCTATCATTGGGGCTGCCCTGGCGGTTGCAGGCTCTCTGATACAAGGCATTACACGCAATCCGTTGGGGGATACAGGTGTGCTGGGCATTAACGCAGGAGCGATGTTTGTAGTTGCAGTGAGTTTTGCTTTTTTCCCCGATCTACCTTATGGGACGTTAATTATATTGTCGTTCCTGGGGGCACTGATGAGTACCTTACTGGTATTCGGGCTGGGGGCATCCGCGCCGGGAGGACTGACACCCATGAGACTAACGGTGTCTGGAGCTGTGACAGCAGCCTTGTTAGGTTCCATGACTTCGGGAATTGCGATTTATTTTGATCTAAGTCAGGATCTAGCCTTCTGGTATGCGGGTGGTGTTGCCGGAATCAAATGGTCGCAGCTTAAGATTCTTGCGCCGATTTTGCTTATTGTGATCGCTTGGTCTATGGGGCTCGCACGCTCCATTTCATTGATTTCAATGGGCGATGAGGTAGCATTGAACCTGGGACTAAATCTCCGGCGTATCCGGCTGTTGGGGTTGCTGACTGTGGTGGTCCTGGCTGGGCTATCCGTATCGGCTGCCGGGGCCATCGGCTTTGTAGGCTTGGTCGTTCCACATATTGCTCGCAAGCTGATCGGTGTGGATTATCGCCAGATCGTACCATTGTCTGCAATATTGGGAGCCGTGCTGCTAGTGCTGGCTGATTTGGGAGCGAGAATGGCGAATCCACCGGAGGAGCTAGCTATTGGAATTATGGTGTCTTTTATCGGAGTACCTTTTTTCCTCTTTCTCGCTCGTAAGGAAAGGAGGGAATTATAGTGAGTCGCTCTCTAGGGACAGGGGATACAAGAACGACCAAGGCTTGGCTCGTTTGCTTCGTATTGGCTGGAATCAGCTTTGCTGTTCTTGTGCTGGGTTTGAATACCGGAACGATTCGTATTCCACCGCTACGCGTGCTGGATACACTGTTTGGCGGCGGGAGCGGACGTGATCATATGGTTCTGTTTGAATACCGTCTGCCGCGGATTGTTGTAACAGTGCTGGCTGGAGCGGGACTGGGTGCAGCCGGGGCAGTCATGCAGGGCTTATCGCGAAACGCACTCGCAGATCCGGGAGTGCTGGGCCTTCATGCGGGGGCTGCGTTGGGCCTGGTGATGTATGTTAGCTTTTTTCGCGATCTGGAAGGATCAGTAGCCTTGTTCATTCCCTTGTTTACCTTTGCAGGAGGTGTCGTTGCGGCGGTACTGATTGTTATGTTGTCCTATAGTGGCAGCAGAGGAATCGTGCCTGTGCGATTGATTCTGTCCGGTATCGGTGTAGCCTCAGGGCTCAGCGCCATAACGCTGTATTGGTCGTTGCGGCTGGATGAGGATACGTACGCATTTACCGCACGTTGGTTGGCTGGCAGCGTATGGGGACGGGACTGGATACATGCAGTGGCTTTACTACCGTGGATTGTCATTGTATTGCCCTATGTTCTATCTCAGACACGTAGCCTGAATAATCTGTCGCTGGGTGATGAGACCGCAGCTGGAATTGGTACAAGTGTGAAGCGCCAGCGCTTAATACTGCTGGGCGCAGCAGTGGCTCTATCGAGCGCCAGCGTATCCATGGCCGGAGGCATCGGTTTTATTGGGCTGATTGCGCCTCATCTGGCTCGCCGTCTGGTTGGACCGATGTATCAGCATTTGCTGCCAGTAGCCGCTTTGGTCGGGGTCGTTATTCTGGTCACAGCAGATACGATTGGTCGTTCGGTATTTCAGTCGAATGCGATTCCAGCAGGTGTAGTGGTTGCTGTGATAGGAGCTCCGTATTTTTTATTCTTGTTATCCCGAACCAAATGACAATAGGATTAGGTTACATATGAAATCTAAAGCTGCACATGATGCAGCGTGCGGAACAACAACGAAGTAGAAGTTTTGACGATTTAACATTATAAAATAGAGCTTCCATAGTATAGGAGAGAATATTCATGAGAAAAAATAGATTTGAGGGTTCAGGGCTTAAACGTTCATGGGTAGCCCTGTCTCTTGTGGCATGCATGATCATGCTGTCCGCTTGTGGACAAGCAGCAGACAAACAGGCTAGCGATACGAAAGCGGACGATAGTGCCCAAACCACCATTAGTGCGGATTCGCGTATTGCCTCAATGTCTATTCATTTGACGAATAATCTGCTGGCATTGGGCATTACTCCAGCAGGTTCAGTTATTGGTGGAGATGTGAAGGATTTTCTGCCCCATGTAAAAGATCGTCTTCAAAATACTCGTAAGCTGGGAGTTGTCACAGACCCCGATATGGAAGCGGTACTGGAACTTCAACCTGATCATATCTTCCTCGACAAAAAATATTCAGGAACTGATGTGGCCAAGTTTGAAAAAATTGCACCAACCGAGGTTTTTGATTTGGATGAAGGTACATGGAAAGATCAATTGAAAAAAATAGCTGCCATGGTTAAACATGAAGCACAGGCAGACACTTTTCTGAAAGATTATGATACACAGAGGGAACGGGTCAAAAAGCTCATTCATTCCAAAATCGGAGACGGGACTGTCATGGCTGTACGTGTCACAGCGAAAGAAGTTCGTGTCATGGGGATGAAGCGTCCAGTAGGACCGTTATTGTATCAGGACTTAGGCTTGAAGCCAGCCAAAGGTGTGGAAAAGATCAACAAGGCCTACCAGGTTGTATCCCAAGAGGTTTTGCCGGATTATAATGCCGATGCCATCCTGGTTATTATTAGTAAAGGTACGGATGCGCAAAAGGTATACAAGCAGCTGGAGGGGAATACAGTATGGCAAGGACTTAAGGCTGTGAAGCAAGGTCATGTCTACATGCTGGACGGACAGCCTTGGCTGGACTATTCCGCGATGGGGCACAAAATTGCATTGGATAATGCAGAACAACTATTTTCCAAATAAATGCTAAAGTACAGCAAGCCGTATTTCCCATGCATCTTCTTGCAGGTGGGGATACGGTTTTTCTGACGATCCCAAGCTTCAAGTGAGATGGCTGATTGCAAATAAAAAGGAGCTGCTACGATTCCGTTATGAGGCAGCTCCAGCACTGTGAGAATTGCGAGGTTATGAATGTTTTTTACGCAAAAAAATCGGTTTGAGTCCAATAAAGCCAATAGCCGCCAGCACTAAATTCATCCATGGTGAGATTTTGAATACCGGCAGCACACTGCGCAGCGCAAGTCCGGCGACAAGAATGACAACAACCAGTACTACATACATCAAGATAGATTTGAAATTCATTTGGGGTTTCACGGGAGCATGGTCTGGTTGTTGTGTCTCCTCGCCTTCTTCCGGACGATCCATGAAATTCATCAGTGCTTCAACCAGCAGAATGGCACCTGCGGCGATGATGATGAGGGTGGAAAGGCTAATTTTTTCAAAAGGTTTGATATCCCCGCCTGTAAATGTGATAAACCAACCGATAATCGCCTGTGTCAAGAAAAACATGGACAAGGCAACCCATGCAATAAGCGTATAATTTTTTGCTTTATTCATTGCTTCCTCCTGCTTTATGATCGTATTCCAAGCTGATGGAATCGCCATTTTGTAACAAAGACAGTATACGTGAGGAAACGCCGGATGGCAAAAGGCTTATCCATTATGTATATTACCGCCGCATTCTCCTCAAACTGGATACAGGGTGAGCGCATGGAGCAACCTGAATATAAAACGTTGAGAGGATGTGGCATCATGGAACTGGAGAACCAGGCAGATTATTCGGTCCAAAAACGACTGACAGGTGCTCCGAACGGGAACAGTGGGGGAGCCTTGCTTGCAAACGTGAGTCACCGGAGCGTTCAAGGGACATCTCCAACGTACCGTATATTGGACGATACTGAATTGGCTGAGGACACAGAATTTGCAGGTGAACTGGGTGAACAGAGCTACCGCAGCCTGTGGCATGAGGATCAAAATAACGGCGCCTCTTGTAAACTGGAGTGGGAGGGACGAGTCGAAACCCACCAAATGTTCAGGCACAGCTACGAATAACAAGTCGTCTACTTTAATGTAGAGATTGCACTCTAATAAGCGAGTAGTATGGCGTTCTCCGGCAAGCATTGGGGAGCGCCATTTGTTTACTTCCATATCGGTATGAACTGACAGGTTGACAAGGAAGCAGGGCGATGATAGACTGACTTTACTATAAAACTTATTAAACTTATCGGAATTAAAGTGAATGAACATTCTGGATGGATATTCCACGTTACTATATGAGCTTGAATGATGAAATGCTGTAATGAAGCTTGAAACAGGGGGAATCAGGATGGAACGGCAAATTGGAATTCGTTTTGAAAATGAGGAACTGGCCGCTACAATTCATTATCCAAACCGTACAAATGAGGGAGAGCGTCAAAGACGTGTTCCACTCGTTGTTATTTGCCACGGTTTTGTGGGCAATCGAATCGGAGTCGATCGATTATTTGTCAAGACTGCGCGTGAACTGGCTGAAGGGGGGTATTTTGTACTGCGCTTTGATTTTGCCGGTTGTGGAGAAAGCACTGGTGAATACGGCAAGCAGGGGCTCGAATCCATGATCAATCAGACACGCACTGTGTTGGATTACGCCGTGAATTGCGCGGACATTGACCCGACTAAGGTGACGTTGATCGGTCACAGTTTGGGGGGCGCAGTTGCCCTTCTCACAGCTGTTCGGGACAAGAGAGTACAGAACCTGGTCCTTTGGTCAGCTGTCGGCTATCCATTCAACGACATTGTCAAAATTACGGAGCGAAGCGTATACGACGAATCTGTTAAAACCGGTCATGCAGACTACCTGGGCTATAAGTTCACACCAGCTTATTTTGAGTCATTAGCTCAATTCCAACCGTTCCAGGAGGCCGTTAAATTTAACGGTGATGTGCTCGTTATTCATGGCACCTCGGATGATATCATTCCTGTGGATTATGCGTTTCTGTTTCAAAAGGTGTTCTGGATGCGTCCAGAAGGACGCTGTGATAAGGAGATTATTTTTCAGGGAGATCACACTTTCTCATCAGGTAAAGAGCGGCAACAGCTGATTGACCGCACACTGGAATGGCTGGATGAACAAGAAAATATTCAACGGGATTGGCAGCATTGGATGATCTGATTTCAGGGTGTAACGGTTTGTATTGGAAATTGTGCCTCCGCCGGAGTAAAATGAAAGAGTAACACTATACTGGCGTGTGGAGGTTGGCAGCGATGACATTACCCTCAATTTTTGTTGCGCATGGTTCACCGACACTGGCTGTAGAAAATAACGCATATACCAGTTTTCTTGCAAAGCTGGGCGCGAGCCTGCCCCGACCCAAAGGAATTGTCATTTTTTCCGCGCATTGGGATAGCCCCGATCAATGTATCGGCGCGGATGATCAGCATGCAGCGTTGCACGATTTCTACGGCTTTCCTGAAGAAATGTACACTCTTGATTACCCTGCACCAGGCGATCCAAAGCTGTATGAGGAGATAGGGCATCTGTTCAGTCAGCATAACCTGTTCCACCAGCCGGTTCGGAACCGGGGACTGGATCATGGAGTATGGGTGGTTTTGCGGCATATATATCCTGATGCGGACATACCGGTCGTACCCTTATCCATTGATTCACGGCGCGATCCTCAGGAGCAATACGAGATTGGACGGATGCTGGCGCCACTGCGTGATCAAGGGATTTTGATCCTCGGTAGTGGAGGTTTGGTCCACAACTTGCGGACACTCGAGCAGACGAGTGAGCCAGCCGATTGGGCCGTTCAATATGATGACTGGATCGCACAGCAGCTTCAAGACTGGAATTTGCGTCATCTGTTCCAATATGACAAGAAGGCTCCGTATGCCAAGCAGGCGGTTCCTTCGTATGGAATAGAGCATTTTTCACCTTTGTTTTACGTGATGGGAGCTGCCGATCATGATCGCTCCGCGCGTAAGCTTTTTCAGTCGTATGTCCTTGGCTCATTAAGCCTGAATTGTTGGGTTTTTGGTCAAGAAACTAATCTGTAAATGTAAGAAAAAGAACTTCCGAAACCACATGGTGTGTGGGGTTGGAAGTTCTTTTGGTGTATGCTACTTTGATTAATTAGCAGGCACGTTCTTTTTTAGCCAGGTGGATACTTGCGAAGTTCGCTTATCTTCATTTTGATCTAGTAGTGTCATAAATGCCTTCAGCTTTTGAATGTAGGTACTCTTCGAATCCCTGTTGCGTTGAATGACGAGCTGATACCCTTTTTTGGCATTGGGGCGAATCTTCCCGGTGTCATCATCGAATAGTGGTGTATTGTTCGTACCATAAAAAGTATAGAAGAAATAGAGATCATGTAATGATTTGACTGCCTGTGTACGATTGGAATGTGGATATTGGGTTATAAATGACTCTTGCGCCAGCACCCTTCCGGCTAACTGTTGATAACCGATGTGTAATGCCGCATCCTTGGTAGCCGGCTGTCCAGATTCCGTTGCCATGATGTCAATATAGCTGCGGATATCTGCGGTAATGTCATTTCCGAATACTTTATATTTTTCATAGTTGATGACTGGGTAAAACATGCCTTCTGCGGTTTCAAGTTTGTAGCCGGCATCTCTTGATTGAGTGAGTAATTTTTTCAGTTTTGCATCGTTTGTCCGACTGATTACATTAGTGAACGAATCACCGGGTTTATAGACTTGATTAATCTTAGTTTGAACAGAGGTCGGATATAAGGTCTGTGCATATGAATCCAATTGCTGTTTCTGTGCATTTTCCAAGTGTAGTGCTAGGATGGTAGCTTGAGAGGCCGGAATGGATTGGATATGCTTTTGTAAATAAGTGAATGCCTGAGGTAGCTTGCCTGGTTGGCGTAGTAGCTGCTCGAAGGTTTTCGAAATATGTTGCACACCTTCTGCTAGAGATATTGTAGTAGATGTCGCTGCTTTGGCTGATGTCGTAGATCCCAATCCGATCGTCTGTACTGTGAAAGTTACTGCTGCGAGCATGAGGTAGGCTTTGGTGATTTTTTTCATGATATAACCCTCCATTGCGTTCTTTGATGTAACTGTAGTGTACAGGGTAAATGTATCGTGAACATTCCATGTTGTATCCAACTTGTAAACGTTTGTGGGGGAAGATGAATCCGAAAAAGGAGTCTCCAAGTCAGAGTGGACTTGAGGACTCCTTTGTTCATTTAAATAGAGGAGGGGTAGCATGGTCACACATACAAGCAGCATAGCTGCACAAAAACACCGAAGAGAAGGAGCATAGCTGGCAAAAAACACCGAAGAGAAGGAGCATAGCTGCAAAAAACACCAAAGAGAAGCAGCATAGCTGCACAAAAAAACAACCATTAGCCAGAGGATAACGGTTGTTTTTTGGATAGTTAAGCTATTTTTCGATTGGGGTCCGTTTGATAAGTATCTTTATTTTTACCAAACAGTCCACGCAGGAAGGGCAGTACCCAACGGTCAAAGCCGATTCTTCCGGCATTTGCACCAGCAACGATAAGGAAGATTTCAACCAACAGGTAGATTGCATTGGTGCTTACTGTACCCGAGAACAGGAACGAGAAGTTCATAACCATAGCCATCAAAGTAGCCAGTGTAGTCAATGTACCAAGCAGTAGGCCAACCCCGACCAAGAACTCACCCAATGGGATCAGGACGTTGAACAAACCGACATTCGGCAGGGCAAAGGCTTCAAGGAACGATCCCCACCAGCCTTGTACAGCGGGATGATCTCCACCTGTTTTAGCAATGGCCCCCGAGATAAATCCACCTGCATCGAATCCGCCAGTCAGCTTCTCAAGTCCGTGGGTCATCCATTCATAACCTAGATAAACCCGTACTACAGTCAGCAGCCACATTGCTACTTTGTTCTCACGTAACCAGTTGTTAAACATTTAAACCACTCCTCTTTCTTAATCTATAATGATGGGTTGTATTTCATTTTGTTTGGGATGATCATCTTTGCTACACCTTTATTGTATTAGGTTCAGTTACAGTTATTTGTGATAAAAATCACAAAGTCTAAATATTTTTTAAATTTTAATGTCTTCAGATAAGTATTCTATAGAGAGGTAATGCCTCAATCAAGACAAAAACAGGAAATAAAGCTTATAATGAGAAAAATAACTATGTGGAGGGATGAACTTGTTCGGGCCCATGTCTCAACGAAATCATTGGCTGCGTGTGATGGCCTCAGCTCTGTTATGCATGACAATGATGTCTTGTTCTGCTTTGTCCAATACGGGTGAATCTGAATCCGTTCCCAAACCGACCCAGCAAGAAACAGAGAAAAAGGTGCTTGAACCGCCTAAGGAGCCATCTGTTCCGGCATTTACAGCTCCGCTTACCGGGCTTCCGGTGGAGCAGCCTGTTATAGAGCGGCCGCTGGCTGTCATGATTAACAATTCTCCGGCTGCGCGTCCACAGGCGGGGCTTAGCCAGGCAGACATGGTATATGAGGTTCTTGCAGAAGGCGGAATTACCCGTTTGGTAGCTTTTTTCCAAAGTCATGGTGGTGATGTGAAGATCGGTCCGGTCCGAAGCATCCGACCGTATTTGATTGAACTGGGCGAAACCTATGGTGCGTTGCCGATACATGCAGGGGGAAGTACAGATGCCTATGCGATTTTACAGCAGCAGCGGAAGGAGCATCTGGACGAGATTTCAAATGGAGGGGCTTACTTCTGGCGAAGCAAAGACCGTCGTCCTCCACATAATTTATACACAGATGTGAGCAGACTGCGTAAAGGAAGCGATAGCAAAGGGGATGCCAAGCAGACGGAGGTTCCAGTATATCGTTATCTTAAAACTGGCGAAACTCCAGTTATGGTGGACGAGAGTGTTGCCTCTTTGCACATCCGATTTTTGTTAAAAAGCTATCGCGTATCTTATACCTATGATCCAGCTGATCAACGATATAAGCGTTTTGTGAACGAAAAGTCACATCTAGATCAAAATAATAATCAACAGCTCTCAGCGGCCAATGTGATTGTGATGAGCACGAGGCATCGAACGTTGGATGATGTAGGTAGACTAAGTGTTGAGCTGGACGGTAGCGGAGAAGCCATGGTGTTTCAACAAGGAAAGCTAATACGTGCTGAATGGCAGCATATATCTGGCGATGCGATTCGGTTTATGAAAAATGGGGTTGAAATCCCGTTAACGCCAGGTACATCCTATATACATGTGGTACCTGCAGATACTTCACTAGCCGAACATGTAACAACAGAAGCAAGTTAGAAAACGTAATACTCCTTTTTAGGGAAAAATTGTCGGATAATGACCTTCCATGTCGGGCATTGTATACGTATATCTAGAAATTTGCTTTTACAAACATTACAAAAACATTGATGAGTGTGATAAGATAGCAAAGGTTGTCTATTGCAGTCGAAACAGGTTGCGGATATTTTCGTAAAGGGGTAATCGTTATGAGATTGAAGAAAAAGGATATATTCTTCGAGACGTTGGAAAATATGGCAGATACGATCGTGCAAGCAGCCGATTATTTTGCCCAACATACTTCAAATCTTCAAGATGTGACTTTGTTTACCAATGAGATGAAGAAGTATGAAAATAAGTGTGATGATTACACACACACGATTATTACTGAGTTGAACAAGACCTTCATTACGCCGCTCGAACGCGACGACATCATGGAACTGACAACGACCATGGATGATGTGCTGGACGGTCTTGAAGCGACAGCCTCTCGTTTTTATATGTACAACATTACAGAGCCGGACGAGTATATTGTGCAGTTCGCTGATATTTTGCGTCAATCAGCTTACGAAATTCAAAAGGCTGTACATTTGCTTTCACAGAAAAAATTGCTGGCTATTCGTGAATACACCATTCGCCTGAATGATTTGGAAAATCAGGGGGATGAATTACTGCGTATTTGCATCAAAAACCTGTTTGCAACTGTAACTGATCCTATTGAGCTGATTAAACGCAAAGAATTGTACGAACGCCTTGAAACGACAACGGATTCATGCGAGGATGTTGCAAATATGCTGGAATCCATCATTATGCGTAACTCGTAAGGGAGTCCTTTTACATGGATACAAGTTTACTGGTACTAGGTATTGTTATTTTTCTTGCTCTGGCATTTGATTTTATTAATGGATTTCATGATACGGCGAACGCAATTGCTACTTCGGTCTCGACCCGTGCATTGACGCCGCGACGTGCGATTATTATGGCTGCGGTTATGAACTTTCTCGGAGCGATCTTGTTTACCGGGGTTGCCAAGACCATTGGTGGAAGTGTCGCTGATCCAACCAAGCTTACGAACGGAATTGATATCGTCATTGCGACGTTGATCGCCGCTATTATCTGGAATCTCTTGACTTGGTGGTTCGGTATTCCTTCATCCTCTTCCCATGCATTGATTGGTGCGTTGGCCGGAGCGGTGTATGTAGGTGCAGGACAGGATAAATTAAATTGGAGCGGCTTCATCGGGATTGTTGAGGGTCTTATTTTCTCCCCGTTGATTGCTTTTGTTGTCGGATACATTGTGATGATGATTTTGAAATACATCTTTGCTTATCGCAGTCCGCATACGGTGAACAAGGGTTTCCGTACCATGCAGGTGATTACGGCAGCTATTCAGTCGTTTACGCATGGTACGAATGATGCTCAGAAGGCGATGGGGATTATCACGTTCGCACTCGTCTCGGCAGGGTATCAAGACCATTTGGAAGTACCTATGTGGGTGAAAATCTCAGCTGCAACAGCCATGGCGCTTGGTACGTCTATTGGGGGCTGGAAGATCATCAAGACGATGGGAACTAAGATTTTTAAAATTGACCCAATCAATGGATTTGCAGCCGATGTTTCGGGGGCTTCCGTTATATTCACAGCTACTTTGCTCCATTTGCCAGTAAGTACCACTCATGCCATTACTTCGGCGATTCTGGGTGTAGGGTCTGCGAAGCGTTTTAGTGCGGTTCGCTGGTCACTAGCTGGTCGTATTGTAATAACCTGGGTAATAACGATTCCAATTTCTGCGCTATTGTCAGGTTTGATATTCAAAATTCTTTTCTAGTTTTCTTCATGGTTTCTAGAAAAAGAACATACAATATAGGATACACAATAAGCTTCCGTCCGCTTTTTGCGGCAGGGGCTTATTGGCATTCTCGGGCAAAAATGCATCTCTAAAGTTTACACATCCAGATAGTTCCATGAGATGTTTTTTAAAAAATACCTGACATCAAAGTAGTCAATTTTTAATAACTCCTGTAGAATAAACAGAAAACTTTGAACCGTTCAACTGACTGGAGGATCTTATGCAAAAACCAAGAAAACTAATAGCACTCATGATTTGTTTGTTTTCTGTGGTTGCCCTGGCCGGTAATTTCGGTGTAGTGGCCCACGCAGAAAATAAAACAAAGTATGATATCGGCACGGATACAACGTTCGCGCCTTTTGAGTTTGAAGATGTAAATGGTAAATTTGTCGGAATTGATATGGATTTACTGGCAGCTATTGCTAAGGACCAGAATTTTGAGTATACCGTTAAGCCACTTGGCTTTAACGCGGCAGTGCAGGCCCTTGAAACGAATCAAGTGGATGGTGTCATTGCCGGGATGAGTATTACAGATGAACGCAAGCAAAAATTTGATTTTTCTGAGCCCTATTTCGACTCAGGTGTTGTCATGGCGGTCCGTAAGGATAATGATACGATTAAACGCTATGAGGACTTGAAAGGACAGCGTGTCGCTGTCAAAACAGGAACACAAGGCTACACATTCGCGGAATCCATTAAGGCAAAATATGGCTTTACTACCGTTCCGTTCGACGATTCTTCTCAAATGTATGATGAAGTTAAAACAGGTAACTCTGTTGCCTGCTTTGATGATTATCCGGTACTGGCATACGGTGTGACTCAGAATAATGGTCTTAAGCTGGTGACTGATAAGGAAAAAGGTGGCTCTTACGGTTTCGCTGTCAACCAAGGCAAAAATGCGGAGCTGCTGGAAAAATTCAATGCAGGGCTTGTGAATCTTCGTAACAGCGGGGAATATGACAAAATTATGTCCAAATACCTGGGAGAATCCGGCAAAGGTGTGGCTCCTGTAGAACGCAGCCGCTGGGAACTCATTTCCGCTTCGCTGCCTGCGTTGATTAAAGGGATGGGAAATACGCTGTTGTACACCCTGGTATCCTTGCTCGTAGCCTTTTTGCTGGGACTGGTGTTTGGCTTTATGAAAGTGAGCCATAACAAGGTGTTCCGCGGTATTGCAACTGTTTTCGTTGATGTATTCCGTGGTATTCCACTGATCGTACTTGCATTCTTTATTTACTTCGGTATCCCACAGGCACTCGATTTTAAAATGCCGCTTTTTGTCGCGGCGGTGTTGACGTTATCCCTAAACGCTGGTGCTTATGTGACCGAAATCATCCGCGGGGGTATTCAGTCCATTGATCCGGGACAAATGGAAGCCGCTCGTTCGCTTGGTTTGCCGTATCGGACAGCCATGCTGAAGATCATTTTGCCACAAGCCGTGAAAATCATGATCCCGTCGTTTATCAATCAGTTGGTTATTACGTTGAAGGATACGTCCATTCTGTCGGTTATCGGTCTGGTTGAATTGACTCAATCGGGCAAAATCATTATTGCACGGACGTTCCAATCCTTTGATATTTGGCTGGTCGTTGCGGTGATGTATCTTATCGTCATTACAGTCCTGACCAAAATTTCCAACCGTCTTGAAGGGAGAGTTCGCCGTGGGTAAGATTATCGTTAAAAATCTGAAAAAAAGCTATGGCAGTAACCAGGTGCTAAAAGGCATTGACATGCAAGTGCGGGAAGGCGAAGTTGTATGCGTCATTGGACCTTCAGGTTCAGGGAAAAGTACGTTTTTACGTTGTATGAATATGCTGGAGGAAATTACAGCTGGTGAGGTCATCGTCGATGATTACAAATTAGGTGACAAAAACGTGGACATTAACAAGGTCCGTGAAAATATAGGGATGGTGTTTCAGCATTTCAACCTGTTCCCGCATATGACGGTGCTCAAGAACATTATGTTCGCGCCGACTGAGCTGGGTAAACAGACGAAGACAGAGGCCCGTGAGACAGCTATGAAGTTGCTGGATCGCGTAGGTTTGGCCGATAAGGCAGATGCATTGCCAGGACAGCTTTCCGGCGGCCAGAAGCAGCGTGTGGCGATTGCACGTGCGCTGGCAATGAACCCAGACATTATGCTGTTCGACGAGCCAACCTCGGCGCTTGATCCTGAAATGGTGGGCGAAGTGCTCGGCGTAATGAAAGATCTGGCTCGCGAAGGCATGACGATGATGATCGTAACGCATGAGATGGGCTTTGCGCGGGAAGTAAGCGACCGTGTCGTATTTATGGACGGTGGTTACATCGTGGAAGAAGGAACACCGCAAGAGGTATTTGGTAATCCGAAAAACGAGCGGACTATAAGTTTCTTGGAGAAAGTATTGTAAGTGGGCAGGGTTTACTTTGAGCGCAGATAGAGATGTGTGTGACGCTCCGCGTTCCATTTGATCTTCCGATCGCTGTTGCCCCTGAATTTTTTTGGATTGTATGACACATGAAAAGGCTAGAATTCAGGGGCAAAGGCGAGCGCTTCGCTTCTCCAGATTCAAATGGACCACTACGCTACTGCCCGCTGAATCTGCTCCTTTGTCGCAAAAGCTGCGCCACTTTTAAATAGGTGGGGATAGGCAGAGGGAATTGGCGCAGCGCTCTGCTTGCTGCGCCGAGGGGGATATAGCGAGTAAGCATCATTCGATTTGAATGGTGGAACAGGGCATCCCACAACTGTATAAGAAATGAAAAAAGATTTAAGGGGTAACGAATGAATTATTTTAAGGATATCTTCGGGAGCGTGCTGGCCCGGAGATATCCTTTTCTTCATTAGAGCATATGAAACCTAGAACTTGAGATTTGTATAATGTGGAATGGCTTATATAAAATATAAATAACACATAAGACGGCAGTATATGCGAGGGGGACGTACGGTGATACGTACATTGACTATAGGGCACGATCATCAGGTGACGGTGGGACAACCGTTAGAGCAGATTGTCATGGAAGATTACATATGGATCTGGGCTGACTTTAACGAGCCTACAGATCAAGAGTCAGAGCTGCTGACGAGTTATTTTCATTTTCACCCGCTGGCAGTAGAGGATTGTATGCATGTTCTGCAACGTCCCAAGCTGGATTATTACGAGAATGTACAGTTTCTGGTGGTACATGCGCTTGATGTAGATACATTAGAGGCGGAAGAGGTAGATATGTTTATTAGCAGCCGTTTTTTGGCTACATATCACCATCATGAACAAGAGGAGCTGGATCAGGCCTGGGAGCGGATTGTCGAGCATGCGAATGAACGCAAAATATGGTCTCGCGGACCGCTGGCTGCAGCTTATACGGTGATGGACAAGCTGGTAGACAACTATTTTCCAAGCCTTTTCATCATTGAGGATGAATTAGCCGAGCTGGAAGGTTTGGGCGCACACGAATCGGTAGAGGAATTAATGAAGCAGGTATTTGACCTGCGTGGCAGGTTGCTCAAGCTGCGCCGTACGATCGTACCGATGCGTGATCTGATGTACCGAGTTTTGAATTCGCAGCATGTGCAGGGTCAAGGGGATCATATGGCTTATTTTACGGATATCTATGATCATTTATTGAAGCTGACGGACATGCTGGAGGCCGACCGCGAGATGACAGCCGACCTGAGAGACAGTTACATATCGCTTAATTCCAATCGCATGAATTCAATTATGAAGACGCTGACCGTAATTACGACCGTTTTTATGCCCTTGACGCTGATTGCAGGAATTTATGGTATGAATTTTTCGAATATGCCCGAGTTGGGCTGGAAATATGGATATTTTGGCGTACTGTTCTTTATGTTCTTATTGAGTGTTGCGATGGTGGTGTGGTTTATGCGCCGAGGTTGGTTTAAATAAAATAGCCTACTTTCTTGTGCGTTTGCGCGGACGTCTGCGCGGGGTAGTGGTACCTTTGCGCTGTGTCTTTTTCCGGCGTCGGCGTGGTGGTGTATATTCATCCAGTTCCTCAGTAATTGGTGTTGTCGTTTTTTTGCTTGCGTTTTTGTTGAATGCTGGGAGCGAGCCCATAATCAGTTTTGCCATTGGAGCAAATTGCTGCACGCTAGACATGATCTTTTGTACCTTGCCGACCGTAGCAACAATCCCGTCAATACCGCCCATACGGTCAATAATACCTTTAATATCGTTGAGATTACCAAGACCGCCAAGCAGCCCTCCTTTGGCTGGGGCGGGGTCTGGCGTGACCACGGCGGCATCTGTTATGCTCGCTGGTGCCTCATAAGGCACCACGGCGGAGGAATCGACTTGCGGAACCTCGCTGTAGGGATCGAGTCCAGGGTAAGGAGTTGAACTATACGGATCGGAAATGGAACGCGTTTGCGCCCTCCGATGATAGTAATGTCCAGGCATGAGATCACATTCCTTTGCAGATTGATACTCTACTGTATGTTACAAACGCACAGTGGGTTTAGGCACGTGTCCTGAAATGAGGTATAAAAGCGGATTTGGGCATTCGTACAGGAAGTTTCTGTAGTCATGTAATGTTGTTCTGTAATGCGTGAAACCGTTAATGCTTGAAAAACTAACTATTTGTCGAGTACAATGAGGAGAGATTGTAACCTTTGGGAGATGATAATCTATGCAGCTTAAAAAGCTTAATGATAAAAGTATTGATCAATTGTTCGAAGCTATTTTAACTCTTAAAAATTTGGAAGAGTGCTATGTATTTTTTGATGATCTGTGCACAATTAACGAAATTCAATCCCTCTCCCAACGTCTGGAGGTTGCCCGTATGCTTGGCAAAGGCAGCACATATAATCAGATTGAAGCTGAGACAGGCGCCAGTACAGCCACCATTTCACGTGTGAAACGTTGCCTGAACTATGGGAATGACGGGTATAAAATGACTCTGGAACGTCTAGGTCGCTAATGCAGAGCCCTGGGATACTAGTCATCAGCCATGGCTCTAGAGAGCCATATTGGGTGGAACAGGTGGATCAGGCAGTTGCAAAGCTTCAATTGCTGGAAGCAATGCCGGTAGAGGTTTCATTTTTGGAAACGGTTAAAGGAAGATTGATTCAAGATGGGATTGACCGTCTGGAAGCCTTGGGGGTAACAGATTTACTGGTTATTCCTTTGTTTGTGTCGTCAGGCAGTACGCATGTAGATGAAATTAGCTATGCGCTGGGAGTCAAAGCTGCGCCAGACAAAGAAACGGATTTGGAGCCGTTTCGATTGAAGGCACGTGTGCATTTGGGTAGTCCATTGGATGATGGCGAAGATGTTGCCCGCATGGTGTGGGACAAGGTTCGCCCGTTGTCGGTCGATCCTGCGAGAGAGGTCATTTTACTCGTAGGACACGGGAGCGCGCACAACGGCTTTCTTCAGCGCTGGGAGCAAGGAATTTCCTCGTTGGCCCGTACGGTGCAAAACGTGAGTGGTATCATCACGGATTACGCTTTGCTAAATCCTGAGGGTGTGCATGACAAGGCAGCGTATTGGAATCAGGAGCGGGGTCATGATGTTATTGTGGCACCGCTGTTTTTGAGTTCGGGTTATTTTACAAGTCATATGATTCCCAAACGCTTACAGGGACTCGATTATCGTTACTCAGGAGATCCTTTATTGCCGCATCCTTTGCTTACAAGCTGGATGGACAGACAAGTTTGTGAACTGTTACAGAGTATGCAGAAACAAGCAAGGACTGACAATAGATAAGATGGTATGAATTCGGTGATAGTGTTTCTAACCTGAAATTCCCTTATTTGGATAGTGACTGGCTTCTTTTATTGTAAAAGAGGTCTTTTTCCAGTATGATGATATTTTGTACAGACTGAATGTGATGAACTGCGATGTGAATATAAATATCATTAAATATACGGGTGGCGTAACGGAATGAAAAGAGCTAGATTAATCTATAACCCGACCTCTGGGCGTGAGGAAATGAAACGTCGCCTTGCGGATGTCTTGCAGCGCCTGGATGAAGGTGGCATTGAGGCCTCTTGCCATGCAACTACAGGAGAAGGGGACGCAACGCGTGCCGCAACAGAGGCCGTTGAGCGTGGCTATGATATGATTATTGCCGCTGGTGGCGATGGTACATTGTATGAGGTCATCAACGGGATGGCTGAAAGGGAAAACCGCCCGCCTCTGGGTGTGTTTCCTCTGGGAACGACGAATGATTTTGCCAGAGCACTGGGCATTCCCAAGCACTGGGAGGATTATTGTGACCTTGTTATTCGTCAAAATCCGAAGCCACTGGATATCGGAAAAGCCAATGACCGCTACTTTATCAACATCGCAGGCGGCGGAACTTTAACCGAGCTTACGTATGAAGTTCCAAGCAAGCTCAAAACGATGATTGGCCAATTGGCGTATTATTTTAAAGGTATGGAGAAAATGGTCAGCCTTGCTCCACAGGAGCTGATCATCAAGGCAACGGGCCAGGAAGTGATTCACGACGAATTTATGCTTTTCCTGATCGCGAATACAAATTCGGTGGGCGGGTTTGAAAAGCTTGCTCCTGGGGCGACAATAGATGATGGACTGCTCGATGTCATCGCTGTGCGCAAATGCAATCTGGCGGAAATGATCCGCTTGGTTACACTTGCGCTGCGCGGAGAGCACTTGCAGGACAAAAAAATCGTTTATTTCAGAACCGATTACATGGAAGTGACCTCACCTGGCTATGTCCAGCTTAATCTGGATGGCGAACTGGGCGGTACCTTGCCAGCGACTTTCCGGAATTTACCTCATCATTTGAATGTTTTTCGGTAGGAAGGGGATCGGAAATGATTTTATTTCCGGTTGGTTGAGTAGTTCGATATACAGAACGCAGAGTGGATAGTTGTTTTTTGTAGGGAACATATCGGTCCTTGCCGTTCTCCGTGGGGAGTAACGGCATTTTCGAGTTGATGTTTAAACATCGTCTAGATGACGATTTGAATGATGTGGCTGAATGAAGATAAGCATGAAAAGAAGAACAGAAAGAAGTGACCATCATGACGAATAACCGTAGCGGACGTGGAAAAAGCCGCCGGAATACAGCAACAGCAACTCCAGTTCAAGGAAAGCAGCACCACAAGACCATGCAGGAGAAAAAAGAGAGAGAACTGGAACAGTCACGAGTTGGAGCTGGGAATAGAATGCTTCGGGCTGGAACCGAAAACAAAAATGGAAATATGGATAATTCGGATCGGGAAATGCGGGGGAATGAACGGAAATCTCGTCATTTTTCCAAAGGTGAACGGAGTAACGATAGACGGAATCAGGAAGCTTCCAATCGTAGCAGGTCTAATGCAGAGCGTAGCGATCTGCCTGTGCAAAAGAATGATGAGGCCGTGTTAGACATCATCGGCATGAACCATGACGGCGAGGGTGTAGGTCGTGTCGAGGGTTTTACACTGTTCGTTCCAGGTGCGTTACCGGGTGAAAAGGTACGGGTCAAGGTGCTGAAAACGAAAAAACAATATGGCTATGCCAAGCTGCTGGATATTGTGCAATCTAGCCCTGACCGGATTGCAGCTCCGTGCGCCATCTACGATCAATGTGGCGGTTGTCAGATCCAGCATATGAGCTATGAAGCGCAGCTCAGTTGGAAGCGACAGCATGTAGTGGATGTGCTGGAACGTATCGGGAAGCTGAGTGTGGCGGATGACGACGACACATCCGTTGATTTGCCGCATGTACAAGGTGTAGTGGTGCATCCTACGCTTGGTATGAGTGAGCCGTGGCGGTACCGCAACAAAGCCCAGGTCCCGATTGGTGTCACCGAGGGCGGGCTTGTCGGCGGCTTCTATGCACGCGGCAGCCATCGCATCGTGGATATGAACACTTGTCTCATTCAAGACGAGCGCAATGACGAAGTTGTCGCACGTGTGAAAGAGATTGGCCGAATGCTGGGCATCAGTGCATATAATGAAGAAACCGGACGTGGGCTGCTGCGCCATGTCGTTGTAAAGACTGCTTTCCGCACGGGTGAAATGATGCTGGTGCTCGTCACGAATGGACGAGATATTCCGCATGCAGATGCGTGGATCGGCAGTATCCGTGAGCATATTCCACACGTGGCAAGCATATGCCAGAACGTGAATACAAAGCGAACGAACGTTATTTTTGGCGACGAGACTCGTGTACTGTGGGGTCGTGACGTGATCTACGACTACATTGGAAACGTCCAGTTTGCGATTTCCGCGCGATCCTTTTATCAGGTGAATCCCGTACAAACGGAAGTGCTGTATGGCAAAACCGTCGAATATGCTGGACTCACAGGCAAAGAAACGGTAATTGATGCCTATTGTGGCATTGGCACGATTTCTTTGTTCCTCGCTCAGCATGCGGACCAGGTGTATGGGGTGGAGATCGTCAAAGAAGCCATCGACGATGCACGAAGTAATGCGCTATTGAACGAAATGCGTAATGTAAAGTTTGAGGTAGGCGCGTCCGAAGATGTCATTCCTGCATGGAAAGAGCAAGGCATCACCGCCGACGTTATCGTCGTCGATCCACCCCGCAAGGGCTGCGACCCACGCCTGCTCGACACCATTCTGGAAATGAAGCCAGAGCGCGTGGTGTATGTATCCTGTAACCCAAGCACACTGGCGCGGGATTTAAGGATATTGGAGGACGGCGGGTATAAAACAGTGGAAGTACAGCCTGTAGATATGTTCCCGCATACAGTGCATGTGGAGTGTGTGGTAGTAATATATCGAGATGAGAAGCATGGATGCACGAGGGTTTAAGGAAAACTTGAATATGTTCCTACATTCAAAAAAACGCTTTAGAGTTGAGTGCGGGTATATATTATTTTCATTCACAAGGCATGTGGAGTGTTGTTCACTGCTTGTGAGGGAAAATTAATACAAGATACATCGGTGTTAGTCCCCCTTCAGTTAGGGGATATTTTCCATTTCCCTTGATATGTAGACCTTGACGCGCATTGATTATAGCTAGAAATATCATTGTCACTCTATAATTTATGATGAGCGCGGAAATAGCATTTTAATAGGAATGCGTCAAAGTTATTTTTACATTCCAGTTTTACAGACAGCCCCCTACTACCAGGTGCACTGTAGTGGGTAGACCAGCCACAAGCAGGGGCGTAATTATTTAGATTGCCGCTAGGGTAAAGCTCATAATAAAGATAAAGGGGAATTGGTGACTCGTGGAGTTCACAGTTCTACAAGCCACCGAACAGTTTTAAGGTTCAGCGGAGTGAATTCACAGATTGCATTAAGCATTGTCGTTCTTGTTGACGTCATTCTCGGAAGAATCTACTTTTTCTTGGTCGGGTGGACTGGGTTCTTGATGGGTTTTGCGGAATTGACGGTACGCTACATATAATTCGTAGTATCTTATCAATTCGTCCACTGTATTATCATGAACTTGCTGAAGTGTATCTACGTTATTTATGAACCAATGGATGATATCAAGAAGTATATTCATTTGGGTATTCCTCCTGAAAATGAATGGTAAGGATTGCTCCCCTCACTATCCACAGGACAGAAGAGGTCGTTTTGAGTACCGGAACTAGCGAAGATTTTTCAAGCGTTCTCTCAGTTGGGCGAATAACTTCGTTTTCCTCTTATTTATCGCTTTCTGTGAAAGCCCAATATCAGCGGCGATATCCCGCTCGGATTTACCATTACTGAAAAGTTCCATAATCCTGCGGTTTTCAGGGTCCAATTCCTCCAGGGCTGCGAACAATTCTTCGAGCAGCAGCCTGTCCGCTACGAGTTCAGCCAATTCGACTGTGTCGGATACTTGGAAACCATCCTCGGTGAACTTATCCAATGAAAGGGTACTGCTTGTCCGTTCTATTGGCGGAAGTCCATTTTTCGCACGCTCTAAATCGCATTCGCGACAACTTTTGGTGCAACGATTACCTTTTTCATCTAAACAGCGTATTTCTCGCTCTTTGCGCTTACGCTCTGCCCAAGCAGGACGTTTATAGGCTCGATAGACTTCTTCGGAAGCAGGGATTTGCTGGCCGTCAATAATTACGTGCCACGCACCTTCGTAAAAATTACTGTTCTTTGGTTGACTCTGATTTTCTTTGCTTGACATGTAAAAAGCCCTCCTTCGGTTTGAGCCGAAATGGAGAGCTTTTTTGATATTACAAACCAGACCACAGATGGTTGGTAGCAATTCAATAGGATTTCTCCATTTCGAATTGCAACCTCAATTCCGGTGGTCGATTGCAAATATTTAGTTGTAGTTCACACAACACCGGAATGCCCTGCAGGTGGCTGTTGTGTGAAGGTTTCAATCTATGTATTAATAGTAATTCAGTCATAATCGTCCCAACAGGAAGTCGGACTTCATGATATTGGACAAAAAATGAGCCCTTACAAATAAACAGAAATACTGTTTATTTGTAAGGGCTTTGGTAATGCCCTAAAAGAAACACGAAGTCGGACTTCATGTTTTCCCGAAATTTATTTGATTGTGCGTATGAAGCAATAGAAATCAGAAAATATATTAGCGCATTTAGTTTTGGTATCTACATACCAAAACTAAATATTAATTGACTTGACTCGTATGCGTTGCTATATTTTATGTATGAAAATAACAGTGAGTTGTTTTGCAAGGGAGGGATAAAGATGCGCAACGACAAGCAGATGAACCATATTTGGAATCGTTATAATGCCTTGAGGGGATATACTGCTCAGTCAGAGCTGCCAGGTGCATTGTTCCTTTTGAAAAAGACAAAAGATGAATTTGAATCAAATTCAAAAAAACCAACTGAGCAGAAAGCTTATGAGGTAATGCTTTCAATATCGAATAGTTACGGAATGAAAAATCCATACCCGGATTCTAAGACGTTTTTTGGTGCTTTTATGGCGATGGATGATGAAGGTATTGATTGGGAAATGGTGCTGGCATCTGCAGATCATAAAGAGATGTTTTATATACCGAAAGTGCTGATTACCGAATTTGAAAAACACTTTAATCTAAACACTAAGACGGTCTTGATTCCTGAAGCTGAAAAATTTGTACCTTACCTTACTGAAGTAGTAAGCCGACATTCTGAATGTGAATTCTTCATAACTACCATGAATAGCGTGAGTAAAGTTCTTCTCGACGAAATGTTTAAGGAGTATGTCAATGTAATTGTCGAGCAGACAAGTATTTATGATTACGAGTTCTCAGCAAGGAAGTTTGATTTAATTTTAGCGGTACCTGTATTTGGAGCAAGAGAACGCGGAGAAAATAACGGAGATTTCATTTGTAGGGAATATGAAATGATAGCTGTAGAAAACTTGCTCTTACACTTGAATAGTTCGGGTGTATTGGTAATTGTACTTCCAGCTCGAATAACTTTTGCTGCGGGCTCAATTAAAGACTTAAGGGAATTTATACAAGGCATGTATAAATTGGAGGAAATAGCTGAGCTGCCAACTGGGATATTTTCATCTACCGCTATTAAGACGTATATGTTTACGATCACAACTGGCCGAACAGAAGATGTAATGATTAAGAGGTATGATGCTGCTACAAGCAACATCAAAAAAAATGGAATCAATGAACTGGTTCTCATAGATGATACATTTGTTATGCTGGAAGAGTTAATGGAAATGGGTTACTGGAATGTTGATCATATTTTTGGGATGGTGGATGAAGATTGGCAGCGTTATCAGAACTCAAGTATTAAAAAAGAAGAATTAGGTAATATTGCTGAAGTTTTTCGCGGAAAGGCGATCAACAAAAAAGATGCTAATGGTAGCATTGGAGTCGTAAATATATCGAACCTTAATGATTATGATATTGATTATACGGGTCTTGATCACATCGAAGAGGAAGAGCGTAAAGTTGCAAATTACTTACTTAGAGATGGGGATTTATTATTACCAGCACGTGGAACGGCGATCAGAATAGCGATTTTCCAAGAACAGAAGTATCCTTGCATCGCGTCATCAAACATTATTGTAATAAGACCGAATGAAAAACTGCTTTTAGGGACATACCTAAAAGTTTTCTTGGATAGCCCCTTGGGGAATAAAGTTTTAGCAGGAAAACAGCAAGGAACAGTCGTCATTAATATTAGCTATAAAGACTTGAAGACGCTAGAAATCCCGTTGCTCAAGGTTGACGAACAAAAGGTGATCGCACAAGAATATGAGCAGGAACGTTCCAGATATGTAGAAAACATTCGTCTTGCTGAGGATAGATGGAATAAAGTTATGGAGCGTCTTCAAAAAACTATTATGAATGTGAAACAATAAAATATTGACATTAATAACTGTGTTGTAATGGGGAGCTATTTAAAAAGTTTGTATGCATGCTGAGACTTCATTAAAAGTATCAGCCCAGCACCAGGGAGGAATTGCATGATCGGGGCTATCATTGGCGATATTGTCGGTTCCAGATTTGAATGGGATAATCATCGCTCGAAAGATTTTGATTTTTTAACATACAAGTGTTTTTTCACTGATGACTCGGTAATGTCATTAGCGATATGTGATGCACTTATGATCTGTAAACATGATTTTAGTGACTTGAGTGACCAAGCTGTTAAATCCATGCAAGTTATTGGGAGACCCTACCCGAGTAGCGGGTATGGAGGTATGTTTTATAAATGGATATACAGTGATTCGCCGGAACCGTATTACAGTTTCGGAAACGGTGCAGCAATGAGAGTTAGCGCCTGTGGCTACGTAGCTACTTCTATCGAAGAAGCTAAATTGCTATCCCACAAGGTGACAGTTGTAACACATAATGATCCTGAGGGGATAAAAGGTGCGGAGGCTATTGCTGTTGCAGTCTATCTGGCTCGTAGGGGGGAAAATATCTTAGAAATTCGCGATTACATTGATAAGCACTACTATCCCATGAATTTCACTCTTGATGGAATCCGGGAGACATACCAATTTAACGAGACTTGCCAAGAGACAGTTCCGCAAGCACTTGTTGCATTCTTCGAGTCACTCGATTTTGAAGACGCAATCCGGAATGCTGTCTCTATTGGTGGAGATAGTGATACGTTGGCTGCAATTACGGGAGGTGTGGCAGAAGCCTACTACGGAGTACCGACACATATTAGAAAGTACGCACTGACATTTCTTGATGAGCGCCTCCTGAAGATACTGCTTGAGTTCGAAAACTTCTATCCCGCAAAGATGGAAAAGATACAGTCTTCAGGGAGCGTCAGCATAAAAGAAGAGTCTGCCGGAGCGAAAATAAAAACGGGAGGTAGAGAAGAAATGATCCAATCAGCAATGGATGCTGCTGATGAAGCACTGAAAAACAGTACTTCGGAGCCAGAAGAAACAACAAGTCAAAAGCTATTTTCTCACCTTTTTGAAGCCTGCAATATTTTGCGCGGCCCAATTAATCGGGATGAGTATAAAAGCTATGTAACCCCAATTCTATTTTTCAAACGACTATCTGATGTATATGACGAGGAAACACAAGCCGCGTTAGAAGAATCTGGTGGCGATGAAGAATTTTCCAGTTTTCCTGAAAACCACCGTTTCATTATTCCCGATGGCTGCCATTGGCAGGACGTTCGTGAAGTAAGCGAAAATGTTGGAGTTGCAATAATCAATGCTATGAACGGCATTGAACGTGCCAATCCGGACACACTCTATGGCGTTTTTTCTAGCTTTGACGATGCAAACTGGACTGATAAAAACAAACTGTCAGATGAACGCTTAAAGGATCTCATTGAACACATGTCAGAAATCAAAGTAGGCAATGAAAACTACTCATCTGATGTGATGGGAGATAGTTATGAATATTTAATTAAAAAATTTGCTGATCTTTCAAAGAAAAATGCAGGTGAATTCTATACCCCTAGATCAGTTGTAGAATTAATGGTCAAAATCCTAGATCCGAAGCCAGGCGAGACAGTTTATGATCCTGCTTGTGGTACAGGTGGTATGTTGATCGAAGCAATTCGGAATGTACATGATGATAAGAGTACGTATGGTAGGATTTATGGTCAAGAAAAGAACTTAGCAACTTCCTCCATTGCAAGAATGAACCTCTTCTTACACGGAGCAAGGGACTTTAAGGTTAAACAAGGGGATACATTAAAATCACCTCTTTTCCTACATCGAGGAGAATTACAAACATTTGATTGTGTAATCGCGAATCCACCGTTCTCGTTAAAAGCTTGGGGGGCAGATCAATTTGCCTCAGATATTTACGGTCGAAATTTATGGGGGACCCCTTCTGATTCCAGTGCGGATTTTGCTTGGTTACAGCATATGGTGAAATCTATGGATAAAAAAAATGGACGTTGTGCAGTTGTTCTTCCGCAGGGAGTCCTTTTCCACGGAGGCAGAGAGAGAGAAATACGTGAGCAACTAATAGAATCTGACAAGTTAGAATGCGTCATTACTTTGGTAAGTGGCTTGTTTTACAGTACAGGGGTATCAGCATGTATTTTAATATTAAACAACAATAAAGTGCAGGAACATGAAGGGAAAGTCTGCCTGATAGATGCATCAAAGATATACACTGCACAAAGAGCTCAAAATATAATGACTGAAGAAGATGTTGAAGAAGTCTACAATCTGTTCAAAAATTACGAGTCAGTTATTGAAAAATCTAAAATAGTGTCCATTGAAGATATAAAATTAAAAGAGTGTACTCTCTCTGTGAATAGTTATATTGAAAAAGCATCTATAGAAACGATTTGTCCTCAGAAAGTTAAGAAGGCATTTTTGTCAGCATTAGATGAAGCTATTGAAGCAGAAGAAAACTTGAAATCCTTATTGATTGAAGGAGGATACATTAGTGAGCAGTAGTAGAATCACACTTGATGAATTGAAATCATACTTATGGAATTCAGCAGTACTCTTAAGGACTCATATTGATGCAGGTTCGTATAAGCAATACATTTTCCCACTTATGTTTTTCAAAAGAATATGCGATGTATATGATGAAGAATGTGCAGAAATCCTTGAGGAATATGACGGGGATGAGGATGCACTCGAGTGGGAAGAAAATCATAGATTCATTGTTCCGAAAGGTTTCCACTGGAATGATGTCAGATCAGTATCAGAAAATGTGGGCGTTGCAATTGTAAATGCATTTCGAGCTATCGAAAAAGGAAATCCTGAAAAATTGCAAGGTGTTTTTGGAGATGGTGCTTGGACTAATAAAAACAGATTACCTGATAAATTACTAAAAGACCTTATTGAACATTTCTCTTCAAAAACGCTCAGTATGAAAAATTGTCCTGAGGACGAACTCGGACAAGGCTATGAATATTTGATCAAGAAATTTGCTGATGATAGTGGACACACTGCACAGGAGTTTTATACAAATCGTACCGTCGTTCATCTTATGACAGAGATGCTAACACCCCAATCTGGCGAAAGTATTTACGATCCTACCTGTGGCAGTGCAGGAATGCTTATTTCAGCCATTGCTTATTTGAAGCAACAAGGACTTGAATGGAGAAATGTAAGAGCATACGGGCAAGAGATCAATGCTCTTACATCCGCGATTGGAAGGATGAATTTGTTTTTACATGGTGTAAAGGACTTTCATATAGTAAATGACGATACTTTAAAAAAACCTGCTTTTGTGGAGCATGGTGATTTAATGCAGTTTGATTTAGTGTTAGCTAATCCACCATATTCGATTAAACAATGGGATAGAGAAGCATTTTTAGCTGATAAGTATGGCCGGAATTTTCTCGGCACACCACCGCAAGGTAGGGCTGACTACGCGTTTTTCCAACATATTTTGAAGAGCCTTAATCCGAATACGGGTAGATGTGCAATTTTATTCCCACATGGTGTTTTGTTTAGGGATGAAGAAAGAGAAATGCGTGAAAAGCTTGTAAGAAGTGATTTGGTCGAATGTGTAATTGGGATCGGCAAAAATCTATTTTTTAATTCTCCGATGGAGGCATGTATTATTATATGCCGAACGAGAAAGGCACATTCTCGTAAAGGACAGGTATTATTTATTGATGCAAGATATGAAGTAACTCGAAGAAAAGCAGAGAGTTATTTGGAAGAAGACCATATACAGAAGATAGCACAAGCTTACACCGAATTTAAAGTTCAAGATGGTTTTTCAGCAATCGCCACAGTAGAACAGATTATCGGATATGACAGTAAACTGAGTATCCCGCTTTATGTTAGTGGATCTAACAGCGTTGACAATGAGGAGACGTTATATTCTGCGGAAGAGGCACTAGATGGATGGCTTGCTAGTAGTGATGCTTTTAGAAAATCTTATGAAACTTTGAAATACATGCTTTTTGAGAATGGTGGTGATGAAAATGCCTAAATATCGATTTGAAGATATTGCATTTAATATAACTAAAAAAAGAAAGCCAACATCACATGATATGAAAACATATATCGGACTAGAACATTTAGATAGCGGCAGTCTCTCTGTTACTAGATGGGGAAGCAACGTGCCAATAAAAGGCGATAAACTCCTAATGCAAAAGGGGGATATTCTTTTTGGGAAAAGGAATGCCTATCTAAGAAGAGCGGCTATTGCACCCCATGATGGACTATTTTCTGCTCATGGTATGATTCTACGACCCAATGAGGAAGTAATCTCACGAAAGTTGTTTCCTTTTTTCATTTGCTCGGATTATTTCTTTGATGCAGCTATTAGGATTTCAGTTGGATCATTGTCACCTACTATTAATTGGAGTGCACTTAAAGAACTTGAATTTATACTTCCTAATATGTATGAGCAAGAAAAACTTGCTGAGCTATTATGGGCTGCCAATGACACAAAAGAAGCTTACAAGAAATTGCTTTATCTCACTGATGAGCTTGTCAAATCGCAATTTATCGAGATGTTTGGTGATCCCAATAAAAATCCGTTTAATTGGGATAATTATCCAGTCGGAGAGTGGATAAAACGAGACTTTATTGAACGTCCGATGGACGGTAACCATGGCGGAAAACATCCTAGAGCAACAGATTATGTTTCATCGGGTGTGCCCTTTATTATGGCAAATAATTTGATCAATGGAAAAATTGACTACCATTCATGCAATTATTTAACAGAACCACAAGCGAATTCTCTTGATAAAGGCTTTGCCAAGGCAGGTGATGTGCTAATTACACACAAAGGGACTATTGGAAGAACGGCAATTGTAGACAACAAATTTGATTTTATTATGCTGACACCGCAGGTTACCTACTACCGTATTTTGAAAGGTTTAAATAACATATATCTTAAAGCATATTTCGACTCCGACTATTTTCAAACAGAAATGTTTAAGATTGCCGGAAGTGGAACGACAAGAGCATACATTGGTATTACTGCACAAAAGAAATTACCTTTAATTGTTCCACCTATTGAACTACAAAACAAGTTTGCTGATTTTGTTCAACAGAGTGATGAATCAAAATTTGAATTAAAACAAAATATTGATAACCTTGAAACCACTATTAAAGCTTTAATGATGCAAAACTTAGGTTAACTGAACTTAAATATTAAAGATTGGAGGCGTATTTGATGTTTAATGAAGATAATACGATTGAACAACTGGTAATCACAACACTTAAGAGTAATGGGTGGAAGTATGTATCATCAGAAGAATTGCAACGTGAATACTCGGATGTTATGGTTGAAACTATGGTTAAAGAGGCACTCATTCGACTTAATCCTGAAATTGCTGAAGAACCATCCCGCGCAGATGAAGTTATCTATAAACTGCGTACGTTAATATTGACGGTTCAGCCGCACAACCTAGTAACGCAGAATGAAATGTTCAAGAAGATGGTTTTTGAAGAGAATTCCTACCCATTCGGCAAAGATGGACGAATGATTCCCATTCGATTCTTTGGAACAATGACTAAAGAAGACCAAGTGTTGAACGAATATGTTGTCACCAATCAATGGGTATATCCACAAAAAGAGAACGGTAAGAGACTAGATATTGTTCTATTGATTAATGGATTCCCTGTGGCGATTGGTGAGTTAAAAACGCCTGTTCGTAATTCTATTACATGGTTGGATGCTGCTGGAGATATAGCTGCATATGAAAGAAGCATACCAGGCATGTTTGTAACTAACATATTCAATTTTGCTACAGAAGGCAAATGTTACAGATATGGTTCAGTTTGCATGCCGGTCGGAATGTGGGGCCCATGGCATACTCCGGATCATAAAAGTGAAGGAAGTCTTGCCGATGTGAAAATCAGTGTTGAAGATATGATTACACCTGAGAAGATCATGGACATTTTTCAGTTCTTTACATTATTTGCAACTGATAAAAAGTATCGTAAATATAAAGTCATATGTCGTTATCAACAATATGAAGGTGCGAATCTTATTGTGGAACGTGTAAAGGCTGGATACCCGAAACAAGGTCTTATCTGGCATTTTCAGGGTTCGGGTAAATCATTGCTGATGGTTTTTGCAGCACAAAAACTTAGAATGATGCCTGAATTAAACAATCCTACCATAGTTATCGTTGATGACCGAATTGACCTAGAGACGCAGATAACTGCAACATTTAATGCGTCTGATATTCCTAATCTTGTAAGTCTTGGCTCAAAGGACGAATTAGAATCCTTTTTCTTAGGGGACCAGAGAAAGATTGCAATAACAACAATCTTTAAGTTTGGTGATGTTAAAAAGGAACTTAACCCTAGAGACAATATCATACTTATGGTGGATGAAGCTCATAGAACTCAGGAAGGGGATCTAGGTAGTAAGATGCGTCTTGCTCTTCCGAATGCGTTTTTCTTTGGCCTTACAGGTACACCGATTAACCGTATTGATAAGAATACTTTCAATACATTTGGTGCAGTTGAGGATAAGAGTGGATATATGAGCAAGTATTCCTTTTCGGATTCAATCCGTGACAATGCGACGTTACCATTGAATTTCGAACCAGTACCAGTGGACCTACATGTGGATAGAGAAAAGCTCGATGCTGAATTCGAAGCATTAACAGAGAATTTATCTAACGAAGATAAAGCAGAGCTGTCTCGGAGAGTCAACATGAAAGCTATTATGTATGACCGCAAGCGTATCAGAAAGATATGTGAGCATATAGCGAAGCATTACCGGGAGAAAATTGAACCGAATGGATACAAAGGTCAGGTTGTTTGTTATGACAGAGCATGCTGTCTTATGTATAAAGAAGAACTTGATAAATTGCTAGGTCCAGAAGCAACTACCATCGTGATGGACACAAATAATGACAAAGAGGATAAATATAAAGCGTATAAACGTGATAGGGATGCAGAAGGAAAAGTTTTAGACAGGTTTAGAGAACCTAACGACCCATTAAAGCTTGTTATTGTAACGTCAAAGCTTCTTACTGGTTTTGATGCACCTATATTGCAGGCTATGTATCTTGATAAACCAATGAAAGATCATAATTTGCTGCAGGCCATCTGTCGTACTAACAGAACCTATAATGAAGGTAAGACTCATGGTTTGATTGTTGACTACATAGGTATTTTTGATAATGTAGCAACGGCTTTGGACTTTGATGAATCGAGCATGAAAAAGGTCATTTCGAATATTGAAGAAGTGAAAAAGCAGATTCCTGCACTAGTGCGTAAATGTTTGAGTTATTTCATGGGAGTAGACCGTACAATAGATGGCTGGGAAGGTTTAATTGCTGCACAAGAATGTTTGCCAAACAATAAGATCAAGGATGAATTTGGAGCCGATTATAAAGTGCTCAATCGAGCGTGGGATGCGCTATCGCCAGATCCGTTTCTAAATTCAATGAAATTCGATTATCAATGGCTGACAAGAGTATTCGAATCCGTGAAACCTACTGATGGCAGAGGCGGGTTGATTTGGGCTTCTCTTGGGGCGAAAACATTGGAACTAGTTCACGAGAATCTGCAAGTCGGAGAAGTACATGATGATATGGAAATTCTTACGATGGATGCAGATTTAATCGATGAATTTATTGAAAGACAAAAAGATCTGAGAAAGACAACGATCAAAGTTGAAATTGACTTGGTCGCAAGAATTCGAAAACATAGTAATGATATTAAATTCGTTAAATTAGGAGAAAAACTCGAGAATATCCGCGAGAAACATGAACAAGGTCTAATAACCAGTATTGAGTTTCTAAAACTGCTATTAGAGCTTGCGCGGGAAGCTGCAGAAGCTGAACAAGAAGTAGTGCCTGAGGAAGAAGTGGATAAAGGCAAGGCGGCATTAACAGAGCTTTTTGATGGTTTGAGGAATTCAAAGACTCCAATTATCGTCGAACGAATTGTTGGTGATATAGATGATATCGTTAAGATTGTACGATTCGATGGTTGGCAGGGGACAACTGCAGGAAAACAGGAAGTGAAAAAAGCTCTTCGGAGTGTTGTCTGGGTCAAATACAAAATTAAAGACAAAGAAGTCTTTGATAAAGCCTATCAGTACATTGAGCAATATTACTAATTCGGAGACCAGATGTGATGAGAATCCGGTAGGGGGGATAAGGTGCATAATAACTATAATTCATTCGAAGCTTACCTCGAAAACACTTATTATGATGAAATGCATCGAGCAATAAAAAACGCCATCCTTCAAAAAGGAAGATCGTTTGATCTTAATTCGTATTATATATTAGATCCATCATATATTGATATAGAGAACATACGTGTAAGAAGCATAACATTCTATGGTATAGAACACCGTCAAATTTTTTTTAATGTTACTATCAATGCTGAAATTGTTCTAAAAGGGATAGGTAAACGAAACTATGAAGCCGATAGGCATTCTATATGGTTTATTTTATCCTTCTACGGACATCTAATATCAGGCCTTCGAAAAGTCATGATAATTGATGTTAGGAATTACAGTAAAGAGAGGTTTAGCAAAGAAAACGCACTATCAAAGTACCTTGTCCCTTATTTATATTCGGAAGACCTGGATAATGAAGCTGAAAAATTCTTGCAAAGGTATTATCCAGAAGCACTGGAGAATCCAATGCCATTAGACATGGCCGAACTGCTGGACAATATGTGTCTAACTATGCATTATGCTCCTTTGCCAGATAACATCTTTGGTAAGTCATACTTTGGTGAGGCTCAGGTGGAAGTATTCGAGGAAGACATGAAACACACGCGAACAGAAAATGTTGATGTTGGAACCATATTGGTAAATCCCAATGTGTTTTTTATGAGAAATATTGGTTCTGAGAATAATACAATTGTTCATGAATGTGTTCATCACGATCTCCATGCAAACTTTTTCGAATTACAGAAGCTGCTGAATAATGACGCAGTTTCAATAAGTTGTGAAGTAGTTGAGGAATACGGAAGAGATACGGTAGGGATTGATAAAGCTTTACACTGGATGGAATGGCAAGCAAACGTTCTAACACCAAGAATCTTAATGCCTTTAAAAACTACAAAACAGAAACTGAATGAAATATTGGTACGGTTACATGGTGAAAAGCAAGATCTGCGCAATGCAGAGATTTTGCAACTTGCAATTGAGGAACTTGCTAGTTTTTTTGGCGTATCCAAATTAGCAGCAAAACTACGAGCAATTGACGTTGGGTTTGAGCAGGCAGCGGGGACTTTTGTATATGTCGAAGGTAGATACTATCCGCCATATTCCTTCCGAAGTGGCGTCCTAGGAAAGAATCAAACATTTGTAATTGATGAGATGAATGCTCTTAATGAAGCAAAAATGTCGCAAGAGCTTTCAGAGATGGTTTTCTCAGGTAAAGTTGTTTATGTAAATGCCATGTTTTGCATTAACGATCCCCATTACGTAATACGGTACGAAGATTGCTCAATTGAGTTGACCGAGTATGCATTAGAGCATGTTGATGAGTGCTGTTTGATCTTTGATAGAACAAATCGAATCAGCAAATTGTATGATGATTCCTTCTATAGAAGGTGTTTTCTCTGTAAGGATGTTAATGCTGTCAATTTTGTTGAGGCAACATACAATCCCAACTATATAGATAATCAAACTGCACAAGAGCGTGCAGAGGAGACCGCAAAAATAAGTGCTTTCTCCAAAGAAGTTTCGGATGAACTAATGAATATGCCGGGGAGCTTTTCAAAAACACTGGGATACCATATTAAAAGAAGAGGCATAACCAATGAGATTCTAGCTGAACGTTCTGGATTAAGTTCGAGGATTATTAGTGATTATAGGAATAACGAATCGTTAACAAAAGAATTACCAACGGTTATGGCATTATGTATTGGATTGAATTTACATCAGTTTTATGCGGATGACTTTATTGCAAAGGCTGGGCATCAGTGGAAAATGACGCCAGACCACATGTTATATAGATGGTTATTGGCTTCACATTCGGATGAAAACTTATATCAATGGAACAAGAGGTTAGAAGATGTAGGTGTACATCAACGTCTTCCAAGTAATAAACATTAGCCATCATTGGCGATAATCAATTCATTAGAGGTATTTTAAATAAGCCATTTACTATAGT
Source organism: Paenibacillus sp. EKM10P (assembly GCF_011800655.1). Lineage (NCBI taxonomy): Bacteria > Bacillati > Bacillota > Bacilli > Caryophanales > Paenibacillaceae > Paenibacillus > Paenibacillus sp. EKM10P. The sequence continues at coordinate 32,704 of NZ_JAALET010000015.1, read as the reverse complement.
TATACAGGACATTACAGAAATAAAAGTTGATGCTATTCTCAATGCGACGAATACCATGTGCCGGATGGTGTGTATTCATTATTTGAAATTATGGGACAATTCTTTATTGGGTATGAAGCTGAACGAGAAACCGTAGTGCAAATCAGTAATACGCCTTCTCTAGTGGACGAAAAAAGCACTCGACGAGTGTTGAAAAATTACTTGTTCGGCTTCAGCACCTTGAAAAAGTCTCAGGAAGAATCGCAGTCGGTAGCTGACCAAGTATTGGGTAAGAAACTACAGATTCAGGTGGTCGAGCATAACTATGTTCATATTGTAGATGAGCAGGGTAAAGTGAAGTGTATCATTCCGAGAGATCAGGCCATTCGTCGGGATGAGGGGTTATCCTTTCTAGATTTTGACGGAGCGACAATTAAATTTATCAGGATTGAGAAAGCAACGAAATCAAGCTTTAAAGCTATAGTCCATATTGAATAAAACTAAATCATAGGTCTGTCATGATTTGGCGCCTGTTAACACGGGCGCTTGGGTGACATCTAGTATATGGATGCGATCCACAAATGAGAGGAGTGAATCTGAATGAGCTATTTTTATTGTTATGATGGTCTGATGATGCGGAATTACAGGATAAAAATATTCGGTACATTACTCGTGCTTTGACGCTTGATAAGCATCAAAAGTTTTGGCTGTATGCTATTAATGAAGAATTTCAACAGGCTTTAGAAGAAATTAAGAACCCGAAAATATAAGGAGTGAATCTAATTTGGCAGTGAATCAATGGAGCGATCTGGAAGCTTATATTTCTCGTTCGCAAATGAACAGTCTCCACGAAGAGGCGTTCATGGAAACATATCATGCTTTATCAAGTTTTATACATAAGGGATTTCAAATGAATATGGATGAATCTGAACATGAAGAATCCTATTTGTCATGGGTAGTTAATTCAGCCCCAGATACAGGGAAAAGTACAGCATTAAATGTTCTATGCAAGAGTCTATTAAAGAAAAATGCTTCAAATCAACATGAAAAGTATCCGCTATTGCTTGTGTTTAATAATAACGACACGATGAAGAATAATGTATACAAGGATGTCTCTGAATTTGCCAAGCAACATGAAATACCAGATGCCATTGCTATGTCAATTCTGATGAGATTCATAAAGCGATAGATACCATGAGTAAATATCAAATTTTATGTATTCCTCAGCAGAGACTTCGGGATTTGATGTTAGATGATGAGTATACCATTCAAATGACCGATGAAAAAATTATTCGAGCAGCAACCTATGCATACAGGAGATATTGTAGATTATCGTAATGAACGATATTTAATTACCAGTCAGGTGGACCAAAATAAAAAGTCGTGTCGAGGTAGGATGAAAAAGTGTAATCAATGGTTAGCTTTGAATTGGAATGGACAGGTAAAGCGGTTTGATGCTGTGGTAGAAGCCAGAGCGTTTTCAGTTGAAGCTGGAAAACTGATTTCTGTACCAGAGGGAAACATTCTAGTCAGTCTAGAGGACAACGTAGATACGAAGGGCATACATTAAGCCAACGATTTTATATGACGCGTAGATCAGCAAGTTCGGGTTATGGGCAACGCTTTGGGCCAAGCAAGCATCACCGCGAAAATGTATATATCGCTTGAACGATATATTTACTTTATAAAATGACCCATTCATGGGAATACTTTAAATGTTTAAAATTGGAAGGGAGGGTTGTGGGAAGAGAAAAAGCTGATAGTAATTTTGAGCCAATTACCTTCCAAAGTCAGGAACGGAGCTGATTTAATCGTGATTTATGGATTCGGGTAAATTAAAATTAAATACAGGCTCATATTGAATCAGTGGGATCGATAGAAGTGAAGAGAAAACGGGCATCATCTGGAAAAAGGGGTGTTGTGAGAAGGAGTGGCTTTTGATATTATAGGTAATTTATATAATAGAAAGAAATATACTCCTTTTGGTTGTCTCGACACATGTGGAGTGCGTGGTAGTAATATATCGAGATGAGAAGCATTGATGTACAAGGGTTTAAGAGCAACTTGGATATGTTCCTGCATTCAAAAAACCGCTTTAGGGTTGAGTGTGGGAACATATTTTATTTTCATGCATAAGGCACACGAGAAGTTGGTGGAGTTGATATATAGGGAAAACACTTTATTACTTTGGTTTAGAAGTTACTGATATTCAAAATTAATAATATTCTGTAGGTTCTATGTCATCAAAAATTATTTGATTTCAGTCTGACTACTTTGGAGTTATTATCAGAGGGTTTATCTTTTATAAAAATCTTCAGGATGATTTTTGTTGAAAATTAGAGGGAAATTTACCCATGATGACGAATCTATAACTAGTCGAAAAGACCTACTTCAATAAAGAAAGAGATGACTATATAATGGACCAATTAACAAAAGGTACTTGGGTCGTTAATTCAAATAAACATTTGATGCAAATTAAAGCTAATACGTCAGAGCTAAGTTATTTTGAAGCAACTGAACAATCAGGAAAAGCAGGAACGTTACTTGGCAGGTTGATTGCTGATAAGCAAGAAATAATTCCTTTTAAAACAGCTAAGATCTTTGCTCGGCAATCCGGGATTACTCCAGCTGAAACCAAGGTCTATTTGGATTACTTAAAAAAAGAGGGAAAGATTGATTATAATAAGGATGCGACTAACAAGATAAAAGAATTAGAAATATATTGTTTTTCAACAGTTGATGCTTTACAAACTGTTGCTAATATGTATGAAAAGTTTGACCCAAGCGAGTTCGAGCAAGCTAGTCTTTTGGGACTTCAATCCACATATGAGTTGCCTAGATATCATGATGAGATGGCTAATATTCTTACCACTAATGGTATAAGTGAAGAAGCTGCTAAAACAACGATTGAACTTCAACAAGTGCTTGGACTTGTAAAAACAAGTGGAGATCCGAGTGAGCAAATCTTATATAATGAATATGCATTTACTGGTGACCCCTCAAAAGTTGTAAAAGCATTAAGCAGTTTGGATTCAAATGAAAGAGATATGGTGAATGAAGTTCAGCAATTAATAATTGATTCACCTGGTTTTCATGCAGAAGCAATACCTCAACATATTAGCCCCAAAATTATTAGTTTAATGGAGGGGGTTGGCCTTTTAGATGGTATAACTGTTAAATCACCTTTTGGAGAAGCTGTTTACTATACAACCCCTCAAGTAAAAGGTCAAGGAGTTGGAAATGTTTTCTCAATATCAGAGGATATATTTCATAAAGCAAAAATTCTCCTTAGTTGTTTAAGATTTGGTCAAACTAAGTCTGCATATGGTAGAGGTCGTATATCGACACAAGATAAAATGGTTAATATAGTAAATAAGCTTTGTCGAAAAGAATGGGTTGGTCCATGTACAGCCATTGGACAAGATTATCAATTACTCGAACTGGATGGAGTCATTGAAACTAGTCCAGTTGGAGGTAATCAGTATCTAATGAGATTACGACAAGCAGAAGTTGGAAATATGGTTAAACAACTTTTAACCTTCAAAAAACTACTTCCAGAGGACGAAGTAGATGTTAGTGATTTTTTAAAAACACAGCCTACTGGATATTTAACTCCTGAACTAAGACGAAAAATGATAGAAGCTACTGATACTGCGCCAGTAGCTGATGCTAGGGCAAGGTTACTTACCTCCCTCAGAACGGGGATGAATTGAAGATGAACAAAAATATTGATGGTAGAAATACTTTTAATAATCAAACACCTAAGAATACTGGAGAAAAAGGCTATTCATTAGAGTATATGGTGACAGGCCTATTTCAAAGTCAAGGTTATTTGGCGAGGCGGTCAATACCTTTGCAATATGGTCCTGTAAATCAAGATGCAACTGATGTAGATGTACTTGGCATTCAATTTACGTTACCATTTAGGGGTCACCGAATTATTTGCGATTGTAAAAATAAACAGAAATCAAAACCATACGAACGCATTTTTTGGGCGAAGGGGTTAGGGGAATTCACCAATGCATCTGATGTATATGTGGCCTTGCCCAAAACTTCTTCTGAAATTATTAATTTTGCTTTGACTGGAGGTGTACGAGTGCTGACTAACGATAAGGTCAGCCAGTTTTCCAGCATACCTTCTGGTTCCTATGGTATAGCCGATGAAAAATTTTATAAAGGCTTCTTTGCTGCTATTGATAGAGTATTAAAAAATGATAAGCAAGCAGAGAAAATATGTTTAATAGTTAGAAAACTCTATCTAAAAGATGACCCCTTTACTTCTGTTAATATTGCATTTGATTATTTGAAGATAGCTACAAAACAATTATCAATATCAAAATACAATTCTGACCATAATACATTTTGGAAGTATCTCTGTTGTGAGCTTGTTGTGTTAATTGGATTACAAATTCTTTGGATATGTGCTGATACTTATTCTTTGTCAGAAAAAGCTAGGGAAGAACGAATTCTAACCAAACTAACATATGGTGAACTGGAAGCATCACAAGTGCATAAACTATTAAATTCTGCTGGGGATTTAGCAAATGAAATAGTACGAGCGAGCATTCCTTCGTCATATTTGCCTAAAACAAGATTAATCGAGTTTGGAGAGTTTCCACCTCCTGAGTATGCGTATAGTCTTATTGGTATTGTGGAAAGAGCTTTACAAAATCCGCAATGGTATGTGGATATGCCCCAACTATTGGATTTTTTGTTATTTGAACAAGGCTTAAAAGGTAAAGATTTTTCAGACAATGCATATCGACATATGTTTAAAAGTGGTCTCTCAGATGAAAAGTTAAAAGCTTCCAAAAACATACTGTCTTTTGTCAAAGACTCTGTAGGCTTTGAATGGAAATCTATTTGGTCCAAACCCCTCGAGGAGAAGTTGGTTCCAGACACAAATAAACAATCGAATGATGGAAACTCTGATCCTCATGTTGAAAAGATAAACGATGAAGTGAAAAATATTAAAACTATCTCAATTAGTGATCAAGAGACGAAAAACATTCCTTCTCAAACGATTTTGAATGAGAAGTCTATAGAAATGAATAATGTTTCCTCAACAAAAAAAATAGATAATAAAGTGCAGTCGGGCATATCAAAAGACCCAAGGACTTTGTTTAAACAAGAAATGATTAGTCTAAAGGGAAGTTCTGTTGCAAAAAATAGAAGTACGGTTAGTCAAGATCCATTTACTTTACTTAACGATGACTTCATCAGTAAGTATACAAGCTATAAAAATCTCAACCAATTATTGAAGGATAATCAGTTCAGAACGTATGATGACATCATGAGTATGAAATATGATGAACGTAATTTATTTTCACAGAAAGTGAGTAAGTTTAGTAAATGGGATGACTTATTAAAAAAAGCTGTTTTAGAGATTACAGAAACAAGATTAAAAGGTTTAAAAGAGGAGCAAGAGTAGCATCGTTCAGAGAGGGTATAACTGTCTATACCTTTGTTTATATTATTTTAATACCTGTAACTAAAAAGTGTTGGCTAGTTCTGACTAGTCAATGCTTTTTTATTTTGTTATTATTAATTGTTAAGAAAGAAGGAGAATGCAAACAAAATGGCGAATTTTAAGATTTGAAATGTCGAAATTTGATTTGAGGTAGGATAAACAACAATGGATAATGCACCAACTATCTTTTCATTTTTTTCCGGAGCAGGTTTTTTGGATTTAGGGTTTGAAAAAACCGGATATAATGTTGCGTTTGTAAACGAGTATCATCGTCCTTTTATGGAGACATATATACACTCACGCAGAGTTATGGGGATTCCAGAACCTGAATTTGGATATCATTTATGCGACATAACTGAGTTTGAGCAAGAGGTTGAAAGTGAGTCTTTATCAAGATTAATTAATAGAACAAAAAATGAAAAACGTTTAGTTGGATTTATTGGTGGTCCTCCTTGTCCTGACTTTTCTGTGGCCGGAAAAAACAGAGGTCAAGAAGGTGAAAACGGTAGATTGTCTGCAACATACATTGATTTAATTTGCAAACAAAAGCCTGATTTTTTCTTGTTTGAGAATGTAAAAGGACTTTGGCGAACAACCAAACATCGAGCGTTTTATGAAGAGATGAAAATAAAACTTCATGGATGCGGATATTTAACAACTGAACGTTTAATTAATTCAATTGAATATGGTGCACCTCAACAGCGTGAACGTATTATATTAATTGGTTTTCAAAAAAGTGTATTAAAGAATCTAGGGATTAAGCTTGATGCAGGTCAATCTCTAACAGATATCTTCCCTTGGGAAGAACATTTGAAATATCGTACTGATGATATTAATGCTATGCCCTGGCCTGGAATGGAACCATTTCTTGAAGAAGTTGAGCGTGAAAAACCAGAAGGTATAAGTGAAGAATTGACAGTTGATTATTGGTTCAAAAAAAATGATGTTGAAAATCATCCCAATGCTCATCAATACTTCACTCCAAGAGCAGGACTGGCGAAATTTTTAGTTATTCCAGAGGGGGATGATTCTAAGAAGTCATACAAGCGTTTGCATCGATGGAGGCCTTCTCCAACAGTAGCGTATGGTAACAATGAAGTTCATCTACATCCATATAAAGCTCGCCGCTTGTCAGTTGCAGAAGCATTAGCACTACAAAGCTTGCCGAAAGAATATGAATTACCTCCAGCCATCACGTTATCAAACGCATTCAAGACAGTGGGAAATGGTGTTCCTTATGAAGCAGCCAAAGGGATTGCTGAAACTATTTTGGATTTTTTAAAGGTGGATCAGAATGAGTAGACTAACCGCAGCTAACCTTGTCCATGAAATTGGAATGTTGCCAAAAAGTAGTGTATATAATTATGTTCACAGCAAGACCCCTACACTTATTAAAATTGTTAATGTGGTTAAGCCAGAAGGACCAATTGTTATTCAAAGGATTCGCCCCAATAAAGGTGAGACCTGGAATAATGCTAAGGATGAATCCATTTCTACGCAAATGATTTGGAGGCTAGCAAATACACTTGTTCCAAATCATCCAATAAATGTAGATAGAATATTTGGTGGAAGCTACAATACTCGTTCTGCACTGGAAGCGTTACTTGCCCACACATCTCAATTTTATTATTGTTATCCAGGCCGTATCGAGAGCATCAGTTCTAATAATAAAATTAAACCTGGTCATAAGCATATTATGTGGTGTCCAGATAATCCTCATGCTCCAAACGTTATGGTCAAAGCTGAAGTGGATATAGTCATTTCAGAAGTTCCCAATACTGAAATTGTCTATGATGCATTGGTTCTTCCAGACGAGATTCAAACGCCTGAGTTAGACATTGAGATGAAGCGTAGACATTGTCAAATGCAAATAGCTCTTATTGAAATTGGTCAACATCTTGGTTTTAAAACATGGATTGCTCAAAATGATAAAGGCATTATCTATAAGAATCGAAAAATAGGCGAAATGAAAGATGTTATTGCTTCACTAAAAAAAGAAGAAAATGTAATGCAAAACTTTTATGATGCTCAAAAGGCAGCATTACTTATTGATTGTATTTGGTTCAAAAATGGCAAGTTAATGCCAGCTGTGATGGAAGTTGAGCATAGCACAGGTGTTACAAGTGGATTAACACGTATGAAAGGGCTACAAGATGCTTTACCACCATTTCCAACTCGTTATGTCATTGTAGCTCCTGATGAGGATAGAGATAAAGTGTTTAGAGAAGCATCAAGACCTCAGTTCCAATCCTTAAATGCCAGATTTTTCCCTTATAGTGCAGTTGAAGAAATGTATGCCTTATTCAAGAGACGTAAATTAAAAGGTATTACAGAAGAGTTTTTGGATAGCTATATGGAGCCAGTGCTGTCTCAATTAGCTTAAAAGTAGCCTACCCTCAATTATTGTGGGTGGGCTACTTTTATGATTGGATATTTTATAATTTTACTTTTTGTTTAAAGGGAGTTCATTAGATGCCTGTTAAAATCATTCATAATCGAACCGAAGCAGAGATTTACCTAAACGAAACGAAAATTTATTTGAAAGGATATATCTAGAATTTATTAAATAATCTTAGTCGTAACTATCGCGCTGTTTAATTTGCGTAAAGTTTGAAAGTTTATTAATCTTACTGAGCAAATTGCTTGTGAGCTTTTTACTGCTACTACTAATGAAGGTAATAACAAAAAGTGAATTCAATAGTATTACAGTCAACTCAAATCAAGTCGATAAATATATATTTTTTGCCTCCCAAAATTAGTTAGAGTCAGGTTTAATATTGGATGACAATAGATATTATTACTGGTGTTAATCTAAAGTGAATTGGCATTTATTAAGAGGAGAAATATCATCCTCTGTTTGTTGCGCCTTTTTAAAAGCTTCCCCTCTTTATAAAAAGTTCTCTAAACCTCGGTCTTTTAAACCGACCGTATATTCTGTATAATGTAAATAGAACACTTGTTCTGTATTCTCATTAATAATATCGGAGGCTAACAGATGATCAAAAAAAGACAATATCACCTATGGCAATACCAACTTGGCGATGTAACAGAACGGAACGGCGAGTTTACATTGGTTTATACTTTGGCAGATGCCAAGCAAACAAGTGAAACTTTCATGTATTACATTTTGCACGAAAAAATAATGAATAAGCAATTCGATGCTACAGTAGAGTACATAACCAATCAAGATACTTCCAACCTTAAATCCAATAATAGCAAGCCGATCAGAAAAAAGAAGAATCTCCTCCCAATCATGACCATCGAAACTGGACGTGGACGTAGTGAAGAGGACAATGACAAACTCAAACGTTTGCTGGAAAAGGGCTTTACCGCCATCTATTCAAATACAAACGGTCAAGAGAGTGCTCGACATACCTATGTATTTTTGAATAATGTCCTTTCCGGTGCTCAAAACAAAGAATGTCGTCAGCTATTTGTACTGGAGAAATACGCTGAAGCGTTGAAAGCACATGTTTCCCTTGGAACTGAACCGACTAAATGTACTGTATCTAAAAATCTGACGCGCAATGCCCTAATGACAACAGACGTGTATCTCTATCCTGTAGATATGAAGCAATTAACTATTTGTATCCTCCCTGATAAAGAAATACCCGTGACGGAAGATGTGGAGATGATCCTTCCATATGATCGTACACCCGAAGAAGAAGGCAGATATGCAAAACTTCAAGCCTACATGGAAGAAGAAAAACACTATGAAAAGCAACGCCAAAAAATCAACAAAAAGGTCAAAGAGCATAAAATCGAGCTTCCTATCGCACCTAACGATAGAGACCAATACAAAACGACTGGTCGCTGGGAAAAAGAGAATAATAGACGGGTATGCTTAGAGCATCTCAGTAAGCCTGCATGGAAAGTCGAAAAGAAAGATGGCGTTTCGGTTCCCGTATGGACTATCGACCAAACTGAGCCGCATGAGAAAAAAGAACTCCCCATCACACCATGGTCAACGGGATTGCAATTAGCTGAAGTAAAAAATCATACGGTTATGGAAAATGTATTTGACGGTATGGGTTTGGTCTCAAAAGAGTTAGGCCAGCAGATGGAGCGTTTCCTACAGGTAGACTATACGATTGCAGGTTATCAATTACGCTTGCCAGCAATCAAAGGCTTTTTTCCTTGTGTAGATTTTCATGGATATTTCCGTAAGCATAACGTAAATCGAATTCAGGATATATTCGGAACATGGCATGATGTAGATAAAATTGATATTTTGACCACCGAGTCTACTTTTAAAGCGAAGCTGCAAGTGATCGGAGAAAAGCCAGACGGTTCAGAGGAGAAAGCCTGGTTATTTCCCTCTATAGCAGCATACCAGTCTAAATTGATCGAGTATGGCTATGATGCGATTGGGATCTCCAATATTGCTAAGCCAGTACATGAACAATACCGGAAATCATCATATCAGTTATTACTGGCACTTGATCTGCAAGCCAGAGATGTCGTTTGCTTATCCCGTGTGCAGGGTGATCTCATATATCAGGCATTAAGCATCTATCGCAAAGAGGAGCTGGATTGGGAAGATCTCCGCTATTTGCAAGCATTTTTGCACTTGGTGTATCGGGAAAATTCAGATAATGGAATTGGTAAACAGTGTAGTGATGCCATTCATGCTCTACACCTTAATAAAAAATTGGCATTCGATCATAAAGTAAGGCAAACGATCAAGGAAGTAATCGATCATAAAATAGATGAAATGGGCTTGGGGAAGTTTTATGTTGAAGCCAAGTATCTGTATGTGACACAAGATATTTTAGCATTTTTGTCTTACGCTGCGGCAGCGGATCATCATACTTGGGAATATACAGGGTTTTTGTCTGCCAAGCAGAGTTACTGTGGCGGTGCGATATTAGGTCAGAATCTGTTTGCGAGAAATCCGATCATGTCCTTCAGTGAAATCACGCGAACCACATTCGTGGATTATGAAGGTGAGGATGCTGAGTTTATTCGTCATATCGACAATATTGTGCAGCTTCCTTTGGGGACCGAGCCAGATCGTCTTGGCGGCGCAGACAGGGACGGCGATGAACTACTGGTTTTGTCTACAGAATTAAATTTGGTCGAGACTCAGATTGAATACCTTCAGCAGTACAATTTTAAGGTTAATAACGAAAAAAGTGAACACCACGGTAAAAATCGGCTTGACCTGTTGAATGAGAATATTCAGCAGCATTTTGCGGAACGTTTTCCCGCTCAGGCTAAAGTATCACTGGCAGACTATGTGATCGATTCACTGGTACAAGTCAACGATGCAGATAAATCCACCGCTCCTTCACAGGATTGGAACAAGGCAAATGTTATTGATTTTATTATTCGCTCTGAAGATAAAACGGGTGAAATCACCGATATTAATACAACGATTGAAAATATCGCTAACGCGAAGGATAGGTTATTGCAATACAAGTTTCCGATTGCGATCATGAAGCATTTACAAGCCCTATGTATAGATGCTTCCAAATCCGGTCTGTTCGACCAAGTTGTCATTCCAGATGTAATTCAGCATCGGTATGGAACATTGAAGCCACAATTTACATTTTTCAAAGACGGAAAAACCTACAACAAGGATCGTGAGCACATCTCGGCCTTAGATCTGCTTGCTAATTCCATGTTTTCGTTTAAGAAATATGTAAACCAAATCATGCTGGAGGATACAGATCGAAAAATTAGAAAGCATCAGTTTGAGAATGTCTATCAGTATTTTCAAAATCCTGACTTGGATATAGTTTGTGTGGATCAAGCGATTGATGCGTTAAATGCAACCTATAAAGCGTTTTTGCAAAGAAATAAAGAGCTAACGCAAGAGAAGCAAAGCCTGAATCCATTCGCATCAGACGAGAAGCAGAAGCGATTGCGAAAAGAAGTGGATGCCAAATTTGCAGAGCTATATCGGGAAACGAAAGCAGCAGCAGAACACATATGTGATTGTCCTTCTCTACTTGCTACGGCTGCTGTGCGGAAGACTTACGTTGACTCCAAAGCGAAAAATTCGAATGAAAATTATTCTTTCTGCTGGGTGGTCGCTAGTGAAGGAATGCTGCAAAATGTACAGCTTTATTATGAGGATAAAGATAAAGTTTATATCCAGCAGGCAAAAGAGAGCGATAAATATACCTTTGAGTGGTTAGGCCATAACTATACCACAGTGATGAAACGAGAAGCCTACACATTACAATGGCCTGAAGGCAAAGATATGAGTATCCCTGACATGTACCTTAAACGACAGGATGCGAAGCTCGAAGATCTCATCGACTATAAAATTTCCTTGGTAAGCAGCGAAAAGAGGACATGGAATCCCAAAGAAGTAGCTGAGAAAATAATGGGGCAAACGTATACCCTGTTCGATGACCGAGGATGGCTTGGCGTGGCTGAAGGATTGAGTATTGCTCGCAAAGCAGGAGATTCCATCTTCAATTGCTATATAAACAAGTCGATAACCATTAAACAGATTATAAAGACAACGAACGCTTCTATCATTTGCCAGGCAGACTTTCGAGCATAATCATGCGGCTTGTCAGCCGATAGAGAGGGATGTGGGAGAATTCACCTTTCACATTCCAATCAGTTATTTAGATGGGAGGTCAAATATGGAAAGCCATACCATTGTCATTACCCAGTCTCGGATGGCAGGATGGTTGATGTTTAATCGGTTTCATAAAATGGATGAAAAAGTAGATTTAAAGGATTCCAATCGGAAAGTATTTATATTCAAGGATTCACCTCCATTGAGGAAAGCCATGGAACAATATAACGAATTTAAACAGGTAGTCGATAATATCTATTAATAAGGGGGATCATAACAATATGACAATAGCTTTAGAGAAGCACGATGATAAACACAAGTATTATATTGACCAATTCACCATTAACGGAAAACAGGTGGATGTACGAAAAAATAGCAATAGCAAACAAGTAGAAGCTTGGATAGATGGTATGTGGAAGCCGATCACCAAGGAAGATATCGATAAACAGTATCGGATACAGTTTGATTATCCTCCATATGAGTTGGAGTTTTCGTATAATGGTGGCAAAACGTGGTGGACATACACGGACGAAAAATATATGACCGATTCGGAACGAGCGTATTTCAAGAAGGAGATCGCGTTTTTTGAGAATTGGGAACTTGAACAACGGATTGCAGAGGAAGAACGGAAAGCGAATGATCCTGAATATCAAGAGTGGCTTGCCGAACAATATGAAGAATGGTTAGCTCATGAGGAAGAGTATTACCGGAGTCAAAGCAATTCTAAGCCTATATCTTATTTGGATATTTCAGATGTGTTCAAAGGTGACGAAAAGTCGGCAGAGGAGAATCCGCCATCGATTGAGCCTAACTATAGGAAATACTTTGAGATGAATGGGAATCAGAAGAAATTCCAGCCTATCTGGTACGGTAAAGATATTATAGATCAGCATATGAAATGTTTTTCTGATGGTACGTTTTTGTATCGGTATGATCAGGGCGTATATGTCAATGATGGTGAGCGTCACCTGGAGCAATTATCCGTTACCCTGCTGGACAATGAGTTTCGCCATAGTCGGATTAAGGAAGCACGTTATTACATAGAAGCCCAAAGTTATATTGCAGGAACCCAAATGAATCTGTTGGACGACTATATTAATGTGAAAAACGGTTTGTTGAATTGGAAAACGGGAGAGTTAAGGGAGCATACGCCTGATAGACGGAGCACTATTCAATTTCCTGTCCTATATGATCCTACGGCCAATGACCCTGTCATGCTTAAGTTTATCGAATCTGTGCTGGAACAGGATACGCATGCAACATTGTTTGAAATGATCGGCTATTTTCTGATTCCTACCTTGGAGTATGAAAAAATATTTTTATTCACAGGTACGGGAAGCAACGGGAAATCGGTATTGATTAAAACGATTGAAGCGATGATAGGTAAGCTAAATATAGCCAAAGTTAAAATTCAAGATTTAGAAGGAGACAGATCAAGGTTTAAAATTGCTGAACTTTATGGAAAAGTGCTGAATTGCTTTACAGATATCCCTGCGGATGCATTGAACTCAACAGGTAACCTCAAGGTGCTTGCCAGTGGCGAAGGCTTAAACGCAGAGAAAAAGGGGAAAGATCCCTTTAACTTTGAACCGTTTTGTAAACTGTTGTTTAGTGCGAATGAATTGCCAAAAAGTAATGACAACAGTGATGGATTTTTTAGAAGGCTGATGGTGTTTCCTTTTAATCGTAAATTTACGGATCAACAAAAGGACACTAAATTAATTCATAAACTGACGACTCCATCTGCTTTATCGACATTATTGAATTATGCGCTTGAGGGATTAAGACGACTCGAACAACAAGGTGGATTTTCATATTCACAAACGATTAAGGATCAAGTTAAAACGTATCAAATGGAATCGGATGTCATTATGCTGTTCATAGATGAAGAATGTCAAATCGAAAGTGAAGCTTCAAAACAACATGAAAGCCGAATCGAATGTAAAAGGTTATATGCGAAGTATGCTGCATGGTGTAAACAAGGTGGATTTAAACCTGAAACGACGATTAAATTTAATAAGCATCTCGATGCAAAACTTAAGGATAAGATTTACCGGAAGAAGGCCAAAACAATAAGTGGCAGCTCAGTTCCCTTTTGGTTTGGTATCAAAATATAATGTTTCCTGTTTGATACATTTGTTTCCTGTCCGTTTTCTGTTTTGAGTACAATTGGAAACGGAAAAATAGTTTGTTTACATAGAGAATCATGAGTTTGTTTCCATGTTTCCTGTTTTTTTAACTCTTGAGAGAAATACATATAATAATATTTGATCGAATATTATGTGCTGGTGAGGAGTGTATATATGATAAGGAGTGCTCAAAACTGGAAACATGGAAACAGCTTTTAAAAATCTGCAATTATATTGGAGAAATTGAAGTGAAGATAGGAATTGATCGTCATAAGGTTGGAAACAAACGGACGGAGAATAGGAAACATCAGCCTAATAATGAGGTTTATATCATGGGCTTGTCAGCCCGTAGGGAGGCTATGATGGGATTGAATATATTTGTTCATCAGCCTGAATTTTAGAGTAAAGGGATGATTGGAGTTGCGAAAGTGAACTTAATAAGCCGCAATGGGGTTGGGTGTGGGAGGGGAAACAGCGGCAGCAAATATTTGTCCGAAGTGCAGCTCAAGCGAAACGAAGGAAAATATTTGGAGAGTTTCCCCTATCCCACAAATACATTATATATACATTCAGCAGAATTCATACACATAATCAAGTCATATTATTAACTGGCTAGGAATATCGTTTTAAAATTTTTGATTTACATATAGAAATTAATCTTGCTGAATGTAGGCTGATATTTTCAAAATTTCAAACCACACGAATTGAGGACTTGAACTTACAAAGAGTAAAATGTGTCACGTGACACATTGAGCAGATTTACAAATTAGACTACACGGGAACTCTGGCTATGAGCTAGGGTTCCTTTTTCATTTAGAGAGGAGTAACAAGAATGCTATTAATGTTGCAAGCAATATTCGTAGAAATATCACGATTTATTACTGTAGTTGGTGTGTTTTTCACTTGGATGTGGATTGCAGCCTTTTTAAAAGCGAGTTTAGAAAAGGGGATCAAGTGGATTGGAAATCAAATTCGTAAACGTAGAAACGTTAAATCCGTACATAAAAAACGCCAGAAATAATGAGAAAGCTGTAGATTATGTAGCAACAAGTATTCAAAATTATGGATTTAAGAATCCAATTCTAATAGACAGCAATCATGAAATCATAGCAGGACATACACGCTTGTTAGCAGCCAAGAAGCTTGGATTAAAGCAAGTTCCAACGATACTGGTGGATGATTTAACTCCTGAACAGGTCAAAGCCTTCAGAATCGCTGATAACAAAACGGCTGAGTATGCAGATTGGAATTTTGAATTGTTGGCGCAGGAAATGGAAGAATTAAAACTGGCTGATTATGATCTTTCTCTAACTGGATTTGATATGAGCGAGTGTGAGAAATTGCTGGATACATTACATGAAGATACAGCCGATGATGAGGATGATTTTAATGTGGAAGAAGCATTACCTGAACATCCAATAACTCGAAAAGGTGACATCTGGTTACTTGGGAAGCATAGGCTCATATGCGGAGATTCAACTAATCAGCAGGATATTACATTATTGATGGATGGTAAGAAGGCTCGGCTTATTGTAACTGACCCACCTTATAATGTGGATTATACGGGCAAGACGAAGGATGCATTGAAAATAGAGAACGATAAAATGGACAATCACCAGTTTTATAATTTCCTATTGGCAGCTTATACCCGAATGTTTGAAGTAGCAGATGACGGAGCAAGCATCTATGTGTTCCACGCTGATAGTGAAGGTTTAAATTTTAGGAAGGCATTTATTGAAGCTGGATTCAAACTGGCACAATGTTGTATATGGGCTAAGCAGGCGATGGTAATGGGACATGCCGATTATCACTGGATGCACGAACCCGTATTATATGGTTGGAAGCCGACAAGTGGACACTATTGGAATAGTGATCGTAAGCAGACTACATTATGGCAATTTGATCGCCCCTTTCGGAATGAATATCATCCCACGATGAAGCCGATTCCCCTGATTAGCTACCCGATTAAAAATTCGAGCAAGTTTGGTGATATTGTGTTTGATCCATTTGGTGGTTCAGGTTCAACGTTGATTGCTTGTGAGGAAACGGATCGGATTTGCTATACGAGTGAGCTTGATCCTAAATATGTTGATGTGATTGTGAAGCGATATATTGCCCATGTTGGCGATTATAGCGGCGTGTATCTGGTTCGAGATGGTAATCAGTATGGTTATCATGAAGTTGTTGCTGAGTCGGCAAGGTCAGAGGTATCATGTGCTGACTAAACCGAAAGGGTGATTGAATTGGGTAAGGCAAAAGTGAATATGGTGATTCGGTTCCTAAAGGGCATGCAAGCCGAAAAGGTAAATGTGCTAGGGGCTGAGGAGGCTCAAGAGGATAACGAGTTGATTCAAAAGGTGATTGAGGATATCGAGTTGTTTTACGAGGCTGAATTGGAAGGGTAAGCTGATACATATGGGGAATGGGCTATCATAGTCTGTTCTCTTTTTTTGATGTCGGCGATATAGTTACTACTTATAGGGAAAAGAAGGGATTACATTCAAATTTGTTGAATTAAATCTGATAAGATAAATCAACATGTTCAACAGCATGAAAAGGGGAAGCTAGATGATCTGGAATATAAGAAATCTTGTCACATTTGTATTTGTCATTGTCATGTGGATGATTGTGGATCGTTTACACATCAATAATGCGTTAGCTTTTATAATCATTTTCATCCTGATATTTTTGATACTATATATGCCTATTCTTTTTACTGTATTATGGGATTCTAATTTGAAGAGAATTGAAAAGTTTTTACTGTCGCGAAAGAGTAAGCCAGAATACCATCTATTTTATGCTCTAGCCCATGAAATCGATGAAGAAGTAGAAGACTCAATCCGACTATTGCTCCAAAAGTATAAGGGAATTCACAAACAAGCGTTATATAAAACCGTTTTTGCTTTCTATAAAAAAGAAATTCTGACGGTTAAAGAAGAAATCGAATTGATCAAACCACCTGCATATAAAAATTACTATCGAGCTATCGTGTGTATAGAAGAAGGAAATAATACGGAAGCTCTCAAAATCATTCATGAGATTCCAACGCCATGGATGAAAAACGCGCTTCTTTCCGAATTGGAGCTGAAATCAAATCATTATGCAGATGCCATTGAACTAGCACAACAAGCCTTGCATCAATCCAAAGGTTTACAAAAGTATGTGTTATTTAAAACGTATCAACGGAAATTCCCAGAGATGCAGCCTGCTAAGGAATGGTAACCTTAAAAACAGAAGTCTATGCACATTCGCATAGGCTTTTTTTCGTGATGGAGGTGAGTTAATGAGTAAGAATAGTAACAATCCAAAAAGAAATAAACCTAAAATACTGACCAAATATGATCAATTTGTTGTGCCAAGGCTCAGGGATATTCCTGTTTGGGTACGTGAGGGGGCAACAGATGAGGAGATTGCTAAGCGATTAAATATTCATATCTGGACGTTAGGTGACTATCGCAGGAAGCACCCCAAATTTGCGGAAGCATTGGAACGTCCAACCAAGTGGGAAACTCATGTATATCCTCGGTTAGCGGAGATTCAGCAATGGTTCGAAGAAGGCGTGAATGCAGAGGACATTATCAAGAAACTCGACATTGGTAAAACGACTTGGTACGAGTATATTGATAAGCATCCGATGCTGGCTGAACTAGTCAAATGGAGCAGATCTGTCCCTATCTCACACGTGGAGAATTCACTTTTGAAAGCTGCTACAGGGTATGAATATGAAGAAATAAAAACGATTATTGAAGAGGACAAAAATGGAAAAAAGAAGACACGTATTGAAAAGGTAAAAAGGTATCAGCCTCCCAATCCGACAGCGATGATCTTCTATTTGAAGAATCGTGCACCTAACGAGTGGAATGATCGCCGTGAGCTAGTGGTCAATACGAAGGCACTGGAACAGGAGCGAAAGCAGCTATTCCTGGATATGATCGAAGCCGATGTAGTGGATGCCGATTATGAAGCTATTGAGGAATCGGTCGAAATGGAGGAAGGATATATAGAGCCGGATGATTCGCAGTCGTAACGTTATGTCGTCAGTATTTGCATAGATAAACGCCAGTTTCAGCCCTGAATGAGCCTGTAAATTGCCCAAACTAAGTGCATAAGATAAGTTATGTAATCAGTGGACTTTCCCCCACATCAACGCTATGATGTGACACACGAGCGAAGGGTGGGGGAGAAAATGAAGTATATTCAAGGGTTTGAAGCACATTTACGGAGCAAGGATCGGAGTGAAAATACGGTTTCCTGTTATATTCGGGACGTATTGCAGTTTATAACCTGGTATCAAAGGAAAACAGAATTTGGGCTGGACAAGTGGATTGAATTGGATGGCGTAGAATACAAGAAGTATCTGCAAAGCACCAACCAAGCGATACTAACCATCAACCGAAAGATCGCCAGTATCAACGTATTTTCACAGTGGATGCATCAGCAAGGCTACATAAAGGAAGAAATACATATCGAAGCGGTCAGGAATAAGGTTGTTAGCCAATACAAAGGGTTAGCAGAAAAGGATTTGTGGAAGCTGCGGAATGAAATTCACCGGATGGGCAATCGGATGCATATCTGTATGATTGAATTGCTGCTGGGTACAGGGATACGGGTAAGCGAATTGGTTGGTATCAAGCTGAAGGATATTGAAATAAGTGAACGCAAAGGATTGTTGAAGGTATTAGGTAAAGGGAATTCATTTCGTACTATTCCATTAAATAAGGATGTGCGAAAAGCCATTACCCGATATCTTGAAGTCAGGCCAACAGTGGAATCAGAATATTTATGTATTGGGCAGCGAGGGTCATTGGAACGGAATGCAATCAACCTGATTCTGAACAAATATGGGGATCGAGTCAACGTAAAGGTCACACCCCATATGCTCAGGCATACACTTGGCTATAAGCTGGTAAAAACGACTCCATTGACGACCATCCAGCAAATTCTTGGACATGATCATGTAGCAACCACCAATATCTATACCCTAACAACACAGCAGGATATGGCGGAAGCTTTGGCAAATATCGAGTGGTGATGAGCCACTCTTTTTGTCGTGGAGGGAGGGGGGCTTCTATGTAGATAAACGGAGGCGCCAGCAAAGGGTACAGAAATTTTTGCGATGATTTTATAGTGAATATGAGAAAGGAGCTATACCGATTGAAACGATAAAGCAAGAAGAGCAGCGACAAGCTGAACTGCTGAAGCAATACATGGAGAAGCATTTTAAGCCGCCCAAAATGAAACAATTAATTGAAACATTCTCTTTCTCTGAACTAAGAAAGCTAATCGGTGAGATAGACATTGAATATTTTGCATTGGCCTATTTTCCTAAATATTTTGATCGAGCATTTGGCAAGTTTCACAAAGAGTTATTTTCGGAATTAAGACATATGCTTGCGAATACAGGACTGATTACAGCTTTCGGACTCCCAAGGGAGCATGGAAAGTCAACGATCAGTTCTTTTTTATTTCCGCTGTATGCAACTTTATATGATAAATCACAATTTACATTGATCATATCTGCCACAGAGCAGATTGCATTGCCCTTCCTCGATATGATCAAAGATGAGCTGGAAACCAATCAGATGCTGATTGAAGATTTTGGGATTCGTAAAGGGGGCCGCTGGAACAACAATGAAATATGGCTCAAGAGTAAAGGTGGACTGGACTCATGTATTATGATTCGCGGGATTGATGGTAGCTTGAGAGGTATCCATTATAAGCATCACCGTCCTACGCTGGTGTTGATGGATGATTTGCTCAAGGAAGACACTGCACGATCCGAAGCCAAACGAGAACAAATTAAAAATACGTTTACGGATGTCATTTTGCCTATTGGCACAAGGGATACGAATATTCTGATTTGTGGAACGATCTTGAACGAAGAAGATATTATGGCCGATTTGCTCAAAGGTAAGATACCGGGTGTGAGAAGTGTTCGTAAAGCAGCCGTGCTTCAATTTTCAGAGCGTGATGATCTGTGGTCAGAGTGGGAGCGACAATATAATAATTTGCAGGATGAAGATAGGATCAATACGGCCTTATCTTTTTTTATAGCTCATGAGGAGGAAATGCTGAAGGGTACGGAAATCCTGTGGAGCGAGTATTTGGACTATTATTATTTGATGTGCAAGAAGCAAGCTATGGGTGAAAAGAGTTTCTATAAAGAATTACAAAATGATCCGCGTTCAACCGATGAATACATATTTCAGAATCTCATGTATTGGGACAGATTGCCTGAATTTGAGGACATGGAAATCACGATGTACATTGATCCAGCGATTAAGGCCGGGAAGAAAAATGACTATTCGGCTATTTCAATTATTGGGCAACACCGAAGGACGAAGCAAATGTATGTGATTGACGGCAATATCTATAAACTGCTGCCGGATGATTTATTTCAAGTGGCTATTGAGAAATTGAAGCTTTACCCTGTAGATAAGCTCGGTTTTGAGGTAAATCAGGCACAAAGCTACATGAAGCAAAAGTTTGAAGAAGAATTATGGAAAGCGAAGATACATACGCCTGTTGAAAGTGTCCATTCCAAGGGGCAGAAGCATGAACGAATTATTAGCTTGGAGCCGGAAGTGAAGAAGGGCCATATTCTTTTCAATTCGGATAACCTCAGATATAACCATCAAGTGAAGGATTACAATCGAAACTGTACATACGACGATGCGCCAGACAGTTTATATGGGGCTGTTCAATTGATTCAGTCGGTCAAGAGTTTAAAGTTTTATGATCGCAGTTTGTTGTTTTGAGGGTTCTGCTAATGGGCAGGGAAGTGCAACAAATTTTATCCAGCTGCGTCTTAATATGGGGGAAAGTTACTGTGCAACGAATTTAACCAAAAAAGGAGCTACATTTATGAAAAAAGCATTCTTTGGGGTTTTTCTTGCAATCTTTTTATTTATTTTATCGTCAACTACGTATGCAGCAGAAAATCAAATCAAAGTTGACGGTGTTGCTATTGCATCCGATGTGAAGCCTGAAATGAAGAACAAACGTACAATGGTACCTTTACGTGTTATTAGTGAAAATTTGGGGGCTAGCGTCGAATGGTCCAATTCCGGGGTTATTCTCGCTAAAAGCGATATGAAAGTTATATTAACACTGAACAGTAGTACAGCGGAGAAGAATGGTGAAAAGATGCTGCTTGATGTTAAACCATACATGAAGAATAATCGTATATTTGTTCCACTTCGTTTTATTGCAGAGACGTTTGGATGCCATGTCAATTACAACAACTTTGTAGTGACTGTTGATACTGAACCATTGTTTATAGACGGTGTACAAGTAAAAGCATTGCAACATGAATACCATATGACTATGGGCGGCGTAGTTCAGCGAATTAATGGAAATGCATATAACAAAACGATCTATAATATTTTGGTGAAAAACAAAGGTAAAAAGATCAAAGCACCTGCAAACTACTCTTGGAGAGGTACTATTGACACACTTGGGTCCTATTATAAAAATGCGCAATATGATTTTCTAGACCCAAAAGGGAACAGCTTAGTTCGTTTTGATGTTTATTCTTTAATTCGTTCTTTTCCATCTGAATCTTTAACAGGATATCCAGAGATTTTGATTCATGACGTATCTAAAGATGAGTGGTACTTGTTTAGCGATACCGCAAATCGATCCATTGAAGAGTTAATTTATACCGCTAAAAAGAACGGTTTTCTGAAGGTTATAAGTAATACAGTTGTATAAAGTGATTTTTTCTTATTACACTAATTGGAACGATAGTTGACGAGCTTGTAATAGTATATCGATGCCAATAGATGCTTGTTATAATCCCCGTTTGCTTAATCACGGGTATGTAAGGAGGTTAATATTCTATGAACGGCTGGAATGAGGAGAAGGCTCTGGAACAGAGTGATATTCATCAATTGAGTGGTGAGATCTATCAGATCCTACACGAGAGAATTGACAAGCTAGGTGTAGCATATGGCATCGTTAGCGAATTTAGTTATAACCCTGAGGAACCACCGTTCTGGACTATTACTATCGAGGACTATGAAACCGTGCTTACCTCGGCCATCTTGTTCCAATATATAAAAGAGCATAGAAATTTGAAGGATGCATTAACTCATTTTATCCGCGATCACTTCCCATACTTCACTTAAGCAGAGTATTAGCGTTGAAAGAATACTCAATTACGAGAGTTCAACTAACTGATCGGCAGTCTTTCAGCTAACGGGCAGTAAACAGAAACAAACTTCTTTTTCGTTCGTAAGGGCATTCAGGGTTAAGGAGGTGCTGACTTGACGTTTACTTTAATGGCTTTATTGCTATTTTTGGGGGTTATAGGTGTTATCATGCCATTAGCACAAAGTATTAGAATTAGATTTTCACCGAAATTTATGAGTCTTACTAGACGGACACGATATACACTTTCAGTATTAGTGATTTGTTCTTTGCTGTACGAATTAAGCTTTCTGTTTGTCTACCTGACTAACCATTTATATAAATTCCCGAGACCCTGGGGGGATATATATTGGGTAAGCACTGGATTGAGTGGAATTATTTTTGGCATGCTTGGGGTTAACTGCCCTCCAAGATTAATATGGATGTTTTCCATATTGCAATTTATTATAGGATTAGGTCTTTTGGGTTTATTAGTTTTAGCGATAGGCATCACATCGATGTGATCAATATGCTAACGGAAACATTGGTTTAACAAGGAACTATCTTATTAAAGGTGGTTCTTTTATTTATTTAAGCAACAATTACTTTATCTATTTTGAAAGGAAGAACCTATTTGCAAATAACCGAGTCCATCATAATTGAATGTCTAAATGAACTCCAATTGGCTGCATTAGCCAAACAGAAATATGCAGATTACTATGATGGTCAGCATGCTATTCTCAAGAACTATGCGATGCAAGAAAGTCGAAGTAATCAAAAGCTTATTTTTAATTTCCCTCGTAAGTTTGTAGATAACGAAGTGGGTTATCTGCTTGGTAAGCCAGTAAACTATGTGTCCAAGTCAGATCAGGATGAGGCTATACATAACATTGACGTACATATGAGTCATTGGAACAAAGAGCATAATCTACAGCTTCGGAAACAATCCGAAATCTTTGGTGAGAGCTTTGAATTGAACTATATCGACTCGGATGGACAGTTTTCAGCCACGGTATTATCTCCTTTAAATGCGTATGTGTTGGAAGACGGAACAGCAGAACGAAATGTATTACTTGGCCTACATAAATTTATGAGACGTTTTGATAAGCAGGTGTATTTAGACGTGTATACTGACCATGAGATTCTACACTATACAATTAGTAGTGATAATAAAAATAATCAAATGAAGCAGAACCAAGCACCTGAATTGAAATATATCGGCAAACATAATCACATCTTTGGAAGAGTCCCGCTTATCTCTTGTCCAGCCAATACGGAGAGAAAAAGCGGCTTCCAGGATGTGATTTCTTTATTTGATGCCTATAACGCTTTGAACTCTGATTTGGTCAATGAAATTGCAGATCACCGTAACGCCTATCTGGTGATTGAGAATGCAAAGCTGGAAGCTGAGGACTTATTGAATATGAAGAAGATGGGCATTATTCAGGTTCCGGCTGGAGGAAAGGTAAGCTGGCTTACGAAGGAGATTAATGATTCCTTTGTGAAAAACGAGTTGGATAACATTGAACGCAAAATTTTCGACATGATGGATCAGGTTAATTTTAATGAAAACTGGGCCAGTAATACCTCCTCCTTGGCACTGCGAAATAAGTTGCTAAATTTGGAGAATCGAGTGGCGATGCGTGAAGCGTTGATGGAAAAGGCGATCAAGCAGCGTCTACGAAATTTCTTTGCGTTCCTGCACATTAAAGAAGGCGTTCAATATGATTATCGAGATATCGCCGTAAAATTCACAAGGAACCTGCCAACAGATTTGGTGGGGATGGCAGATGTGATTGTGAAACTGAAAGAAGTGGTCTCACAGGAAACACTGCTGACGTTGCTTCCGTTTGTAGAGAATCCCAAGCTGGAATTCAATAAATTTCATGCAGAACAACAACGATTAGTTGGTACGGATAAGAAGGTAACGAATGCAGAATAAAAATAGCATCAAGCGGCTGATTAAGAATAATTGTGCGTGTTATCTCGGAACGAAACATGGCATCCCGAATTATTGCTGTTTACAAGATAGCCCATGTATATTCTTTAGTCAAAATGATGCTCTGCCCCGTTGTACATATTTTGAAAATGGGGTTTTGCCAATGGACGAGAAGCTGGATCAAGAATATAAGTTTAAACGTAATGTAGAGACTGAGCCTAAGACAGCAAAGCCGAGGGTGAACTGTACACGTTGTGGAGGAACATTTTCGGCAAATT
The DNA here is from genome assembly GCF_011800655.1 of Paenibacillus sp. EKM10P. Classification (NCBI taxonomy): domain Bacteria; kingdom Bacillati; phylum Bacillota; class Bacilli; order Caryophanales; family Paenibacillaceae; genus Paenibacillus; species Paenibacillus sp. EKM10P. The sequence continues at coordinate 8,241 of NZ_JAALET010000015.1, read as the reverse complement.
CGAATCGGCAGAAATATTGTGACAAGTGTAGAGGTAGGGCGAGAAAAGAAAGTATCAGGACGCGTGTTCGGAAGTTCAGACAAAAAGACAGCCCGATGTAACGCTTTAGAGGTTGAAAAAGTCATATAAACAAAGGGTTAAAAATAGGCGAAAATGAGGAGTTGGTATGCTTGTACCTTTTCGTCACTTTTGCGTTTTCTAATGCGTTACATGATTGTCTTGAACATGATATTCAATATGATACAGTTTCACCATACATATACGTTTCTGAGGTTTAGGTAAGCAATAGGGTGGATGTAACGCTTTAGGCTATCCAAAATACGCATAAACAAAGGATGAAAAACAGGCAAAAGTGGGGAGTTGGTATGTTTGTACCTTTTCCTCGTTTTTGTGATTTCTAAAGCGTAACATCCCTGTCCTGAGCATGACATTAAACGGCTCCATACATATATAAGCGTGTTCGGTTCTGCGTAGTCGAATGGGCAATAAAGGAGATTATCAAAAATGAATTTAGAACAAATGAAGCAGTTAATTGAAGAAAACCAAATGAATGAGGAATGGCAAACGTATCTTCAGGGTTTGAATCCGTATAACGTGGAAGGGATAGAGCAATACATCCAATCCAATAAGGATGCGAAAAGTTGGTTCGATAGCACGGTAGACAAACGATCCGCTAAATCGCTGGAAACGTGGAAAATCAATCATCTAGAGGATTTACTGAATGCTGAAATCAAGAAGCGATTCCCGGCTAAGGATGAAAAAGATATCGAGGTCGAGAAGCTACGAGCCGAAGTCGAAAATATGAAGTTAGAGAAGCAACGTGAACGGTTAACCAGTCAAGCGATCAAAATTGCATCCGAAAAGAAACTTCCACTTCCGTTAGTGGATTTTTTTATTGGTGCAGATGAAGAAGCGACGATAGCGAATTTAGCTATGTTGGAACAATCACTACAACAGGCTATACAACATCAAGTCGAGCAACGGCTTAAAGGGGATGGATATACCCCTCCGGCTGGTTCAACAGGTAGCACATTTACATTGGATTCGATTAAAGGGATGTCCCCAAACGAGATTAATCAGCATTGGGATCAAGTCAAACAAGCATTACAAAACAAATAATAATAAACGAAAAGGATAGGGTGAATAGATATGTCAGTACAGAATTTTATTCCTACAATTTGGAGTGCACGTTTAAATGAGAGTTTGAAGAAGAATCTGGTGTATGGGAACGTGGTCAACACTGATTATGAAGGTGAAATTAAAGGCCAAGGTTCCACAGTAAAAATCAATTCGATTGGAGCAGTAACCATTGGCAACTATGATAAGGTGGCAGGAATCGGTAATCCGCAGGAGTTAGATGCTACACAAAAGACGTTGGTGATTGACCAGGCCAAGTATTTCAATTTTCAAGTGGATGATGTAGATGCTGCCCAAGCGAATGTAAATCTACTGGATGGTGGAATCGTGGAAGCTTCGTATGGACTGGCCAATGTGGTCGATCAGTATCTTGCTGGATTCTACACAGAGGTTAAAGCTGAGAATACAATTGGTAACGATACAACGCCTATAATTCCAACCAAAGATACAGCCTATGATTTACTGATTGATTTAGGCGTATTATTGGACGAAAATAATGTGCCGGAAAGCGAACGATTCGTGGTGGTTCCTGCATGGTACTATGGCTTGCTTTTGAAGGATGCTCGTTTCACCAAAGACCCGAACATTATCCGTACAGGCTATGTGGGAGATATTGATGGCATGACCGTTTATAAATCCAACAATGTGCCGAATACCACAGGAGCCAAGTATAAAATCATCGCAGGTCATAAGAGTGCGATTTCGTTTGCAGGTCAAGTAGATTCGGTTGAAGCCTTCAGACCAGAGAAGCAATTCTCGGATGCAGTGAAAGGGTTGCAAGTGTTTGGAGCAAAATGTATCAAGCCGGAAGCTCTCGCTGTACTCACAGCCAATAAGTCTTAATTGAAAATGGGATCATATGAAAACACATTATAATAGAAGAAACACGTTTGGGTATCCGTTTTGGATGCCCTTATTTTTAATTTTGGAGGGTGATAAGATGTGGTTTTTGAATCAGGAAACAGGCTGCACATGGGAAGTCACAGATCAGGAGTTAATGCTGCGGTTACAGACCAGTAGGCATTATGAGCAAGTAGAGGAACCGCAACCAGATGAGACTAAGCAATATGTACCCCAAACGAAAGCTCAAGCTACCAAGAGCATGAAGCGTACCGAGAAGGAACAGGTAAAGGAGGTACAGGAGACAGCACATGAGTGAGCTAATGGATTTGATGAAACGATTATTAGGCATGGAACCAACAGACATATCCAAGGATGATATCCTGATCCACTATTTGAATAAAGCGAGGAGTAATATTTTTGGCTATTGTAATGTGGTAACACTGCCAGTGGAATATGATGAAGTCATGGTCGATTATGCCGTGTATCTATATAAAAATAGGGATTCGATTGGCCTAATGAATAAGCAGGAAGGTGAACGCTCAGCCACCTATGAAACAGGCATTCCGACAAGTATCCGGCTTGCTCTTCCTTTACCTAAAATCAAGGTCGGGACAGATTAATGTTCTACGATACGAAGCTGGAAATTTTAGATGCTGAATTCATATCTATTCGGTCAATGATGGCAGATATACAACCTTATCGTAAAAGCTTTTTATTTGAAGATGGCTACACACTGGAGACGACATATCGAGCTTTCTGTCCATTGGAATCTTTATTGCTGTCGAACTGCTATATTCGAATTGGCAAGGATGTTTTTATTATTTTGGACATGAAGAAATGGAGCGATTATATGGAGTTGTACCTGTATCGCTGTAAGGCAGATTTTGCATTGGAGGTAGAGAAATGACACGGAGCTTAGAGCCGATGCTTGATTTCTTCCTACGAGAGAAAGGCGAACTTGTGCATATCAACAGTGTAAAGCAGCTTGCTCTGATCCGGGATGCGACAGATATCATTCAAATGACTGATGAAAAAATTATTCGTGCAGCAACACTATTACATACAGGTGATATCGTGGATTATCGTTATGAACGTTATTTAATTACTAGTCAGGTGGATCGAAATGAACAGTCTTGTCGAGGCAGAATGAAAAAGTGTAATCAACGGCTAGCTTTAAACCGGGATGGACAAGTGAAATGGTTTGATGCTGTGGTAGAAGCCAGAACGTTTTTAACGGAAACAGGAAAGGTTATTTCAATACCGGAGGGAAGCATCCTGGTCAGTTTACAGGACAACGCAGATACGAAGGGCATTACATTAAGCCAACGATTTTATATGACTCATCAGCCGTTTAAAGTAACTGGTACTGATCGCACGATGAATGGCATCATTCAGTTAAGCTGCACATTGGATAGCATAAATACAGCTTATGATGACGTGGGAAATAACATTGCAGACCGATGGAAGTACGAGATTGCTCATACATATGCATTACATATTCATCAGGGAACGATGGTCCATGTACCTCTAAACGAAACAATACCGTTGAATGTGACTGCTACGGATAATGGAAATGAGATAGCGAATCCAGCCATAACTTTCATTTCGAGCGATCCGAATGTGGTTAGTGTAGATCAGCAAGGTCAGGTTATGGGCATCGCTTTGGGACAAGTAAGCATTACCGCGAAATTAACGTATCACCCAACAGTACTGAGTACCATTGAAATGAGAGTCGTCGAAACTGGAGCGCGTATTTATTCGATAGCCATTACTGGTAATCCCATTCTCAAAACAGGCCAAAGCACCTCATACGTCAGCCATATCTATGATCATGGAACAGAAGTGTTTGACCAGTCGGTGGAGTGGAGCCTACGCAATCAAGATCATTCAACTCCTATTATGGGAAGCATAACAGCGAGTACAGGAAATAGTGTAACCATAAAAGCAGGAAGCAGTAGTGGAGCGATTAATAGAGCACTTGTACTGACTGCTACCTTAGTAAGCGATCCTAGCATTACCATAGAAAAGACTATTAACCTTAAAAATTTATTCTAAGCATTATATCTATCGGCTTGCCTTAGAGGGCAGCCATTTTTTATTTCAAAGGAGCCACATACATATGCAACGAAAATCTATCGACTACCTACTCAGTCTGAGCCTATTGAAGCAATTGAGATCACAACATGTCATTACAGAAGAAGAGTTTATAGCGATTGATGAGCTTAATAAAAAGTCTTTTAAATAGCTATAACATGGGCAGAAATGGACTTGATGATGTGCCGCAAGCATTATACCATGTGACCGTATAAAGAAGATATCGAAGGGAGAAAAACCTATGGCACAAGCCGTAACCGCAAAAAAAGTCGTGATCGTTCCCGTGAAAACGTTGAACATCGTAGAGGGAATTCAATCGATTCAAAAGAAGAAAGTCGCTGCCTATTGTCGGGTTAGTACCGATTCTGAGGAGCAAAAGGAGAGCTATACCAACCAGGTTAATCATTATACCCAATACATTCAAAACAACTTGGAATGGGAAATGGCTGATATTTACGCCGATGAAGGCATCACCGGAACCAGCACTAAAAATAGAACACACTTTAATCGGATGATACAGGATGCCCGAAACGGTAAACTGGATCTGATTCTGGTCAAGTCGATTTCGAGATTTGCTAGGAATACACTGGATTTATTGAAATATGTACGGGAACTCAAAAGTCTCGGAGTTGCTGTATTCTTTGAACGAGAGAACATTAATACACTAGATACCACAGGTGAAGTATTGCTGACCATCTTGAGTTCCCTTGCCCAAGACGAGAGCCGAAATATTTCTGAGAATAGTCGATGGGGCATATTGCGTGGCTTCCAAAACGGCAAAGTCTTCTGCAACACCACTCGCTTCCTTGGCTATGATAAGGATGAACATGGTGAACTGGTGATTAATGAGCCAGAAGCAGAGATTGTACGCAGAATATACGAGGAGTATTTGGATGGGAAAAGCTATCAGGCGATAGCCAGAGGTTTGATGCGAGATCACATTAGAACAGTCACGGGTGGCGATACGTGGTGGGATTCCTCCATTACCTTAATTCTGACCAATGAGAAATATTACGGAGCTTTACTACAACAAAAGACGGTAACTGTTGACTTTCTAACCCACAAACGAATAAAGAATCGGGGACAGGAGCAGCAATATTTAATTGAAAACAACCATGAACCGATTGTATCCAAGGAAATATTTGAAACGGTGCAAAAGGAGAAGAAACGAAGAGCCAAGCTGAAAGGGAGCGTGATGGGAGAGAGTAAAAGATACTCCAGTAAATACGCACTGAGCAGTAAAGTATATTGTGGATGCTGCGAGGCCATTTTTAAACGCCGAACCTGGAACAGCAATAATCCATCCAAAAAAGTGGTATGGCAATGCAAAACGTATGTCAATGAAGGGAAAGCAGTATGTGATGCCAAATCAGTTGATGAACAAGTTTTACATTCCGCGTTTGTGCGATTGTTCAACCGGATGTATGAGAACAAGGAAAGATTCATAAAGACGTTGAAAGCCAATATTGAATCGGTACTTTCGAGCAAAGTAGGGCAAGAACCGCTATTGGACATCGAAGGACAGATGCAACAATTGAAATCCGACCTGAAGGAATTGGTGAATCTTAAGCTGCGGAATCAGATCGATGAGACGGTTTATGATGAAGAAACGAACAGACTTTCCAGTGAGCTAAACGAGCTACGGCAACAGATGCTGATATTAGAGGAGGAAGAGGATCAGAAGGAAAAAATTAAGGAACGAGTCGATGAGATTATTCAACTTTTAAACTCGCGGCAAGATATACTGGAACAATTTGATGATAACCTATTTAATGCGTTGGTGGAGAAGATCACTATTCTCTCACCAGCGCATTTTGTTTTTACCTTGAAAAGTGGAATGAGCTTGGATGAAATACTGGACTAAAAAACATAGGCTAATACGATAAATAGACTAACGAGTAACTGTGGGTTGTATGACGGGAAGGATCAATCGAATCCCGTCTTTAACTCCTTCCATATAGATGGACTGTTTGTCCTGACTTAGCTGATAGCCGATAGCTTCTTCCCATTCAGATAGTAGATGTTGAATATCCTCGTTTTGATTCATTTTGAATTGATCCATTTGAGTGAATAGATTTTTGTCTTCTGATGAACATGAAGCCTGTTGCTCACTGGTAAGTTCTAATTGATAAAATCGTTGGCGTAATGCTTCCAGAAACCAATCTGGCCAATTTGACATAGCGTATTATCCCTCCCGTTTGTTGAAGTGTGTGTATGTTAACTCTGATGGGGAGGGATGGCAAGTCATTATTTTTGTGTGGAGGGATGTTGAATTATCTTTAAAAAAATATTTTTCATAAAGAGAATTTTGGGTCTATGTGTAGATTGAAATATTAGGTGAAATACCTATTTAAGTAATAAAGATAACAAAAAAACAGGTCAACCATAGTAGTATCTGACCATAATTGACCTGTTCAATGTAACGCAGTAGCGTTATTTAGGTTATAAAATTAAAGCATTTGATGTGCGTACAACCGAAATGAAGAATTTTTTTATACGGGTATTACATGGGTTATATGTGTTATTGGTTGAGTGATAGGTTCATTCGTCACCCACCTCCTCCAAATAAACCTTGAAAAGTATTTAACAAATCAAGATTATGACAGTATTCGAGTAGATAGATTAAGATTTTGGAAAAGGATTATCATTTAGGATTTTGCATGATATTTTTTTTGCCACTATGATAATCGGCGGGCTATCAAAACCCTCTACACTTATTTTGAAAATGTAATTCCCAAATTCTACATTGTATTTTTGATTCATTTCCATTGCTTCTTCATCATTTGCCAATTCAATAAATATTTTAGATGTATCCCCATGCCATAAAAACAAAGTAGAAACAAAATACGGTTGTTCAAACTCAATATCAATTGCATACTCATCACTACTTTGATCTATGCTACCTGACAACACAATTTGTCCTGCGTTCATACGACAAAACTCAAAATCCATCCATAAGCATCTACTTAAATAAGTATTAATTTTGTCAATCTCTACATTTACCTCATCTAAATTCATAATAAACACTAGAATCATCTCCTATGGTAAATTTATATGTGTATTTTTTGCTCCAGTGGCATTAAAATTAGGGTTTTTCGTTCCATCCTTAAAGAATTCTTTAAGTTCACTTTCCTTATACCACTTACCATCCGTCCCCAAATACTCAGTACCACTTCCTTGAATTTTAGGATCAGGATTTGGAGCTGACTTTCTTGATACTCTATAAATACTATTCGCATTCGTATGTTGACTATTACCGGGATGTATTCTTACCTCATATACAAATCCATCTGCTGTCCAAGGATGCTTAAGTCCCTTTGGTATACTCGTCAGACCCTGTTGTTCCAAAGCCTCATCAAGGAAATCCTTAGGATTTGTAGTGTTAAGGAGATTCCTACCACCATTCCCCGTCCCCTTAAGAACATTCTTCTTCTCTATTTCTTTAAGTAATTCCTTCTCTTTTCTTAAATACTCATCGTAATTTGAAGTTTCTCGGGCGGCTTTACTTTTCTCAATGTTCTCCAATACACGCTTTTTGGTATTCGCTTCTTCTCTCTTTTTATTAGGTTTACCCGTCCCCTCAGTTTTAGGAGGTTTCTCCTTGGGTTTGCCTGCTTTTGAAGGCATAACTTCTGATGTGTTCTCAATAGGTTCGGATGCATTTTTTGTGGTGATGCTCTTCTGATCTATTCGCTGTTGAATTCTTCTCACATTTACTCTTGCGAGCCTAGCGTTCTCAGATGCCCCTTCTTTGCTCATTTTGGAGAATTCATTTTTAAAGGCTCTACCTTCACCACCTCGACCGTCGAGTGCAAACGGCTCTGCTGTTAGGTTTGCATAGCTCATCCATCGTTGTTCTTCCGGTGTGATGCCCTCTTGATTAGATAGAACCAAAAAATCTCCTGGATAGTTTTGTTTCCAGTCATCGTAGTATTTAAAATCTGGATCTCCATTCGCTATACGAACCACCCCGTCCTCAGCACGGTAGCTTCCTAGCGGAATTTCAGGTCTGCGATCACCTTCTAATGAAGCCCAATAGACATAATCACTATAAATTCTCTCATACTCTTCATCTGTAAGCTCTGGTGGCGCAGCTTCTTTTTTCGCTTTAAGGGCTTTAGCTCTAGCTTCTTTTTCTGCTTTAAGAGCAGCTTCAGCCCTAGCTTT
>NZ_JAALET010000137.1:0-236 GCF_011800655.1 Paenibacillus sp. EKM10P | reverse complement strand
GAGGACGGACACAAGGATCTGTGTGCCTATATCGTAGCTTCGGAGTCGCTGAGTCTACCGGAACTGCGGAATGCGCTACAGCCGAAGCTGCCGGATTACATGATCCCGACGTATGTGGTACAGCTGGATCGTTTCCCGCTGACGCCCAATGGGAAAATTGACCGGAAGGCATTGCCAGCACCGGAAGCACGCCTTGAAGGAGGCCTGGAGTATGTGGCACCGCGGACGCCACTGGA
>NZ_JAALET010000136.1:0-236 GCF_011800655.1 Paenibacillus sp. EKM10P | reverse complement strand
ATCAGCTACAGCCATCAGGAATATCGCAAGGAAACGATGGAACAGCTAGCCGAAGCGCTCAGAACCAGCCTGCAGGAAATCATCGCACATTGCGCGGGTCGCAAACAGCAGGAGCTGACGCCAAGCGATGTGATGCTTAAACCTGTAACCTTGGCCGAACTGGATCAGTTAGTAGAGCGGACTCGTGACATCGGGGAACTGGAAAATGTATATGCCTTGACACCGATGCAAAAAGG
>NZ_JAALET010000135.1:0-236 GCF_011800655.1 Paenibacillus sp. EKM10P | reverse complement strand
GAAAGCGTCAGCGTGACAGAAGCGCCGGATGTGAAGCATTACCTGATCGGGGGCGAAGCCTTATCCGTGCAGCTGGTACAGGGGTTCCTACACAAATGGTCCGGGTATCGTCCGGTCATTACGAACGTGTATGGTCCGACCGAAGCGACCGTAGATGCAACCGCCTATACGATTGAAGATGTAGAGTCGCTGAATGTACTGCTGGAAAAAGGGGAGCACACGGTATCCATCGGAAC
>NZ_JAALET010000134.1:0-236 GCF_011800655.1 Paenibacillus sp. EKM10P | reverse complement strand
CGGAAAGACCCCATGGAGCTTTACTGCAGCTTGATATTGAATTTGGGTACGATCTGTACAGGATAGGTGGGAGCCGTAGAATCTTGAGCGCCAGCTTGAGAGGAGGCATCCTTGGGATACCACCCTGATCGTATCTAGGTTCTAACTTGGTACCGTGATCCGGTGCGAGGACAGTGTCAGGTGGGCAGTTTGACTGGGGCGGTCGCCTCCTAAAGAGTAACGGAGGCGCCCCAAGG
>NZ_JAALET010000133.1:0-238 GCF_011800655.1 Paenibacillus sp. EKM10P | reverse complement strand
CTATGACCCGTAGGGGATTCGAACCCCTGTTACCTCCGTGAAAGGGAGGTGTCTTAACCCCTTGACCAACGGGCCATCCTGTAACAAGCTCTCAACCGGGATCGAACCGGTGACCTCATCCTTACCATGGATGCACTCTACCTACTGAGCTATGAGAGCAAATGGCTCCCCGAACAGGACTCGAACCTGTGACAACTCGATTAACAGTCGAGTGCTCTACCAACTGAGCTATCAGGGA
>NZ_JAALET010000132.1:0-239 GCF_011800655.1 Paenibacillus sp. EKM10P | reverse complement strand
GATCTGGATTGCGAATTCCAGCCAGAGCTGGTTGCCCAGATCGAACGGGTGGCGAAGCAAAATCAGGTCACGATCAATACGCTGATTCAGACGGTATGGGGCGTCTTGTTGCAGAAATATAACAACAGTACGGATGTCGTGTTCGGCAGCGTTGTGTCCGGTCGTCCAGGGGATATTCCAGGTGTGGAGCACATGATCGGGCTATTTATCAATACAATTCCAGTGCGTGTGCAGTCTGA
>NZ_JAALET010000131.1:0-239 GCF_011800655.1 Paenibacillus sp. EKM10P | reverse complement strand
TCCCCCCGGAAGGTGTCGAGCCAGTAGGCTTCCTGGCGCTGCATCCACTTCTGATGGACCTCGCTTTGTTGCCATACGGCATAGTCTTTGTACTGTATCCGCAGTGGCGCTAGCTGTTCACCGTCATACAAGCGGACAAATTCTTCAGTCAGTACCCCCATCGACACGCCATCCGAAACGATGTGGTGCATGTCGAGCATGAGTACATGCTGCGGTTCCTGCCCTGCTCCTGATACGCC
>NZ_JAALET010000130.1:0-242 GCF_011800655.1 Paenibacillus sp. EKM10P | reverse complement strand
CATGTCTATCGAGCGTTCGGTCATCAGACCCACCAAACGATCTTTCGTCACACCTTGACTGCGCAAGGTACGAGCCAGACGATTCGCGCGTTCATTCAGCTCGCGATAACTCAGTTGCTCTCCTTCGAAGTACAACGCTGGCTGCTCTGGTGTGTGCGCCGTTTGTGTCTCAAACAGACCATGGATCGTTTGCTCGCTTGGATACTCGGCGGCTGTATCTCCCCATACGCTGAGAATTTGCT
>NZ_JAALET010000129.1:0-242 GCF_011800655.1 Paenibacillus sp. EKM10P | reverse complement strand
GTGGACAGCCAGCTGAATCCAGTGCCGATCGGCGTACTGGGCGAGCTGTGCATTGGCGGTGCTGGTGTCGCACGGGGGTACCTGAACCGTACGGACCTGACGGCGGAGAAATTCGTAGCGAACCCGTACGTGCCGGGTGAACGACTGTATCGTACCGGCGACTTGGCGCGGTGGATGCCAGACGGCCATGTGGACTTTATCGGCCGGATGGATGATCAGGTCAAAATCCGGGGCTTCCGGAT
>NZ_JAALET010000128.1:0-244 GCF_011800655.1 Paenibacillus sp. EKM10P | reverse complement strand
AGGGCGGCCGATGGGGCTTGAACCCACGAATGCCGGAGTCACAGTCCGGTGCGTTAACCACTTCGCCACGACCGCCACAGGAAAAGAAGTAATTGGCAGGGGCAGCAGGAATTGAACCCACACCAACGGTTTTGGAGACCGTTGTTCTACCTTTAAACTATGCCCCTATAAAACTGGTGGAGGATGATGGATTCGAACCACCGAACCCGTAAGGGAGCAGATTTACAGTCTGATGCGTTTGGCC
>NZ_JAALET010000014.1:0-126390 GCF_011800655.1 Paenibacillus sp. EKM10P | reverse complement strand
GTGTGGCAGCAGCAGGAAATGCAGCGTGAATCATACCAACGCCGGGAACAGTTCTGGCTGGAGCATTTAGCCGGAGAGTTGCCTGTACTGGAGCTGCCGATTGCTTACCCTAGACCTGCTGTTCGCAGCTTCGAGGGAGCAATGTATGAATTTACTGTTGACTCGAATGTATCCGAGCAACTGCGCCGAATCGCGGCACAGACCGGAAGTACGCTGTACATGGTGCTACTGAGTGCCTATACCGTCCTGCTGTCCAAATACAGCGGTCAGGACGATTTGATCATCGGTACGCCGGTAGCAGGCCGCTTGTTGCCAGAACTGGAGCCACTGATCGGCATGTTCGTCAATACACTAGCCATCCGGCACCAGCCGCAGGGCGACCAAACGTTCCACAGCTACCTGCTGGAAGCCCGAGAACGTACGCTACAAGCCTTCGAGCATCAGGATTATCCGCTTGAGGAGTTGGTGGAAAAGCTGGATGTAGCGCGGGATGCAAGCCGTAATCCGTTATTTGACACCATGTTTGTACTGCAAAATACGGAGTCACAGGAAGCGAAGCTTGAAACACTGTCCTTTAGTCCGTATGTTCAGGAGCATCGTATTTCCAAATTCGATTTGACCTTGTCCATGAGTGATGAAGACGGGCAGATCAAGGGTTCCTTCGAATATTGCACAAAGCTGTTTGGCGCAGATGCTATTGAACGATTAACCGGAGATTTGATAGCGATCCTGTCCCAGGTTGGAGCTAATCCAGATTTGCTATTAAGCGATATTCAGGTGAACTCGAGCGAGCAGCCGGAAGACTTCTCGCCAGATTCCATCGACTTTATTTTCTAAATCAGTTTTCTAAAAAGAAATGATTTCACTTTGCATGCTCAGAGGGCGGCGGCTTGTCCGACTGCCCTTGCCTGCAAAGTATTAATTTTCCGACACATTGCTCAATTACGTAACAAAGCACCATTCCAACAGGGGTACAGACCCCATGAAGCAGGAGGGATGTCATTGAAAGCCTTATTTGAGAAGGAAAAAAACTACTGGAGTCATAAGCTGGAATCTGAGGATCATATCACTTGCTTGCCATACACCAATCATGTGTCCAAGGATACAGCTGCAACGAGTTCTAATTTTCTTACGTACACGCTCACATTTCCATCTGAAATTTCCCAAAGAATATTATCTATAACAGGTGGAGCTCCATGGGCCGTGTTTATGGTTCTGCTGGCTGGAGTTGAAAGCTTATTGTATAAATACACAGGTGAGGAAAGTGTGCTGCTGGGCATTCCAGTAGCCAAGTCTGGCAACAGTACTGCAAAGCCGATTAACCATCTGATTTTACTGAAAAACACGCTGGATTCCTCGACAACCTTCAAAACCTTGCTGTCCCAAATCAAAACTTCTGTCAGCGAAGCAATTGAACACCAAAATATTCCTTTTTGGAACTATACCGAGGGGCTTGAAATTCCATGTAACGAGAACGATAAGCCTCTTATTCACACCACTGCATCCCTGCAAAATATCGACACTTCTGATTTTATGAATCATGTGCAATCTGAACTGGATTTTCAATTTCAATGGGAAAATGCAGTGGTTTCCCTGAATGTGACATACAGTAGCGACCGTTATGACCAGATGACGATTGAACGCTTTGTTGAGCAACTAATACGGCTGTACACCGTTGTTTTGCATCAGCCTGAGCTGGAGATTTACACAGCACAAGTGCTGTCAGAGCAAGAAGTGGAGCAACTGGTTCATACCTTCAACGATACAGTTGTGGATTATCCAAGTCATGCGTCCATTCATGAATTGTTCGAGATGCAGGCGAAGCAGGTACCACACCAGGTGGCAGTAGTATCCGGACAAGATAGCCTGACCTATGGAGAATTAAATGAAAAGGCTAACCGACTGGCTCATTCTTTACGTAAGCAGGAAATTCACACCGAGCAGACGGTCGGCATTATAGCTGAACGATCGATAGAGATGATCGTAGGTATGCTCGCGATTCTTAAAGCGGGCGGGGTGTATGTTCCGATTGACTCCGAATACCCGGACGAGCGCGTGCGCTATTTGCTGGAGGATTCCGGTGCCGAAATACTACTTGTGCAGAAAATAGAACATCGGCCCACTGATTTTAAGGGAATGGTGCTTGACCTGAGTGATGCCGCGATTTATGGAACGGATGATGCAGATCGTTACGATCCAATCTTGCCGAATGATCATGGAACAAATACGGATATGGCTGATATGGCATACGTGGACTGCTTAAATCCGTTTTACTCTATTTCCGCCAGTTCCGAACTTGCTTCTACTACAACCACCCCAACAGAAGCTACGCAATCAGAACATGCTAAACCAATACATCCGGTTTACGCAGCTGATCGTTTGGCTTACATTATGTACACTTCTGGTACAACAGGCCAGCCCAAAGGCGTTATGGTGGAGCATCGCAATGTCGTGCGTTTGGTGAAAAATACAAACTATGCACACTTGGATGCGGACACGCGCATTTTGCAGACCGGGTCTGTTGTCTTTGACGCGTCTACCTTCGAAATTTGGGGGGCGCTATTGAACGGTGGACAGCTGGTACTGGTGAGCCAGGATGTCATTTTGGACGCACCTAGACTTAAGGCAGCTGTCCGTAATCATGGCATTACCACGATGTGGCTGACCGCGCCGCTCTTTAATCAGCTTTCCCAGCAGGATTTGGAACTGTTCGAGGGAATACGGGAGTTGCTGGTCGGTGGCGATGTGCTGTCCGTACCGCATATTAACCGGGTACTGAAGGCTCATCCGAACCTGCGGATCATTAACGGCTATGGTCCTACAGAAAATACGACCTTTTCTACTACGCATGCCATTACTGGCGTCCAATCAGAAGCCGTGCCCATTGGCAGCCCGATCCATAACTCAACGGCATATGTCGTGGACCGTTCGATGCAGCTTCAGCCGATTGGAGCGTGGGGAGAACTGCTCGTTGGCGGTGACGGGGTGGCTCGTGGATACTGCAACCGCCCGGACCTGACAAGCGAAAAGTTCATCAACAGTCCGTTTCGTAACGGCGAACGCTGCTATCGAACAGGGGACCTGGTGCGGTGGAATGCGGACGGGACGCTGGAATACAAAGGGCGGATCGACGCACAAGTGAAAATCCGGGGCTATCGGATTGAATTGGGCGAGGTGGAAGCGCAGCTGTTGAAGCTGGAGGCAGTCCGAGAAGCAGTTGTGATTGCACGGGAGGATGAGCAGGGGCAAAAGCAGCTCTGCGCTTATGTGGTAACCCATGCGGATGTACAGTTAAGTGAGCTTCGCAGTGCTTTGAACCGAGAGCTACCAAGTTATATGGTGCCGTCGTATTTTGTACAGCTGGAACAATTACCCTTGACACCTAATGGCAAGGTGGATCGCCGGGCGTTGCCGCGACCCGAGGGAGGCATAAGCTCAGGCGCAGAATATGTACCTCCTCAAAATCAATTACAAGCACAACTGGTCAGCATCTGGAAAGAAGTGCTTGAAATTGGACGTATTGGCATTAAGGATAACTTTTTTGAAGCAGGAGGACATTCCCTGCGGGCGACACATGTCATATCACTCATCCATAAGCAATTGCATAAAAATGTGCAGCTAAAGGATCTATTCCAGCACCCAACCATCGAACAGTTTGCGCAGGTTATTGAAGCACTGGAGCAAACCACCTATGAATCCATCCCTGTTTCGGAGAATAAGCCATTTTATGCGGTATCTTCGGCCCAAAAACGGATGTATATTCTCAATCAGCTTGATGGAGCGGGAATTAGCTATAACATACCCGGAGCCCTGACACTGATCGGTTCACTTGATCATAAGGCACTGGATAATGCGTTCCGTCAGCTTATTGACCGCCATGAAACATTGCGAACGAGCTTTGAGACCATGAATGGTGAACCTGTCCAGCGAGTACATAACGAGGTTCCTTTTCGCGTGGAGTTGATTCATGCCCCCGGAGCTGACCAGAGGGAGACAGATGAGCTGGTGCATGGCTTTGTCCAGCCATTCAATCTTGAGCAGGCTCCGCTGTTCCGGGCTGGTCTGATTGAAATTAGTCCAGAGCATCATATTTTGCTGTTGGATATGCATCACATCATTTCTGACGGCACCTCTATAAATGTATTGATTCAGGACTTCATCCACTTATATGCAGGGGATACGCTTCCGTCGCTGCGTATTCAGTATAAGGACTACGCTGCTTGGCAGCGGGAGCAGCAACAAAGTGAACGCTATCAAGAACAGGAAGACTACTGGCTCAATACCTTCGCAGGAGAGCTGCCTGTGCTGGATATTCCGACTGATTATCCACGTCCGGCGGTGAGAAGCTTTGAAGGGGATGTACTGGAATTTACGCTCGATCAACGGCAAAGCGAAGGATTAAAAAGCATTGCGATGCAGACCGAATCGACTTTATATATGGTGCTGTTGGCTGCCTATACGACTTTGCTTAGCCAATACAGCGGGCAGGAGGATATCATTGTCGGTTCACCAATCGCGGGACGGCCTCATGCTGATCTTGGCAATCTGATCGGTATGTTCGTCAATACACTGGCAATCCGTAATTATCCGGAAGGCGGGAAAACATTCCGCGATTATGTGCTGGAGGTCAAGGATAACGCGTTAAAGGCTTTTGAACATCAGGATTATCCGTTCGAAGAGCTAGTAGAAAAGCTGGGTGTGGATCGAGATTTAAGCCGCAATCCGTTATTTGATACCATGTTTGCTCTACAAAACCTGGAACAAACAGAGCAGCAGCTGGCAGAGCTGCAATTAGCACCTTATCCAAGTGAACAAACGACGGCTAAATTTGATCTAAGTCTGTTCGCGCAGGAGGATGGGGAACAAATTGCCTGCGGTTTTCAATACGGAACCCGTTTGTACAAACGCGAAACCATCGAACGACTGGCTGTACATTTACAGCAGCTAATCAATGTGGTTATAGAACAGCCGGAGATCGCTCTTGCGGCTATAGAAATGGTTTCGACCCAAGAAAAAGAGCAGCTGGTGAAGCAATTCAGCACTACAGCAGCAGACTCTCCGTATCCACGGGATCAATTAATGCATGTGCTGTTCGAGGAACAGGTTGCACAGTCGCCAGATCGACTAGCGATCACCTTTGCGGACACACAACTCACTTATCACGAGCTGAATGAGCGTTCCGATCGTTTGGCATGCATCCTTACTTCCCATGGGATACGGCACGGGTCCGGGACTCAGATACAGCGAGTAGGGATAGTGGCTGAGCGTTCCATTGAAATGGTCGTGAGCATGCTGGCTATTTTGAAGGCAGGGGGGGCTTACGTTCCTATTGATCCCGAGTATCCGGAAGAACGCATCCGTTATTTACTAGAGGATTCCGGTGCCGAGCTGTTACTGTCACAGCGACGTGAGCAGGTTTTTTTTGAACCAGGTATTCCAGTCATCGATTTGAGCGATGCGCAACTATGGAGCAGTGAATTTGAAGGCTACACTCATACCCATGGATCAGATGCTATTTCAAATGGGGGATCTGCCTTAGATCTTTCGCATGTCATATACACCTCTGGTACGACAGGCAAGCCGAAAGGCGTTATGGTCAATCACCGTAATGTCGTACGATTGGTGAAGAGCACTAGCTACGCCACGCTTGACGAAAATACGCGTATGCTGCAAATGGGTGCAGTTGTATTCGATGCCTCCACATTTGAAATCTGGGGGACGCTGCTGAACGGTGGCCAATTATATGTAGTAAATCATGACACTATTTTGGATGCTGCCAAGTTCAAACAGGCGATGAACAAGTATCGGATTAACACCATGTTCATGACCACGGCTTTATTTAATCAGCATTCACAGCAAGACATTGAAGTGTTTGCATCCCTGAAGGAATTGCTCGTGGGTGGTGATGTGATGTCCGTACCACACGCTAACCGCGTGCTGAAGGAGTACCCGCACCTTCGATTGAGTAATGTTTATGGGCCGACGGAGAACACAACCTTTTCCACCACCTATGAAATTATGGAACCGCAAACTCAAGGTGTTCCCATTGGGCGTCCGATTGATCATTCCACCGTTTATGTGGTCAATCGTTCGTTAAAATTACAGCCTGTGGGGGCATGGGGCGAACTACTTCTCGGTGGCGATGGCGTGGCACTCGGGTATCTGAATCGGCCTGAGCTTACGGCAGAAAAGTTTATTGAAAGTCCATTCCGGCCTGGAGAATATTGCTATCGTACAGGGGATTTGGTGCGTTGGCGTGCTGATGGCGTACTGGAGTACAAGGGAAGAATGGATGAGCAGGTCAAAATTCGCGGCTACCGCATCGAACTGGGTGAAGTTGAAACCCGTTTGTCCACGATTGCAGGTGTGAAGGAATCGGTTGTGATAGTACGGCAGGACGATCACGGGCAAAAACAGCTGTGTGCCTATTTTGTAACAGACAGCGAACTAAGCGCTAGCGACTTACGTAACGCTCTATCACAGGATCTGCCGAGCTATATGGTGCCTTCTTACTTTGTACGGCTTTCCAGACTGCCTTTGACACTGAATGGCAAAGTAGACCGCAGGGCACTGCCTGCACCTGAGCCTAATGTCGATACAGGCATGGATTATGTGGCACCTGAAACGGATGTTCAACAGGCTTTGGCTGCGGCATGGGGAGCCATCCTAGGTATTCAGAAGGTTGGGATACAGGATAACTTCTTCCATTTGGGTGGCGACTCCATCAAGGCCATTCAAGTGTCGTCTCGCTTGTTTCAGGCTGGATACAAGCTGGAAATGAAGGACTTGTTTAAATACCCGACAATTGCGGATCTAAGTACTTATATTCAGCCAGTTAACCGAGTAGCCGAGCAGGGCGATGTTACCGGAAATGTTGTGCTTACACCGATTCAGCGCTGGTTCTTTGAACAGCCAACAGATGAACCACACTATTTCAACCAATCGGTCATGCTCTATCGACAGGAAGGCTATGACGAACAGGCACTTCGGCAGGCGCTCCATCAGATTACAACGCATCATGATGCATTGCGTATGATTTTTCGGTCGTCGGAGAACGGATATACAGCATGGAACCGAGGCGTAGATGAAGGCGAATCGTATCAACTGGAGTGCTTTGACTATAGGAACAGTGATGCTATTGAAGGGAACTTGGCGAAGATAATTGAAGCCAAATGCAATGAAATTCAATCTGGTATTTCTCTAAGCGGAGGGCCGTTGATGAGGCTCGGCCTGTTCCGTTGCCCGGATGGGGATCATCTGCTGGTCGCGATTCATCATTTGGTGGTAGATGGAGTGTCCTGGCGCATCTTATTTGAGGATTTGGCGACAGCTTATGAGCAAGCCTCCAAGGGTGAACAGGTGATTCAGTTACCTCACAAGACGGATTCGTTCCAAACGTGGGCCGAAAAGCTGCACGCCTATGCCAACAGTCCGGCCATGGAACGTGAGCGGGCGTATTGGGAGGAGCTTGCACAAGCGGAACTGGCTCCTTTGCCGCAGGATTACGGACATAACGAGCATGATAAACCATTGATTGGCGATAGTGAGTCGGTTACTGCTTTATGGACAAATGTAGAGACAGAGCAACTGCTCAAGCAGGCCAATCGTGCCTACCGTACAGAAATTAATGACCTGTTGCTGACTGCGGTAGGAATGGCCTTACAAGCATGGAGCGGAAATGATCGTTTCCTGATTAATTTAGAGGGACATGGGCGTGAACCCATTTTACCAGAGGTGGATATTACCCGGACGATAGGGTGGTTTACAAGCCAATATCCTGTTTTACTCGATATGCCAGAAGAAACTGTTCTTTCGCAGCGAATCAAACATGTGAAGGAAGGACTGCGCAGTATCCCGCAAAAAGGAATCGGCTACGGCGCACTGAAATATTTATTCGACAGTCAGACACAGGCATCGGAGGGACCTTCAGCCATATTTACGACAGCTCCTGAAATTAGTTTTAACTATTTGGGACAGTTCGATCAGGATATGAAAGGAAACGACTTGCAGTCATCCCCATATGAGGGGGGGATGCCACTTAGCCCGACTATGGCTCGGACATATACACTGGATTTTGGCGGCATCATTTCGGGAGGTCAGCTGGGGCTGACAATTAGCTATAGCCGTACCAGCTACCGACCAGAGACGATTGAGCGATTGGCGAGATTACTGGAATCGAGCTTGCGCGAAATTTTGACACATTGCACCCATAAAGAACACCCAGAGCTGACCCCAAGTGATATTTCCTATAAAGGAATGAGTGTGGAGGGCTTGGACAGCCTGTTATCTGAAATGGGCGCTGCGGGTGAGATCGACAATGTATATGCACTAACCCCGATGCAGAAAGGGATGTTGTTTCACAGCCAGCTTGATAGTCAAGCAGCCGCGAATGACGCGTATTTTGAGCAGGTTTCTTATGATATGCGGGGTCGGATGGACATCGGGAATTTTGCAGAAAGTCTGAATATGCTGGTTCGGCGACATGAGGCGCTACGTACACATTTTTATTTCGGCCGGGATACGGAGCCGTTACAGGTGGTCTACCGAAATCGGGATTGTGGCTTCTATTACGAAGATTTACGCGAGTTGGATAGCGATACAAGGGGCATTTGGCTGAAGAACTTCAAGTTGGAAGATAAAGCAAGGGGATTTGATCTGCGTCGGGATGTCCTGATGCGTATAGCGATTTTGCGCACCGGGGAAGACAGTTACCATATTGTGTGGAGCTTCCATCATATCGTCATGGACGGCTGGTGTCTGTCCCTAATAAATAAAGAAGTGTTTGAGAGCTATGCAGCACTTCAGGAGGGCAGAGTGCCAGAGCTGGCACCGGCAGTGCCGTACAGCCGCTTTATTGAATGGCTGGAAGCACAGGATCGCAAGGCGGCAACTGATTACTGGAGCAGCTATTTATCCGGGTATGAGCAGCAAACAGCACTACCAGCTGTAAAATCCGGCCGCAAGAGTGGAGGCTATACAGCTAGTGATTGGGTGACGGTTTTGGAGCGTGAGCTTACCCTCCGGGTGGAGGAGACGGCTAAGCGATATCAGGTAACCATGAATACGTTATTACAAACCGTATGGGGAATTGTGCTGCAAAAATATAACAACCACCGTGATGTCGTATTTGGTAGTGTCGTCTCAGGCCGCCCATCGGATATTATCGGAGTCGAGGGTATTATCGGCTTGTTCATTAATACCATTCCCGTTCGCATCCTTAGTGAGGCAGGGGAATCTTTTGCAGAAGTTATGAAGAAAACGCAGGAACAGGCGCTGGCTTCTCATGCGTATGATACGTACCCACTGTTTGAAATTCAGGCATTGACTGACCAGAAACAGGATTTAATTAACCATATTATGGTGTTTGAAAATTATCCGGTGGATGAGCAGGTCGAGGAGATGGAAATTGATGGGCAGGAACTTTCCCCGATTTCCAACGTGGTAGCTCTTGAGCAGACCAACTATGATCTGAATGTAGTTGTAATGCCGGGAGAATGCGTGAAGATTCGTTTTATGTATAATGCGTTAAATTATGATCAAACAGACATTGAGCGTCTGCATGGACATTTTGTGAATCTGTTGGAGCAAACTTTGCTTAACCCAAATGTACGCGTAGAAGAGCTAGAACTGGTTACAGCGGCGGAAAAACAGCAAATTACTAGAGAGTTTAATGACACTGCCTCTGCCTATCCAGACAATGAGACGATTCATAAATTGTTTGAGGAGCAGGCAGAGCGCACACCGGATCATATTGCCGTAGCTTTGGGTCATCAAACATTGACCTATCGGGAGCTCAATGAGACAGCCAATCGATTAGCGCGTACACTGCGGGATGCAGGGGTCAAACCTGATGAACCTGTTGGCATTTTGACGGAGCGCTCGTTGGATATGATTACGGGAACACTTGCCATTTTGAAGGCTGGAGGCGCGTATGTGCCGATAGATTCTCAATATCCAGAGGATCGTATCCGTTATATGCTAGAGGACTCGGGAGCCAAGCTACTGTTGGCTCAGCAGGATTTATTGGATCGGTGCTATTTTGACGGACAGATTGTCAATCTGAATGATGATAAGTCGTACAGTGCAGATGCTTCCAATCCGGGTATAGATGGAGCGAGTAATCATGCCGCTTATGTCATTTATACCTCAGGCTCAACAGGTAAGCCTAAGGGTGTCGTAGTTGAGCACCGAAGTGTTGTGCGTCTCGTCCGCAATACGGATTATGTCCCATTTGATGAATCAACTCGAATGCTGCAGACATGTGCGTTTGTATTTGATGTATCTACATTTGAAATTTGGGGTGCACTGCTGAACGGCGGTCAGCTTGTTCTCTTGCATAAGGATGATCTTTTGGACGCAGCCAAGATGAAAGAGACGATACAGGATCATCACGTCAACATGATGTGGCTGACCACACCATTATTTAATCAGCTTTCGCAGCAGGATAGTAAACTTTTTGGTGATGTGAAGTATTTGTTGGTTGGTGGTGATGTTTTGTCTGCACCCCATATTAACCGGGTCCTGCGCGATAATCCGCATATGAACATCATTAATGGCTATGGACCAACGGAAAATACAACCTTTTCGACGACATATCACATTACGGAAGAACAGCTGGATTCTGTGCCAATCGGACGTCCCATTTGCAATTCGACGGCGTATGTTGTGGACTCATCATTTAACTTGCAACCGGTCGGAGCCTGGGGTGAGCTGGTTGTTGGTGGAGACGGAGTTGCGCGTGGTTATTTGAATCGTCCTGAACTGACGGCTGAGAGATTTCTTGCTAATCCGTGGGTGGACGGAGATCGCCTGTACTGTACTGGGGACCTTGTTCGCTGGCGTGAAGACGGCATACTGGAATACGCTGGACGGATTGATCAACAGGTTAAAATTCGCGGTTACCGGATTGAGCTGGGCGAGGTGGAGACGAGACTGGCAAGTGTACCTTCTGTACGGGATAGCGTTGTTATCGCTTTGCGGGATGGAGCAGGTCAGCAGCAATTATGTGCTTACTTCACTGCCGATGAACAGCTGACCATCCGTGAGCTTCGAACTGTGATGTCGGCCAGTCTGCCGAGCTATATGATTCCGTCCGCTTTTGTACAGCTGGATCGGTTTCCGCTAACGACTAACGGCAAAATTGACCGTAAAGCTTTACCTGTGCCGGACAAAGCATTGCACACGGGGATAGAATATGTCGCACCACGAACCGATGTGGAGCAGTTGCTGGCAGCTATTTGGCAGGAGGTGCTTGAAATCCCGCAAGTGGGAATCCACGATGACTTTTTCACGTTGGGTGGACATTCCTTGAAAGTACTAGAGCTTATACGCAAAGTTCGTCTTGCTACAGATATTGAGCTGCCCATCCGTAGTGTTCTGGAGTTCCCAACCATAGAAGAGCAGGCGCTCACATTATTGAAAGCCGATCTGAACTACAAGGTCGATAGTCCAATCATTCGGTTGAATGAACACGGTCCGGTTTCCATCTTCTGCTTTCCTCCTATGCTTGGATACGGACTGTCGTTCGCAGAGCTTGCAAAACAACTGGACCAAGATGCAGTTGTGTATGGATTAGAGTTCGTAGATGATGTTACGGATGAGCAGGCAATGTTGGCACGATATGTTGATTTAATCATCAGCACGCAGGCGCAAGGTCCGTATGTGCTGCTTGGTTATTCTATAGGTGGGAATCTGGCGCATAAGGTTGCCGGCACACTGGAGCACCAAGGTCATACTGTATCCGATATTTTAATGCTCGATTCGGTCAAAAGGGCAGAAGCTCTGCCTTTCACAGATGAAGAAACAGAGCAGGAAATTCATGCCATGCTGGAACAGGTTCCCGAATCCTATCGTGAGCTGTTGAATGAAACGTACCAGCGTAAAATGATCGCTTATGCGGTGTATGGCAACCAGCTTGTGAACACAGAAAATGTTCAGGCGAATATTCATGGCTTTGTTGCCGCTGGATCGGAAACGGTGAAGGGCACAGGAGATAATAAACTTTTATGGAAAGATGCTACACAAGGAAGCTATGAAGAGCATAGCTTGATTGGTAATCATTATGAACTGCTGGAACCCGGATTTATCGAAGAAAATGTAAAATGTATCCGTGCCACAATACACAAGATAACCCGGAACATGGGCAAAGACGTGACACAAGGATTGGCCCATCATAATTCTTGAAAACTTACAGTCGATGATTTAACTAACTGGAATTACTAATTTTATCTGTAATGTATGAATCCTGATCGAACAGGTAAGAAGCCTTCTGCTTACGCGATTCGATCAGGATTCGCTTTATCATGCGCACTCCCGCGAGGGAAGTGCGATGATTCCATAGCGCCATGCTGATGGCTCCCATACGGAGTGTAAATATCTGCTCCGCTATGCAATCACCGCACGGTTTAAATCATGAAATCAACTTCATAGGTAAGGAGGGTACTTCAATATGAAGAATAGAGGTATTGGCTACCTATCCGCATTCTTAACAACGTTGTTTCTTTGGAATCTGCTCATTAATTCAGCATGGGCAGCAGATAGTATAACACCTAATTCAGTGGAAAAAGCAGTGGACGATATCATGAGTACAGAATTGGAAAAATTGCATATTCCGGGAGCGGCCGTCGTTGTGACCCAGGAAGACCAAATTCTTTTTAGTAAAGGATATGGATATGCAGACCTGGAGCGGAAAATGGTATTCGACCCGGCAAAGACCATTGTTCGTGTTGGCTCGCTAACCAAATCATTTAGTGCAAGTGCCACAATGCAACTGGTCGAGCAAAACAAGCTTGATTTGAATGAAGACGTGAACAGCTATCTCCACAGCTATAAAGCTTCGCAATACCAAAATATCCCTTTCAATCTGCATCAGCTTCTGACACATACTGCGGGATTAGATGAAGCGATATACGACATTAACAGCTCAACTCGCGCAGGCGTTTTACCTACAGAGCAGTATCTCAGCACGTATTTTCAAAATCAGCCACCTATCCGCAAACCTGGAATTCAGTATGAATACAGTAATGTCGCCTTCGGTCTGATCGGTAATATCGTGGAGCAAGTAACCGGTCAGGGACTGAATGATTACTTTCGTACACATCTATTCCAGCCGATGAATATGCCCAGCGCGACACTGGAGTTGCCCTTAAATCATCCAGAACTGGCCCAATCGTATCAGTGGAAACATGGAGCTTATGTAAAACAACCCTTATCGTATATCAATCTGCCGGGAGCAGGAGCGTTGAACGTCACACCCAACGAATTTTCCCATTATCTGATCACTCATTTAAACCAAGGTGAGTATGAGGGCAAAACGGTGCTCCAGCCAACCACGGTAAAAGTGATGCATGCACAGCAATTTGCAGCGGATGCCCGTCTAGATGGCTTGGGCTACGGATTTTTCCGTGGTCAACTGAAGACGGGAGTACCCATGTTGTGGGCTACTGGAGAAATTGATGATTTTATTTCCGAAATGGTACTGATTCCATCCCAAAAGATCGGTATTTTTGTGACCATCAATTCAGCTGACACAGACACCCTGCTTCATGGAAAAGTCATCAATACGATAGCTCAAATGCTGCCCGCAAAGCCGCAGGCCGCTTCTCAGTCACTGGCTCGTTCTGTCACGCAAGTGAAGCTTTCGCCAGAGATCGAGGGCGTATATCAGGTGGATACTACTCCTGTTCATGGGTGGGGAAAATGGATTCGGATACTGGGAAGCA
Organism: Paenibacillus sp. EKM10P; assembly: GCF_011800655.1. Lineage (NCBI taxonomy): Bacteria > Bacillati > Bacillota > Bacilli > Caryophanales > Paenibacillaceae > Paenibacillus > Paenibacillus sp. EKM10P. Next base: position 112,669 of record NZ_JAALET010000014.1, on the reverse strand, counting down.
TTAAATACACCGTTCATATTCAAGATGATCATACGCTAATTGTTAAAGGAAAATACCCGGATCAGAATGAAGCAACAGACAAAGTTTTTCAAGCAGCAGGTGATGGGCTGTTTGTGGAAAAGGGGGGCCAGCTTAAAATTTTGCTGTATCAGGAAAAGGGTACGTGGATGATGATTGCCCCGGATAGTAAGACCATGAAGCAGACGACACTTTGGCACCGTACCTGGACGCTACTCGTCAGCTATGCAGCCGCATCCTTATTTTTCGTCACAACCCTACTGATATGGATCATAAGATATGTGATCAGAGCTATCCGCAAAACGAATAATCACATTTCGTCCAACCTGGCATACATTGCGTTACTAAATACGATTTTTCTCGGGGTACAGGTCATCTATGGTAACAATCAGATGGTGTATGGCTATTCCGCCTGGTATATCTGGGGAATTTGCACGCTACCGCTCATTTCAGCACTCATTGCCGTGTGGGTATTGATCGTGAATGGCACCAAGGTGATTACAGGGGAAAAAAGAGCCCGGGCTGCCGGGAAAATTGTATTTGCGATACTCACTTTGCTGCATACAGCCTATCTTTTTTATTGGAATTTCCTTCCTTTTCATTATTCCTAAAGATTTACAAAACAACGCATGTCCGCACATAAATGAATGCTAACATTTATATTTAGTGCCCCTCTGAGAGGGGCCTTAAATCAATTAACAGGAGGAATAGAATGGGAATCTTTCGTCGTTTTACATCCCGCAGCTTCAAATACGCAACAGCTATGGTTTTCACTTTATCGTTGTACGCCGGTGTTGTGGGCGGCATGCAACCGGCACGCGCAGAAGGTCCGGCAGACCAGGCCCCTTTCATTGCAGCCAAAGTGGTCAACGAAAACGCTGGTAAAAAAGTGTTGTTCGATAATACACATGGACAGACAGCCGGCGCAGCAGATTGGGTGATTGATGGTGGATTTTCAGATTTTGGCCAAGCCCTTGCAAACAATGGCTACGACGTTCATGAGCTTCGCCAATCTACACCTATTACTTATAATGATTTAAAGAATTATGATGTATTTGTGACAGCGGAGCCGAATATTCCTTTTAAACAAAGCGAACAGGCCGCAATGGAACAGTATGTTAAAGCAGGCAATAGCATTTTTTTCATTGGTGATCATTATAACGCCGACCGCAACAAGAATCGCTGGGACGGATCGGAAAGTATCAATGGGTACCGTCGTGGTGCATGGGAAGACCCTGCAAAGGGAATGAGTGAGGAAGAAAAAAGCTCGGCAGCGATGCAGGGCGTGGTTAGCTCAGATTGGCTGGGTAACCAGTTTGGTATACGCTTTCGCTACAATGCATTAGGCGATATCACGGCTAATCAGATTGTTGAACCTGCCCAGGCGTTCGGCATTACAGCAGGAGTGAGTAATGTGGCAATGCACGCAGGATCAACATTGGCGATTATTGACCCGACCAAAGCCAAGGGGATCGTATATCTGCCTAAAACCAATCAGGCTTGGGGGAATGCAGTAGATCAGGGCGTTTATAACGGAGGTGGTATAGCGGAAGGACCTTATGCAGCTGTAGCAAAAGTAGGTCTAGGCAAAGCTGCTTTCATTGGGGATTCATCTCCTGTTGAAGATGCAACGCCGAAATATCTGCGTGAAGAGACAGGAACCAAGAAGACAACGTATGATGGTTTTAAGGAGCAGGATGACGCTGTGTTACTGGTCAATATCGTCGATTGGTTGTCCAAGAAGGAGGAGTATACCAGCCTGTCGGATGTAAAAAACTTACAGCTAGATCAGCCGACGGCATTGCTGTCTTTTGAAGCTCCTCAGGCTTCTACGGAACCGCAAGCCGAGCCTTGGTCTGCTCCTGCAGCCGGCTACAAATGGTGGGATCAGCGAACGTTCAAGGCCGGCTCCTATGGCGGACCTACAGCCAGTGCGCAGCCTGTGTACAGCATCGTTCGGCAGGAGCAACTGCCGAATGCACAGCCTTTTCAAATTCGCATAGTTGCCGACCAACTGGCTCCAAATAGTACGATTAGCGGATTCAGCGCAGGTATTTATGTAGCGGGTGGCAACCAAGTAGCCCAGATTCAAAATCCAGATGGAAGCTGGCCGACCTCTTACGGTTATAGCGGAACATTTAGTCTGGAATCCGACAGCAAGGGGCATGCCTATAGGGACCTGACGGTGCGGATCAAGCCGGGTACCAGTGGTGCAGCTAATCTTAGGCTGAGACAAAACGGCAGCAACCTGCTGACCCAATCCGTCGTGCTGGCAGATGTCCCAGCCCAGCCGTTGCCTGAGGATGGCAATACAATTCCGGCTCGAATCAGTGTCGCAGAAGCACGGAATCTTTCGGCTGGCAAAGTTGTGACCTTAGAGGGTGTTGTGACGACAGAACCAGGGGCTTTTGGCGGTCAAGCCTTTTACATGCAGGATGAAAGTGGCGGCATTTATGTATATCAAAACCAAAGCGGCTTTCACCAAGGTGATCGAGTAAAGATTACAGCAAGTTTGGCACTGTACAATGGTGAAGTCGAGTTGACTGATGCAGTGGCTACGGAAAAAACGGGAGAAGGACAACTTCCGCAAGCTGTGCAAGTCACCGAGCTCAGCGATGCGAATCAAGGACAGCTGGTTGAGCTTCCTACTGCCATTATTCGTAATATAATAGATGCAACTCCTGTAGGTTCGTTTGAATTTGATGCAGTAGCGGGTGAGGTTAGCCATCATGTGCGAGTTGATGCACGTACACGCTTAACACGGACATCTTTTCCGTATCAAGAAGGACAGCAAGTGAAGCTGAAGGGAATTTCGGCGGTTTTCAAAGGAAATTATCAGTTAAAGCCGCGCGGGCTAGATGATTTTTCAGCTCAGACAGGCGCAGCTTTGCAGGAAGTAGAGCTTTCACTGGATCAAACAACATTTAACGTTGGGGATACAGCAGCCACACATCTCAAGGGTACGCTCACAGATGGCAGCCAAGCTGATTTAAGTAATGCCTCTGTTCAGTATATCAGCAGCCATGAATCCGTTGCACTGGATACGTATGGAGAGCTTCGGGCCCTAAAAGAGGGGAGCGCCGAGATTACAGCGAGCGTCACCTTGGACGGTAAAACGGTCGTATCCAATCCAGTAACCGTTAGAGTCGAGAAAAACACTGTAGGTGAAGTGCCGGGTAAACCGGTGCTGTCTCATGATAACGGTCAGGACACCGGACTGAAGGATGGAGACTACAACATCACCATGAATCTGTGGTGGGGCACGAATGGTGATGAACTCAAGTTGTATGAAAATGACAAGCTGATTGCAACCCAATCCTTGCAAGCGGCTTCCCCTGAAGCACAGCATGCAGTCATTTCTGTTACAGGCAAGAGCAATGGAACCTACACGTATACTGCTGAGCTGATCAACGCTTCCGGTAAAACGGTCAGCGACCCGTTAACTGTCGAAGTGATCGATGCTACTCCTGGCATACCGGTGTTGTCTCATAACAATTGGGATGGTGACGGTAACTATACCCTGACAATGAACATGTGGTGGGGTACGAATGCAACCCAATACAACCTGTATGAAAATGGAGAGCTGATCGACACGCAGGATCTGTCGAGCCAAAGTCCGCAGGCCCAAAGTGCTGTGACCAACATCCAAAATCAAAAGCCGGGTATATATGAGTATCGGGCCGAGTTAGTCAATGCTGCAGGAGAGGTTTCCAGTCAAACCATAAGTGTAGAAGTGAAGGAACGTTAATTCGAAATAATGAGCCGTTAAAAAGGAAGAGCATCTATTGACCTCGCGAGAGTCTATAGATGCTCTTTTTTGCGGGAATTAGCATTTTAGGATTGGGTTGGCGAAGCGGAAAGTCCCTCTATATCTGAGGAGCCATAGAAGATCATGGCAACTAGAATCACAATAATGATAAACTCTGCAAAAGATTCTCCATCAAACTCACTCACCACAACTATCTCCTTTCGCCACCTGTTAATTATTTATTTTCTGCGAAAAGGCTTGTATCACCTGATCCAACGTCATATTGCCGTTATCATTTAAAAATTTCACCATATTATCGACATTAGTAGGGGCAGATGCTAATGTTTTGTATTTTCCTGTGAGACCTAAAAATAATGTTGCTTGTCTGTATAAAGTCACGGAATCGACGTTTAGTTTTCCTGTTAGTAGGAGGGCTGCGACTAGGACCTCTACATTTTTTCCTTGAAGTGCTGAAAAGATAGCCGAATTACTGTTTAATCCATTTTTCTTTTGACCGTTAGGGGGGGATTTGGATTTGCGATTCCCGTTCCCATTGCCATTCTTTCCTAAGGAAGCCATTGAATCCTTCCTCCCGCCATACACTGCTCCTGCCTGATTTGCATGAAATTTGGGACAAGGGCAGTGGCACTGCACGTGCTCATTAAAATACGTTATGATCATACGATATGCGAACAAGAAAGCTTTGGTTACCATATGGATCACAGTGGTCGAAGGTAGCTGATTGCTATTTCCTGAATTTCTTTTCGCATGTTGGTCCAATTTAGAGTAAACTACAATAAAGCAAGCTAAATGAGCATTTTGCATCAATTCCAGGAGCTTTATCCAATTAGCAATAGATGGACCCTAACGGTTTAGCTCGTATATATTGTACCTTCGAGTATTGAACTTGAATTATGCAAAGTGCTGAAATAGGAGTTGAAATAAGACCATGTCGAATGAAGAAGTATTGTTAACTAAAGAGGGATTAGCCAAGCTGGAGGAAGAGCTCAAGGAACTGAAGACAGTAAAACGCAAGGAGCTAGCCGAACGCCTCAAGTTGGCCATCAGCTATGGAGATCTGAAGGAAAATAGTGAATATCACTCAGCCAAGGACGATCAGGCGTTTATGGAAACACGAATCATGGTCTTGGAAAAAATGTTGACCAAAGCTCGGATAGTGGATGAAAGTAATCTGGATCTTAAAACGGTCAGTATCGGTTCTACTGTTATTCTGAATGACATCGAATTCTCGGAGAAGGTGGAATACAAAGTTGTAAGTCCTGCGGAGGCAGATGTTCTGGACAACAAAATTTCCTATGAGAGTCCTTTAGGTAAGGCACTTTTGGGGAAAGAAGTGGGCAGTATCATTCATGTCGATGCACCTATGGCTGTAATCAAATATGAGTTACTAGAAATTAAGCTCGCTTAGTCCATTCCCGATTCCCTTTATAAGGGGGCCGGGATTTTTCATTTCTCGCTATTTACATACCATCCCTGCGGAGTGCATTTGCACTCCACAAACTGGAAAGGATTTTTATTGCTTTGCTATCGTATTAAGATTAATCTGTCATTAGGAAGCCGGCTTGCTCCAATGCAGCACAGGCATCATTAATTTTATCTTCATCCGACGCATGCAAGGTATGCAGGTGGATGCCTCCGGTCAGCTGGGACAAATAAGTGGCTTGGGTGGAGCTGATCTTACGTATAAAATCGTCCACTTCTTTGCGAGTTCCGACCCGTATTGGAGCAGTCAGATCTCCATATACTGGATGTTCAACTATAACATCCTGCACACTGACACCGTAGTCTACAATTAGCTTTAATTCTTCTTCTGTTTGTTCAGGTCGGTGATTACACACAATAATACGAGAGGCTAAGGGAGCGGCTTGAGCCGCAGGTTCCATATAAATGTATCCTTGACTCGTTGCAAGTATAGGCTCTTGGCTTGCTTTTAACAGGGAAATATCTTGTACAATTACTTGTCTGGAAACGGAGGACCTGCGTGCCAGCTCGCTCCCGGTCAGCGGTGACTCGCTTTTGAGCCACAATAGCAGCTGTTCGCGGCGATCCGTACCTGACCGTTTTAAAGATTCAGTCAACGGGATAAGCTCCTTTCTTGTCGATGCGTCAGGTCTGTCAAAATATCTACCAGTACATTCAATTCCTCGATGGTGGTTGTCCTGCCGAAAGAAATACGGATAAATTGTAAGGCTTCACGTTCAGATGCTCCAAGTGCCTGTAAGGCAGGTGAAGGATCGTGATGTCCGGCGGCACATGCGCTTCCGGTAGATATACAGACACCGCTGCGATTACATTCCAGCATAACATATTGTCCCTCGTAACCGTGAAAAAAACATCCTACAATATGATGAAGCACTGCTTTTTTTTCGCTTTCCTCTACCACCCAACGTAATGGAATGGATCTTTCCTGAATTTTCGTAATAAAGTATCTTCGCAGGGTAGCATATCGCTCCTGATGCATCTCCATCTGTTCCGTCATCATTTCTGCCGCTGCGACAAAGGCTGCAATCCCAGGAACATTAACTGTACCAGGACGAAATCCGTTTTCATGCAGTGTATCAGGATACACCGGACGCCATGGGGTTCCGGGTTTAAGATATGCAGCACCGACACCTTTGGGGCCATATACTTTATGGCTTGATATAGAGAGTGCATCCACTCCCATGGCTTCTACATCTATGTGAACATTCCCAAATGTTTGTACCGCATCACTGTGCAACATAATACCACGTTCGTGGAGCAGGGGAGACAAGGCAGCAAGATCCTGAATCAGCCCTGTCTCTGAATTGGCGTGTTGTATTGATACAAGCCCGGTGTTGTCTCTAAGATGGGGTACAAGAACTTCACGGGTTATTCGTCCTTCCTGATCCGGTTGTATAATAGTTAGCTCATAGCCCTGATGTTCTAGCAAAGTAGCAAGATTGTACATCGAGTGATGTTCCAAAGCGCTCATAATCCAATGCTTTTTGTCTGGCGGCAGCCCGTTCAGGATTGATTGCACGACCACCATATTGGATTCTGTGCCCCCTGATGTAAAATAGATGCCTTCCTTTTGCCCGCCAATCATTTTTGCCATTCGTTGCCTGCTGTAATCTAGTGTGTAGGCTGCTTGACCGCCCGCATCATGGAGGCTGCTGGCATTTCCGAACATTTCCTTATTCATTACGCTATATATATGCAAAGCTTCGTCACACATGGGTGTGGAAGCGGCATAGTCCAGGTAAATCACAGCAAATCCTCCCCGCTTAAAAATAATTCCATTCCAAAAACTCTTGAGATTATTGTAGGCATGTGTAAATATAGGTGTCAAGACACATGTAAATATGTTTTGTACACATAGCGGTTATCTATTCGTGAGCGAGGGACAGTCAGCCGCAACGATATGGAGGGAATCTAATGTCTATGCTAGACGTTTTACAAGGAAATCGTGGACTTATGCCAGAGCATTATAAAACACTGACGGTTGCTGACATGGAGCAACGCGTAGCCGAGCTGAAACAAAAATGGGGCTCAAAGCTGCTCATTCCGGGCCATCACTATCAGAAAGACGAGGTTATCCAATTTGCTGATATAACAGGAGATTCTCTACAGCTTGCTCAAATGGCGGCACAAAATCAGGAAGCGGAGTTTATTGTGTTTTGCGGGGTTCATTTTATGGCGGAGACAGCGGATATGCTGACTACCGACCGGCAAACCGTTGTTCTGCCGGATATGCGCGCAGGCTGCTCAATGGCAGATATGGCGAATATGGAGCAGACGGAACGAGCGTGGAAGCATTTGCAGGAGTTGGTTGGTGATACGATCATTCCGTTAACATATGTAAATTCCACAGCAGAGATTAAAGCCTTTGTAGGACGGCATGGCGGGGCTACCGTGACTTCTTCGAATGCCAAGCAGGTGCTAGACTGGGCACTGAAACAAAAGGAACGTATTTTATTTTTGCCGGATCAACATTTGGGACGCAATACCGCCCATGATCTTGGAATTCCGCTAGATGAAATGGCCGTATGGAATCCTATGACCGATCAGTTGGAGACTGAACGAAACCCGGCAACCATAAAAATCATTTTATGGAAAGGGCATTGTTCAGTTCATGAAAAATTTACGGTAGATCATATTCGCAACGTCCGTGAACGCGATAAGAATATCCGAGTCATCGTTCATCCCGAATGCTCTTATGAGGTTGTACAACTCGCAGATTGTGCTGGCTCCACCAAATTCATCATCGATACGATCCGTGCGGCAGAGCCGGGAACCCGTTGGGCCGTTGGCACAGAGATGAATCTCGTGCAACGAATTAGACAACAGCACCCTGAACAGCAGATTGAATCGCTCAATCCCGATATGTGTCCTTGTCTGACCATGAACCGGATCGATCTTCCGCATTTGCTGTGGGCAATGGAACAGATTGATCGGGGAGAGCCTGTAGGTGTAATTCGGGTGGATGCTCAGATCAGACAGGACGCTGTACAGGCACTGAATCGTATGCTTGCTATACGTTAAGTTTTACCGTTACGTAGAGCGTACTTTTTTGTGTAATCCGATCTCTATCTCTATTTAAAGATTAGTCGATTGTCCGGTTTCGTGCTATAATTGTAGCAACATACCGAAGGAGGTGAATCCCTTGTTTGAGCTTCAGGACCTACTCCCCTATTTGCTTACGATCGGCTTGCTGTGCACAGTGACATATACGTATCTTGCTCATTTGCATGGCAGCGTAGCTGAATGCTGGGTCGAAGGCGGCCCCGTTCGCTCGCATGCTTCTCCACTGATGCCGATGTCTGCCCGCGGACAGGACATGCCTGTCCGGCTAGCACGTCACATTCGGCGGAAGGAAGCGCCAGATGAAGATGCTTCCGATTGTTCCCCCTTGTTGAAAAATGGCACAGCCAATCAACGAGGAGGAACATATGAAACGATTCAAGGGATTCACTTTTTGGGGTAAACAAGAACGGATATTGGGTTTAATCGTAGCGTTGGCGGTGGTCATGCTGCTGTCTGGTTGTGGTGCGAATGCTGCGGAGATTAATGCACAGACACCTGGTTTTTTTAATCATTACGTGGTATTCCCACTTTCTTGGCTCATTCAGCATTTGGCGGAATGGTTTGGTGGAAGTTTTGGGCTGGCGATCATGACTTTGACATTCATTGTCCGTCTGGCCTTATTGCCGCTAATGATGCGTCAAACGCGTGCCCAGCAGGGTATGAAGCGCAAGATGAGCGCTATGCAGCCCGACTTGGACCGAATTAAAAAGAAGTATGAGAATAAAAAAGATACCACCAGCCAGCAGAGTATGCAGCAGGAAATGATGGCGCTGTACAAAGAGCATCAATTCAATCCGCTCAATATCGGTTGTCTGCCTATTCTCATTCAGCTCCCGATTTTAAGCGGTATGTATACTGCCATCCGACTCACGCCGGAGTTGGCGTCACATTCATTCTTATGGTTCCGGCTCGGACAGCCGGACTGGATTCTGGCAATTGTCGTCGCAGTTGTATACTTGGCACAGGCTAAGCTTTCTCAGCAACAGATGACGGCTGACCAGCGCAAGCAATTTGCTATTATGGGTTATCTTTCACCGATTATGATGGCGGTCTTTTCCTTCAACGCTCCTGCGGCCATGCCTTTATATTGGACCGTAAGCGGCACCTTTTTGCTGCTTCAATCGCTGTGGTTCCGCAAACGCTATCCAATTGAAGAAGCAGAGAATAAGATTAAACTTGGTGAAGTCACGCCAACCTAATAAGAAGATGCTATTTGTTTGACATAGAATTGTGTTAGCAGTGTCTCACATGCAATGACAGATGCCATTCGAGCCAATAAGGCTTGAGTGGTGTCTTTTTTTTGCTGTTTTTTTAACTATATTTCGCTTGCGGTTTTGTAATCATTATGAAATCCTTATATCAATATTCATAAAGTTAGGAGAGACTAAATGGAAAATTCAACAACAACCATTGAATGGTATGAAAATCAAATAAGGGAAGACGGCTGTTTTTGCATGAGAAGCATGCAAAAAGCACCGGGATATGTACAAAAAATGAATTGGACAGAAAAAGAATTCACTCAAAATTTGACTTACATACAATTGAGAAAAGACAATAAACCAGCAGGATTTATAGAGTATGCATCGGGTGAACAAGCATGGAGAGCTGTTCATGCGGATGGATATCTAGTAATTCATTGTATCTGGATTGCTGTAACCGGCTTGGGATTAGGCTCACAGCTTATTCAACGCTGCATTCAAGATGCTATTACGTTGGGGAAGAAGGGAGTGGCAGTCGTTACAAATATAGATACCTCCTGGGCGCCAGGTCCCGAAATTTTTCTGAAAAACGGATTCCGGCATGTGGAGGATGCTCCATATTCTTTTCAGTTGTATGTTTATAAGTTTAATCAAGAGCATTCAGATCCTTATTTCCCTAATAATTGGGTTCAACGTCTGGATCATTTTAGTGAAGGCTTAACCATTTTACGAACTCATCAATGCCCTTATCTGGAAATAGCCACGCACAATGTGATTGAAGCAGCTGAGACTGTGGGGATACAACCCGAGATTATTGATATACGAGATCGTTCACAACTCATGGAACTGTCTCCGACACCGTATGGCGTATTTCACGTGATCTGTAATGGGGAATTGATTTCATATCACAGGATGACTCCTCGTTCTTTTGCCAAAAAGCTAACCATGCTTTATTCTAAAAGCTAATCTTTTTATGAAATGATACAAGAAAAGTGGGTAAAGTAAATACATGGACGATGTGAATGCTACGTTTTGTTTGATCACGGGATGAATTTCATGGAGGACCTCTAAAAAATGAAGCAAATATATACAAAGCTACCGATTTCCGTGGCTCTACTTACATGTATAGTATGTGCCCTTGGTTTTGGCTTAATCGCATTATGGGTTAGCGACCAGCAAGTACGGCATTTTGACCACAAGATCATTACGGCTATTGGACAACTGGAATCGCCTTTCATGACACGTCTTATGAAATGTTTCACTATTATCGGCAGCGGGCTTCCAGTGGTAATCATCATTTTAATTGCCATGTTCGTGCTCTATAGTGTATTGGGACACCGACGAGAATTGCTTTTTTTAGCGGTTGCTGTGCTGGGATCAGTGCTGTTGAATACGGTACTAAAAATGCTATTTCGGCGTGCGAGGCCTGAAATCAACCGTATTATCGAAGCGAATGGATATAGCTTTCCAAGCGGACATTCCATGACCGCTTTCAGTATGTATGCGGCGCTGACGTTTTTATTGTGGAAGCACGTTCCTTCCAGGATAGGTCGTATCCTTCTTGTTGTGCTCAGTAGCCTACTAATTGTAACGATCGGGACAAGCCGCATTTATTTGGGTGTTCATTATCCGAGTGACGTTGTGGGTGGCTATTTCATGAGTGGTTGCTGGATGGCGGCTTGCATTTGGTTCTACCAGCGGTATGAAGAACGAATGCTACCACTTCGTACCAAATCGACTGCATAATGAGTGCATAAATCATGAGGCTAAAAAAAGCAGACGCATTAGCGTCTGCTTTTTATTTGCACAGAGGAAGTAGATTGGGTCATCTTTGTTCTCGTCTGTTCTACATGCTTTATTCCTAGCTTCTGCTCCCATTTTTCATAAAAAATAATAGCTGCTTGGATGAAGATGCCTGGAAGCTTCCGACTGCGAATGAATTTGTGAACACCAACTGCGCAACCTGCCCCAATGAGCACCCCTGCCAAAATATCTGAAGGATAATGCACACCGGTCCATACGCGGGATATCGCAATAAGCACAGCCAAGACAATCCAGAGGACACGATATTTTTGATGATGAAGCCATAGAATTGCTGCCAAAGCAAAAGCTCCAAGTGCATGGTTACTCGGAAATGAAGCATTGGGATCATGATGAATCAGCTGAATGACAGAGTGTCCGACAAAAGGCCGATCTCTGTAAAACAAATGTCCAAGACACCAGCTAATTGTAAAACCGATACAAACCGTTATAACGGCTTCTAAAACCATCATCCGATGCGGCATTTTAAAGGTGAACCAGTATAGCAGTAAAGCCACTCCAAATAAATACGGTGCATATTGCGCCAAGAAACGCATAGTTCCATTCAAAAAGGCGAGGTGATTAGCCAATTCATTGATCCAGTGAAACAAAGCAAAGTCTACATTAATTAACATGAATAAATTACTCCTTAACCTCAAAAAATTAAATTACAAAGTTATATTATAGAGCGACTATACGGATAAAAGCTTAAAATCAAATAAAAAATGGATGGTATGTGCATTGCTTATTAGTTTTCTCTATAAAAAATAGGTGGTTTTGCAATGGAAAAGTCGGTGCTGGTCATTGATGATGAAGCGAAGATATCCAGATTGCTTCAACTGGAGTTATCCCACGAAGGATATGCGGTTGAAATTGCACAGACGGGAAAAGAAGGATTGGAAAAAGCACTATCCCTTACATGGGATATTATCATACTGGATGTGATGCTGCCCGAGATGAACGGTGTCGAGGTGCTGAAGCAGATTCGAAAAGTGGACAATTATACCCCGGTAATTATGGTCACTGCACGTAACACGACTCCTGAAAAAGTTTCAGGTCTGGATGAAGGAGCTAATGATTACATTACAAAGCCCTTTGAAATTGAGGAATTATTAGCGCGGATGCGGGCCAGTATGAGGAATCAGTTGGAGCCGGCAGCTACTACTTCGCAAAAAGAGGAAAAGCAGCAGTCCAAACTTCAAGTCGATAGCCTGGTGTTGGAACCCAAGACGCGGTCCGTGGTGAGGGAAGGAAAACGTATCGAACTTACGCCCAAAGAATTTGATCTGCTTCTCTATCTGATGGAGCACAAAAATCAGGTATTGCATCGGGATCAAATGATTCAGGATGTGTGGGGGTTTGATTTTGTCGGTGATACGAATGTGGTAGATGTATATATCCGGTATGTTCGCAAAAAAATTGATCATGGATACAAAAAGAAACTGATTAAAACCGTTCGCGGTGTTGGGTACTGTATCCGGGAGGAAGACCATTGAAGCTGCGGACCAAAATTACCCTGCTTAGTTCTATTTTAGTGATGACGATTCTCCTGTTTGTGGACGTCACGGTTCATCTATTATTTGTCAAAATTGCTACTCGTAATGAAAGAGAAGTGCTACAAAATAAATGGACCGAAATCATTGCCGAAACAGGAGCTACGATGATTCTGAAAAATGCTTGGGGGTCCAAGTTGAAAGATGAACTTTCTGCGGACACCATTCTGAGGGTATTTGATCAGCAATCTCGTCTTTTGTATGAAGTAAGCCGTCAGTCCCGCTTTAAGCTGAACGATATACATTTTAACCTTTCTCAAAGCTCTCAACTAACGGATCTACAGGATCATAAAATCCTGATTATCCATCTTCCAGTGCTTTCACCAGAAGGTAGTCAAAAGGGGACACTGGAGATCGTAGAAAAATGGGATGCGCTTGAAAACAATCTCGATATCTTAAATACAATTCTTATCACATCGACTGTTGGAGCTATGTTGCTCAGTCTGGTGGGCAGCACGATTTTGGCAAATGCGATATTGCTGCCCATTGCCAGTAGTATTCAAACGATGCAGGAAATCGAAAGAAGCTTGAAATTCAAAAAAATTCCTGCTGGCAGTCCTAATCAAGATGAATTATCCCAAATGACCGCTACTTTTAATCGAATGATGGAGAGATTGGAAGAAAGCTTTCAGAGCCAGCAGCAGTTTGTTTCCGACGCCTCACATGAACTGAATACGACATTGATGATTATTGAGGGCTATGCCAACATGCTGCGGCGGTGGGGTACGCGTGACGAGGACATACGCAAGGAATCGATTGAATCGATCTATGAAGAAACTCAGCGAATGCGTACGATGACACAGCAATTGCTGACATTGGCCTCCTCACAGCAGCAAGATTCCGGTCCGTATGAGCGGGTAGAGCTGGTCGGTTGTTGTCAACAGGTGGTAGCACATCTCAAGCCTGTACATGAGCGCCAAATTTCTATTTTTACAGAAGAGAAGGAAATTTGGCTGGATGCTAATCTTGCAAAAATCAAGCAGTTACTAGTCATCTTGCTGGATAATGCGTTAAAGTATAGCTCGGAAGAAATCGAAATATGGCTATCTACAGATGAAAAAGATGTTCACCTCCGCGTTAAGGATTACGGAATTGGCATTCCTGAGAGTGAGATCAAGCGTGTCTTTGAACGATTTTATCGAGTAGACAGCTCCAGACATCGTAAAACCGGAGGAACCGGGCTTGGGTTACCAATTGCCAAGGCAATAACAGATGCTCACCAGGGTACGATACGCATGGAAAGCGCAGAAGGCGAAGGGACGGATGTAATCGTTACGCTGCCTCAAAAACAACAGGAAAGGCTGTCCCTCCAGTAGACATCTCTACTCAAAGGAACAGCCTTTTTAATGTTATTTGTAAGTTATGCGTTCGGTGGATGGGAGATCATCCAAAATGATCCTAAAGGACACGACGTGCTGTTGTGTAATGGGAGCTCCACCATCCCGAATTTAGATCTGTAACCGTTACGCCGCCTTTACCAAACGTATGCAGAATTTTCCCGTCTCCCATGTAAATGGCTACATGATGAATTGGCGCATAGAAAAAGACTAAATCACCTTTTTTAAGCTGACTACGCGGTACATAAGTGCCCACAGTTGACTGCTGTTTGGACGAACGTGGAAGCTTGATTCCATTTTGTGCAAAAACATACTGAGTGAACGAAGAGCAATCAAAAGAGCTTGTACTGCCAGCTGGAGCTCCATGTTCATAACGGACGCCCATATACTGGGAGCCTTTTGAGATAATCCGATCAGCTTTACTTGTCGAAGCGGCATGAGTGGTGTCTGGTCCAACGACGAAGCTCCCAGCGCTCAGTGCCAAAGTCATCGTAAAGCAAATACCCATCCACAATTTTTTAGAAGTACGTTTCATATATAATTTCCTCCGTTATTCGTATTGTGTTGATGTCCTGAAATGACAATAACACAAATAAAATATCCGGAATTTACCACTCATGGTTACAATCCTGTTACCCCAACGTTTTGCACTGCTTTATTAGAAAACGATGAGAATTTTCTCCTTAACTTTAGCTTGACAAATTAAATAACGCCCCCTTATGACTAGGCTCGTATGACAAAAAGTGACTTGCAGACGATTGGCACAAGCAATCATGCAAAACATACATACCTATATACTACAATTTATAACCTGCACGGGAGTATGCTCAGATTCCCGTTGACATCGTAAAGATCACACCGTATTTCCGGTCAGGAAGGGGAATTCGTATGGCTTCAAAGCAGAGTAAAGCATTCAAAAACCGACCTTTAACCATTGTGCAGGTCATATCCAACTATCCCGATGCACAGCCTGTTCCCTCCATCAAGGGCGGAACGGAAAAGGTCGTGCATGAATTAACAGAGGAATTAGTGAGACGAGGGCATCATGTATCTCTTTTTGCCGCCCGTGGGAGCAGGAGCAGCGCGCGGTTGATTACTTATCCCAAGGGTTTGAAACATAGTCAGATCCCCCAATATGTACTTCGGCATATGCCTTCCGGCACACATATCATTCATGACCATACTTTTCGTTCTGCTGTAGCGCGTAGGAAGCTGCCTTGCTCATCATTGTGTACCGTTCATCTTCCAGTGAGAAGACACGGTAAAAACCCGGTATATGTCAGTAAACGAGCACGTCAGCTGATGGGCGGGGGCAAAGGATTTTATATCTATAACGGCATCAACACGCATGAATACGAGTTCAGCAGTGAGAAGCGCAGCTACTTGCTGTTCATGGGCAGAATTATACCGGATAAAGGTGTATTGCAGGCCATTCAGGTTGCAGAGCGAACAGGAAAAAGACTGCTTATTGCGGGTCCCATCAAAGCCCCTGTATTTTTTCGCCGAGAGATTCAGACACGAATTCAGCGCAATCCGAATATACGCTATGTGGGACCAGTTGGGGGTGATCGGAAACAGAAGCTTCTGAAACATGCAGAGTGTCTGTTGTTTCCATCACTGTGGGAAGAACCGTTCGGACTTGTAATGGTAGAGGCTATGGCTTGTGGAACACCGGTGCTGGCACTAAAAAATGGCTCTGTTCCCGAGGTGCTATCAGGCTTTCCGCAGTTGATTTGCAAATCAGTTGGACAAATGGCACGAAAGGCACAGCAAAAGAATTACCCGTCACCCGCGCAGCTTCGATTGTATGTTAGCCAAAGATTTACCAACAAACAGATGACCAGCAACTACTTGAGACTATACCGTGAAATCATTCGTCGGCGAGAACAGAAGAGAGGACACCGAAAGCCTATACGGAGGTGAAGGGGATGCAGGTCAAACGATATATGCTTGGAAAGGGCTCTTCTTGGGCGACTCCTTATTATGTAGCCATAGAGGGACAACAAGGTCCGTGTGCGATGGTGGTTGCAGGCATACATGGTAATGAAATAGCAAGTATACGTGCGGCTGAGAAACTGGTAAAGCTTTTGAATGAGCAAAAGCTGAGATTCAGCCATGGCAAGCTTATTATTGTGCCAATTGTGAATCAAAAGGCTTATCGCAAGCAGATTAGAGGAAAACCGGATCTGAATCGAACCTTTCCGCGCCGGAAAAAGCAGGCGGCAACACAACCGCTTTCCACTGCTCTATTCAAATTATTACAAAAGCATCACCCTGATTGGTATCTCGACTTGCATGAGGCGAATGGATTATCACAAAAGGATGCCAAGGTGCTTGGCCAAACGCTGATCTCCAATAAGGGCAATCCGATAATTCCCACGACGCGCCGGATTATTAAGCGAATGAATCGCTCGATCAAGGTGAAAGAACGCCATTTCAACATGCGGTTGCATGAGCTCCCAGGTTCCTCTCGTACCGCTGCAGCCCGTATTTTAGGGGCGCGTGCGGTAACCGTGGAAACAGGGTGGAGCCTGCCCCAGAAAGAACGCATACACTATCAGATGAAGATCGTGCAGCACTTTTTAAGAGAGGCCGGGATGATTAAGGCCAACAAGGTTTATTTATCTGGCAAGGTTAGAACGGTTTCCTTATGAGATGTAATATTACAAAAAAAAATCGCTTCATGAGCAAAGGATGTTACTCACCTTGCTCAAGAGCGATTTTTTTGATGTGTGATCTTCGTGCAGAAATCGATCTGTTTAGATGTTATAACTCCGTGTTGCAGGAATCGGATTTATAGAAGGCGCTCACCAAACTGTTACCTAGGCGAACCTCGATTAGTTCCAGTTTTGAATCCAGATCGGCGCGGATCGTGTGATACGTATCGACCGGAATGCTAAATACAGAGCCGCTTGCCGCAGCAAAGCGTTCTCCGTTCAGCATAACCTCTCCCCGACCGGATACGATCGTCCATACTTTAAGTCCGCTGCCGTGAATACGTCCATTCAAGCGATGATCCGGCAACACCGTCAGTCGTATAGCTAATATGTCATTTGGGCTTCGGTGCTCAAATTCGTCCAGCACCCGGTAACTGCCCCAAGAGGTTTCACCATGCATGGGGTGAAGTTGGAGTTTGCCTAGCTGTTCCTTGATCGCGTGGGCATGGCTTTTGGATGCAATGAGAATACCGTCAAGGCTTGCAGCAGCAATAATATCCTCTACACCAATGACATGAAGTGGATAGGGCAGCTCATTGACGATGTGTGTGCCGTGAGTTTGACCACTGATTTGTCCGCGCCCGATCACTTGGCTTCCTAGCTGCTCTGTTAAGGTCTGCCAGTTGCCGATGTCGTGCCATTCGCCCTCGTAAGGCAGGACAACGGCCCGTTCAGTACGCTCCGCAATCTCCTCATCGAAACTGCGAACCGGGAGGGTATCATACATTGCGCACAGTTCTTTATCGTTCAGCGGCAATTGACTTTGCTCCATACAGGACAGCATATATCGTAACGTAAAAGCATAAATACCGCAGTTCCACAGTGCGCCTTGGTTAATAAGCTGCTGCGCCCCAGAGAGATCCGGCTTTTCAGTGAAGCGAGCAACTTGTGCATAAGCCGATTTCCCTTCCTGCCTCATTTGCAGACCCGGAACGACATAGCCATATTGGTCTGAGGCATGGGTAGGCCTTGTCCCAAGCATAGCTAGATCGGCTCCGCTCTCGAGCAATAGACCGGAGAGCGCTGCTATGCTGTGGAAGAAGTCGTCGCCTGCAAACATATCTGCTGGAGCAATACAGAGAACTTCATCCAGCCCCATGCCTCTTGTGTGAAAATAAGCAGCAGCGAGTGCAGCAGCTGTGAAGGTTCCCCGTTTAGCCGGCTCGCCAAGAACAGGCAGACGACCTTCTGTATGGCGAAAGGCTAGATTTACCTGACTCTGATGAGCCAGAAGCAGGGCAGAGGAATCTAGTCCGGCTAAGGTAAGCTGACGATACACCCGGCCGAGCATAGATTCCTGCTGCCCGTCAGGAGCGGGCAACAACCGGAGAAACAGCTTTGACCGAATATCATTGGAT
This sequence comes from Paenibacillus sp. EKM10P, assembly GCF_011800655.1. Taxonomy (NCBI): domain Bacteria; kingdom Bacillati; phylum Bacillota; class Bacilli; order Caryophanales; family Paenibacillaceae; genus Paenibacillus; species Paenibacillus sp. EKM10P. Next base: position 94,373 of record NZ_JAALET010000014.1, on the reverse strand, counting down.
AATGGCCACAGCCGTTTTCCGGCACCACCGCATAACAATACGATGCGCACAGACGTTTCCTCCTTCAATGCAAATCCATTAGATTGCATCAACAATTGCGGGATTTTCTATTTTAGGAACTATTTCAATGAAGATTGAATCCTTGTTTTTGAAGCTAGCTGGTACACTTTGCGTTGATGAAAAGATAAGGAGCGGTAGCTTTGGGCATAGATATCCAACTGTTTTTGTGACAGCGAAGAAGCACGACTATGAAGCGCTTTATTTAATGACTTGCGCAAAATCATCCGAGAGGGCTGATTGCTGTATAGATAGTTGGCATACGTTTCATATTCGGAAAATCCAAACTGTTTTGTCCGGTCTATACTTTGAATAATGGCGTTGTACCAAGGTTTCCCATGCTTGGCCTCAATAATTTGCTTGAGCTGGGTGAGCCGTGTTTTTTCAAAAAGCATATAGTGAGTGACAAAGGACTTTGGTGAGGGAGCTTTAGCACCCATCAGCTTACGGTAAGTTCGAAAATACTCAGGTTGACTCCAGCTGCGATAGTAAAAAATTGTTTTTCCGTCTTTACGGAACGTATGTGGACGAATCAAAATGGTGTCCGCATCTATGACGAGAAAAAAAGACGATTTACTGATTTTGTCGCCATTCATTTTGAGCAATTGCTGATACAGCCAGCCTGAGCGATCCCAGCGCGTTGTTCCGTAATGAATATGCTTTTTAGTGATGGGCAACACCGTTTTTTCGTCTATAAATGTGCACTTCTTGTTTGCACATAGACTGCGAAGTTTGGTGCTTTGCGGTGAAACGATATAGATGGTTGCAATTCGGTGCTGCACGTGACGGCGCAGACTGTCAATTACTAGTGGTAGTGTAGCCAGATCTTTTTCAATTGCGGGGATTAGAACATCGATTGAGAGGGAACCCTTCTGTAGCCCATCGGATTGCGCAGACATGTTATTCACTCCCTATACGTGTAAATATACGCTACCGGTATCTCATATTATTGTATGCCTGGACAGGCGCTTTCGACCGGGCAAGGCCAACTGTCTAATTCTGTGTAGAAGAGGGCGAATGGAGCTTCGAATGGGGTTTTGGCGCATACGATAGATTGATCTTTTTTAACAGGAGCGTTCTACCCTGAGAGTAGAGAGGAGAGGGGCAAGTGAATTCTTCACAAGCGCAGGCGTTGCGTAGCAAATGGCATAAAACCCAATTGTTGCTCCAGCATGGCAGTATCAAGCCTTTTGTACCTGAAACCCGTAAATACAGCAAAATAACTGTGAAATCAATGTTGGAGAAGTATGGGATGGTCTATGTAAAGCCTGATCGAGGTACCTTTGGCAAAGGTGTGATGAAAGTCGAACAGGAGGCAGGTCAGCGCTTCGCCTACCAATATGAGGAAAAACGTCTGGAATTCAAACAGTTGGATGCACTGATTACCAGCCTATCGAAACACATGGGTAAAAAAAGTTATCTCATTCAAAAGGGAATTCATTTACTGCGCCATCAAAATCGTTATTTTGATATCCGGGTCATGGTGCAGCGTAATGCAAAAGGGACATGGGAATCTACCGGAATTATTGGACGCTTGGGCCATCCCCGTAAAATCGTGACCAATTATCATAGTGGTGGTAAGCCGATGGCCTTGGAACAGCTACTGAAATCCCATTTATCGCAAAGTAAGCAGGCTGAGCTGGTTAAGAAGCTCAATGAACTGGGGATTACCATTGCCACACAACTACAAAAAACATATCCGAATTTCCGGCAAATTGGTGTGGACATTGGATTGGATCATCGCTTTATCCCGTGGATCATTGAGGTGAACACGAAGCCAGACCCATACATTTTTAACCAATTGACAGATAAGTCTATGTACCGAAAAGTAATAAGCTATTGGCGACTGGCTAATGAAAAAAAGAAAGTTACAGTCCCAAGCAAGGATAAGAAGAATAACGACAAGAATAAAGATAAAAATGCAAATAAAGCTGATCATACAAATAAAGAAACTAAATCAAAAAAAGGATGAATTGTTTATGATTCATCCTTTTTCTCTTGCCTATTTACCCTAATCCTAACCGCGAGGGGGCGATTCGGACATAGTTTGATGAAAAAAATGGACAAATTTGATCTCTTTAACATTAAAAGTATATAATAGACCTGCACAGCATCAATAAGTGAATAAAGACATATGGGAAGAATGATTTTAAGGAGGAATCGCGATGAAATCATTTAAGTATGCTTTGGAGAAAAAGGAACCCAGAATCGGGCCAGGGGGTATCACACGTGGGGCTTCAGTCCATGATTTCCCTGTATCAGAAGGAATAGCAGGGGTTTCGATGCGTCTGGAGCCGGGTGGAATGCGCGAGCTTCACTGGCATGCCAATGCAGCTGAATGGGCCTATGTGATTAGCGGTTCCTGTCGGACAACTGTTATCCATCCAGACGGTACTTCCTATGTCGATATTTTTAACCCCGGTGATGTATGGTATTTCCCGCGTGGTTATGGTCACTCCATTCAAGGTCTTGGTCCTGGAGAGTGTCATTTTATCCTGATTTTCGATAATGGTGATTTTTCGGAGGACCATACGTTCAGCATTACTGATTTTATCGCTCAGACTCCCGCAGATGTTGTCATGCAGAATCTCGGATTTGCAGCCGACGAGCTCGCTCTTTTGCCAAAGAAGGAAGCTTATTTTGCAAAAGGGCCTGTCCCATCTACCGCATCTCATGATGCATATCCGCGCATTTCTTCTGATCTGATTACTAAACACCGCTATCCTTTAATGGCCAAACAGCCCAGATTGGCACCGGGTGGAGGGACTCAGCGGACCGTTACAGTAGAAGATTTTCCTATTTCTTCGACGATGGCCGGATCTGTAATTGAACTGGAGCCGGGCGGATTGCGAGAAATGCACTGGCATCCCAATGCGGATGAATGGCAGTACTATTTGGACGGCAAAGCAGAAATGACTGTATTTCTGGCAGAAGGGAATGCAGTGACAGAGCAGTTTGAGGCCGGAGATGTAGGGTATGTACCTATGGGAGCCGGGCATTATATTAAAAATACCGGATCGGACGTATGCCGTATTTTGATTGGTTTTAACAGTGGTCATTACGAGGCCATTGATTTGAGTGAGTGGATGGCTGGCAACCCTGTTGATGTATTGGCAACGAATCTGAGCCTTCCTCGAGAAATAGCGCATAAACTACCTCATAAATCGGTCTTCATCGCTTCGAAATCTTAAATCTTAAAACAACTAAAATGCCCGCTTAGACTACCTTATTCCAAGTTAGCCTAAGCGGGCTATTGAACTTGATTCTATTTCTATTGTTTTGTAGAAAGCAATATAGTGAATTTAAAATTGAACAACCTGCAACCCTGTGCTATTCTTATACGAAAGTGAAGATTAACGCAGTAAAAGTGATATATTATTACGCCTAAAAACATCTGATGATACGATGTATAGAAGGGATGTACAGCCATGAATTCTGTCATTGAGCTTAACAATGTAAGCTGGAAGAGAGATAACCGTACCATACTGGATCAAATCAATTGGCAGGTATCTGAGGGAGAGCATTGGGCTGTACTCGGCTTGAATGGATCAGGCAAAACAACGATGCTCAATATGATAAATGGCTACATATGGCCAACCACAGGTAGTGTCGGTGTATTGGGTCATACTTTTGGGGATGTAGATCTGAGGGAATTGCGCAAATCTATTGGTTGGGTCAGTTCCTCTTTACAGGAAAGGATTAATGGAAGCCAGCGTACACAGGATGTCGTCATCAGCGGTAAATTTGCCTCCATTGGACTGTATGACCAGACGACGGATATAGATTATGAACAGGCCGTTCAGCTTATGAGCCAACTGGGCTGTGCTCATCTCGTCGATCGGTTGTATCAGGGATGCTCACAGGGAGAAAAGCAAAAAGTGCTTATTGCTCGCGCGTTAATGGCCTCGCCCAAGCTGCTGATTTTGGACGAGGCGTGCAACGGGTTGGATTTTTTCTCTAGAGAAGCATTATTGGATAGCGTTCGTCAACTGTCCGAGACGCCGGGTTCTCCCAATTTATTGTATGTTACACACCATATTGAAGAAATTTTACCGATGTACACACATACGATTCTGATTCGCCGGGGTACGGTGTTTGCCAAAGGTAAAACGACTGATATCCTGAGCAGTGAAACGCTTAGTACTTTTTTTGAAACACCTGTGCAAGTAGACTGGAGACAGGATCGTGCATGGCTCTCTATGGTGTAGAGAGCCTTTTGTCTGTCTAACCTGCTACCAGCATAATCAGAATGGGCAGAACCAGGAATGAGGCAAGCGTGCTCCACAAGATGCAGGTGGAAACCAGTTTTGGCGATGCATTAAATTTTTCGGCTAAAATGACTGCATTCACAGCCACTGGCATCGAGGCCAGAATGAAGAGAACGGAGAACAAAAGACCTGAAATTCCCAGTATCAGCATGGCAAGACAAGCCGCGAGCGGGGAAAGCAGAAGTCGGATTGTTAGTCCTGCGTAGCTGGCTTTTTTAATAGATGGCTCCAGCTTGAGTATTTTCACATAAGCCATTTGGGTACCCAGAATCGCCAGCACAACCGGAGAATAAGCAGCTGCAATCATTGAGACGCTCGATTGAATGCCGGAGGGCAGATGCCAATCCAGTGCTCGAAGTCCCAGTGCGAGAAGAGCCGCATAAATTGCAGGGAGAGAAAATACCGACTTCACGGCACTTTGAACAGAAAATTCAGAGCGGGCTGCAAAATAAACGCCAATAGTATTGACCATAATCATTTGGATGACGACATATACAGAGGCTTTATCCAGACCAAGCTGCCCAAAGGCAAGTAAAATGAGCGGCAACCCATAATTTGCACTATTGGTCAGTGTGGAGATTAAGGTGAGCCCAGCCGTTTCCGGGGCGCTCAGCCTAAAGATTTTCCCTGCTAATTGTGCAATTCCCCACAATAGTAGCAGGTTGAGTAATGAAAAAGCGGCTGTCTGTGTCACATCATGCCAGGAAAGCTGCGCTTTGAGCAGTGTGTCCAGAATCATAGCAGGACTTAAAAAATATAAGTACAAAGTCGAGAGCGGTTTTGTTTCCAGCTTCATGAATTTGCCGAGTAAAAATCCGGCAATCACCGGAATGGACAGCGGAACGATAACGGATAAAAGAGTTGAAAGTACGATTTGAATCATGAATTCCACCCATCCTTTCTGTAATGACATTTTCCATTATAAGGCGCTACTTTTGAGCCCGTCCAAGATGGATAAACAATTAAGGTTATAGGTATATACTATGAAGCTTAACGCACTTATTCTGAGAACAACAAAAGGGATGTCCACAGCCATGTTGAACGGCTAGTAGGAACATCCCTTTTATGTGAAACCGAGTATTCTAATGGTTTAAGCAGAAGCCATGGTTTTTGCTTTCGTTCGGCATTCGTCAGAACAATAGTGTTGATGCTGTTCTTCGCAGTCTGGGCACACGATATGTTGGAGATTGCACACCGGGCAGTTAATATAATGATCGTTTGGCGTTTCACAGTGATAGCATTGACCGACAATAACGTCTTCATCCGTATGGTTGATCCGAACCGAAATCCGTTCGTCAAACACATAGCATTTACCGTCAAACAAACGCCCTTGTACTTCAGGGTCCTTGCTGTAAGTCACAATGCCGCCATCCAACTGGCCTACATCGTCAAAGCCTTCTTTAATCAGCAGACCGGACAGCTTTTCGCAACGAATACCTCCAGTACAGTATGTCAGGATTTTTTTATCCTTAAATTGAGTCATATTATCGCGAATCCATTGTGGAAATTCACGGAACGATTCAACTTCGGGGCGAATGGCTCCGCGGAAATGACCGATGTCATATTCGTAGTCGTTACGACCGTCCAGAACCACGACATCTTCATCTTGAAGCTGTTCATAAAACTCCTTTGGTGACAGACGCTTGCCGCTAATTACATTAGGGTCCAGCTCGTCCTCATGACGTAGCGTAACCAGTTCCTGGCGATGACGTACAAATATTTTCTTGAACGCATGACCGTCAGATTCATCTATTTTAATAACGATATCGTGGAATTTCGGATTGGCGCGCAAATCACGGATATACTGCTCCGTTTGCTCTACTGTACCGGACAGTGTTCCGTTGATTCCTTCCTCAGCAATCAAGATTCTTCCCTTGACGCCCAGCTCTTTGCAGTAAGCCAGATGCTCTGCCGTAAAGGTGGCAGGATCTTCAATATTGACATATTTGTAAAACAACAAAATTCGATAAGCATGTTCACACATGTAAAATCACCCTCTGATTCAAGTCAAAGTTTTTTAACAAGCAAGTTTAAATGTACCACATTCTTTAAGTTAGTCAACATAAATGTATAAAAAGTGGAAATGGAAAAGATGACGAGCGACAAAAGTAAGGGGTTACATTATAATGGTATTGTGGGGTTGATGAGATTTGCGGTAACAGGTTAAGGTCTAACAGATGAAAGGATGAATTCAATGGAACATCTTTTGACAGCGCATACACCACCTATGGGATGGAATAGCTGGGATTGCTATGGCGCAGCAGTAAGGGAAGAGGAAGTACGGGGAAATGCTCAATATATAGCGGAGCACCTGAAGGAGTATGGATGGGAATATGTAGTGGTGGATATTCAATGGTATGAGTCGGGAGCAGTATCTTCACAGTACCGACCATTTGTTTCATTGGAAATGGATTCATTTTCACGTCTGATTCCAGCGGTGAATCGGTTCCCTTCGGCAGCAGACGGTCGTGGGTTCCATGCTCTTGCAGAATATGTGCATAGTTTGGGATTGAAATTCGGGATACATATTATGAGGGGCATCTCTAGACAGGCGGTTCATCAGGATACCCCGATTTTGGGAACTACAGCTACGGCCAGACAAATTGCACATCCTAACTCTATTTGTCCTTGGAACACAGATATGTATGGGGTAGATGCATCCAAGGAAGGCGCACAGGAGTATTATAATTCTTTGTTTGACCTGTATGCGGAATGGGGTGTCGATTTTGTCAAAGTAGATGACATTGCTGCATCACGTCTCTATGGTATTCATTTGGCGGAAATCGAAATGATTAAGCGGGCTATCGCCCAATGCGGACGTCCGATGGTGTTAAGTCTATCGCCTGGTCCCGCACCGCTGGAACATGCATCTGATTTAATCGCAAATGCGAATATGTGGCGTATGACTGATGATTTCTGGGATGTATGGCCTTTACTGTATGGTATGTTCGAACGCTGCGAGAAATGGGCGGAACATGTAGGTCCAGGTCACTGGCCGGATTGCGACATGTTGCCGCTCGGACATTTAGGTATTCGTTCGGTAGATTCAGTAGATTCTGGCAGTCATGATCGTTGGACACGCTTTACGAAGGATGAGCAGCTGACGATGATGACCTTATGGAGCATTTTCCGGTCTCCACTGATGTTCGGAGGAGAACTGCGTGATAATGACGCATGGACACTTTCATTGCTGACGAACAAAGAAGTGCTCGATGTTCATCACAACGGTGTGAATGCGCGACAGGTCTACAGAAAGGATGAACATATCGTTTGGACTTCTCACAATGAGGAAGGTCACGTATATGCGGCTTTATTTAATGTTGGAGATGAAGCTTCAACAGTCCGTGTATCCCTACAGGAGCTTGGAATTGAAGGGCAGGCAAGTGCCAGAGACTTGTGGAACCATGTGGATTTAGGTGTTATAGTGCAGGAACTGTCCGCAGATTTACCCCCTCATGGAGCTGCTCTATTCTCTATAAAATAACAGGATGCTAGGAAGAAGGATCTAAGCTGCAAGTTCAGTTCTAGTCATCTTATCGTAAAGTGGAGGGTATCTTTACGATGAGGTGACTTTTTTAGCATGTGTAACTTTTTGATATTTTAACGGACTCGACATGATTCTTGGGAATTTGACATTTAGAACATGTTAGGTTTATAGAGTGCCTATTTCTGCACAAATTTAAATCATTCTAGCCGAATAGAGTCGAGAAAGGAGTCAAATGATGAAATTAAAAAAAATTCACAAAAATGAACAGGACGAGCCTTGGCCCTCTAGCGAACAAATACTGTGTATAGGAGGGGCAAATCTGGATCGTAAAATCATGGTTAAGGGTACATTTCAGCTTCACACCTCCAATCCGAGCAGCACTAGGCTGCAATCTTGCGGTGGGGTAGCACGGAATGTAGCTGAAAATTTAGGGAGGTTGAGCCGACGGGTCAGCCTGCTAACCGCAGTTGGAGATGATGCGGAAGGCGAATTTATCATCGAACAGTCTAGCCGTTACATGCATGTGATTCCTCTTCAAGTCAAAGGTGAGTCGTCAACTGGCGTTTATACTGCCTTGCTAAACGAGCATGGTGAGATGATTGTAGCGACAGCAGAAATGGAGATTTATGATCAGATTCGTCCTTCAGTAATTTTTGAAAATATTCCTTTAATCGCCTCGTCCCGACTTGTTCTGCTGGACACTAATTTCTCTATGAACGTAATAGCGGCCACCATACATGTCTGTCAGGAACATCAGGTTCCGCTTGTCGTTTCATCGGTGTCAGCTTCCAAGATGAGAAAGCTTCCCCGAAATTTGCATGGGGTGGAATGGCTGGTATGCCAACCGGAAGAGGCTGAAGCTTATTTGGGACTGGAACTTAAAGATGACCAGCAGATATTGGACGCAGCTCGAGTTTTTCACAAACTAGGGGTTCAAAATGTCATTATTATCTGCGGTGCTGAGCATGTGTTGTTTGCTTCTCAGGATGGAACTCATGGACAAATCCCTATCCCTCCAGTTCAACAGGTCATTGATGTCACAGGCGCAGATGACGCGTTTATTGCCGGGATGATTTATGGAATTACCCAAGGTTATCCTATGGAGCAAGTGTGCCAGTTTGGAATCAGTTGTGTCGACTTAACCATACAAACGGATCGGACAGTCTCAGACACCATTTCTGTGAATAAACTCCATTCTAGGTTCCAGGAGCTGTATGGCACACATTCGCAAAATTTTGTATTTTTTAAGGGTGTGTATTTTAAAAAGAAAAATACATAAGTAAAGAAGAGAACACTTAACCTACAACAGCGTGTATTTAGAGCTTCACAGATGTAATGATCTCAAATATTGAATGTATAAAAGGGGCAGGTTGTCTGATGGACAGTGTGAAATACGCTATTGTTTTTCTGCCGCTGTTTCTTCTTTATTTGCTTTTAAAGGGAGGGGCTTTGGCAGTAGGATTTCTATATCGACTGATCTATTCAACGCTAACCTTACGTGGGGAAGTGAGTGACGAGCTTCTAGCTGTGCAGCATGCTAAACGTATTATCGTAATCGGCTCACCGGGGAGCGGCAAGACTTTTTTGGCCAAACGACTGTCGATGTGGACTCATTTGCCGTATATTTCGTTGGATGATTTGTATTGGGGACCGGAGTGGAAGCGGAGTACAGACAAACAATTTCATAAACAGCTGGGTGAAGTCCTGCAAGGGGAAGAGTGGATTATCGAAGGCAATTATCATGAACGTTATTTTACCGAGCGACTCCAGCGTTCCGACACAATCATCGTAATGGATGTCAGCACGATTGAGGCGATATCAGGTGTTATCACGCGTTCGCTTAACCGTTTTTTATTTTCCAAGGAGCTACCCAAAGGAGTAGAGCAAGAAGCCGTTCGTATTTGGGATATTTCACCTCGGTTTGTCCGATTTGTTCTGGGTTTTCGCAGGCGTATCCGTCCTAAAATATGGCCGCTCATTTTGCAATATGGTAATGAAAGGAATTTGATTATCTTAAAATCTAAATATCGTTCATGTCCTTGGCTGAGCCCAGATAGACAATTATCTCCTTGACTTGAATCTGCGTTTCGAGTAAAGTGGTGAAAATTGTAATATATAGGAATAGTGTAGACCAAGGATCAAAGGTTCAATTACCCGCTGTACAGAGAAGAAACCCATGGGCTGAAAGGTTTCTCGCCGCGAATGAACGTTTTCCTGCCTTGCGAGCTGTAGCGGTGCGTAAGATAAACCGTTACCGGCCAGATGCCGTTATCTAAAGAAGGACCGTGCCGAATATGGTTACGGTCAAATGAAGGGTGGTACCACGACACATTCGTCCCTGACGGATGTGTCTTTTTTGCGTACATTTTATCGTTCTTACAAGGAGGAAGCCACACATGCGCCAAAGCCAATTATTACTGACAACCTTGCGTGAAGCACCTGCAGAGGCCGAAGTGATTAGTCATCAGCTTATGCTGCGGGCAGGATTTATCCGCCAATTGGCGGCTGGAATGTATACCTATATGCCACTGGGCAGACGGGTACTCAGAAAAGTGGAACAAATTGTACGAGATGAGATGGATCGTGCAGGAGCTGGAGAATTGCTGATGCCTGTATTACAGCCAACGGAACTGTGGCAAGAATCGGGGAGATACGATGTGTACGGTTCAGAGCTGATGCGTCTGCAAGATCGACATGATCGGGAGTTTGCATTAGGGCCTACACATGAAGAGGTCATTACGTCTTTAATACGAAATGAAGTGAATTCCTATCGGAAATTGCCTGTAACACTGTATCAAATTCAAACCAAGTTTCGGGATGAACGACGTCCTCGGTTTGGGTTGCTTCGCAGCAGAGAATTTTTGATGAAGGATGCCTATTCGTTTGATGCCAATTGGGAGGGACTAGATCACACTTATTGGGCCATGTTCCAGGCATACCAACGTATTTTCACCCGCTGCAGTCTAAATTTTCGCGCCGTCGAAGCAGATGCTGGTGCTATTGGTGGTGAAGGTGAAACCCACGAATTTATGGCGCTGGCTGATATAGGAGAGGATACCATAGTGGCGTGTACCTGCTGTGATTATGCTGCCAATCTTGAGAAGGCGGAGCCGCGTTCGACGGGAAGCATAGGAATATCTTCTGTCTTCGATGAAAATGAACATGACAGCCATCCTTCTATCGATACAGATGAAATGGAAAAACTGTATACTCCAGGTCTACGCACCATAGATCAACTGGTTGATACCCTTCACATAGAGCCTAAAGAAATCATCAAAACATTGATTTATATGGCTGACGATCAGCCGATTGCGGTAGTTGTCAGAGGAGATCATGAGGTCAACGAAGTAAAAGTTAAACAAATTTTAGGTAGTGAAAAATTCGAAATAGCAAGTGCAAATGCCGTCACAAAGGCAACTGGAACCCCACCCGGGTCCATAGGTCCATGCGGCTTGACAATCCCTGTGTGGGTGGATTACGCCGTTGTCCAAATGTCCAGCGGTTTCGCAGGCGCGAACGAGCAGGACTACCATTATCGGCATGTGAATCCAAGGCGCGATCTAGATCTTCGGCATGTGGCAGACTTACGTAATGTTATAGAAGGGGATAGATGTCCTCGATGTGACGAAGGGAAATTGGTACTCCACCGTGGAATTGAGATTGGACATGTATTTAAACTGGGCACCAAGTACAGTGAGAAGTTGGGGGCGACCTTTCTAGATGCGTCTGGAACCAATCAAGCGATGATTATGGGCTGCTATGGTATTGGCATTTCCCGAATCCTGTCCGCCATTGTAGAGCAGAATCATGACCAGAACGGAATGATATGGCCCCACGCACTGGCTCCGTTTCAGGTTCATATCATTCCGATTTCAGTGAAAGACAGGCTTCAGATGCAAATAGCCGAGGAGCTATACAGCCAACTACAGGATCGCGGTATAGAGGTTCTGCTAGATGATCGTGACGAACGTCCAGGAGTTAAATTTAAAGATTCAGATTTAGTAGGTATTCCCGTGCGCATCGTCGTTGGTAAAGATGCTGAACACGGAAAAGTAGAATTCGTAGAGCGAAGAAACAGCAACAAAGAGTCGATTCATATCCATGATGTAGAGAGAAGAATATTGAGTCTCATACAACACTAAGCATCTGTATCCCGCAGAATATGACCTTCTCCAAGTGTAATCTCATGAAAGTCCGCCATCTGACGTGCCTGAAAACGAATGGGCTTGTCTCGACCTATCATAATGATATTTTGAATGTCGGCAACGCCTTCCGATGGTAGAGAGAATGTTGTGACATAGGCGAATTCTTCACGCAACGTTGTGTGAATGGCATGGACTAGATGATCGTGTTCACTTTTGCCCATTACATTCATAATTAGCGATCCTTCGGAATCCAGCTTTTCTTTAGCCATCTTGAAAAATTCCCAGGATACTAAATGCAAGGGTGTACCCTGCTCCGTGAAGGCGTCCAATATAATATAGTCATAAGCATCCGGGGCCTCCTTCTCCAGGATGCGACGTCCATCGCCAATAGTCACATTGTTCTGGTCGTACCCAAAGAATGTTCGGCTGAATTCTACTACTTGCGAATCCAGCTCGGCAATCTTAAAACGTTTATCTGTAAAGTGACCCGCAATCGTGCCTATACCATGCCCGATAACAAACACGTCTTCAAATGACGGATCGTTCAGCTCCATAAGATGGATGATTGCTCTGGGATATTCGAACAGAATGCGTTGCGGATGATTCAAATCTAGCGCACCTTGGACAGCCGCATTTGAAAATTCCATCACACGAAATAACCCCTTTTCACCATACAGCTCCGTGGTTTCATATACCGTGATTTCATGGTTATTGCTCAACTTTTTATATAAGACATCCAAGTGAATAATCTCCTTCAAGTCAGACTTCCTCCTCATCTTAGACATTCATAGGATTGTTGTCCATAGATGAGGAGGATTGTAGGCAGAATTGTTTATTTTTCCATAACGGAGTGTTTGAACTTGTTCGTATGTCCTTTAGGAGATATAATATACAAGGATATAATGAAGTTCGTTGTGTATATTCATACAGGAAGAGAGCGGGATATTATGGGACGTAAGTGGAATAACATTAAAGAAAAGAAGGCATCCAAGGATGCTAATACGAGTCGTATATATGCTAAATTTGGCGTGGAAATTTATGTGGCAGCCAAACAGGGCGAGCCTGATCCTGAATCCAATCGGGTCCTAAGAGTCGTGTTAGAACGTGCAAAAACGTACAATGTACCGAAAGCGATCATTGACCGCGCTATTGAAAAAGCAAAAGGTGCTGGCGATGAAAACTACGTAGAGCTTCGTTATGAAGGTTTCGGACCGAACGGTTCCATGGTCATTGTAGATGCACTGACCAATAACGTAAACCGTACAGCATCAGATGTGCGTTCTGCTTTTACTAAAAATGGCGGTAGCCTGGGCGTGAGCGGATCTGTAGCCTATATGTTTGATTCAACAGCAGTTATTGGTCTGGTGGGTAAAACTCCAGATGAAGTGCTGGAGCTGTTGATGGAGGCAGATGTCGAGGTTCGTGACATCATCGAAGAAGATGAAGCTGTCATCGTATATGCAGAACCTGATCAATTCCATGCTGTTCAGGAAGCTTTCAAGCAGGCAGGAGTAACGGAGTTTACCGTTGCCGAGCTCACCATGCTTGCCCAAAATGATATTACTCTTCCAGAGGATGCACAGGCTCAATTTGATAAATTGATTGATGCATTAGAAGATTTGGAGGATGTTCAGCAGGTTTACCATAACGTAGACTCTGAGGAATAGTCAGATTGCATCATTTACACCTGAGCGTTTGGATAAAATAAACATACCTAAACCATCGTATTTCGGTACGATGGTTTTTTTGTAAATAAAATTATATAAAATCAATTTTATTTTCTTGACTGATCAGTCTGAAAAAATTATAATCATAAGCAAGGAGGTGAACATGAGGTTTGGGAAGAGCTAAAGAATTTGATACTGAAAGTGTTCTGCGAAAAGCTATGGCTGTATTTGGAGAGCATGGGTATGAGGGAACTTCTCTGACCATTTTACTGGATCAGCTGGGTATAGCGCGGCAGAGTCTTTATGATACCTACGGCACGAAATATGATTTGTTTTTTTCGGCTATTCAGCTTTACATACGTGACAAAACCGAAGCCGTAGTACATCTGCTCAGTCAACCTGGGAGCATTAAGGATGCAATAGCGATGATTTTTAATGAATCTGTTAGAGTCTTGATGGATAAGAGGCTGTCGAAGGAATGCTTTATTATGAACAGTGCTATTGAACAGGCTCCGCATCATCATGAGATCAAAGCTTTTATTACTGAAAACACTGAAAAGCTTGAACTTGCTTTTTACAACGCCCTAGTCCGCGCCCAAAGTGAGGGGGAGATTCATGCTACGGAATCTGAACTGTTGTCAATCGCCAGATTTCTAAATCATGCCCGATTATCGCTGACATTTACCGCCAAGACAGGCGCAAGCCCTGAGGTGCTTAGAGATATTGTGCGTACGACGCTGTCGATTTTGGAGTGATCTTTATAAACGCTTAATAGCGTTTATTTTTTGAATATTCTAGACCGATTAGTCAAATTTTTTTGAGTATTATAGACTGATCAATCTAGAATTCTTATGTTTAATTTCTGTCTTGAATTTGTTTTAAGCAGGAACTAAAAATAATTATGCGAGGTGTCTACTATGACAATCAATCCGAATACCGACAAAGCAAAACAGCAAGCGCAAACAGTCATGCATAAATTTATGAGCAACATGTTAGAAGAAAATATGGAGCATTACTCACTACAAAGATTACTGGAACCCTTTGGTCGCTCTTGAAGCCTTGGAATCATGAATGAAAGAGTTCAAGCCTCATGGAGATATGAAAATCTAGACTAAGATAAAAAATTTAAATAGGAGTTGAATTTTATGAAAGACAGAAATATAACGTTGATTACAGGAGCAAACGGCAAAACAGGCAGCCGTGTAGCTGCCAAACTTACGCAACTTCAGTATCCAGTACGTTTGGCTGGGCGTACTAAACCTGGCAATTGGGAAGAAGAAGATTATGTATATTTTGATTGGTATGATGAATCAACACATACACAGGCGCTGATGAATGTAGATAAAATTTATTTGGTAGTACCTGTGTTGGACGTCAATCCCGCCAAAGTGATGATTCCTTTTATTGAGAGGGCCTTGAGAGAAGGAGTGCAAAGATTCGTGCTTTTAGGCAGCGCATCTGTGCCTGAGGACGGGCCAGTATTTGGACCTGTGCATCAAGCACTTCGTAGATTAGCTCCAGAGTGGGCTGTATTACAGCCATCCTACTTTATGGAGAATTTCACAGAAGGCCAGCATGTGGAAACGATCAAAAACAACAAGGCCATTTATAGTGCAACCCAAAACGGGAGAATAGGCTTCGTAAGTGCAGATGACATTGCAGAAGTGGGAGTGAGGGCTCTTATTGACGATAAACCACACAACACAGCTCATGTCATCACTGGACCTCAAACACTAACATATAACGAAGTGGCTGAAATTATTGGGAAATCAACAGTCCAACCGATCCAGCATATCTCTTTGTCTGATGAAGAGTTGAAAGCGGGCATGGTTCGCGCTGGAATGCCTGAAGAATATGCAGATATGCTGGCAGGATTGGATAGAAGGATACGTGAAAACGGAAGTGAAGATCAAGTGACCGATACCGTTAAGCTTGTCACTGGGCGCTGTCCGGTCTCATTTGAGCAGTTTGTTCTGAGCCACAGAAACAGCTGGAAGACATCATGACGAAGTGATTCCTTTATTTATTTTTAGGGTCATAAGAGTAACCAGGATACTTGACGACGGGCCATTTGACCTTTCGTAAATTAGAGATTACATCAGAACCAACGTGTAAATTACTTTGAATCAACTCTGTAGGTGTCAGAGCCATCCATTGATTTAAGGACACATCTGCAAAACGGTCACTTTTAAACATTTCAAGAAACCATAGTGTGCTGGAGCCAGTATTTTGAATGTAATGACCATAAGCAAAAGGCACATATCCAACATCCCCGGCCCTAAAATCAAATGTCCGGGCTGCACCATTACCGCCAAAGACAGTCATCCGTCCTTGCCCTGCAAGGTAGTATTGCCATTCATCATTATTGGGGTGCCAGTGCATCTCTCGCATGGCTCCGGGCTCAATCTCAACCAGGGCAGCTGCGATAGTTTTGGAAATCGGAAAATTGGAGGAGTCGACGATCCGTACGCTTCCGCCCGGTGTTTTGATCGGGGGCTGAGCTAGTAATTCATGCTTAAAGGATAGGGGCAACGTCCCATAGGGAGAGGGAACCGCTTGACTTTGGATTGAACCGGGAACGGAATCCTGATAGATGTAGACTTGGTCTTGAGGAATGGCTGCAAAATCGGTTTCTGGAATCCCGAAATTTGCAGAAATCACCTCTTTGGGAGTATGGGCGAACCAATCTGAGATGGATAAGGTGTTCAGATCGGAAAAACTGCCATCATCGAAAACCAGCAAAAACTCACAGCCTTCTTCAAGGCCCTGTATAGAATGCGGGATGCCTGGTGGAAAGTACCAGAGATCGCCTGGGCCCACATCAGCAATAAAATTACGTCCATCTTGGTCAACTGCCGTAATACGTGCACTTCCTAACAGCATATAAGACCATTCTGCCTGCTGATGCCAGTGAAGCTCACGGACACCGCCCGGTGTCAAACTCATGTTCACTCCGGCAAGAGTTGTGGCAATGGGTAACTCCCTTACTGTAACTTCTCTTGACCACCCACCATGATTAAGCTGCATATGAGCATCTGAAAAAGAAAACCGCATATTCGGTATGAGACCATTGTCCGTTACGGGAGGAACCAGCATATCCGGATTTTGTAAATCCCTCATCACATCACGTGGACCCTTGTCGATGCCCCCTGCACCATCACTTCTGATGGGTTGGGGGATTCCGACTTTCTTTGAGCAATCATTATGCATCATTTGATCTTCCTCTCTAGGTTGAAGCATGATGAAGCATAGGATTAAGAGAAAATACGCATAAAGATTTTATGATGACATGATGAGTTTTATACCGTGTGCGATAGATCTGTAAACTGTGCTTGAATGATTTGAGCCAAATCGTGCGGACTCAGTTCCAGCTGAGTTCCAATTTTCCCGCCGCTTACAACGATCGTTTCCAGTTCAACTGCGGGCTGGTCGATATAAGTGGGGTAGAGCTTTTTCATTCCTATGGGAGAGCAGCCACCGCGAATATATCCTGTATGCTTTTGCAACTCCTTAACAGGAAGCATTTCAATTTTTTTCTCTCCCGCAGATTTGGCAGCCTTTTTGAGATCAAGCTCTTTATGTACAGGAATCACAAAAACAAACAGATTTTGTTTGCTATGTGCAACCAAGGTTTTAAAAACGGATTCCGGTGCTCTTTGGATCTTTTCGGCTACGTTCATACCGTCTATTTTTCCATCTTGATGGTCATAACTCAAAATATTGTAGTGGATGTGTTGCCCGTCTAATATGCGCATGGCGTTTGTTTTGCTGACACTCATTTTAATTCTTCCTTTCTTAAAGCTTTTCCAAATGATCTACATAATCTTTTGCATCCTTAAGAGACAGATCCTTAGCGATTCTTAATTCTTTTATGGCTTGAATCTTATTTCCTTCCCTGATCAGTAGAAGCAGCCTTTGATTGATTTCTTTTGAAGCTTCTGCGTCTAGGAAATGTGGAGGAGGGGGAGTAATTGTACTTGACATCGATGTTTCCGTTGGTCCTGAACGGTTCTCAAGACGCTCCACATCGGATTTCAAATCATTAAGTCGAGATTGAAGACGGTAGACCTTGAACAAAAGTATGACGGAGAGGATCAACGCAATGATTGCTACATATTCGCTAGTTGCCAATAGAATCTCCCTTTTCTTGTTAGTTTTATCACTAAATTTTTGTCTCTTATCCATAGTATATCATGATGATCGACTAATCGAATGGAGAATCATATTCTTGCGTACGGGTTGTGCAAATTGACTTATTGCAGACCGGGCGTTATATTACAGCTTATTATTAACCTTTTAATAATCACTTCAAAAGGGGTGTATTCAAATACAACCAGTCTCCAATAATACCATTCGGGTCAAACGAATTAATGTAGAGCTAGTTAAAAACACACTGAAATCCAAGGAATTTGCAACCAAGTCGTCTATAGCCAGTATTACAGGACTTAGTGTGGCAACCTGTGGGAATATTCTGAATGAGCTTCTTCAAACCGGAGAAGTATTAGAGATGGAATTGGAAGAGTCGAGTGGCGGTCGCCCGGCTAGACGGTACAAATATAACGCTGATTATTCCTATATTATTTGTTTAACTGTGAAAACAGAAGGAGGAGTACATTCTCTTACTTATGCTGTGGCCAATATGCTTGGCGATATTATCGCAGAGAATACATCCGTTGTGCCGCATATTGATTATGAAGTTATAGATGACCAAGTCGGAGAGCTAATTCATACCTATGGAAACGTCAAAGCCGTTGGTATTGGCATTCCGGGGGTTGTTCATCAAGGGGTTATTGATGTCTGTGACCTTGATCTGCTGATAGGAGTCCCTGTAGGACCACGCCTTCAAGATAAATACGGGTTAGAAGTCACCATTGAAAATGATATGCATCTGACCGTCTATGGATTTTATAACATGCAAAATTATGATGAGGACAAAACCTTTGCTATTGTTACGTTTCCCAAGGATAATTTTCCGGGAGCGGGTTTTATTGTCGATGGACATTTGTTAAAAGGAAATACCAAATTTGCTGGGGAAGTTTCCTTTTTACCCTTTGGCATAACGAGAGAGGAACAGCTTAAACAGTTAAATAGCACACAGGAATTTGTTCCTTTGGCGATCAAAACGATAACATCCATTATTGCGATTATAGACCCTGTATCGATCGCTTTGACTGGAGAGTTATCTAAGCCAGCACTGTTGGATGATATTTATAACGGCTGTCTTAAAGATGTACCCAAAGAACATATGCCTGAGATTTTTGTAAAAAACGATACGCACGATGAATACATGTATGGGTTGATTTCAGTTACCCTTGAAAGCCTGACCTACAATTTACAATTGGTGGAAAAAAGAAAATAGAAGCCTTCCGCTTTGAAGAATAGCTCACCCAGTTACAATTGGTAATTAACGGATAGATGGGTCGGGACGTTGTTATAAATATGGAAGTAAGTATTGGAGATAATACGATTATAGACTCTGCAAGTTTTTAAAATAATACTTGACATGAAACGCGTTACAAACCTTAAGATTCAATTAGAAGTACTTTATAAACATTAGCGTAGAGGTAACGTGTTTATGTCCTAGTTAATGAAAAAACATCAGCAAAGGCGGAGAAAATATGAGTACACAGTTTCCAAAAGATTTCCTGTGGGGCGGAGCAGTTGCTGCTAATCAGCTCGAAGGCGCTTATCAAGAAGACGGAAAAGGCTGGTCCATTCAGGATGTAACTCCTCGTGGTGGCTGGGGGCCGGTTACGGATGTACCAACAGAAGATAATATGAAGTTGATCGGTATTGATTTTTACCATCATTATAAAGAAGATATTAAACTTTTTGCGGAAATGGGCTTTAAAGTGTTCCGTACTTCCATAGCTTGGTCACGTATCTTCCCTAAAGGTGACGAGTTGGAACCTAATGAACAAGGCTTGCAATTTTATGATGATTTGTTTGATGAACTTCATAAATATGGCATTGAGCCACTCGTTACATTATCTCACTATGAAACACCTTTACATTTGTCCAGAGAATACGATGGTTGGGTAAACCGTAAGCTTGTTGATTTCTATGAGCGCTATGCAACAACTGTATTTAATCGCTACAAAGATAAAGTAAAATACTGGTTGACATTCAATGAAATCAACTCCATTCTTGAAGCACCCTTCATGAGTGGCGGGATTAGCACACCAAAAGATCAACTTAGTGAACAAGATCTTTATCAAGCGATTCACCATGAGCTGGTAGCGAGTGCAAGAGCGGTAAAAATCGGTCATCAGATTAATCCTGATTTCAAAATTGGTTGTATGGTACTGAGTATGCCTACTTATCCGCTGACACCTAATCCAGACGATGTAATTGCAGCAATGGAATTTGATCACAGAAACATGGCATTTGCCGATATTCATGCAAGAGGTCAATATCCAGGTTACATGAAACGTTTCTTCAAAGAAAACGGAATCTCTATTCATTTTGAGCCAGGTGATGCTGAAGATCTGAAGCATACGGTTGATTTTATCTCGTTCAGCTATTACATGAGTACTTGTGAGACTGCAGACGAAGCTAAAAAAGTCAAAGGTGAAGGTAACATCCTCGGTGGGGTGAGCAATCCGCATCTCGAGGCAAGTGAGTGGGGCTGGCAAATTGATCCGCAAGGTCTGCGCTATGTGCTGAATACATTCTATGATCGTTTCCAAAAACCACTGTTCATCGTTGAAAATGGTCTGGGCGCTGTGGACGAGCTTATCACCAATGAAAAAGGTGAAAAAACGGTTGAAGATGACTACCGGATCAACTATCTGAATGATCATTTGGTTCAAGTTGGGGAAGCGATTGAAGATGGAGTAGAGGTTCTGGGCTATACATCTTGGGGCTGTATCGACCTTGTCAGCGCGTCGACTGCTCAGCTTAAAAAACGTTATGGTTACATTTATGTTGACCGTCATGATGATGGCAGCGGTACACTTGAAAGATACCGGAAAAAATCGTTCCACTGGTACAAAGAGGTTATTTCCACAAACGGTGGAAGCTTGAAACGCTAATTTATTAATAAACCAGTAACTAAATTATAAAAAACATAATGATGTTTTTTACGTGGCGACCGCCTCTGCTTTATTATGGGGGAAGCGGTCGCCAATTTTTTTATGAGCGTCATTTACCACGAGAATCTAACTACATAAACGGAGTGTGGACAAGCGATGACAGAAAAAGAAAAATCACAATTAGGACTCCTATACAATGCTAATTATGATGAAGAATTGATTGAGGAACGTCTATACGCCAAAGGTCTCTGCTACGAATATAATCAGCTCCATCCTAGAAATATGGAAGAACGAGAAACACTCATCAAAACTTTACTAGGAAAGACAACGGATAGATTCTTGATTGAGCAGCCTTTTGTGTGTGACTATGGGTATAATATCGAAATCGGTGAAAACTTTTATAGTAACCACAATACGATCATGCTTGATGGGGCAAAAATAGTGTTCGGTGATAATGTATTTGTTGCTCCTAACTGCGGATTTTATACTGCGGGTCATCCTCTTGATGTGGAACAACGTAATGAAGGGTTGGAAATTGTATTTCCAATTACTGTGGGCAATAATGTTTGGATCGGTGGTAATGTTTGCGTTCTGGCGGGCGTCACGATAGGGGATGATTCAATTATTGGTGCAGGAAGCGTTGTTACCAAAGATATTCCCTCTGGTGTGATTGCCGCAGGGAACCCTTGCAAGGTCATCCGTAAAATTACCGAAGATGACAAGCACAAGTATAAAAGAAATTAACCATAAAACTACAGTTCATTTGGAACTGTAGTTTTGCGTCTTTACAGAGAACTACCAAACGTAAAGAAACATTTTTGCACAGATTTGTTCAGGGAATAATGTAATAATGAACGTAAGAGGAATATTTCCAAATTACTATGGCCTATTCAGAAAGGAAGGAAAAACTATGAAATTAATGTTTATATCAGATATTCACGGTTCACTGTATTGGTTGCAATTGGCACTGGAAAAGTTTAGGCAGGAGAAAGCTGACCGCCTTGTCTTGCTTGGAGATTATATGTACCATGGACCGCGTAATCCGTTACCGGAAGGATATAACCCGGCGGAAGTGGCTGCTATGCTGAACCAATATAAATCCCACATTGCGGTGTCGGTACGCGGGAATTGCGATGCAGAAGTGGATCAGATGTTGCTGGATTTTCCGATGATGGGTGATTATGCTTTACTGTACCATGAAGGACGGCGAATCTATATCACGCATGGACATGGTTTTAGTATCGGAAATTTACCGCCACTAGAAGCGGGTGATGTATTCATTCAAGGACACACTCATATTCCGGTAGCAGATGTGGAAAATGGGGTCTTTGTACTGAACCCTGGTTCAATCGCATTACCAAAAGAAAATTATCCATCCTCTTATGGTGTGCTTGAGGGAGCACAATTTACCGTGAAGGATTTTGATGGCAGTACGGTGAAAGCAATCACCTTTTCAAAGTAATTTCTCAAATTTCAATGTAAATTATTAAAACTTTTCCGCTTCGATTGAGACAAAGATCATATTATTGTATGATAGGAGCGGAGTCTACATTCTGAAAAGAAAGAGAGTTTCAATACATGCAAATTAAGGATTCACATTATAAGATGCCGCCTGAATGGGTGCCACATGAACGTACGTATATTTCCTGGCCTGTAAAATCTTCAATGGTTTACCCCGATATGCATGCCGAGGTATGTAAGGGTTATGCCGAAATCGTAAGTGCTATGGCGGAATTTGAACCAGTTACCGTAGTCGTAAATCCAGATGATCTGGAGAGCGTTAAAGCGCTTGAGCTCGGGGAACGGGTAGAACTGTTACCAATAGAGCACAGCGATGCGTGGCTACGTGATAACGGTCCAACTTTTCTGACGGATGAGCAGGGTCAGTTGGCAGGTATTAACTGGAAGTTTAATGCTTGGGGCGGCAAATATGCTCCATGGGATCTGGATGACCAGGTTGCGCCGCAAATACTGGACAAACTTGGAGTTCCGCGGTTAGATGCACCGCTAGTAATGGAAGGCGGCTCACTGCATGTAGATGGCGAAGGTACTCTAATTACAACCGAAGAGTGCTTGCTCAATCCCAACCGCAATCCGGAATTAAGCCGAGAAGAAATAGAACGGTACGTATGCGAATATACAGGTGCCGAGAAAATTATCTGGCTAAAACGTGGACTCAGTGGCGACGAAACGGATGGTCATGTGGACAATATTGCTTGCTTTGCTGCTCCTGGCAAGGTCATTATGCAAGTATGTGATGATCCTGAGGATGAAAATTATGAAATCACGCAGGAAAATCTGCGTATTCTAGAGCAAGCAACGGATGCCAAAGGTCGTAAGCTGGAAGTGATTCAAATCGGCCAACCGCCGCGTGTGGATTATGAAGACAGCCGACTGACACTGAGCTATATTAACTTCTACTTTGTGAATGGCGGCATTATTTTGCCTGTGTTTGGCGGAACTGCTGCTGAGAGTGATCTTGCAGCCCAGCAAGTGCTGTCAAAAGTATTCCCGAATCGCAAGATCCGCACTGTAGATGGTATGGCAGTTATCCGTGAAGGCGGTAACGTACACTGTACAACCCAGCAGATGCCTGCTGTAAAGCGTTGAACGATACAACATTTATAAGGAGGACTAAGGTGAGAAAAGTAAAAGTGGCAGCAACTCAAATGAGCTGTTCTACCAATATCGAAGAAAATATCAGCAAAGCAGAGAAGTTGGTACGTGAAGCGGCGGCCCAAGGCGCGCAAATTATTTTGCTGCAGGAATTGTTCGAAACTCCATACTTCTGCCAGAAGGAAAAGTCTGATTATTATGTATATGCAACTGAGCTGGAGCACAACAAAGCGGTTAACCATTTCAAGAAGATTGCCAAGGAATTGCAGGTTGTGCTGCCAATCAGCTTCTACGAGAAGAAGAACTATGCTCGTTACAACAGTCTTGCTGTTATTGATGCAGATGGTGAAGTGTTAGGTAAATACCGCAAAAGCCACATCCCGGACGGCCCTGGGTATGAGGAAAAGTTTTATTTTAATCCGGGCGACACCGGTTTTAAAGTGTGGAATACACGTTATGCCAAAATCGGAGTAGGCGTGTGCTGGGATCAATGGTATCCTGAGGCGGCCCGCTGTATGGCGCTTATGGGCGCAGAAATTTTATTTTACCCGACAGCCATTGGTTCAGAACCACAAGATTCCTCCATTGACTCTAAGGATCACTGGCAGACTTGCATGCTAGGTCATGCAGCTTCCAATCTGATTCCAGTCATTGCTTCCAACCGTATCGGAAAGGAAACCGATGAAGAATCCAGCATCAATTTCTACGGCTCATCCTTTATCGCTGGCCCTCAAGGGAATAAGATAGCAGAGGCTGGTCGTACCGATGAGGAAGTGCTTACCGCCGAATTTGATCTGGACGAGCTGGAAGTAGGACGGATCGAATGGGGCATTTTCCGTGATCGTCGTCCCGAACTATACAAAATGATTGCCACCTATGATGGTGATCTAAAAGTATAATCTGTATACAGATAGATATATTTCCCTTGCCGTTAAGCCGTGATGTTTCTTTTTTTGAACTCACACGGCTTTTCGAGCGGGGGATTTTTGGTTTCTAAATGGAAGTACATCTTGTGATAGATCGGAGGAAGGAGAACAGCAATGAGGCATAAGAGGATAGACCAATCGTTAGCACAGTTCAAAACTTCGACAGAAGAAAATCAAGAATGGGGATACTCGCGCGCAAGAGATATGGCTATTTTGGGCTTTTGGGACGAGTACACGCTATCTGCGCAGCGTTTATGTGAACGAATGGCTACCGAAACCCATCAAATGAGACCTTCTGAGTACGTTCCGTTCCCAACTCAGTTTGAATGGCTGGAACAAGGAGAAACAGACTTGATTATAGATGGAATATGGTCAGCTGATTTACATGGTGATCATTGTCTGTTTGTGAATATTGGGGAGCATCACCCAGAACGGCATACATCGATTGAAGCTTATATTTACGATACGCAGGTGATAGATGAGGGATTCTTCCTTCAATATCTGAACACCTCTCCTAAAGCCAAAGCCTACACACCTTCATTTAGCAAAAATGGATATGCTACAATGTGTGAACTGTTGGACAGATATGTTAGGGAAGGTATATTGGAGCGTAGGCCCTACGGTTTCAAAAGAACGGATACATAGGTGAATAACGAATAAAGTATGATTTGGGTTTGAGCTGAAAGGAACATTTCTTAAAGGATGGTTCCTTTTTTTATGTAGCACTATATTTTATCTATAGACTGAAACTATGATTCAGCGCATAAAATAGCATTAGAATTTATAGATCGAATAATATAAAATCAAGTCATAAGGAATGATCGTACTCAATAAAACTTCGATATTCTTTAAAGTGAAAAAAATCACATATATGAGTTATGTAATGAAACTTGAAAATGAATGAAATTTGCAAAACTGCAAGGAGGAAGAACTATGAACCACTATCCTGCGATATTTGAACCTCTGACCATACGGCGTATGACCTTGAAGAATCGGATTGTAATGCCCCCGATGGGAACCAACTTTGCTGCCATGGATGGAAGCTTTGTTCAGGATCATATTGACTATTACGTACAACGGGCCAAAGGGGGGACCGGCCTGATCACAGTAGAAAATGTTTGTTTGGATTTCCCTATGGGTACGAACGGAACAACCCAGCTGCGGATGGATAATGATCAGTTTATTCCTGGACTGTTTAGATTAACAGAAGCTCTGCACTCTTACGGAGCATGTGTTTCTGTACAAATTAACCATGCGGGTGCTTCGGCTTATGCTGGACGACTGAACGGAGTTCAACCCGTTTCTTCTTCGAATATTCCTTCTAAAAAGGGTGGAGCGATTCCAAGACCTTTGCAAAAAGAAGAAATTTATGCCATTGTGCGTAAATACGGAGAAGCAGCGGGAAGAGCACAGCGAGCAGGATTTGACTGTGTTGAAATTCACGCGGGACATTCCTACTTGCTGAGTCAGTTTCTTTCGCCGGTGTACAATAAACGTACGGATGAATTTGGCGGCAGCGCAGAAAACCGTACTCGTTTTGCCAGATTAGTCATTGATGAAATTCGTTCAGTGGTGGGTCCATTCTTCCCCATTTGCTTACGTTTTAGTGCGGAGGAGTTTACAGAAGGTGGGAATACCTTGGAAGATACACTGGAGTTACTGGAGTATCTCAATGATGAGGTAGATATTTTGAACGTTTCTGCAGCTCTAAATGATTCCATTCAGTACCAGATTGACGGGATGAACCTGCCAGATGGTTGGCGCTCTTATATGGCTAAAGCAGTAAAAGATAAATTCGGAAAGGTCACGATGACCTCAGGTAATATACGGAGCCCACAGGCTGCGCAGGACATATTGGAAAGAGGTGACGCTGATCTTTTGGCAATGGGCAGAGGCTTGATCGCAGAACCGAACTGGGTACTCAAAGTGCAAAACGGCTACGAGCATTTGCTTAGAAAATGCATCTCCTGCAACATTGGTTGTGCCGATCATCGTATCTCCAAAAGTAAACCAATTTGCTGTACGGTAAATCCAGATTTGTTCAAGGAAGCTGAATACCGGAAACAACGAGTTAGAAACAATGTCCAAGTCGTTGTGATCGGTGGGGGTACCGCGGGAATGGAAGCGGCCTGTACAGCGGCTGAGGTAGGCTGCCAAGTAACCCTCTTTGAAGAAAAGGCAGAACTGGGTGGCCTTGCGCGTGATATTGCACGCTTACCAGACAAAACGCGTATCAATGACTTCCCAGATTATCTGATTCAGCGCACCAAGCAATTAACCAATCTGAATATTGTCACAGGCACACGAGCAGATCTGACGATGATTAGTGCTCTGAACCCTGATATTATTGTTAATGCAACGGGGGCCAAACCGCTGCTTCCACCGATTGCAGGTCTGCACGATCAACTAGGAAAACCGGGTACAAAAGTATTTTCTATCTTTGATCTGTTGAACAATATGGAGAACTTTCAAGAGTTTGAAGGCAAACGTATTGCTGTAGTGGGTGGCGGAGCCGTGGGACTGGATGTTGTAGAATATTATGCAGAGCGCGGGGCTCAAGAAGTTTCCATTATTGAAATGATGCCTTTATTGGGTAAGGACCTGGATATGATTACCCGCATTTCAATGATGAAAATGGTCGAGGAACGAGAAGTGAACGTCCATACAGAGACAGCTTTGACGGAAGTGTGCAGCGACCGTTTCAAAGTAAAGCGTGGAGAACAGGAGTTTGAGATTCCTTTTGATCTCGGATTCGTATGTTTGGGTATGCGTTCATACACTCCGCTGATGGATAGCTTGCTTCAATATGGAAAAGAGCATCAAGTGGAAGTTGTAAACATCGGAGACAGCAAACAAGCGCGTCGTATTATTGATGGTACACGTGAAGGTCGGAATATTCTGAAAACCATTCAACGAGTAGACGAATTTAAAAATGAGTTTTCCTATGCTTACTAAATTGAGGGTATAAGTGATAGGTACTTATGATAGGTAATTATAATGGGTATTTATGATAACAACTCATTTTATAGTCAGGTTGAAGAGACAATTTGTCTTTTCAGCCTTTTTTATTTGGGTTTATGCTGGCAAGAAGATTGATTCCTCCCTCATTTTGAAGGTAAACTATGGAAGGCATAGCAAGCAAGGCTATTATTAGCGTGGGGGGATGCGAGCGTGAGTCAACTCTTTAGTGAAATACCGGGTGCCAGCGCATGGAGCAACGTGCAAGAAATACATAAGGGCTGGTCCAGTGACAACAAGTATCATATTCAAACCGCTGACGGTAGGGAGTTACTATTGAGAATTTCCGATTTCACCCAATATGACAAGAAACAGCGAGAATTTGAATCCGTAAAAAAGCTGCATCATATAGATAATATTCTAATGTCCCGTCCGCTTGATTTTGGGATATGCAACAGCGGACAGTCGGTATACTCTTTATTTACCTGGGTCAACGGGGAAGATGCTGAAGGTGTTATCCCATCGTTAAACGCCGAACAACAGTATCAACTCGGGGTTCAGGCGGGAGAGGTATTGGCTAAATTGCATGAGATTCATGCAGAGCAGGACCTGGTCCCATGGGCTGAACATTATAATGCCAAAATCAACAGATATATTAGAAACTTTAAGTCATGCGGTATTGTTTTAAAAGGAGCAGATCAAACGATAAGCTTTATTGAACAAAACCGTCATCTATTAGAAAATCGCCCCCAAACATTTCAGCATGGGGATTATCATGTCGGTAATATGGTGGTTACCCCATCTGGTGAATTGGGGATCATTGATTTTAATAGGCTGGATTATGGTGATCCCTGGGAAGAATTCAACCGTATTACCTGGTGTGCAGGATTAAGCCCATTATTTGCTTCAGGTCGTATTCACGGTTATTTCCATAATGATGTACCGGATTTATTTTTTAGATTAATGGCACTGTATATTGCAAGCAATCAGCTTTCATCGATTCCCTGGGCCATTCCATTTGGCAAAGAAGAGGTAGACGATATGGTACAACAAGCAGAAGAGGTTTTGGAGGCATATGATTGCTTTCAAATCTATATCCCGAAATGGTATCTACCTAGTTGTCCTGACTTGTAAAATATGAAGACCGCCGCTCCTGAGAGTGACGGTTTATTTATAGTGCTTTATGATTGTTTCTTAATCTTATAGGTGAATTCCCAAACGGCTTGATGACCTGAATATCGTCCACGATTTTCAGTAATAGTGACTCTTAACTTAACGGTAGAACCTTTGGAAGAAACCGAAGTGACCTTTACATTTTTCGTGATTTCGCCTACATCAGGAATTTTGTCTTGTTCCTCAGCGTACGCATACAGCTTAATGCTGCTACCCGACTTGGCTTTTACTTTTACGCTGTTACCTTCACTAATGGACTGACCAGCCACCTGGGCAGCGATGGCCCAATCGTTGCCTACATGGTCATTCGAGACCAGGGTTGCTTGCTGAAACGTAACGATATACGTGGATGTTGCTGAAGCTGCGAGCGCGTACGTTCCATTGAAGATTAGGGATACCACTACCAATAAAATAGCCGATGCTTTCGCCCATACTTTATTCATTTGCCTGTCCCCTTCAATTTAAAATATCGAGGAAAATCCCTCTATTCTAATTATCGTTTGCAGTAAAAAGAATTGTTAATGGTTGGTAAAAAAATAGTTTAGTATTTTATTGCATTACTTATAACCTAATATGATGATGACTTAAATTTTAGTATAGAAAAGGAAGATGAAATAGGATGAGAAAAATATACAATGAACAAGAAATCATAGAAATGACCGTTAAGCTGCTCGAACAAACTTCGATGTACGAAGAACAGTATGAGCAATATGTAAGTCGACCTTTCCGTACAGGTTTTTATGATGATCTGAGTCCGCATGTGAAAGTTGGCAAACAGGGATACACGCTCCAAATGTATGAAAGAGGCGTACAGATACTAAATAAGCTTACGAAAGATGTAGAGGATGTGATGTATTGGATCATCGAAGATACGATTCATATCATTGCTCACCTAAATCTGCTTCGTAAATATAAAGTAGATAACCGAAATACTCATCTAAAATATACCAAGGAGATCATGAAGGAGCTGACAACTGCAATAAATAAAGCATTTTATGAAATTGGAGGAATCTATCAGGAATGGCATGAAGCGAATAGAAGGGCAACGTTGGAAAATCCATTAAAGTAACTAAAACTTAAAGAAACAGTTGACAATCTTGGAGGAGAAATTTACAATTTTATATTAGTGATAATGATTATCAATATCATTAATTTTAAGTATGCTCTACAATTACAATATGTTAAAGGAGAATTTACAACATGCATTATATGATGAGCAAGAAATTTTACATGATTTTGTGTGCATTATTCGTAATAATCTTCGTTATTTCAGGGTGTGGAAATGCTGGCAGTTCCTCAGATTCATCTGCTCAACCTGCATCTTCGGCGAAGGAAGAGGCAAGCAGTGAGTCTGGTACACGTACAGTCTCTACGATAAAAGGAGATGTAAAGGTGCCCGCTAACCCCCAACGGGTAGTGGTGAACTGGTATATTGGCGATGTATTCACGCTGGGAATCAAGCCAGCTGCGGTATTTGGTTGGAAACAAGAAACCATGCCTTATTACGATAAGTTTAACGGGATTCCTGTCATTGAAAAATGGGAGACCGAGGAAATTATGAAGTACGATCCAGATCTCATCATTACATATGATACAAAAGATTATGATAAGCTGTCCAAAATTGCACCTGTTCTTGTAATACCTGAGGGTAAAATGACATCTGTGGAACGGATGAAATTCCTTGGTCAAGCCACAGGACATGATGCAGAAGCGGATAAAGTGATTTCACAGTTTGAAAGCAAGTTGAGCGAGGCCAAAGAAAAACTAAATTCCGACATATTCAAAGACAAAACGTTTAGCATTTTTGAGGACTGGGGCAGTGGCTCCTACGGAATATATTATGAAACAGGCTCACGTGGAGGAACGTTAATTTACGATTATCTAGGACTTCACAAACCGGAAAAGCTCAACACACTGATTAAAAATTCCGGAGAGAGTCGAGGTTCTTTATCCTATGAGGTAGCTGCTGAATACTTTAGCGATTATGTCCTGTGGTTTAAGCAGGAAGGCAAAGAATCCGAATATGCGAAAACCAAAATCTGGAGCAGTATTCCAGCCGTAAAAAATGGGCACATCATCGAAATTCCAGCGAAATATGCAGGATTGTTCTACTATTCGGACGTTGCTAGTATGACAGGACAGCTAGATTATATTATTGGCAAATTACTGGAACAAACGAAGTAATGATGCATAATTGACCAACTAAGGGTGTAATCAATGTCTACTCACAAAGAACGAAATAAAAAAGGAATATTTCATTTTGTAAGCTACATGATTGTGGGAGTGTTTCTGCTCATGATAGTTTCCGTAGCATCCATCACCTTTGGTGCTGCGGAAATGAGCTTGAAGCTGGCATGGGGGGCTGTATTTCAATTTGATCCCAATATTACGGAACACCAAATTATTCATACATTGCGTTTTCCACGCACTGTGGCGGACATCATTGTTGGGTGTAGCCTAGCTGTGTGCGGGGCGATCATGCAGGGAACGACTCGCAATCCATTGGCCGACTCGGGACTCATTGGTATAAGCTCAGGCTCGACATTTGCTATTGCGCTATGTATGGCCTTTTTGCCAGGGCGCACCTATGGTGAAACCATGCTGTATTCTTGCTTGGGCGCAGCAATCACCACAGGAATTACGTACTACATCGCGTCTATAGGCAAATGGGGGATGACGCCTCAGCGCTTAGTGCTAGCAGGAATGTCCATCTCTATGCTCTTTGGTGCGTTCAGCACTTTTATCGCAATTAAGTATGAGATTGGTCAAGCACTTGATTATTGGTCTGCTGGTGGGACAGCCAGTGCCAAGTGGAGTGAACTGGCTTTCATTTCACCACTATTTGTAGTGGGCTTGGTCTGTGCTATCGCCCTGTCTCCCTCCATTACGATCTTGAGCTTTGGAGAGGAGGTGGCATCAGGCCTAGGAATTCGAGCGAATAGAATCAAGCTATTTTCAACCTTAATCGTATTAATTTTAACGGGGTTATCGGTTATTGTAGTCGGTCCTGTTGGGTTTGTAGGTTTGATCGTGCCACACATTATACGCTATCTGGTCGGTACAGATTATCGATATATTATTCCCGCCACAGCGTTGTATGGAGCAGTATTTCTACTGGCAGCAGATTTGCTGGGTCGAATGATTAATCGCCCTCATGAAACGCCGCTAGGCATTATTTTTGCTTTGGTCGGCGTACCCTATTTTCTCTACCTTGTGCGCAAGCAAAGGAGGGAGTTTAGTTGAATCTGTCCCGCAATAGCAGGGGTATAAGCATTATTTTACTGTTAACCGTGTTGACACTGCTGGTTGCCATACTCAGCATGAATGTCGGGAAAATGAATCTGTCCCCACTCGAAGTTTTCAAGGTCATCATCGGCGAAGGAACGAGCAAGCAGAATCTGATCGTATTTGAATTTCGACTGCCACGTATTGTGCTTTCCGTATTAGTGGGTATTGGCATGGGGATATCGGGTTGTATTATGCAAAGCTTGCTCAAAAACGACATGGCCAGTCCAGGGACACTAGGCATCAGCTCGGGCTCGGGGTTATTCGTGCTTTTATATATTACGCTGTTCGCTAGTGAGGGATTACTATCGCCTATTATTCTTCCAGGGCTGGCTTTTGCAGGCGGGCTCACAGCAGCATTTTTGATTTTTATGTTTGCTTTTAGGCGGGGAAGAGACATTTCACCTACAGGCCTAATTTTAACGGGTGTTGCTATGGGGAGTGGCTACAGCGCATTGTCGCTGCTACTGACGCTCCGATTAGACAAGCAACAGTATGATTTTGCTCTGCGTTGGCAGGCTGGAGATCTTTGGGGGGATGACTGGAGCTATATTATGGTGCTGCTCCCCTGGGTGCTGATCATCTGCTTTTATGTTTTTTACAGGTCTAACACACTCAATACGCTGAACTTGGGCAATCAGACAGCATCGGGGCTTGGCGTAGCCATTAAAAGGGAATTTATCGGCTTGACGATCGCAGCAGTGGCTCTGGCTTCTGGTAGCGTGGCACTTGGTGGGAATTTCTTTTTTGTGGGCATGGTTAGTCCCCATTTGGCTCGCAGGTTGGTAGGACCCAATCATAAGCTGCTGTTACCTACTACTGCATTGGTTGGCTCGCTCGTTATATTGATTGCTGATACCCTTACACGCACGATCAGTTTTGGTGCTGATATTCCAACCGGAATCATAATCACTATCTTGGTTACCCCTTATTTTCTCTATTTGTTGTCGAAGGCCAGTTAATGTTTAATGAAGGAAAAAAACGCTAACCCACTTCCACGGAAATTATGGATGGGTTAGCGGCTTGTAAATAAAGCCTAATCCTTGGCATAATTCAGACCCAAGCGATAAGCTTGGTCCAGCAATATTTCATAATGAGCAGAATTTGAACCCAGAGTCTCATCTAAGAATTCAACCTTGGAGTTGGAAACACCGCAATAATCTGCAATACCCACATTCAGCAAATGAGTAATCATTTCATCATAGCTACGCTTTTTCAGCTGTTCTTTCGAAACGCCGGACAAGCCAATCCACAAGATATGCTGATGATGAAGGTGATTCGAACCGTACGCAAACCCATTGTTCCATACACGGTCAATATAACCCTTCAGCATAGCTGGCAAATGCCACCACCAAAGTGGAAAAATAAATGCCAACGTATCATGCTCCTTCAACCGCCTTATTTCCATTTCTACTTCAGGGGAAAAAGACTGCTCCGCAACGGACCAATCCGGTTCATCTACTCCTTTTAAAACAGGATCAAAACCGATCCCATGCAAATCCAATATCTCATAATCGTGGCCCGCATCGACAAGACCTTGTACGAAACGACCGGCAACCTTAAAGGTCAGGGAATCTTTTCTTGGGTGTGAAACAACGACTAGTACTTTCATGTTTTCACTACCTTTCTCAATAGGCTAACTTCTAGGCATGCTCCATGCTTGCTGCTATTATAAACATTAGGAAAATAATCTGGAAGTACGCACTTTTACGTTCTATAGGATAATACAGGTGCCATAGGAACATGGAAGTGCCCTAGGTAGATTACCTAAATTGACCTGAGTCACGAATTGAAGTGATGGGTTGTTTTTAGCAAACGTAGCCTTCTAAAGGAGGATTAAGGAATGAATGAACCGACCAAAAATAGGGTTCAAAAGAAGTATCAAGTTGGAGTGGAAGCAGCTTTAGAGGTAATGGGAGGAAAATGGAAGCCTTTAATTATCTACCATCTGATGACAGGACGGAAACGATCGTCTGAGTTTCGTCGGTTAATGCCCGGCATTACTCAAAAAATGCTGACCACTCAGCTCAGAAGCCTGGAAAAGGATGAGATTGTTACACGAGAGGTTTATAATGAAATCCCACCTAAAGTGGAGTATGAGTTAACGCAGTACGGCTGGGGATTAAAACCCGCACTAGACCATTTATGCTATTGGGGAGAGAATCACCTGGATAAGATCCATGGAGACAAATCCAAGGTTTTGGAAGAATTTCAAGGCTGCGATTGATATGAAGCCCTCACAAAGCATTCAATCAGAAAAGCTTGCGAAGGCTCCACTGTCGTATGACAATATAAAAGGCCTATCTGCCGGTCATTTCGTTATCATAGCTTAATTGCCATTCAATTCCAAACTTATCTTTAAGGCTACCGTAGCATTTGCTCCAGAATGTTTCTTGAAGCTCCATGTTTACGGTCGCGCCTTCTTTTAACTTATGAAAGTACGAACGAATTCTCTCCTCGTCCTTATTGACGATGGCGAGGCTAATGTTGTTTCCCGCAACAAAAGGCATACCAGGAAAAACGTCTGAAAACATCACATTACTTCCATCAATTTGAAGCCGCGTATGCATGACCAGATTTTTGGCTTCTTCTGGTAGAGGATAATCGGGGTTGGGCGGTGCTTCCCCGAACGTCATGATCTTTGGTTTCTCAGTCCCAAAAGCATGTGCGTAAAATTCTGCTGCCTCGCGACAGTTTCCATTAAAGTTAAGATAAACATCAACTGACATCTGCGTCATTCCCTTTTGGCTGATTTTTTACAGGCTAATTTCTTATTTTCATTATTAACCTGTGCACAAGCAAAAATACACTCTTGCTGACATGCTAACACGTAGCCGTTAAGGGGGAGCGTCTTTTAAAGGAAAGTAACCCGCAAAAAGGATGCTTGCCCTTAAACAAACTTTTTGCGGGTTATGATTATGGATTGTCTAGATGGAAATCAAGTTTGGAGAGGCTGGATGATAGAGCAGATGACGTGAAATGTCGCCGGGATGCTGTACGAAAAGTGGTCCCCAAGCAGGATTGGTGTCGTGCATCAGCTTTAACAGCGATATCATCCGATTAAATATAACTTGCAGATCCGCTTCGCGAGAAAGACCCTCGGTGATAGCAGCAGCTACCACATGCGCAGCGTAGAAGCCGGAACGGTGCTCGTCAGTAAGCGAACCTGTAGTTTGCAGCAAGGTTCGTAAATGTGCGGCGACGCTCTCATCCTCGTTTCTCCAGTTCTGGATTTCATCCAGACTGTGGTTTTCGAGGCTTACAAGTTTAGTCTTCATAATGGATTCTGCCACAATACGTGCAGAACGTTTTGCTGTGTTAGCGTCGATAGCTCTGCCGTTAAGTTTAATATTGGACAAATCCTTGTCGGTTTCCGATTCAATGATTTCCGCCCATGCTCCAGCTTGGTCAAATTCCAACAGTGCAGTGGCGTAGGCACCCAAGTATCCCCGTAAAATATCTGAGGCGTGTGGATCACGGGCAGGTCCCTCATTTCGAAGTTGAGCCCTGCCGGAAAACGCGGCATTCATACCCCGAAAATAACCGACTAAACCAATGGCAGCTGCTGGTCCCAAATTTAGGATACCCAATACATCAGACGCGGTTTCATCAATGCGAGAAGCCTAGTAGTCCGGTAGCTCTTGTCCAATATTTTCGCTGTTTAATCTGTTTCTGACGACATTGGCCAACTCTTGAAGTAGACCCAGATCAGCATGCAAAATATCATGACCACATACTTCATGTGGGATGCTGGACCAAGCCATTAGACCGTTTGTCGCATGTGCAGGAGGAAGGCTAACTATAGCTGCTTGCACTTTAAATGCGGCTGTGGCGTCAGCGGGCCATGTGTATGGGCCATTTTCCGGCGCTCCCCATTTTACAAGAGCTGGAATGATACTGAGATCTGGTTCTTTTATTCCTTGGCGATCTTCTGCGCTAAGAAAACCGTCATACAGGTCGCTCACAATTTCCTGAAAAGCATCGGTCGCGAGGACACTGTAGCCTTCTCCATTTTGCAAAATGCTCTGAGCAATATCCAGCATGAGTCCGGCAGCTCTAGTTCTGCTTGGGTCCTGAATTAAAATTTCAGTGAAGCCTTGTTGCCCGAGCTCGTCCAGTTCTTTAATAAACGGACTTGCAACCGTTTCTTGATATATTTTAGGCAGCTTGGCTTTGGCCGCGTGGAGTCTTCCCATCAGTTGATGATAGTCTGTAGGATCTGACGGTCCCTGAAGATTGGAGAGCACAGCCTTCTTCACATTTTCGATACAAAGAGACATGTTGGATACATCCGGTTTGGTAACAGTAGTGATGCGATTTCTTTCCAGCATTCCTTGCATAATTAGTTTACCTCCCAGTTTTTTTGAATTAAACTACAACAGGCTGCATCGTATTCCACAAACGCTTTACCTGGCACTTTCCATCACGAAACGTTAAAAGATAGAGATCCGGATTTGTTATCTCCTCCAGAACAAAATCTGGAGCATAGTGATGCAACAGAAGTGTTAGGATCAAGCGATGAGTGACTAACAGAAAGGTGTGTTGATCGCTTTTCAGCAATTCTTCCGTTAGGGAAGTGACTCGGGCGATAACCATTTCATCTGATTCCTCTTCGGTAACGCCTCTTACTCCTTGCTCTCTAAGGCGGTTTCCAGGTGGACCAAGTTTGATTTTTAATCTTTCTTCGATGATTTCCGCAGTCTGCCAGGCTCGCGTATATGGACTTGAAATGAAACGGTCTACATGTAAATCTTCCATTTGGGACAGAAAATCAGCTAACTGTTCCGCCTGATTAAAGCCATCTGAACTGAGTGGAGCATCTGGCTCGTTACCAGTTCCAATACCGTGGCGAGCCACATATAGCTTTACATCAGTACTCATTTAACACCCCTCTTTCTTCGGATAAAATTATCCTTTAAAGGAATTTAAGTAAACATTTTTTTCGCCCAGAGACTAACATGTGTGAGCTTTCACATGATTATGCTGTCCTTTTTTTGACACCTAATTTTTGCGAAGTTAAAATCTAAAAATCCAAAAAAATACAACTATAACAAACGGTAAAGCTACTTATCGCAGATTTATAGTAGATCAGGACTGATATACATAAATATTTTCAATTCATTGCTTCTGTTTTCAAAACAAACAGGCATTATGTTCAAAGTAATGGTATGATAGCTTAGTTAAATCTGAACGACTAGTCATGGAGTGATTATAATATGGGTGGAAAAAGTAAGGGTGGCGGAACCGGCAGAGGTACGGGAAGTAAAGGCTGGACACGCTGGAACAAAACAGCGAAGCCAGTAAGGCGGAAAAGCGTTGCTGCAAGTGCGCCGGGAAATACAGCGACCGGAGCTGCAAAAGGCGCTGCTGCCAAGCCAAATGGGAATCGAGGCGGCAGAAGTAAGTAAGCCGAGCATGTATAGGGTTGTTTTCAAAGTCGAACATCTGATTATGCATATGTAATCAGATGTTTTTTTAATAAAACAATACAGATTTACTCTCTATAGTTATCTATAAATCTGATACTACAATGTAAAGGAAGTGAATCATGCGAATTAACAAGTACATTAGTGAGACAGGATTCTGCTCACGTCGGGAAACGAACAGGCTGATTGCAGCAGGGCGGATTACAATTAATGGTAGCGTATGTGAAGCGGGTGCGGAAGTAGAGCCACAGGACATCGTGTTAATTGATGGGGAAACTATCCCAGTTAACCGTAGTAAACCCGTATATTTGGCATTAAATAAGCCTATCGGCATTGTATGTACGGCAGCGGAGCAAGTGGAGGGCAATATTATTCGTTATATCAATTATCCTTCACGTATTTTTGCCATTGGCAGACTGGATAAGGCGTCAGAGGGACTCATTTTATTAACCAACGATGGAAGCATTGTCAACCAAATGATGCGTTCCGAGCATGGTCATGAGAAGGAATACGTGGTGAGGGTAGACAAGCCTGTTACAGATGAATTTACACAGACCATGTCTCGCGGCGTTGAAATATTGAACGTCATTACCAAACCGTGTAAGGTTGAACATATAAGCGAATACGAGTTTCGTATTATTTTGACACAGGGATTGAATCTGCAAATTCGTAGAATGTGCAAGGCTTTGGGCTACAGGGTGCTAAAGCTGGAACGTGTTCGAATTATGAATATTACCTTGGATCATCTGGAACGTGGGCAATGGAGACATCTTGAGAAGGAGGAACTGGAGCTACTTCTTGCTAAATTGCAATAATGAGTACAACAAAAGTTTATTTGAGGACCGTATGTTTATACAGCCAACGCAACTTTAGTGATACTTTTTACGTAATTTCAACGAGCCGCCTACCTTGCCCATCAGCCATAACACAATAGGAAACACAATACCGAAAATCATGGCGTAAAAAGGCCATACTGAAAAAAACATGGTTATAAACTGCATGTTTGGCCAGATAGAACGAACCATTGCCATTGCAATTAGGATCAGAGGAATTAAGAGAGAGTTAGCGCTCCGCAGGCGAAAAGCATTTGCAAGCCCTTGCGCTGACACATATAAAAGCAGTGCGAGTCGGAAAAAAATGGTGACAAACCAAAACACGGCAACAAAAATTTCAAACCGTTGAAGAAACTCTCCGCTACTGATTGTTCGGTTAATAAAAAAAGTAGGAAACGTCAAATTAGATACAACACCTTCACTCATCACTGCGATTATTTGTAGAACCATGAAAAAATACATGCCGCCGCTAATCAAAGCACATGTTATCACTGTCTTTCTCCACTTTTTTGGATCAGGGATGTACTGTGCGAAAAAAAGATACAGAAATGCCTCAAGATAGGGAAAGGCAAACAAATTGAACGAAGCGAGAACGATAGGGTTTAAACCATACTCAAAAATAGGGAGCACATTATCTATGTTGCTCTCAGGAAGAAGGGTAATCCTGACCAAAAGATACAGAACAAGAAGGAAAAAAAACAGGATTTCCGCACAACGGCCAATTACAGCAGGGCCTGATCGAACGGCGAAATAAATGACTATTAGCATGATGAAATATATCGCGTCGGGGGGAGTTTCAGGCATAATAGCTATCGTGATAAAGTCGCCCAGATTTCGAAGCGTCATAATGAACACAAGAAAGGGAAAGAAAAAAATGAAAACGATGCTGATTGTCCCGCCCAAAAAAGGACCGAAGAGGCAACGGAGATGCTCTACGAAAGATTTTCCCTGTATTTGCCTAGCGATGGAGGCATATAAAGGTATCAATAACAGATGAAACCCTAAGGAGACTGGGATGGAGAGCCAGGCATCTTGTTTTGCGGTAGCGGTAATTGCCGCTGGGAGTACCAGATATGCGCTTCCTATTTGATATAATGCAAACCACATAATAGCTTGTCGAACGGTCAAGTTGGAATTCATCCCAATACCCCCTTAAGATAACATTTCTGTAAGTAACCGGCTTATCGGTTGAAATAGGATTTGAATGCCCGTCAGTGGAGTCGGCAGTTTAATGCTGACGATCCGTAGGATAATCAATATGACGCCTATAATCAACAATATTGAGCTGAATACAATTTCACGTACGTATTGTTTCTCTTTAAATTTTTTAAACTCATACAACGATGCTAAAATGGAAGTTACGAGAATAACATAAAGCATATGTACTCACTCCTGATTGTGTATTCCCATATCAATTGGACTGGTAATGTCTCCGAACCGAACTAAACGATAATTGAGCTGAATATCCACTTTAAGAGTTTGGAATTTTTGTGGCCAATCCTCTTTCCATCTATGCCATTCATGCGGGAACTTGCGGTGAAAAGCTTCTCCAAATCCGAATATATCGGAACCCATTTGTTGTGCGTTTCGAATGCCTCCCTTCAAAGACTGTTCCAGATGCTCCTTAGCTGTTTCTTGAAGATTTCTAAATGTCTCTTCATTCTTAAGGT
The DNA here is from genome assembly GCF_011800655.1 of Paenibacillus sp. EKM10P. NCBI lineage: Bacteria > Bacillati > Bacillota > Bacilli > Caryophanales > Paenibacillaceae > Paenibacillus > Paenibacillus sp. EKM10P. The sequence goes on along the minus strand of NZ_JAALET010000014.1, from coordinate 54,828 downwards.
TGGCATTGCACGAGACCGTTCCGATATTGGATTCTGTATCCACAATAAGAGAAATGCGTGGCTCATGGTCTATTATTTCCGGGCGTATTTTTACTTTGGAACGGATTACTTCAACAACAAATTTTCCTTTGGAATTCGGACAATTGATGGAAGCTACGGTACTGGAAACACGGTTGGATATATAGGTAAAGGCTTTACTTTGCGAATCATCCATCCAATCGATAAGTCGATCGCCCTTGAAAACACCAATTCCAGTGAAAAAATATTTAACATGTTGGGGCGACTTTGTCACATTATCAATAGTTAGACCTTTTTCTAGGTTTGTCAGTCGAATACCGGTGAGAACTGGTTCAATGCCATCCTTCGTAAATTTCTGCAAAAGATCTTTTACATTGACTGCGGAAGTTGGAGCCCATGCTTTTTCAGAGTTCTTTAATGCCTTATACATATCCATTGCAGGCAAGACCTCGGTTGGAGCTACAAAAGTAACGGCCTCCTTTGCTGAGTTTTCTCTGACAACGGCCAAATAGAAATCAGGCCGAACTTCATGGTCACGGAATAGAAAGTCCAGCGGCTCCTTGATTCCTTTTTTCGCTGTTTTTTCATCAAAAATGACAAATTTTAAGTGAGACATATACATTTTTCGGGACGATTCTGTTGTTAATTTTCGAATAGCTTCAAATATGGTATCGGCGCGTTTGGAAAAAACGATCGTTGGCGTCCGTTCCATGGGGGAATTCTGAGACATTTTCGATGGGTCAACCACTTGTAAACTGACTTCATATTGGTCATCAACTGCGTCAATGCCCAGAGCCATCACGACGGAAATTGCGCTCAATTCCTTACTGTTCCAGCAACCCGTAAGAAACACCATTAGCCAGATGCACATAAACATTAATAAAATGGTGGATCGGTACGAGTTCATGATGGTCTACTCCTTTAGTTTTTGCGTTGTTTTTTAGTTTTATATGGAAAACGCAATATGGCGTCCCTCTGCTCCGACGATTTGTAATTGGCAAAGGGACTCAAATACGGTACACCGAATGAATGGAGCCCATTTAGATGCACAAAGAGCATGAGAATACCAACAGTCAATCCGTACACACCAAACATAGCGGCTATGCCTATGAAAGCGAAACGTAATATCCGAATTGGAATAGCAAAGGTGTACGAGGGAATGACAAAGCTCGAAATGGCAGTTATTGCAACAACAATGACCATAACAGCCGAAACGATGTTTGCTTCTACAGCTGCCTGGCCAATCACGATGGACCCGACAATAGAAACGGCTTGACCGACCGTCCGTGGCATACGGAGACCTGCCTCCCTCAGAATTTCAAAAACCACTTCCATGATCATCGCCTCAATAAATGCTGGGAATGGAACTCCTTCACGTTGCGCAGATAAGCTTAATAATAAAACTGTTGGAATCATATCCTGATGGAATGTCGTTAATGCGACATAAATGGCCGGAGCCAACATACAGATTGTTAGGCAGATGTACCTTAATATTCGAATGATACTACCGTAAACATAGGACTGATAATAATCTTCTGCGGATTGGAGGAAATCTGCAAACACCGCAGGTGCAAGGATGGCGAAGGGAGATCCATCCACAAATATTGCAATTTTCCCCTCCATGATTCCTGCTGCAATGGAGTCTGGGCGATCAGAATTATAAAAGAGTGGAAATATCGTGAATTGCTTATCTTCATGGAGACATTCTTCCAAATATTCGCTTTCAAGCACACCTTCTACTTGCATGTTCTTTAACTTGGATATCATGTCCTGCACCTTTTTTGGGTCAGCGACTCCATGTAAATACATGACAGATATATCGGTCTTAGTTTTTTCGCCAACTTTTACCGCAGTAAGACGTACTCTTGTATCCTTCACCCTTCGACGAACCATAGTCGTATTCGTACGTAAAGTTTCTGTAAACGCTTCTTGCGGACCTCTGACCACTGGCTGTGTCTTCGAGTCCGAAATGCTGCGTTCTTCCCATCCAGGCAAAGAAATGACCAGACCTTCATCCATATCGTCCAGTAGTAGGAGAAGACCACCCGAGAGAATCTGTTCCAAGGCATCTTCAAAGTTTTGAGTGAAGCTTGCTTCACCAATGTCCAAAATTGCGTTTTTCAATAACGGTAAAGTAATCTCATCAGAGGAGACACGATCATGCAACGGGCGGATCACGTTGTCCTGTACCTTTTGCATGTCAGTCATGCCGTCCAAATAAAAAAGAGCGGCGTGTTTATGGCCAGCTGTGATTTCACGAACAACAAAATCCGAACTGTTTCCCATGAAGTCACAAATGAGCTCGATATTCCGGCATAATTGTCTTGAAAATTTGGTATGTAACTTCATTATTACCCTCCTCAGATTCGTAGTATTAACAATAATCCGAAATAATACCACAATAATCCATGATTTATTCATTTCGTTAAGATTAATAACATCTTTAACGGTGGAGGATACAATACCTGCAATAATACTATGTAAAGAGTTTAATTTATCCAAATTTCAATTCATCCAATTAATCAAACAGGCTACAGATGACTATCTTTTTTTGGAATAGTTTGCTTGTGTAGTATAATATTTTTGACGGATATTCTTTACTGTCAATTCATTTAAACATCCAGATAGAGAGGGATTTGATCATGCTATTCATTACAAAAAAATTGATCGATAAGCTAGCAGAACCTTATAGAGAATCTGACATGCTTATCTGCTATTCAACTCCACAAAGCTTTTCGGCTTATACAAGTCGAGCTATATTACTTCTAAATAATGATCGGATTATTATGCTTTTCCTCAATTTATTTTCCACTAAAGTAGTACAAAAAGTTGAATTTGAAGTAGCTGATTTACAAGAGCAAAAATATTATTCTGGACTCCTGTCTTCTGTAATATGGTCATTTAACATCAATGGGCAGCATTGGAGGTTCAGTATAATGAGAAAAATTCTTCCGCTTGGCTCTATGCAAAGAGATTTTCTAAATTTCTTGCAACAAAATATCTTAAACTAGCGACCGAGTAGATCGGTTATTCCTGTTTGTCTAAGGCAGAGGCACTGGAAGTACTTAATAAGGATAAGTGATGAAGGTAATATTCGGTGTTTTTTTGTTATATATCATTGAAGGGAGGAATTCTACATGAATGAACTACTTATAAAAAGCGATGGAATAGAAATCTGTAGTGAGAGTTTCGGCGAGCGAGTTCACCCAGCAATATTACTGATTATGGGCGCTCAATCCTCACTGATCTGGTGGGAGGAAGAATTCTGCCAGCGTTTAGCTGATACAGGTCGTTTTGTCGTTCGTTACGATAACCGAGATGTCGGACGTTCTACAACTTATGAACCGGGTCAACCAGACTATACTTTTGAAGACATGGCAGATGATGCGATTCGAGTTTTGGATGCTTATAAGATTGAACAAGCGCATATCGTAGGGATGTCTATGGGCGGAATGCTGACTCAGATGATAGCTCTACGACATCCAGACAGAGTATTAACGGTGACTCTTTTAGCCACGTCCAATTTTGCTCCCGATCTTCCACCGATGGAGGAAAAGGTTATGGACTATTTCTCGAATATGGAAGCAATAGATTGGACGAACGAACAATCGGTGGTTGATTTTGTGGTGGGTAGATCAAGAATTCTAGTAGGTTCAAAGCATTCCTTCGATGAGAATAAGGTTTATCAATTGGCAAAAGAAGAATGGAAAAGAAGCAATAATATGGCTAGTATGAATAATCACGCAATGCTGTCAGGTGGAGAATCCTATTTGGCTAGGACAGGGGAAATAAACGTTCCTACACTGGTTATACACGGTACTGAAGATCCGATTATCCCTTATGAACACGGAATACATCTTGCTAACGAAATTCCGGGTGCGTTTTTACTGGCATTGGAAGGTGCCGGACATGAGATTCACTATGACGACTGGGATTTAATTATCGATTCAATTTCAAAACACACTTCGATGCCAAATTAGTTTAATCACCCGAACAATTAGATCAGATAAATTAGAGTAGAAAATGCAACTTTGTCAAAGTTGTCATTAGAAAAGTAGAGCTCTATCCTACGGGGTAGGGCTTTTTAATGGTTTCTAGTGATATATTCGCTAAATCATCATCATTGACATTACAATGGGATATTCTATTTTCAGGGAACAAAATGCATCTACGATTCTGGAATTTACACAAAATCTTATTAAAAGGGAGAAGAAGATGAATATATGAGTATCTTGGAGGATTTATACTATGGAAAAGGTACCCAAGCGAACGAACCAAACCTAAAAACCCTGAGCTTGAGCTAGTCCATCAGAAAATATCCGCTTCTATGAAAGCATTAAAAGCAAAATTGTCGGAACAAGATTACGAATTAATCGAAGAACTATCCAATTTAAATGATGTACTGATTTCTATATTATCTGCCTCAGATTATATTTCAGGGTACAAAGCAGGGGCTTTGACGATAATTGAAATAATTGATGGGATATGATGGGATAAACTACCGAAACTAAGAGATCGAGCTTTCAATGTATCGGCTTATTTTTATAAGGTGAATCATATAACTTAAGTAAGATGTATTTTAGGAATGGACAGCAAAAGAGAAGTATTTGAATAAATATAAGTCAGAGGTCATAGGGAATAAGTCTTCTGATTCTTATAACAATTAGGAATGAAGCAGGTTTTCCATAAATTAGAATAATGGTATTATGTCCTAACGAACTCAAAATGAGGTACATTATGACAACCATTAAAGTGACACCCGAACAACTTATAGCTGTCTCTAAGAAGTTTGAGCTTGCGCTGCAAACGGTGATGCAGATGAATAGTAAGTTATCGCAGCATATCTCGTTTATGGAACGATTCTGGGAGGGCATAACGAAAGAGCAATTCTATTACAGATTTCAAACATCCCAGAAGAATATGAATGAATTTGTTACACTTACAGATTCTGTTGCAAAAGAATTGCGCCATCATGCAGATAAGTTTAGATTAACTGATTTATTGGAAACAGGTAATATTGACGCCAGTTGTTTACCACCTCCACCTAATTCATGTTCTGTTCCTGCTCCAGATACTCGAAATGCTTTCCAAAAATCGGCGGATAGCTTAGCAGAGCTTGGCCAGGATTTTGTAGTAGCTAATTCAGAACGATATGAGAAAAAATTTGATTCATTCTGGAGCTTCATGGATTATATGACGTACGGTATTCCAAAAGGAATGTATCAAGGGTACATGGAACGAGCAGCCAAACAAAACGATTCATGGAATGACATGCTCAATTTCGGTACATTTGGAGTAACAGGCATGATTCAGGGTGCATTCAATCCTACCAATGCGTGGTCAAAGGAACACTGGGCTAATATGATTGGTACAGCAGGATTGATGATAGGTTCTACGTCGACCAAAGCACTGATTAAGCCCAAAAATCTTTTGGAGGGATCCGTTAAGTATGAAGGCGCTAAAAGTACGAGCAATATCTTAAAAGATAGTGAACAGCACCCTGCTCTTGGAAGAGAGTTTTATAGAGATATTGGTGAAGAATTTAGAAAAAATCCCGATGATCCTTTAAAAGAAGTTATTGGACCCGGAAGAGAGTCACATCCACAAGAATGGAATAAAATTATTGACGAATTACATTCAGAGGGAGTAGAAGTTATATATAAAGGCAACACAATGGCTTATTCCCCTAGCAAAGGTGGGCCCGGCCAACTAATAATAGATGAAGACGCTTCTATAGGAGCATTAATTCATGAGTATACTCATTACCTGGACGATTCAAAGCATGGATTCCCCGGAATGAGTTACCATTTTCAAACAATAAATCGTGTGAAAATGGAATTAAATGCATATATGAGAGAAATAAAAATTGCCGAAGATTTGGGACGTAATGATATTGCAAATATGTTATTTGAAAATTATATTCAAGAAAGAAAATTACTAACAAGTCATTTAAAATAATTCAGGAGGAATAAAATGAATATAGTAAAAAAATTAGAAGAAGGAAAATGTTCAATAGATGAGTTAGAAAATTTGCTAGAAGAAAAAAACCCCATAGTTTTATATCATGCAATGACACATATCGGAAAAGAAGGCATTCGTGCAGAGGAAATATTAAAAAAATTAAATGAATTGTCTTTAAAAAGGGAACCTCAAGATAAGCTTTTAGGTACCTATAAGGTGGGAGACTTAGCAATCGCTACTATGATAAAACTTGGAGAAAAAGAAGATGAGATAACTGGTTTTGAAATTTTAGATGAATTCGAAAAAAAGATGCTTTTCCGTCTGTTTGAAGAAGTCGAGTGGTAAGTCTCCTGTTCATCTAGATAAATGTACTCAGTTCAAAACTTATTTCACCTCGAACGCTGAGGAGAAATAAGTTTTTGATATTAGGAAATATTGGTGCATACGCGCAGTCGGCGAACACTTGGGATGAACGTCCCGGGATTATTCATTCTGGGCTCAATGTTTTTTTCGACAAACACTAATGATAGAAGGAGATAAAGGTGTGAACGGTGTTTTATCCCAGTCCGAATATTGATTTTCGATACAAAAGTCGGGGCTCGTTAATAAACGCTGAAGCGTGTCATTATCAGTAAAGCGACATGCAATTCGAGAAGTTGTTTTCTTCGATCCCCAATCACGAAACGTCGCCCAGTGCATGATCTGGTTACTTGAATCATACAACTGTGTCCCAGAAACCTTGACTTTAATTCCATCCTTATCGATAAAATTTCCCCAGATGCTTTCCTCTTGATTGGATAAATATACTTTCAAGGGGGTTCGGGTTTCAAAAACAAACAACCCATTTGGCTCTAGGTGCTTGTAGGCGGTTTCGAGTGAGGCTCGTTGACCCTCATCGCTCAAAAATGCCTGGAATGCATTTTCTGTCGAATATATCATGGAAAAACGCTTTTCGGATCGAATGTACGAGCACCTGCTTCAATAAAATCCACAGGCAAACCTTGAGCTTTAACCCGCGCATATTCAAGCATTGATGAAGAAATATCAGTACCTGTTATATGTATCCCTATTTTGATAAGTGAATGGTTGTCAATCCTGTACCACACCCGAGTTCCAGAACCTCGCCTGATTGAGTTAAGCGTTAGCTCGGTTCAAATTTCAACTTCAATAGCTGAGAAGAAAAATATTGGCATATGCATTGGAAAATCAGTATCTTCCGATCTTGTTAAAGTGGGGTCTTATATTTACAGTCTCGAGGGTTAATCAATTTATTGTATTATGAAAGATCTAGAAAGAATGAAACCATATAAATTTGCTTAATAGTATTGTTCACCGCCAACGGAAGCAGCAATCATTAATTCTTATTGAATTTTTGCGCTAGTCGCTACATGGAGGCATCTCACGTAACGGAAAAACCGGACCCTTTCGGTCTACAAGGGAATCCGGTTTTAATATCGTAACTAAGAGTAAATTTTATAATCCTTTGCTAAGTCCTAATATCTGCTCATTAACATTAGTATTACTTAATCCCCCGTGATAACAAACCACCGATGCAATGTCGAGATCCAAGTACTTTTTCAATGAGAGACGAGCTTCACTTATATTAGGTGTGGTAGGAGCATGAATTCCTCTGAGAATCCCGTTTTCGCTGTACATCGAATCACCAGCAATGAGAATCTTACTTTGCTTCAAATAAAGGCTGATATGACCAGGGGTATGCCCAGGAGTATGGATGACTCGAACTGTTACGCAAAACGGCAGCTCCTGACCATCTATTAAGGTAACATCCACTTGGCCCTTTGGAGGATTCTCAAGGTGTCCCTCTTTTAAAAGAGGGAGTTCCCCTTGAATATACGGCCTATCCAGTTCGTGCGCATATACTTTAATATTGTTGCCATACTCCTGCAAAATCTCAGGAAGACAACCTATATGATCCACATCCTGATGTGTCAAAATCACAGCTTTTAGCTTGCCAAACGACACGCCTACCTTTTCCATAGCCGAACGTAAATCTTCAATTTGTCCTGGAAATCCTGTATCTACTAACACTGCCATTTCTCGATCCCACAACAGAATGGGATGAATCCTGTTCCCATGAAAATCTAGTTGAAGTATTTCCACTCCCTTTGAGATTTCCATAATACCATGCCTCCGTAAAATGAAATTTCACCCATGCGGCTTGCCGATTCCACAAACTATGGAAGGATGGCTTAAACTTGTGGGATCGGCGATTACCTGTGATACTATGGTAGATTTATGGGGCGAATCCAACTCTGTAAGGTTGTCTTTCTTTAATATCGATGGTCACGGTGCGAATGGACGTAATTGGAATAACAAGCGTCTGATATTGCGTAAGGTATTTAACATACTTGTCGTCAATCTGGTCCAATACCCCGTCGCTTGCACATGTTCCGTCAATGAAATGAATAGTTACTTCCTTGCCTTGCAAACTTGCTAACATGAAATCACCTCGTATTTTTCTTGTAGTTTCTTGGCCAGAGCAGGGGATCATTAAGTCTTGTGCATACTCTACAAAGAAGTTATCACTTGATCGATGATGCCATACTCCAGTGCTTCCTGAGCAGACATGAAAAAATCCCGGTCCATGTCTTTCTCGACTTTTTCCAAAGGTTGCCCAGTCCGTTCAGCTGTGACATGGGTTGCCTTTTCACGAGTTAATAAAATTCTTTTGGCGCTGATCGCAATATCGCTGGCCTGCCCTTGTGCGCCGCCGTGCGGCTGATGGATCATAATTTCACTATTCGGTAGTGCCGAACGTTTCCCTTTGGTGCCAGCCAGCAAGAGGATCGCGCCAAACGAAGCAGCAAATCCCGTACATATCGTATGCACCTCGGGCTTGATGTACTGCATCGTATCATAAATGGCAAATCCTGCGGAAGTAGAGCCACCTGGGCTGTTGATATACATGTAAATATCTTTTTCCGGATCTTCTGCCGCCAGGAACAACAATTGAGCAATAATACTGTTAGCCAATTGATCGTCGATGGCTGCCCCTACAAACACAATACGATCCTTTAACAATCTGGAATAGATATCGTACGATCTTTCACCTTGAGCAGTTTGCTCCACAACATAAGGAACATAAACACTCATTTTTCATACCCCCATTTTCTTGGTTCAGTTGATTTCTTCTTGTAAACGAACCGAGACCGTAAAAAGATACGGAGTTTTAATGGGAAAAATGATTTGCGTTATGGTGTAACTTCTATAACCCCTTGTTCGTTTACAATGAAGGTAGCAAATGGCTTTGCTTTAGCAGAGGGCAGAATATGACCGTAGAGGAGAAGGCCTATGAACATAGATGATTCTATACAGATGACAGACAATTCAGTGAACATCCACAACTTTGACGAATTACAGGCGGTCCTGAAGCGTTACTGTCTGTCACTTACGAAATCAAATTGGGATGCGGAAGAATTGGCTCAGAATACTTGGGTAAAAGCATTAGGAAAGTTAAACAATTTCGAACATACCAATCCCAAAGCGCTTCTGCTGCGGATTGCTAAAAACACCTGGATTGATGAGATACGGAGAAAAGCAGTCTTCACTCGGATATTGAATAGGGAACAAGCGAAAGTGACTGAACCGGATCATGGAACTTATGAAATTGAGATAGCGTTGCAGTCCTTAATGAATCATCTATCACCGCTTCAGAGAACTGTCTTCCTGCTGCGAGATGTGTTTGGATATTCGATTCGTGAGACATCCGACATGCTTGAAACAACGGAGGGAGCGATAAAAGTTGCACTTCATCGGGCACGAAAATCGCTAGGAGCAGTTCAGGAGGAACTCTTAAAAGGCGAATTATCCTTACCAGAAAGTGAAAAATCGAAAACTTTTCTAAGGGCATTAACGGCTGCATATCAGATGGGAGATATTGCAACTTTGGTTATGCTTTCCTACCAGGATGTAATAGAACCAGAAGTTATGATCAGTATCGTCAATAATAAGTTGCTCTGGAGTCACATCTCAGCAAAACAAGCGAATTTCGATACCATAAGTATGATGGCGGCGTAGTTTTCTTATCATCGTAGTATCATAGGATAGAATCACAAAGAATATTATGATAAGGAAGACAACAACAAGCTGTTTTAAGCGAGGATAAAGTAATGATAAAGCAAAAATTGAAAATCGAGGGCATCCCGGCAATTTTGTGGGGTGGTGACAATGGTATGACATTAGTGCTTTCGCTTGTAGCATGGGTGCGTATTTTAGTTTGCTTGCTTATAATCATTTCCCACTTAGACAATGTCTGTTTCTTTCTCCGGTGCTAGATATGGATAGAATAATCAAAAATATGATGACATGGTTCAGTGTAAGTGAGGATAGATTAAAAGTTGAAAAAGAAATATCTACACCCATTGGGCGAACACTTTATTGGGATTATTACTGCTATGTTAAATCGCATCCAATTGATACATGGAATAAGCCAACTGCCATACTTTATGGCTCTGAAGATGACTTGTGTGAATATGACGTCATATCTACGTTTGCAAGCCGATTTCATTGCCAGCTAAAAGTGATGGAACGTGGAAAGCATTATTTTCACACCAAAGAGCAACTACAGTTTTATAGACAGTGGTTGAAAGAACATTTAACCGCAAAATAAGCATATGGGAAGCAAGGAGTTTATCTCGCTGCTTCCCATTTAACGTACCTTCCAGCGCCGTATTTATCTTCAAAAGGTTACAAATAAGTAGCTGGTAAGTGAGTGTTTGAGATTGGAAAAAAGTTAAACCATGTGAAAGAGAATGATTTAGTATTATTGATAACGATGCAAGAAGCCATCAACTAATTTGGCATTTGTCATCTGAATTACAGACTGATCTTCCAGTTCCTCGGCCATATCATCATCTGTCATGGACACGAAAAAAATAATATCTTCTTTGGATTGGCCGAATTGAGTAAAAAGTACATCGTCGGTTTCTTTAACTACCTTGGCCATAATTTTTATCATTTCATCTTTATAGTCCAACACATTGTCGGTTGCATACAGAAATTTGCTAATATGATTGAGGTGTGTTGTATCGCCATATTGATATTCGCTTAATCCCCATCTGTAATAAATTTCATCTTCCTTGCTGTTGCACAGGTCTTGGGCTTTCATGTTTGTGATATGTCTAACAAGTGATTCCTCCGTATTAACAGCTAGAAATAAGGTGACAAAATCGCTGTCTGTGCCAAACGCGCAAGCGTAAACTTTTTCATCCTTCACTTCTTCCAGTATGCTTTTGAGATCTTCCAAAAATCCTGCTCTAAATCTTTCCTCAAATTCACTCAGAAAATTGCTCAACTGTTCATATACTCCTTTATGAGTTTTATGCTTGATTATACTTTACTATTATTAGCATGACTCGTGTAGCCTACCACAATTATAGGAACTTGGTTGGTACGAAACAAATAAGCCTAGAACCTTTCCAGAACTTCTTTCACAGCTGGTTTAGAAATTTTGGTGTAGCATTTTGGATTGAGCTATTGATTGCTCAGCCAATAGCAAGATATGCAATGAAAAACATACATGCAAGATAGGCTAGCCAAGAGAGAGTGTAAATCCGTAACATGATACCAAAGTCATAATAAAAAACCGCATAACAATATGGTTTTTCGTAAATCGGTAAAGATACAAACCATGTAAAAAGGCGCTGGTTCCAGCCTAGGACCAGCGCTTTTTCACGTTTCGGATTACGAACTTTCGCCGGACCAAGCAGGCCGGTTTGGCGACTTATTCCTAAAATGACGCATTCCCGACTGTTTGTCTTTATTCTTACTGGGCCGTTAAAATCAGTGGGCCGTCCTGTGTAACTGCGATCGTATGCTCATATTGTGCCGACAACTTGCCGTCGGCCGTTCTCGCCGTCCATTGATCGTCGTCGATCGTAATACGAAATGTACCTTCGTTGATCATCGGTTCAATGGTAAACACCATGCCTTCCTTTAACCGAATGCCTTTACCCGCGATGCCGATATGCTCGTAGCTCGGCTCCTCGTGCAGGCTCCGTCCGATCCCGTGCGCGAGCAAATCGCGTACGACCGAAAACCCGTTTGCTTCCGCATGCTGTTGAATCGCCGACGTTATGTCGCCGAGCCGGCCCCCGGGGAGTGCACGGGCAATCCCTAAATCCAAGCATTCCTTTGTCACCTTCATTAATTTTTGCGCCTCCGGCCGGATATTGCCCACCGCATAGCACCAGCACGAATCGCCGAACCATCCGCCGTATTCCACGACGATGTCGAGCTTCAGCAAGTCGCCGTCCATAAGCACCTGGTTCGAAGGAATGCCGTGGGCGACCACATCGTTGACCGAAATGCAGGTTTCGGCGGGGAAACCGTTGTACCCTTTCGTAAACTGCTTGCCGCCTAGCTTGGTGATGTGTCTGGCAACAAAGTCATTGATTTCCCGAGTGGTAATCCCAGGCTCGATCAGTTTGACCACCTCTCGGTAGCAGCCCGCAACGATCTGGCTTGCCGGTTTCATTTCTTCGATTTCTCTAGGTGATTTTAAGATGATCATCTTTGATGATTCGCTCCTTATCCATTCTATAATTTTAAAAACCGGGCGATATCCCTGGCCTCCTCGTGCAGCTTTCCGCGACGAAGCGAAAGCGAGGCGCAGCCGACCAAGGCGGCCAGCAGCATTTCCGCGTGGTGTAGCCGATACGGCGACTCTGCCGTATTTTCGCCGGAAGCGGCAACCTCGTCCACCGCACGCCCAGTCTCCAGCAAAGCGGCAAGCGGCGCGAGCACCTCCCGGCGAAAAGCGGCCGAGAGTGGGGCCGAGCGCGCTTCAGGCAGCGAGGCAAAGCCCTCACCGGCCAGCTTATGCAGCAGGTACAGGGCGTGGTCCTCCGCCCAAAGCTGCAGTAGCCGGACGCCAGCGGCGGCGACGGGGCCAAGCTCTGCGGTAGCGGCCGTTTCGCGGCTTTTGCTTTGGGAATCCGCGGCAGACGTGTTCCCGATATCTGCCGCCACAGCCAAGCCGAAATGCCCGCGCGCCGGCGCCTGCCCCGAAGCCGAAGCACGCGGGGCCTCCAACCATCCCCCGGACCGCTCCAACGCGTCCCATAGCAGATCGTGGAGCAGATCACCCTTATTGCCGTAATAATGGTATACCGTGCCATAGCCGAGTCCCGCCTGCACGGCCACATCGCGGATTTCCAGTAAAGGCCCTTTATTCAAAAACACATCGGCAGCGGCTTTCCGGATTTGTGCCAGTCGCCGCAGCCGGATCTCTTCGTTTTGTTCCTTCGTTCGTGGAGACATCTCGTCCGTTCACCTCTTTTGTTTTTGACCTACTCTTATGTCAATATAAAACATCGGCTTACGAATAACAAGAGTCGAGCAAAAAAAGCGTCCCGACAGCACCTCGTAAATGGATGAAGATCAGGTGAGCAGAGTTATGCTATACTTGCGAAGTAAAAGGGGGTGCCTACTGATGGAGAATCTATTGGGATTGTCTGTGACTTCTTACACTCATGCAAAGCCAATTATTGAGAAAGCGTTACTTTGTATGGGGCGAAACAATTTTTTAACGCTGAACAAGCTTTTTTAATATTTTTGGCTTTGCACCTTATTTTAAAAAATCAAAATAAGGAGCGAGCAAAATTGAGATATACGAATGCTACAAAAGTTTTACCTCAAAAACTAATTATGGAAATTCAAAAATATGTTCAAGGGGAGACTCTGTATATTCCTAAGCCAAAAACGGAATATATGGATTGGGGCAGTTTGAGTGGCGGGAGAAGGTTGCTTGAACAGCGAAATGCCGCGATCAGAAATGCTTTTCAAAATCGTAGCAGTATTGAGCAATTAGCTAAGGAGTTTTTTCTCTCTACCGAAACCATTAAAAAAATTGTGTATTCACATAAAAAGTAGGGGGATACGCCAGCGAATATCGATCGATACCCCATGAAGTGGACATAAAAAACACCTATTTGCAAAGTGGCGTGGTGCTATACTCGCGTCAATAAATTTAGTTTTGGCTCATAACATGGTGAGATTAGGGCGTGACTGGATGATCGCGGTGAAAAACCAATCCGGTCACGTTTTTTTGTTTGGCAAAAGATTGGATTGCACCTCATTTTTTCATTATTGTTTTTATGTCAAAAATGATTCTAACTCGTTGTTTTCATTTATAAAGCTTATTTTAATCTTTAAAATATGAATATAAACGACAGCAACAGCGGATTTGGAACGGTGCCGATTCTGAATAAATGAAAGGAAACATGTATTGATTTATTGTCATTGAAACAAGAAAGTGGGGAAACGACTACCATGGGGGAACAAAAAAGTAGAAGTAGACATCTGATTGATCCAGAAATTATCAGTGCAGTTGATTTAATACCAACAACCGATCTTACCAAATCTACACTAATGGAAGCACGTAAAAACCAATCTCAAATGATGCAACCATTAGATGTAACGCAGATGTTCCCTGTTACATTAGAAAAAAAGATTGTGCCAAGTTATTTTAGTGGTCCAGATATTCAAATAGAAATCATTAAGCCTAAACAATCAAAGCATAATAAGTTGCCTCTATATTATTCTATACACGGAGGCGGAATGGTCTTAGGAAGTCCAGTCGTGGATCGTCCTGCTAATGCAGCTCTTGCTGCAGAACATGGTTTCTGTTGTGTATCTGTGTACTATCGCCTAGCGCCAGAGCATGTACAGCCAAGTCAGTTACAGGATTGTTATTCGGGCCTAAAATGGTGTATTGAACATGCGGAAGAGTTAGAGATAGATACTCAGAAAGTTGCCGTCGGGGGCAGTAGCGCTGGTGGTGGTTTGGCGGCTGGCTTAGCTTTGTACATTCGCGATCAGAAGGAATTCGAAATCCATCATCTAAGATTAATGAGGCCAATGCTAGATGACCGCACAAGTATCGCACCGGAGCATCCATACGCAGGAGAGTTTATTTGGACAAAACAAAGTAATTATTTTGGCTGGAAATCTGTATTGGGGATTGAACCGGGTTCTGAGGAGGTAAGTGAGTATTATGTGCCAGCCCGTGCAAAGTCATTGGCCGGGTTACCACCGACTTATATAAATATAGGTACCATTGATTTATTCATTGATGAAGCCTTATTTTTTGCTAAACAACTGGTCTTTGATGGTGTCTTAGTGGAATTACATGTTTATCCCGGGTACCATCATATGTCCCCCGCTTTTCCAGATGCGCATTTTTCAAAAGAAGGGACCAGAACAAGTGAATACGCCTTACTGAAAGCTCTGAACATATTTGATATAAACGCTAATGAGTATAATGCTAAAGGCTAATAAGGTACGATTGCAGTAAACAAAGCACTGTTGGAGAATACCCATCAGTGCTTTTTCATACCTACTTATGACCTGAATAAACAATTAATTGATAGATTCGATAAAAGGTCATTATCTTTTTTCTGTTCTTCCGACTTTTACCAACCATTTAGGGTAAAATAATACCGAGCATAAAATCCAACTACGGAAGTGGTGATGCCCCATGTCAACGAGCAGCAAACCGAATAGATTAGCCAAGGAAAAGTCACCGTATCTATTGCAACATGCTTACAATCCGGTAAACTGGTTCCCTTGGTCAGATGAAGCTTTTGAAATTGCTAAGCGTGATAACAAGCCTATTTTCTTGTCGATTGGCTATTCGACTTGTCATTGGTGCCATGTAATGGAGAGAGAATCTTTCGAGGATGAAGAGGTAGCTGAGGTATTAAACCGGGATTACATATCCATTAAAGTGGATCGAGAGGAACGTCCGGATGTGGATCATATCTATATGTCCATCTGCGAGACGATGACCGGGCATGGGGGTTGGCCGCTGACGATTTTGATGACGCCGGATCAGAGACCTTTTTTTGCGGGTACGTATTTGCCCAAGGAGCAGAAGTTTGGGCGTGTCGGACTTTTGGATTTGCTAAGTAAGGTGGGAATCCGGTGGAAAGAACAGCCGGATGAGCTGATGGAGCTGAGTGAGCAGGTGCTTACCGAGCATGAACGACAGGATTTGCTTGCAGGTTATCGCGGAGAACTGGATGAGCAGTGCTTGAATAAAGCTTTCCATGAATACAGCCACACCTTCGATCATGAATATGGTGGCTTCGGAGAAGCACCGAAGTTTCCTTCTTCACATAACTTGTCTTTTCTGCTGCGATATGCACAACATACGGGGAATCAGAAGGCATTGGAAATGGTAGAGAAGACACTGGATGCGATGTCACGGGGCGGAATCTACGACCATGTAGGCATGGGATTCTCAAGGTACTCAGTGGACGAGAAATGGTTGGTGCCGCATTTTGAAAAAATGCTGTATGACAACGCTTTGTTGGCCATCACGTATACAGAGGCTTGGCAGGTGACAGGCAAGAGACTGTATCGACAAATCACTGAACAAATTTTTACATATATTGCAAGAGACATGACGGATGCAGGAGGTGCCTTTTATTCGGCAGAGGACGCGGATTCTGAAGGAGAAGAGGGTAGATTTTACGTTTGGAGCGACTCCGAGATTAAGACTGTACTGGGCGATGAGGATGCCGCTTTTTTCAACGATTTGTACGGGATCACACCTTACGGTAATTTTGAAGGCCACAATATTCCAAACCTGATTGATATCAATCTGGAAGCCTATGCGAACAAGCATGATTTGACCGAGCCAGAGCTGGAGCAGCGGGTCAGTGAGCTACGGGCCAAGCTGTTTACTGCTAGGGAGCAGCGGGTTCATCCTCAAAAGGATGACAAGATTTTGACCTCGTGGAACGGGTTGATGATTGCTGCTTTGGCCAAGGCGGGGCAAGCTTTTGGAGATACCAGATATACTGAGCAAGCTCGAAAGGCAGAGACGTTCTTGTGGAACCATTTGAGACGGGAGGATGGACGCCTATTGGCACGGCACCGGGATGGTCAGGCAGCTTACCCCGGCTATGTAGATGATTATGCTTTTTATGTGTGGGGCTTGATTGAGTTGTACCAGGCGACCTTCGATGTACAGTATCTGCGGCGGGCACTGACGCTTAATCAGGATATGATTGATCTGTTTTGGGATGAAGAACGGGACGGATTATTCTTTACCGGTTCAGATAGTGAACAATTGATATCCAGACCCAAAGAAATTTATGATGGTGCGATTCCGTCGGGTAACAGCATTGCGGCCCATAATTTTGTGCGGCTTGCGCGGCTAACGGGGGAAACTCGATTGGAAGACTATGCAGCCAAGCAGTTTAAGGCTTTTGGCGGGATGGTTGCTCATTACCCCTCAGGCTACTCAGCGCTGCTCAGCGCGTTGTTGTATGCGACGGGAAAGACGAAAGAGATTGTGATTGTGGGTCAAAGGGATGATCCGCAGACTGCTCAGTTCGTTCAGGTGGTTCAAGCTGGTTTTAGGCCGGATATGGTTGTTGTTTTGAAGGATAAAGGACAGCCAGAGATTGCAGAAATAGCTCCTTATATCCATGATTACGATCTTGTGAATGGCAAACCAGCCGTATATGTGTGTGAGCATTTTGCTTGTCAGGCACCGGTCACCCATCTCGACGATTTTAAGGTTTTGCTGGATAGAATGGAATAAATCATATTTAATCCCCTTGCGGGTGTAGCATATGGTGATTTCGATCAATGAGCCTATGTGTGCCACCTTCAAGGGGATTATTTTATGTAAAGAGGTAGGTATAGTGTGGGGAAACTAACATTTTCTTAACATCTACATTGCATTTTATTTAATAATTTTTAGGTATATTATATCAAAGAACCGGTTCCGTTCAGCCTTGTGGCGCTCAAAAATAAGTACATATACCTATTCAACTAGCGTGTTTATATCTTTTTATATCGAAGCATTTCAGCAAGAGATGTGAAAAAACGTGAGAGAGAATCTGTCAGGTGACCTGTCATCATCGATAAGACGAAGCGGTTCACCATAGGTTACAAAATTCTGGCGATGAAATGGAGATGCTTAGTAATGAAGAAGTTTTCAGAAAAAAAACGGAAGGTGTCGAGGATGCTCAGTAAAAATTTCAAAACAAAGCTAATGGTGGCCTTTATTGCATTTTTGATCATACCATCCATGATCGTGGGTGCTCTGTCGTTTGTGAGCGCTAGTCAGCAGATTCGAAACCAGATTGAAGAGAGCGCCGAGCAGGCTATAATTCGTACAAATTTTATCATTGATAGTGCCATTGAGCCCAAGATACATGATGCAGAATATTTTGCAGAAAGACTAAAAGGCAATCGGATCGAGACGGAGGAACAAGCAGCTAAACTGGAAGAGTTGTTTAAGCAATATGCTGCACTTCACCCAGAAGCAGAATCCATCTATTATGGTACGAAAGATGCTAAAATTACAACCTATCCACAAAAGCAATTACCCGATAATTATGATCCACGTATCAGACCTTGGTATGATGAAGCGATAAAGGGACCAACAAAGACAGCGATTAGTTCACCTTATCTTTCGGCAGATTCAAAGCAGATGACGGTTACGGTGTCGAGAGCAACGACAGATGGATCGGGTGTTATTGGCATTGACCTGAAAATTAGTGGTATTAAAGATACATTGAACAATATTAAAGTAGGCCACGAGGGTTATGCCATATTGCTGGATAGCAACCATACTTACATTGTTCATCCAACGAAGACAGCAGGCACCAAAATTACAGATATTGAATCACGTATGTTTCAAAGCGATACTGGTGAATACGAATATGAATATGAAGGTCAGCTCAAGTATATGAACTATGCGACCAATAAGCTGACAGGCTGGAAGATAGGCGGAACGCTTTATTTATCTGAAGTCGATGAAGCAGCTCAGCCGATTTTGATCAGCACTTTGCTTACCATTGTTGGTTGTCTTGTGATTGGTGCTATCATCGTTTATTTCCTGATCCGTTCCATCATTAAACCGATTATAAAACTTAAAGAACAGGCGGAAAATGTGAGCGCCGGGGATCTGACACAGGACATTCAAGTCATGAGCAAAGACGAAATTGGACTATTAGGAGTAGCTTTTCAGAATATGCAGAACAACTTGCGATCTGTTATTCAGAATGTAGGAAACAGTGCAGATCACGTCGCTCTTTCTTCGAATGAGCTGACGGTAAGCGCGGAACAAACCAGCGCTGCAAGCGAGCAGGTGTCCCAAGCCGTGCAAGAAATTGCTAGCGGTGCGGAGAAGCAGACTATGGGGCTGGAAAATAACTCGGTGGCACTGGATGAAATAGCACATGGAATCACTCGAATCGCTGAACGCTCGACTTCAGTAGCGGATCTGGCCAGACAATCTGCCTTGCAAGCTGAGGAAGGACGAAAATCTGTAGAGCAGACAGGCGAGCAGATGAATTCCATTCACGAGTCAGTAGAGCGTTCCAACCGGATGATTCAAACCTTGCAAGCCCGCTCTCATGAAATTGGAGAAATTACGAAGGTCATTGGCGATATCTCCAATCAGACGAACCTGTTGGCGTTGAATGCAGCTATTGAGGCAGCCAGAGCAGGTGATCATGGTAAAGGCTTTGCCATCGTCGCGGATGAGGTGCGTAAGCTGGCAGAACAGTCTCAGAGTTCTGCCACCCAGATTGCCAACTTGATTGGCGAAATTCAACATGAAACCGAAACTACGGTGGAGACGATGGATAGGGTTACGACTGAGGTGAAGGACGGGCTACAGATTTCCAAAGCGACCATTGTGAAGCTGAATCATGCGATGGAAGGCATTCGAGAGACCACGCCTCAGGTAGAGGAGGTTGCTTCGATAGCCCAGCAAATCTCAGCCAGTGTACAAGAGATTGCAGCGACAGCCAATGAGCTGGCGACGATTGCAACCGGTAATGCCGCTACATCTGAAGAAGTGGCCGCCTCCTCAGAAGAGCAATTGGCTTCCATGGAGGAAATTTCAGCCTCTGCTCAATTGCTTTCCAATATGGCTGCTGATTTGAAGGTGATGATCAGTCGTTTCAAATATTAAAACGAGCTTGAACCTTATGGAATCTATAGTACAATGAATGCTCGGGACAGTTCTTTAAGCCTAATGGCATAAGGAATCTGTCCTGAGTTTTTTTATATTTCCGATACAGCTTCTCGCAACGTATGGGAGATTACAAGGAGGACGAACACTTGGTTCGAGATTTGTTGCTATATACGATCGTGATATTATTATTAGTTTTGATTTTTCAGCGTCAGCTCATTCGTCAGGCGTTCACGGGCGTCTTATACGGGCTGGCAGGAGTTCTGTTCTTATATTTTGGCATAAGTGATGGAACACTGCTGACCTGCGGGTTGGAAATAGGGGTTGGTCTATTGTTCATAACTCTGTTTGGGCAGGCACTAATCCCCGCCAGGTATACAAATGGACAGCGTTCGATTGACAAAAATCATGATCTGCTAACTTTACTTCGAGTTCAACCTGGCTTTACCTTCAGGTTGGAGAAAAGGGGGGATGAATTTTATTATATGCTGCTTGATGGTGAATTGCTGGAGCGCATGGGTCTGAATCTGCAAGTCAATTTCAATAAATGGGAGCATGTGAAGCGTATCGGGGATATTTTGGAGCTTTCCTTTGAAACACTGGAGCAGCTTACCGAATACTACAAACAGGCTTGGTTCGGTGATCGGACCGTATTTGAATTGGAGTTTTGGGAATATTCAGCTTTAATTACCTTGCATCCTGTCAGGGACGAGGGGCTCACCAGATATGTCATCGGTCATGTATTGGATATTACGGAGTATAAAGCTTCCGAGCAGAAAAGAAAGGAGATGAGTGAATCTAACCATGCAAAAAGTATTTTTCTAGCTCATATGAGCCACGAAATTCGAACGCCGCTGAATGGCATCATTGGCCTCTCAAAGCTGTTGAGTAAGACTCAACTGACTGACGTTCAACATGATTACCTCCATAAGCTGCTCGCCTCCTCGCGTACTCTTTTGTCCATGCTCAATAATGTCTTGGATTTTTCTAAAATGGAGGCCCGTAGGGTAGAACTGGAAAAGGCGGAATTTGAGCTGGAAAACATGCTTCGGCATCTCGCAGATACCGTTGGGATTTTGCTGGAACATAAAAAAGTAGAGATCGTTTTCATAGTGGACCCGAAATTACCTAAAAGGTTCAAGGGAGATCCGCTTCGAATGGAACAGGTGCTTTTAAATCTTCTGACCAACGCCATTAAGTTCACGGACCAGGGACATGTATTGTTACAGGTAAAAATGGTAGGCCAGCAGGACGGACGAGTGAGTGTCTCTTTTATGGTAGAAGATACGGGCATAGGCATTTCCAAGACCGGAATGGACAAGCTATTCGTCCCTTTTACGCAAGTGAGTACATCAACCCACAGATATGGGGGTTCCGGGCTGGGTTTGGCTATTAGCAAACAATTGGCTGAAGCTATGGGCGGTAGTGTAGAAGTGCAAAGCTGTTTAGGAGAGTATAGTCAATTTTACTTTAATCTGGAGCTTGAAATAGGGGATTTTAATGCGAGAAGCACACAGCTGGAAAAACCAGTCAACGGCAAAGCCTTAATCATTGCACAGCATGAACTGGTGAGCCACAGCCTGAACGAACTACTGCAAGATTTGGGGCTACAAACACTCACCGTTTCATCCTTACAGGAATATTCAGACGCTTTTCAAAAGGGTGAACATTTTGATTTGGTTATGATTGATATGGGGATGGAAGACTTTAGAGAGCTTGAATCACGCAGGCATTGGCTTCATATACTGGATAAGCAAATGACTCAGGTCATTGGGCTTACAACCGTGTTCCAATTGGAAGAAGTAGCCGCTGAAGCTACAGAGCAGGGGGTAGATGCCTTTTTGTATAAGCCAGTAACCCGGAACGCTCTTCTGGAGGTGCTCCGCTTGAGACCCGAGCAGGAAAAGCCAGTGTCTGTAGATAATCATAGTCTGGAAGCTGTTGCAACAATGGACCTTCAATATGAAGTTGGGGTCTCAACACAAAAATATCAAATCCTCATAGCAGAGGATAACGAGATTAGCCAAGTAGTGATCACTGAGTTTTTGGCAGAGCGTGGTTTTGAGGTAACGATAGTCACAAATGGAAGAGAAGTTATAGAATTACTGGAGCGGTGCTCATGGGATATGGTGCTGCTTGATCTGCATATGCCGGAAATGGATGGTTTTGAGACGGCCAGACATATTCGAAGAAACAGAGCTTTTAACAGACTCCCCATTATCGCTTTTACCGCGGATGCTGTGCAGCCTGAGCAGGAGGTTTGTCTTCGTGCAGGCATTAATGATGTGCTGCTCAAGCCTGTACATGAATTAACCGCAACAAGAATGTTAAATAGCTGGATTCATTTAGCGTGGCTGCAAGAATTACATGGTATTCACGCGGAAAAAGCGATAGCCGGTATGGATGGCAAGGTGTATATTTTTCAATTTGCCCTACATAAATGGATACAGGAATACCAGTATCTTGATAATAGAGTTGTGAGAAAAATGGACAATGGTCAGTTGTCTTCTGCTCTTCGATTAATTCACTCGCTGAAGGGAGGAACGGGGAATCTGTGTGCGACTGATCTGCTGGCAAAGGTGATAATGCTGGAGAAAGCATTGAAGCGCAGCAATGAAACCTCAGGGGGAGAGCTGTATCCAGACTGGAGAGAGCAACTGAGTAGGGTTCAAAAGGAGATTAATCAAATTAAATCATCCATTCCCTGGATCTAGCTGCGTTAATGCATAAATTTGTAACCGACTCCCCAAATGGTCTTAATCAATTGCGGTTTCTTGGGGTCTTTTTCGATCTTTCTACGTAAATGGTTAATATGTACGTCCACTGCCCTCTCATTAATAAAAGAGTCTGTGCCACGGAGAGCCTGAATCAAGGCATATCTACTAAATACAATTCCTCGGTTCGTATAAAAAAGTTTCATTAGCTCAAATTCCGAATAGGTCATCTCTACCATCTGACCATTAACGGTAACCATTCTTCTCGCCAGATCCAAAGTAATGCCTGTTTCAGGTTCAGCTACAGGTGAAATGCCTCTTCCTTGCAAGCGTGTGATTTTGATCCGACGGAAAAGAGCTTCGATCCGTGCTTTTAGCTCTTGCATACTAAAAGGCTTGCAAATATAATCATCTGCTCCCAACGTAAGTGTACGAATGCGCTCTGAAATGTCGTTTTCTGTAGAAATCACGATGATTGGTACGTCCGTATGCTTGCGTATCAGTGGGCAGGGATTCACGCCATCCAAATCTGGAAGCAACAGATCTAGTAAAATAATATCGGGCTGTACCCTATCGAGTCGGGCAATACCCTCAGTCGCTTGTTCCACTCGTGTAACGTGGTAGCCTTCCCCTGTTAAATATAAGGAGAGAGTGTCACCCAGCATATTATCATCTTCAATAATTAAAACATTAGACATGATGTGTTTCCTTATCTATTTTTAAATTTAGCAAGTTCTTTTGATAGAGTAAACTCCTTTGGTCAGTCTGTCAAAAGCTCAGCTTTATTATGGAAATCCAGTCTCCGGACGATCTAGATATATATCTATTTGATATGAAAATGTACTATTTTTGAGATTTATTACTATATTACGTCATATTTCATATTTATTTAACAATATACTGCAAGGAAATGTCCTAAAATTACAATAAATTAACAAAAGATCTCAGAAACATGCATTGACTTTAATGAAAATTATGGTATTTTATTACATAGGAGTTGACATCCTCTGACAGACCTCTTAGAAAACCCCACTATTTAATCTTCTATTCATCTTACTCTCAATGTGCATCTCTGTTGTATTCTTTTGTACTCTATATGTTCTTGTGATCGTACTCAAGATTTTATGGTGTGGATATCCCATTGTGAATTCAGACTGTCTACTCATTTTAGATTACATATTTACACTTTTTTTGCTTTCCATGCTTGTATTTTTCAAAAATCAGGTCAGCGGGAGGACGAATATTTATGAACACATTCGAAACACTGGAGTCCAATGTAAGGTCTTATTGCAGGAGTTTTCCAGTTGTTTTCAACAAAGCAAAAAACGATGTTATGTACACGGAGGCAGGAGAGGGATATATTGACTTTTTCGCCGGTGCAGGGGCTTTAAATTATGGGCACAATAATGACTTTATGAAAAACCGGTTACTAGATTATTTAACCTCCGATCGGATCATGCATGGTCTGGATATGTACACCACGGCCAAGCAAGAGTTTATAGAGTCTTTTTCCGAGCGTATTCTCCGGCCTAAGGGCTTGAATTATAAGCTTCAATTTTGCGGACCGACGGGAACCAATGCGGTGGAAGCAGCACTGAAACTTGCGCGTAAGGTAAAAAAAAGAAATGGTGTTTTTGCTTTTATGGGCGCGTTCCACGGTATGTCGCTCGGTAGCTTATCGATTACCAGCAATAACTCCATGCGAGAGAGCGCAGGAGTCCCACTGAATAATGTTACCTTTATACCTTATAACAGCACATTTAACGGAATGGATACCATTTTGTACATGGAACAGCTTTTAACAGACACTCATTCCGGTGTGGAGAAGCCTGCTGCGATTATTTTGGAAACGATACAGGCTGAAGGCGGTATTAATATTGCAGATAACGAATGGCTGCGTGATTTGCGACAGCTTTGCGATGATCATGATATTTTGCTCATTGTTGACGATATTCAGGTCGGCTGCGGCCGAGTTGGTTCGTTCTTCTCGTTTGAGCGAGCAGGCATCGTGCCTGATATGGTTGTCTTGTCCAAGTCGATCAGTGGATACGGTCTGCCAATGTCCTTGTTGCTGCTTAAGCCAGAACTGGATATTTGGAGTCCTGGTGAACATAACGGCACCTTCCGTGGAAATCAGCTAGCGTTTGTCGGAGCAAAGGCGGCGCTGGAGTTCAGAGACACGGTTGGGTTGGAAGCCCAAGTGAAGGAAAAAGAAGCTTTTGTTCAGCAGTTCTTGCGTGAACATATCCAAACAATGGATCCACTTATTGAAATCCGCGGCTTGGGACTGATCTGGGGAATTGATGTGACCCATCTGGGAGAAGCTTTCGCCAAGGAGGTTGCAACTCTCTGCTTTAGTAAGGGGCTTATTATTGAGCGAGCTGGGCGTAACGATACGGTACTTAAAATTATGCCAGCGTTGACGATAAGTATGGAGAACTTGAGCAAGGGCTGCAATATTATTAAAGAAAGCATGGCTCAGGTAACGAGTAACTTGGTTACGCTGTAAATGTAATTCTATCAGCAAAGCCCCTTGGTTGGAGCCAACGTCTGCTGTAGGGCAAGCAGGTGTGGGCACCTTCCAAGGGGTATTTTGTGTAAATTAAGAAATAACCGCCTGTACGTATTTTTGTGCAGATTGCTCCAACTGCTCATCTGTCAAAACTCCGGCACCATACTGCACGAAATAAGGGAGCAATTTGACACCAATCAGAAGGCCTGTAGCTTCAAAAGGTCTCAATAGCTCTTCGATCGTATATCTGTTTCGTCCGTCATGTTGATAGTTTTCCTCCACGCTGGCAGCAGACAAGGCGATCAACAGCTCTTTGCCCTGTAGCTTGTCACCTTCGCTTCCATAAGCCCAGCCGTAGGTTAAAACCTTATCCAGCCATTTTTTCAGCAGGGGAGGACTGCTATACCAGTAAAAAGGGAATTGCAGAACGATACGATCATGCTGCTCTAGCAGTTTTTGCTCATGGGCAACGTTGATTTGCTCATCCGGATATATTTCATACAGGTTGTGAACGGTCACACTGGATTGCTTCTTGAGTTCTTGCATCCATCTTTTGTTAACGCGAGACTCTGCAAGATCAGGGTGAACAACAATAACGAGTGTTGACATGTAAAACCATCTCCTTAAAGCTTATTTTTCGTAAGTAAATAACCATTCCGCGTGTAACCATTTTAGTTTGCAATCCATAAAATTGTCAACTCTTCTCAATTTTAAGTTTCTACATACAAAAAAACTCCGACAACTATATGCCGGAGTTGCATTAAATGCATTTTTACATTAAGCGATATGGTTAAGAGCAACAATTTTATTTTTACCGGAGCGCTTGGCTTGATACAAATAGTCGTCTGTCTCCTGGAAAAATACATCTTTGTCTTTGTTCATATCCTCGGTATAGCTTTTTAATCCAATGCTTACGGTTACAGAAACGATTTGCATTTTCTCCTGAAAGGTCATTTTCTCCACTTCACGCCGAATGTTCTCTACAATCTGATAAGCTTCCTCAAAAGTATGCTCAAACATCAAAATAGCAAACTCCTCACCGCCATAGCGGGCCGGAATGTCATTTGCTGTAATCTGCTCTGTAATAATTTGCGAGATGCCTTCCAAAATTTTATCTCCAAACTGATGCCCGTAAGTGTCATTGATCTTCTTGAAATTATCAATATCCACTAACGCCAGATGGATGATCGCGCCTTGTTCGGCATATTCCAGTGCTTTTTCATAAAAGTTTTGGAAAGACAAATGATTGTATAGCTTCGTTAAACCATCAGTCATGGACATTTTACTAATAATCGCGTTACTGATCATTAATTCCTGCTGAGCACGCTTTGTTTTGTATAAATCCACTAACAAATCGCGGCCGCTGGCCTGAATAATGAGGGCAATAAAGGTGGACATAATCAAAAATGTCGGAATCGCCACGATATCAAAGTCTGACAAATAGCTGCGGAATGATCCATCTATTGCTAGCAATAGAAAGAAGACGATCACTTGCAATACAAAAGAAAGCCATATTAAGCGACGATTGAAGAACAAGATTGAAGAGAAAATAGGCAACAAGCACAACGCTGGAATAATCCGAATGTCATAGTTAAGGCGAATAATCATCCAACAAATGACGGTGCTTGCCATAAACAGAATCACAAAAGAATACCTGTTAAATTTAAAATGTGCCAGTTCTGCAAGTAAGTTGGATCCACTCATGATTAGTGTGGGAACAATAAGGACCCCAACGTAAAATTCATAAGGCGAAGCGGAATAATCAAGGAATAAGTAGCTGCCCAGCTGGACGATAAAATGTACGGTTATAATCATCCAGTAAAGTAATAACATTTTGCGCACCCAGCGGGCTTGCTTTGTTCTG
This sequence comes from Paenibacillus sp. EKM10P, assembly GCF_011800655.1. NCBI lineage: Bacteria > Bacillati > Bacillota > Bacilli > Caryophanales > Paenibacillaceae > Paenibacillus > Paenibacillus sp. EKM10P. The sequence continues at coordinate 27,796 of NZ_JAALET010000014.1, read as the reverse complement.
TAATCCATGGTTTGAGTAAGCCGTTTTGTCTTGTTCATGATGTCACCACACTTAATGTATCTATAGCCATTCTCGTATTATAAGATACTATGTGGTGAAGTTGAAGCTAATTTTTTTGAAGGGCACGAACTCGTTAGCCCAGTAACACTTTTACCTGGTGAATAGTTCCATCTCCTGCAACCGGCAGAATATTATTCGTTAGAACAGTGCCATCTACGGTAACTGTAGCTACACCTTTGGAGACGTGCTGTGGATTCGTGATATGAATCACATAGGTGTCGCCTCGGAAGACACGGGTGACTGTGAATTCTCCCCAGGATTTGGGGATGCACGGATCAATACGCAGACCCTCCCATTCCGGCTGAATACCGAGGATGGATTGAGTAATAGCTATAAAATTCCAAGCCGCAGTACCCGTTAGCCAGGAATTTTTGGCTTCACCTTCACGAACCGCATCCTTGCCCGCAATCATTTGAGCATACACATATGGCTCGGTACGATGAATGTCGCTGATGTCCTCTAGATAAGCGGGAGCAATTTTGCTATACAGCTCGAAAGCGCGATCACCGCGTCCTATGACAGCTTCTGCCATCATAATCCAGGGGTTATTGTGACAGAAAATACCTGCATTTTCCTTATACCCAGGAGGGTAAGAAGAGATTTCACCCAGATTAATATAGTAGCGGGAATAAGGCGGATGTTGTAGTACAATGCCGTAGGGAGTTTCCAGCCGATCACGTGTAGAGTCGAGAGCTTTATGAGCCAGGCCTTCTTCAATTCCAATTCCTGCCATTACACAGAAGCCTTGAGGCTCTATGAAAATTTGCCCTTCCTCACAATCCTTGCTCCCTATTTTGTTACCATAATGGTCGTACGCACGCAAGAACCATTCCCCGTCAAACCCATGCTCCAATGTGGCTGTCCGCATACGATCCACATGTCCTTGAGCGGTGACTGCTTCTTCATTCAAACCTCTGCGCTTGCAAAGCTCAATAAAATCCGGTCCAGTATACACGAATAGTCCGGCGATAAACACAGATTCGGCTATGCGGCCCTCCAAATTCTGTGTCGTCTGATAGGACTCATCTGGTGTAGCAGAAAAACAGTTGAGATTCAGACAGTCGTTCCAGTCAGCCCGGCCAATGAGCGGAAGACCATGCGGACCGAGATTGTCTACAACATGATAAAAAGAACGCTTCAAATGTTCAAACAGCGAAGCGGTACGATCTATATTCCCGTCAAAGGGAACTTGTTCATCCAGTATGCCAAAGTCTCCGGTTTCTTTGATATATGCTGAGGTACCGACAATAAGCCACAGCGGATCGTCGTTAAAGCCACCGCCAACCTCGTGATTTCCTTTTTTGGTTAACGGTTGGTACTGATGATATGCCCAGCCATTTTCAAATTGAGTAGAAGCGATGTCGATAATCCGTTCCCTTGCCCGCTCCGGTATTTGGTGGACGAAGCCGAGCAAGTCTTGATTTGAATCCCGAAAACCCATACCACGTCCAATACCGGATTCAAAATACGAAGCCGAACGTGACATATTGAATGTAACCATACATTGATACGGGTTCCATATGTTCACCATTCGGTTCAGCTTATCATCGTGACTTTGAAGGGTGTACTTGGACAGCAGATTGTTCCAATAACTTCGCAGCTCACTTAACGCACGTTCCACATCGGTTTCATCCCCAAATTGCGCGATCATAGCATGAGCCTGTTTTTTGTTAATAATACCGGGGGACTCCCATTTTTCTTCCTCTGGGTTTTCCACATATCCGAGTACAAAGTTACAGCTTGTTTCTTCGCCCGGCTCCAGTGTAATCTCAATGCAATGCGATCCGATAGGGGACCAGCCGCTGGCTATCGAGTTAGACGCTTGCCCTGCGGTGATGGTGTGGGGCTGATCCAGTCCGTTGTAGAGACCCAAAAAAGCTTCACGGTCTGTGTCATAGCCCGCCAGCGGACGATTCGCAGAGAAAAAAGCATAATGATTGCGGCGCTCACGGTATTCTGTCTTGTGATAAATGACAGAGTCCTGTATTTCAACTTCGCCTGTGTTCAAGTTACGCTGAAAATTGGTCATATCGTCATAGGCGTTCCACAGGCAAAATTCGACGAATGAAAAGAGTTTGATCTTTTTAGTTTGTAACGATGTGTTCTGAAGCTTGACCTGGTGGACCTCGCCGTCAAAAGATAGGGGCACAAAAGCTAGTTGCGTAGCCCGAATCCCTCTGCGTTCCCCCATAATTGAGGTATATCCAAGTCCATGACGACATTCATACTGCTCCAGGTCCCTTTTAACCGGCATCCAGCCCGGAGTCCAATAATCTCCATCAGCATAAATATAAAAATAGCGACCACCGCTATCGACAGGAATATTGTTGTACCGGTAACGTGTTAAGCGACGTAAGCGAGCATCTCGATAAAATGCATAGCCGCCGCCTGTATTGGAGATGAGTCCAAAAAATCGTTCATTACCTAAATAATTAATCCAGGGATACGGAGTTTGAGGGGTGGTGATGACATATTCTTGGTTGGCATCATCGAAGAAACCATACTTCATGGCGCAGGACTCCTCTCAAATTGGAAAAATAAAAGACCCAACACATGATTATATTCAAACATACAGCAGTTCTTCCTTAAGAAATACATTTCCTGCTTTATGCAAAATGTGCTTGAATTCGTCAACCCTCTTTTTCGAATTTGCAAAATATTTGAAATGGGTAAATATACCTTTTTGTGCTAAAATAAAAAAGTTAGAATTCCGCAACACAGGAGGTTGCAAGAATGGTACCTATCACATTATTTTTCATCCCATATGCAGGCGGATCGGCATCAGTCAGCTTCAAATGGAAAAAGCTGCTGCTTCCACAGATTAAACTTGTCCCTTTGGAATTGGCGGGCAGAGGTATTCGTTCTGGGGAACCGCTTAAGGATAGTATTGAGGAGATGAGCGAGGATCTGCTGCATCAAATCAGCCATGAGTTAGCCCCTGGTGATCCTTATGCCATATACGGTCACAGCATGGGTACGATGATTGCATTCGAGCTGTATTATAAGCTGGTGGCTGGAGGATATGGCCAGCCGGCTCATCTATTTGTTTCGGGTGGACGGGCACCGCATATCCCAAGAAATCTCCCGTGGTTACATGATCTGCCTGCAGATCAATTCAGAACGCATTTGCAGAGGTATGGTCAACTTTCGGAAGCCATTTTTGACAATCAGGAATTGTATGACTATTTTATGCCAGTATTAAGAGCAGATTTCAAAGCAGTCGAGATGTATAAGTATATGAGCAAAGCCACGCCTTTACATTGCCCTATCACCGCCTTGACAGGACTGACTGATAACACGGTGGCCCTACAAGATGCAGAGGCGTGGGCACAGCATACGGATCAGCAATTTCGTGTGTTTACCTTTGAGGGAGGACACTTCTTTATTCATGATGAAGTAGAACGAATTACAGAAATCATCAATGAGTCCTTGGAGCTGAGTACGGCGATTAGTAGAATACAAAAATAAAAAGAGGTGATTTTTAGTGACAGTAGGTGTATTGGCACATTTGTTTGGCAAGTTGCCTTATCGCGAGTTGGCTGCAAAGGTAGGTGAAGCGGGCTTTACTCATGTTCAGCTCGCTCCGTGGAGAGCGATCAGTGATGTCGATTTTAATAAACCAGGCAAGTTCAATCCTGGATTGGCATTGTCTATCGCTGAGGAATTTCGTAAGCACGGAGTATCCATATCAGTGCTCGGGTGCTATTTGCATTTTTTTGTACAGGATGAGGAATTGTTACGTGAAAATGTAGAGCGGTTCAAAGAGCTGATCCGATACGCAAGTCTGTTAGGAGCACCAATGGTTGCAGCTGAAGTCGGACGCAATGAGGATGGGACCCCTTATTCGGAGCGAGACTGGAGAGTTGTAAAAGAAGTTGTGCGAGAATTAGCAGATGAGGCGGAGAAGTGGGGCGTATTTGTAGGATTAGAGGCTGCTAACGATCATTTGGTCGGAACAGCAGCAGAGCTAGCTACCTTTCTGGAGGAAGTACCGTCTTCACACATTGGTGTTGTGATTGATCCGGGTAATTTGCTAAAAACGGAAAACCTGGCGCGACAGGATGAGATCATCCGCGAAGCTTTTCAGCTGCTAGGACCTCGGATTATCGCAGCACATGCCAAAGACCGACGTTTGTCATCATCAGGTGAGATCGAGACCGTACCGCCGGGTTTTGGTGACATGAACTATGCTCTATATATGGAACTGCTGGAGCAGTACAAGCCAGGGGTCCATATTATTATGGAAGCTGCTCAGGAGCATGAAATGGCTCAATCCAAACGCTATATCGAAGGTCATCGGATCGCGGCTCAGAAAGCACAGCAAGTGTAAACGAAATCATAGACGCGTTCATCTTCATCAATAAATCGGCCATGATACAGGAGACTTGGAAGCGCCTACTTTTCCAAGTCTCTGTTTATTTGTTTAGCCTTGTATTACCGCCACAATCACAATGACCCAGCTTGCCAAAAAAGCCAGCCCGCCAATCGGGGTGACGGCTCCAAGCTTTTTCACACCAGACACACTAAGAACATACAGACTGCCGGAAAACAGAAGAATGCCTACCAGCATAACCCAACCTGCGGTTACAATAAGAGAAGAATGGGCAAGGTTGCCTGCAAGAACTCCCAGCAGCAACAAACCCAAACCGTGAGCAATTTGATATTGAATTCCTGTCTGGAATATGCTCATCATGTCTGCGGAAAGTCTTTTTTTCAACGCATGCGCCCCGAATGCTCCCAGAGCTACAGCTAAAAACATCACAATACAGCCAAGCAACAGCAACACTTTCATGTTTTAACGCCTCCTTGTGAAATAGTACCGATTCCTATCGATTTCGTCAATTTTCCTTGTGCAACTCTAAACATATAGAATTTTTCGACTCTCATTTGGCGACTAGTGTGGTATATTCTTGCCAGGGCCAATGTGAAGCATTTGGAGCTATGGACAGCGTGTCCTCCACCTTTATAACGGGAAAGTGAGGTGATGGCGCTGTCTTTTTGTGCTGTCGTTTTTCGGAACCAAATTTTGAGTAAAGCCAATATTGATAATGGAGAGGATGAATGCAAAAGTGATCAGTAGAAAATCTGTGTTCAGAAAATCTGTCTCTATGGTCATGTCAGCCATTTTGGTACTTCCGTTAAGCTTGGGTTTATTTCAGGCCGAACCCGACCGTGCATCAGCCGCAACCCCTGAATCAACACGCTTTTTGCAAATGTATAAACAACTGAAGGACCCAGCTAGCGGTTACTTTTCTAAAGAAGGTATCCCTTATCATTCCGTTGAAACTCTTATGAGTGAGGCGCCTGACTATGGACACTTAACGACCTCGGAAGCATACAGCTATTGGATGTGGCTAGAAGTTCTCTATGGTCATTATACCGGGGATTGGGGTCATTTGGAATCGGCATGGGACAACATGGAGAAATATATCATTCCTGTTAATGAGGGTGACGGTAAGGAAGAGCAGCCTACAATGAGTAACTATAATCCGAACAGCCCTGCCACTTATGCCGCAGAATATCCACAGCCGGATCAGTACCCAAGCCGTCTGAGTGGTCAGTATGGTGCTGGCAAGGACCCGCTGGACTCTGAGCTGAAGGCAACCTATGGCAACAATCAGACCTACCTGATGCATTGGTTGCTGGATGTAGACAATTGGTACGGTTTTGGCAATCTGCTGAATCCGTCACATACGGCGACCTATGTGAACACCTTCCAGCGCGGGGAACAGGAATCGGTCTGGGAGGCCGTACCGCATCCATCGCAGGATAATCACAAGTTTGGCAAGCCTAATGAAGGTTTCATGAGCCTGTTCACCAAGGAAAATAATGCTCCTGCACAGCAATGGCGCTACACGAATGCCACGGATGCGGACGCACGGGCGGTTCAAGCCATGTACTGGGCAAAAGAACTCGGTTATGACAACCAGGTATATTTGGACAAAGCGAAAAAGATGGGAGATTTCTTGCGTTACGGCATGTACGATAAATACTTCCAGAAAGTAGGAAGCGCTTCCAATGGAAGTCCGATTGCTGGCATGGGCAAGGATGCCAGTCTTTATCTAATGGCATGGTATACGGCTTGGGGCGGCGGACTGGGCCAAAGCGGCAACTGGGCTTGGCGGATTGGTGCCAGCCATGCGCATCAGGGCTACCAGAATGTCGTTGCTGCATATGCATTATCCGATAAGGATAGCGGATTGATACCAAATTCACCTACGGCAGGACAGGATTGGGCGACCTCGCTCAAGCGCCAATTGGAATTTTACACTTGGCTGCAATCTGATGAGGGGGCCATTGCAGGTGGAGCAACGAATAGCTGGGATGGTGCCTACAAGGCGTATCCATCTGGTACGAGCACTTTTTATGGCATGGCTTATACAGGGGCTCCTGTATATCAAGATCCACCGTCCAACAACTGGTTTGGCATGCAGGCTTGGCCTGTCGAGCGGATTGCGGAGCTGTACTATATTTTGGCCAAGAAAGGTGACACTTCGTCTGAGCAGTTTAAAATGGCTAAACAAGTGACGGAAAACTGGATCGCTTGGTCCAAGAGCTATGTATTTGCCAACGAACGGCCTGTAACTGATGCGGAGGGTTACTATTTGGATGCACAAGGCAAGCGTATTCTGGGTGGCAAAAATCCGAAGGTAGCCACTACAGCGGCTAAAGGTGAGTTCTGGCTGCCGAGCAATCTGGAATGGAGTGGAAAGCCTGAAACCTGGAGCGGATTTGCCAATCATAAAGGAAATGCCAATCTTCATGTCGTAACCAAAAATCCAGGACAGGATGCAGGAGTGCTGGGCAGTTATGTGAAGGCGCTTACCTTCTTTGCTGCCGGAACAAAAGCTGAAAAAGGAGACTACACCGAGTTAGGCAAGGAAGCCAAAGATCTGTCCAAAGCCTTGCTTGATGCAGCATGGGGCTATAACGACGGCATAGGAATTACAACGAAGGAAGCACGTGAGGATTATTATCGTTATTTTACTAAAGAAGTATATATCCCGAGCGGATGGAGTGGTAAGACTGGGCAAGGCAACACGATTCCAGGCACAGACGCTACACCGTCTGATCCGTCCAAGGGAGGGAATGGTACGTATTCCAGCTATAGCGACATCCGCCCTAATATCACTAAAGATCCGCAATGGTCTTATCTTAAAGACAAATACACGACTTCATGGAACAAACAGACCAAAAAATGGGATAAAGGTGCGCCAGAATTTACGTATCACCGTTTCTGGTCCCAAGTAGATATGGCAACTGCTTATGCAGAGTATGACCGTCTGATTAATGGTAGTGGACCAGCCGAACCTACAGCTCCCAAAGCTCCGGCAAATGTAAAGGCGAGTGCAGGAGATGCACAAGTTACACTAACCTGGAGCAAAGCGACAGGTGCTGATAGCTACACGGTTAAGCGCTCCACAGCCAGTGGTGGCCCGTATACCACGATAGCAACGGTAACTGACGCCACTTACAAGGATACAGGGGTGGTGAATGAAACCACTTATTATTATGTAGCAAGTGCAACAAATTCCTTAGGAACCAGCCCGGATTCTGCTGAGGTCAGCGCCAAGCCAACAGCAGCCCCGATTCCGGCGAAGGGAGATGTAATTGCCCAATACCGTGTGGGCGACACCAACCCGGGAGATAACCAGATTCGACCACTCTTCCGTGTCGTAAACAAGGGTAAAGAGGCTCTTGATCTGAAAAACGTAAAGCTGAGATACTACTATACTGTAGATGGCGATAAGGGGCAGGAGTTTCACTGTGATTATGCACAATTGGGCAGCGGCAATGTTCAGGGACGGTTTGTGAAACTGGATAAGGCCGTAACTGGGGCAGATTATTATTTGGAGATCTACTTTGGAGCCGGTGCGGGAAGTCTGGCAGCAGGGGAAAACACGGGGGATATTCAGATTCGCATGAACAAGACGGATTGGAGCAACTATAACGAAAGTGACGATTTTTCCTATGATGCCACCAAGACCTCTTATACAGATTGGGACAAAACACCTTTGTATATAAACGACAAACGTGTCTGGGGTCTGGAGCCTTGATTGTGAACTAAATGTTGAGCAAGGCGGGCGGAACGTGAGTGTGTCTGAATTCACTTCCGTCCGTTTTTTTGTGATCAAATTCATGGTACACTAAGAACGTTACATCATTACATATCTGACCGAGGTGACCTAAGACATGAATGACAATTTGGCACAGGCTCTGAATGAGCAAATGAACTTCGAATTTTACTCCGCTCACGTATATCTGGCAATGGCTGCTTATTGCTCCAGTGAAAGTCTGGATGGGTTTGCAAACTTCTTCCTGGTACAAGCAGAGGAGGAACGGTTTCATGCCATGAAACTGTATAGATACATTAACGACCGTCGAGGACGCGCTACATTGGCAGCATTACCGGAGCCCAAAAATAGCTACGATTCCATGCTGGACGTATTTGAGCATGGCTACAAGCATGAGCAGCAAAACACACAAAAATTTTATCATTTGGCTGACTTGGCCCTTGATGCACGAGAGCATGCAACGATCCATTTCTTGAAATGGTTTATTGATGAGCAAGTCGAAGAGGAAGCTCTGTTCGATAGTGTTATCCAGAAGCTTAAGCGCATTGAAAGAGACAGCAATGCCTTTTATATGCTGGACAGCGAGTTTGCCAAACGCAGCTTTGTTGCCCCTGCGGAATAACACAGCGTACAGGTTGGTTTGAATGCCCCAGAGACAGGGACAGCATTCTATTGGTCTAGAAAGTAAAGGAGCCCGGCTTTCGGGCTTTTTTGCTTTTATTTGAATTGCGGACTTTCCAACCCTCAAGGGATATTGTTATTTTAAATGAAGGTATAGAAAAAATTAATTTGTCGCTGAATGGTGAGCATGCTACAGTTATGTTAACTTTTATTTCTTATTAAAAAGATAGGATTAGTTAAAAAAAATTATGCGCATTATTACAATACTATAGGGAGGCGGGGAACTATGAGCGAGATCTATCGTCTGGCACGTCAAGAGGATGCAGAAAGATTGCAGTATATAACGTATGAGGCATATGAAACAATTCGGCAGTTGGAGCTTAAATGGCCTGCCGCTCAGGCAGACGTCGCTCTCATTCAAGAAAACATTAAAAATAATGATTGCTATGTGCTGGAAGTCGATGGTGTCATCCAGGCTACCGTTAGTCATCTAAAAAATAGAGCCCTTAATTTTATAACCGATCTTCCGTTTGTGATGTGGTTTGCCGTAGATCCGGCTGCTCAGGGCAAAGGATATGGAAAAAAACTGCTGAACTGGGTAGAACAAACGATTATTCGTGATCAGGTTGGAGCTCCTGCAGTGACATTAGCCACTGCGGAAAAACATCCCTATTTATTATCTATGTACGAGCGTTGGGGATATGAACGTATCCATGCTTTTGACCATGGAACAGGAGACGGGACGATGCATTTACTGCGTAAAGTAGTGAATCCTGAATTATTCTCCACCTACATCGATGAAAAGAATGAAGCCGAGACTGCTAACCGAAATTAGACACGATCACTGGGGAAGCCTGAGTTATTCACAGCAAAAATTCCAAAATGTCGTCAGGCAGGCTGTGCTTGCAGAGGAGCTAGGCTTTAATGCGTACGGTACAGAAGAACGATAACAAATATGACCTTCTCTCAAGAAAGCAACCGAAGCAGCGGTGTTTTCGAGTCATTGTGACGGAGAGAGGGTTCTTTGAGTTTTGGACAAATTGACAGAGATACATAAAAAGAGTAACGTAATTGTATATTTAAATTCATATAAAATTAATCGGATTAATTGAATGTGAAGTTGTACAAATCTGACAATATTAAGGAGGGATTTATTTGAGCAACTCGCAATCTGGCACAACCAAACGCCGTATAACAGCTGAGGATTTATATCGATTTCACTGGGTTAGCGATCCAGCTGTTCATCCCACGAGTGGCGAAATTGCTTACGTAGAGCAGTATATTAATAAAGAACGGACAGACTACAACTCGGCTATTTGGCTGTTGCCGTTCGAAGGTAAAACTCCAATACCCTTTACATATGGACCGAAAGATGAAACACCTGTCTGGTCACCGGACGGGTCACAACTTGCTTTTCTCCGTTCGACAGACGGCAAGCGTCAGGTATGGATTATTCCAGCACGCGGGGGGGAAGCTCGACAACTTACGCACGTAGGGAACAATGTTCGTTCATTAGCCTGGTCGCCGGATGGAGCCTACATATCGTTTGTAGCTAAAACTGCTGAGAACCAGCCAACTCCTACATGCGACGCAGGAAAGCAGGAGACACAGCTTGAGGGACGAGTAGTTAATCGAACAAAAGCTAAATCCGACGGCTATGGGCTGTGGGATGATACTCGTGATCACTTGTATGTAACTGATGTGACTTCAGGGCACACGGTTCAATTGACATCCGGCGCTTATGATGTCGCGGAGCCTGTCTGGTCACCGAATGGCCAACAGATTTTATTTGTCGCTAGAATAGCGGAGCATTCCAAAGAGGATACGGATTTACGCAAGCAAAGTGATTTGTTTACGGTAGCTCCTGCGACTTCTAATAGCAATGCGACAGTACCGTTTAAGCTGACTCATTCCGAGCTTCAAATCGAGAGCGCTGCATTCTCTCCCGATGGTACATTGATTGCCTTTTACGGTCATGATCGTCATGCCAAAGGCGCTACTCAGACTCGACTGTATACGGTTCCCTCCAGTGGCGGGACGGCAGTATGCGTTAGTGAGACACTTGATGCTCACCTCGGTAATGCGGGTATGAGCGACATGCGTTCACATCTTCATGTAGGACCACCACGCTTCAGTGCGGACAGTCAATCCCTGTATACGCTGGTAACCATTGAAGGAAATGTGCACGTATATCAGTTTGCGCTTGATGGAACTTTTAAAATTTTAACCCAAGGAGAACGGGAAATTTACCAATTCGAGCTTACTTCGGATGAGCAGCATATCATTGCTGCTTCCACCAATGTCGCTTTACCAGGCGATTTGTTTCGGATTGCGATCCATTCAGGGACCGAGGAACGGCTAACACGAGTGAATGATGCTCTGCTTGATGAGATTGAGATTAGTGCACCTGAGAGCTTCTGGACGGAGGTCGAGGATGGTCGACGCGTGCAGGGATGGGTGATGAAGCCTGCTGGTTTTAAGGAGGGGGAGGCTTATCCTGCCATTTTGGAAATTCACGGCGGTCCCCATGCCATGTATTCCAATTCCTTTTTTCATGAGTTTCAGTTGCTGGCGGCTCGGGGGTATGTAGTCATCTATACGAACCCGGGAGGAAGTCGAGGGTATGGACAGTCTTTTACCAATGTTGTCCTTGGAGATTACGGCGGACGTGATTACACCGATCTACTGAGCGCCGTGGACGAGGCTATACGCAAATTCCCATTCATCGATCCAGAAAGACTGGGTGTCACGGGAGGCAGCTATGGTGGCTTTATGACAAACTGGATTGTCGGGCATACGGATCGTTTCCGCGCAGCTGTGACCCAGCGTTCCATATCTAACTGGCTGTCAATGTATGGGGTGAGTGACATAGGGTACTCGTTTACGGAAGATGAAGTTGGCGGGAATCCATGGGATGATTTTGAGCTTTTGTGGAGGCAGTCCCCGTTGGCTTATGTACAGCAAATCAATACACCGCTGCTCTTATTACATGGAGAGCAGGATCTACGTTGCCCTATTGAGCAGGGAGAGCAGCTGTTTACAGCATTGCGTCGTTTGGGAAAGCCCACCCAATTTGTCCGTTTCCCAGCTTCGAGTCACGAGCTTTCACGTAAAGGGCACCCACAGCTTCGCGTGGAACGACTGCAACGTATTACCGACTGGTTTGTCCAACACAAAATATAAGTCTCATTCGATTTGTAGTGATTATGGAAAAATGTCAGGTCCTAATCTTAGGACTTGGCATTTTTTAATGTGTCTTATATCCATTCTCTTAACCCCATTTAGTGCTGGTGCTGGGTCACGATTTACGGTTATCATATACGAAGATATTGTTCGTTCATCGCTTCTTGCTTACATTCATATTTAAAAGGAGATATACAATGGCTGAACCCTTAAAAAATATGTACACGGAGGAATTCCTTCGTCTATTCGGTGAAAGAGTACAGGCTGCATACAGTCCGTTCGACATTGACGGATTTATCCATCAAGTTATGGATAAAAAATGGGGAGAGCTGGAGCTAAAAGAACGAATACGGCGTATTTCGTTAACATTAGGGGCGTTTTTGCCCAGTAGTTATGAAGAAGCTCTTTCTATATTATTTGCCATTGATGAGTACTGTAGCGGATTTCCGTACTTGTTTTTCCCTGATTTCGTAGAGGTATATGGGCAGGGAGAAGAGCATTGGGACCTGTCCATGAATGCACTGGAGCGATTTACATTAAAATCCTCTGCGGAGTTCGCTGTGAGACCCTTCCTCCTGCGTGAACCAGAACGGATGATGCGGCAGATGATGACCTGGGCGGGACACCCCAGTGAACACGTCCGCCGTCTTGCCAGCGAAGGTTGTCGTCCACGGCTGCCTTGGGGACAGGCGCTGCCTGTCTTCAAACGTGATCCTGCTCCGGTATTGGCCGTATTGGAACTGCTGAAGGCCGATCCATCATTGTATGTACGTAAAAGTGTAGCCAACAACCTGAACGATATTGCCAAGGATCATCCCGATATTGTCATCGCAACGGCTCAACGGTGGAAGGGCGCACATCCTGATACCGACTGGATTGTGCGTCATGGCTGTCGATCCCTGATTCGCAAATCCATCCCTGAAGTGATGGCCATGTTCGGCTATGCGGATGATACGGATGGGGTGCCGCTGGTCACAGCAGCCTCTTTCACCACAGACCCTGCCGTATTAAAGATCGGGGATCACAGTGAACTGAGCTATGTGCTTCAGCTTCGAGAAGGTGAACCTTTACGAGTTCGCATCGAATATGGCATCGACTTTGTAAAGGCGAGAGGACAAGTTTCACGCAAACTGTTTTTGCTTTCTGACAAAACGGTCCCTGGAGGAACCCGTCTAACGGGTACACGAACACACCGGTTCGCAGACCTGACAACTCGTCGTCATTATGCGGGAGCGCACCGAATTGTGCTGCTCGTAAACGGGCAGGAAGCGGCTTCTACAGTGGTAGACATTGAGTTGTAGATTACAATAATAGTAAAGAAAAGAGTCTGTATTCAGGCTCTTTCTTTTTGTCGTTTGTTTTACAAATTTTATTTTTTTCCAAATAAATTAATTCTGGTATTAGAACCTGGTACTAAGACGTGTTATACTACATAAAGGAAGTTGCTCTTATCTTATGTATAAAGGGGAAGGTATAACTTGACTGATCAGCAACAATGGCTTGCGCCTGAATATTACAATATGACTTCGGAAATGGAACACCATGAGGCTGGTAAGACCGCACTCAAGTGGTTAAGTGAGACAGGGGAATACGAAGAAATCACCTACGGAGAGCTGTTGAAAAAGGCAAATCGGCTGGCTGGTGGACTTGCAAGTCTGGGATTTAACAAAGGAGATAGAGTTCTGGTCGTAGTACCACGGCGTATTATTGCATATGTCATTTATCTGGCATGCTTGAAGCTGGGGCTTGCTGTCATCCCATCTTCAGAAATGCTGCGGGCCAAGGATATTGCATATCGCCTTCGCCATTCGGAAGCGCGTGCAGTCATTGCCTGGACCGGAGTAACAGGTGAAGTAGATAAAATAAGTGATGATTTGCCTGCTTTGGCTCACCGCATTGTAGTCCCCGGGGACCACACAGCAAATGCACCTGGTTGGCTTGTGCTGGATGAGCTGATGGAAGGACAAGAAGATATTTTTGAAGCTGTGAAGACACACCGTGACGACATGGCCATTCTGGCCTATACTTCGGGTACCACAGGAAATCCTAAAGCTGTTGTACATAGCCATGGCTGGGGATATGCCCATCTGCGGATAACATCACCATGGTTGGACATTCAAGCTTCAGACATAGTATGGGCCACAGCCGCACCTGGCTGGCAAAAATGGATTTGGAGTCCGTTTTTATCGGTACTGGGAAATGGGGCGACTGGATTCGTATATAATGGTTCGTTCCGTCCGGGTCGTTATTTGCAGTTGCTGCAGCAATACGGAGTCCAAGTGTTATGTTGTACGCCAACTGAATATCGAATTATGGCAAAAATGGATGGTTTGGATCAATACGATCTATCCCTATTGCGCAGCGCAGTTTCTGCGGGGGAGCCGCTCAATCAGGAGGTTATCAACAAGTTTCAGGAGCAGTTCAACATTACGATTCGTGATGGCTACGGCCAAACCGAGAGTACGTTAATTATTGGAAATCTAAGAGACACACCTCTGCGCACAGGCTCGATGGGCAAATCCATTGCACCGGGACTTGTTGAGGTCGTAGACGAGGATGGTATTCCGCTGGCTCCAGGGCAAGTGGGCGATATTGCAGTGCGTGCTGATCTGCCGGCATTGTTTCATACGTATTATCATGATCCAGAACGCAAATTAGCTAGTGTGCATGGAGATTATTTTGTTACAGGAGACCGGGCTCGAAAGGATGAGGATGGATATTTTTGGTTTGAAGGACGCGGTGATGATATCATTATCAGTTCTGGCTATACCATTGGTCCTTTTGAAGTAGAAGAAGCGCTGATGAAGCATGATTCTGTGCAGGAATGTGCAGCGGTAGCCAGCCCGGATGAAATCCGTGGACATGTTGTGAAAGCTTTCATCGTGCTCAAAGCCGGGGTAGAAGGATCACCGGAGTTAGTAAAGGAACTGCAACATCATGTGAAAACATGGACGGCACCTTACAAATATCCACGAAAAATAGAATTTATTCAGGAACTCCCTAAAACCAGCTCAGGAAAAATACGGAGAGTGGAGCTGCGTGATTTGGAGAAGCAATCTGCACTGTAGTGATGAAGCCATTCAATATTATTAAAACGAAACAGGAGCGTGGAAAAATGAGTACATTTGAATCATTGTTGGAGCAATACGCAGAACTGGTCGTAAGAGTAGGGGTCAACATTCAGCCAGGACAGGCGTTGTTGGTAACTGCACCACTGGAAACTGTTGAGTTTACACGTCTGATTGTCAGCAAAGCCTATGAAGCAGGCGCTAAATATGTACAGGTAGAGTTTGAGGACGATTCCATTACACGCAGTCGTTTTGAACATGGTGACGAAGCCAGCTTTGATTACTACCCTGCTTGGAAGGCAGAGATGATGGAGAAATTCGCCGAAGAGGGTGGAGCTACGCTAACGATTAAAGTGCCGAACCCGGATTTATATCAAGGTATTGACCCGGAACACGTTTCACGCGCAACAAAGGCGGCGGCTACGGCGAGAGAAGGCTATGCTCACTATACGCGGAATGCTAAGATTAGCTGGTGCCTGATTAAAGCGCCGACGAAGGCTTGGGCAGATAAAGTATTTGCCGATATAGCAGAAGAGGACCGAATTCGTGTCATGTGGGATACGATTTTCCAAATGAATCGTGTAGACGGCTCCGATCCAATTCAAAATTGGCAGGGACATTTAAACAATCTCGAACAGCTACAAAACAAGCTGAATCATAAAAACTATAAAAGCCTCCATTATCGTGCACCAGGAACAGATTTGAAAATTGAATTGGCCGAAAGACATATTTGGCGTGGTGGCGGCGGCGAAAACGCCCAAGGAATTTATACCGTGGCAAATATGCCGACAGAAGAAGTGTTCACAATGCCTAAGCGTACAGGTGTCAACGGCCACATCACAAGTACCATGCCACTTAATTTAAATGGGCAACTGGTAGATCGCATTACGTTTACCTTTAAGGACGGTAAGGTCACCGAATATACAGCAGAATCCGGCGAGCAGCATCTCACTCATTTGCTCGCTACAGATGAAGGGGCCTGCTATCTGGGAGAAGTTGCCCTGGTGCCGCACGATTCACCGATTTCCAATCTCAATCGCATCTTTTATAATACAGGTATCGACGAAAATGCCTCCTGTCACTTGGCCCTAGGCAGTGCGTATCCATTTAATATCGAAAATGGGACACAAATGAACCGGGAGGAGTTACTCGAGAACGGTGCCAATGTCAGCCTGACTCATGTTGACTTTATGATCGGCTCAGCCGAGCTGGATATTGATGGTGAACTGCAAGACGGAAGCACAGAGGCTGTGTTCCGCAAAGGAAATTGGGCAATTTAGTTTAGTCTTTTCTTAATCTCACTTCACTCAACCCGCAAACGATCTGATTCGTTTTGCGGGTTTTTTCATAGCCTAATTCTCATATCTTTACTTGTTTTGTGAAATGTAAAGTGCTAAGCTAAGTTCAAACAATAATTTAAACAGTGTTTTAAATATCGTTTTAATTTTTGCTTAAATTGTTGTTTTGCTTAAAGTAGTCCGTTTCATTTGTCCTTTAGGATTAAACTAAACAGGAGGAGGAAAAAGATGAGTCACCCAGACAAAAAACAACAGACCAAAGAAAAAATTCTACAGTCTACGCTGGAGTTTATCCAAAAGAAAGGTTTCGAGGCGGTTACAATCCGAAAAATTGCTGACCTGTCTGGTACTAATATTTCTCTAGTTAATTATTATTTTGGCTCCAAAGAAAATTTGCTCAGCGAAGCTATCGAAGTGATCCTAAACAGCTTTCAGCACACATTTTCTGTTTTGGACAATACAGCGATGCCCCCGCAAGATAGACTGAAACAATTTTTACTTAACTATTTACAGGTCATTCGCCAATATCCAGAGCTACTGTCACGAATTATTGTGATGGGCAGCACGCCCTTTACATCTCAACAGGAATACGGAAGATTTTTAAACATGATGGGGTTTCCAAAGGTCCAGAACACAATCAAGGAGCTAACAGGTGAGCAACAGCCAGAGCGGTTGTTAGCTATGATGCTGCAAGTATTCGGAGCCATTTTTCTGCCTGCACTGATGAGTCCGATTCTTGAATCTGGAGCAGTTGTGGAAATGCCTACAATAGAGGAACAATTAAACCTGCTGTTTGAAAGATATTTTGATCAAAAATAAATCTCAGGGGTGAATACCATGGAATTTTTGAGAAAATATTGGCAAGATGCAGGAGGCATCATTGGAGTGGCTGTATGTATTGTTTTGCTTATGAATTCAGCCATCTTATCGGATCTATCAGGCAAACTGTGGTTAAGCTTTGTGGCAATTTTGTTTCACCAATTTGAAGAATACCGCTGGCCCGGATATTTTGCGGGTTTATTTAACAATGTTTTGTTTAAAAGTGAAGCCCCGGATCATTACCCCTTGAACACTCAATCAGCGATGATCATTAATGTGGCAATTGCCTATGTATTTTATCTACTCCCCGTCTGGTTTCCCCACGTAATCTGGCTTGGACTCGCACCTGTTTTGATGGGATTTTTTCAGGTCATCTGGCACGGAATTGTTGTCAATCTCAAAGCAAAAACTGTATATAATCCCGGTTTGTGTACGGCAGTTCTCCTGCATGTCCCTGTCGGAATCTGGTATATCCATGAAATTGTAAAGCGAGACATTCCTACGGCAATAGACTGGATTGCAGGCACAATCTACTTTGTTTTTGCTATATACATTTTTATTGTGAAAGGGAATATATGGTTGAAGAAGAGTGACTCCCCTTACGCCTTTTCTAAACAACAGCTAGGCGCTTACGATCGCAGGTAGGATGTATTAGAAATTTATAACGCTATTGTTTACAAGTTGGATACAAGTAGAGGTATTCTCGAAACGAGGTGCGGTTACACTTGGTTTGTACTCAAGAACAAGGAAAGAGTGATCTCATAATGAAACCTATACATCAGTCTCGCAATCGTAAAAAGTTAGCTTGCAAGCTAGTTACTACCAGCGCTTTATTAGCAATCGGTTTTGCTGTAATGACAGGATGCGGCAATAGTGGAGAAGCAAGCTCAATTGCTCCATCTACAACAAAATCAGCCACACCATCTGCCAGTAATTCAACAGATCAGAACACAGACATCAATACAAATGAGCAAGATACTCCCAATAACAAGACGAATACAGATATCAGTAAGCCTAGTGCGGATGCAGAAAATTCCAAGAAACCTGGAAAAAAGTCTGATCAAGGTTTAACCTCGACACAGCAGAAACCTGCTAGTAGTACAGCCACACCTGACAGTAAACACGGCTCCGCGACTGCTATAATGAGCGCAGCCAAGCAGGGGACGTTGCCTCATCTGCCTAAAGGTCTTGGTCTAGGAACGAGCAGCGATCTGTTGTTCGAGCTATGGGGGAAATCCGATTCTGGTTCTACAGGCCCTATGAGAAGTTACGCCAAATATCATACAGATCTCATACTGGATGGAAGTGACAAAGTTACAGAAATTACTTCTTTCGACCCACAATATAAAAAGTTGCTTATTAATCAAGTTATTAGCGAACTAGGCCAGCCCACAGAAACAATTGACACCTCTAAAGACACATCCGGCACAGCAGAAGCTAATTATACGATCAACAACACGTCAGATCTTAGTTATTATTTAGTATTTTCTTATCAAATCAAAACGCAAAAGGTCAATTATGTTCGGTTATACTTTAACACGATGACGCCATAATGGAGTGTGCCAAAGGAGTCGTTCCATCATGATTAGGGAGGCGACTTTTTTGGTCGATTGCATTTTTAGAGTGTGACATTTATACTAATTAGTAATTGATTAATCACTACTAGGAAAATGTAACAAACAAAGGATGAGAAAATATGGCTAAAGCTACATCAACATCAATAAATCGCCAAAAGGAAATCATATCTGCTGCTATCGAAGTCTTTGCAGAGATGGGCTACTATCGAGCTACAACGGCCAAAGTTGCGGAACGGGCCAATATTTCTCAGCCCTATGTTTTCCGCTTTTTTGCTACCAAGGAAGCTTTGCTTATTGAAGCGTTGAAGGTTTCATTTGCACGCATCATAAACTCTTTTCACCAGGTCATTCATTCGGCTTCGTCTGAGCAGTTAGAGCAAGAACTGATTGCAGCCTATTCGCAAATTATGATGGACTATCGCAATGAAATACTCTTACAAATGCAGGCGCAGACGATCCGTGAGGATCTGGTTGTAACCGTGATGCAACAGGGGCTACGTGAGATCCATACGACGGTCTATAATGCTTTCCGGCAGGCAGATATTGAACAAGCCATGGAAAAAACGATGCTTTTTCTCGCCAGAGGCATGCTATGTAATATCTCGATGTCGCTGGATCTACCAGAACTGATGAAAATAGACGATTAATTTTATGTATGCAGTAGAGTCGCGCTTTTGTGCGGCTTTTTTTGTTTGCTTTTAGTTAGTACAAGGCATAAATTCGTTAGTTTCTGAGCGAAAGGAGCTAACTAGGTTGACAAGGGAAGCGAGTCTCGTTATTCTTATACCCATAGGGGTATATGTATAAAGAAAATAGTGCTAGACTAACCCACAAAAAAAGGCGGAGGTTATAGAATGTCATCAATTAACAATATCCAAGCAGATCATATTCTTGATTGCAAAGGGCTAGCTTGTCCTATGCCTATTGTAAAAACAAAAAAGGCTATGAATGACCTCGTTCCCGGAAAGATTATGGAGGTTCAAGCGACTGACAAAGGTTCATTAGCCGATTTTCAGAGCTGGGCTAAAAACACTGGACATCAATATTTGGGCACTCTCCAAGAAGGAGATGTAATGCGACATTATTTACGCAAAGCAAATCCGGCTGAAGTGATGAAGGAGCAAATATTTTCTTCTACGATAAGCCATGAAGAGCTACAAGCAAAATGTTCTTTAAAAGAGAACTTCATTTTGCTCGATGTTCGTGAACCCGCCGAATTCGCGCTTAAACATATCCCTGGATCTAAACATATCCCTCTTGGCGAACTGGAGAACAGACTTTCTGAACTTAACTTGGAAGAAGAGATCGCAGTGATCTGCCAAGCTGGAGCACGCAGTGAAAGGGCCTGCCGCTTGTTGGCAGACAAAGGAGCTAAAAACGTCAAATCTGTGCTTTCAGGCATATCCGACTGGGCAGGAGAAACAATGGGGAGCGATTCTATATGAGTACAGCAGCAGGAACTTATGCAGAGAATCAAGAGCAAGCTCAGCCCAAAACAACGATTATATTATTCAGCGGCGAGCTGGATAAGGCACTTGCTGCATTCATTATTGCGAATGGAGCGGCGGCATATGATCATGAAGTAACTATTTTCTTTACATTTTGGGGACTAAATATATTGCGTAAGGATGAACTCATACGCTCCAATAAAGGAATGCTCGAAAAAGCCTTTGGCTGGATCATGCCTCGTGGACCGAAAAAGCTAGCACTTTCCAAAATGAATTTCGTCGGACTGGGACCACAGATGATCAGGCATGTCATGAAAAAGCACAATGCGCTTTCCTTGCCGCAGCTTATAGAGTTGGCACGAGAGCAGGGCATCAAGCTCGTTGCTTGTACCATGACAATGGATCTATTAGGACTGCAGCAAGCAGAGCTAATAGATGGTCTGGAGTATGCTGGAGTGGCCGCCTACTTGGGGGATGCTTCACAGGGGAAGGTGAATCTATTTATTTAGGGTATTCTATTTACTTTTTTGGTTTATAATATACCTATACGTGTATATGGTAAGTCAGAAAAGGAGTGCATTGCTTATGGATTACAATTACAGTGATGAACTGAAAACGCGCTTGAGAAGGATTGAGGGCCAGGTGCGTGGGGTGCTTCGTTTAATGGATGAGGGAAAGTCGTGCAAGGATGTAGTCAGCCAGCTATCAGCTGTACGCAACGCATCAGATAAAGCAATAGCCCAAATTGTAGCAGAAAATCTGCAACGTTGTATATTGGAAGAGCGAGAAGCTGGAGGAGATACAGATAAGCTGGTTAAAGAAGCAATTCAGCTACTGGTGAAAAGTAGATAATTATGTGAATACACGAAAACAAAGAATATATAATAGCCGTAATTAAAAAGTTCGCTGCCTCTAGTTGGTAGCGGGCTTTTTTAATCGGACAATTTTTGGGAATAACCCCTCTGTTTATGCTGAGATAGACAGGTGTAAATAACACATAAGGAAAACAACTTCTTCCGGGAGGTCTATTTATGGAGGTATTTGTTACGATTGGTGTCAAATTGATCATCAGCTTTTTTGGCTTGTGGATCATTACTTTTATTACAGGCCGGAAAACACTCAGTCAGTTAACACCGCTCGATTTTCTGACATCATTGGTATTAAGCGAAATTGTAGGAAATACGTTATATGACGATAAAGTGACGATCTGGCATCTTTTGTTTGCTCTAGCACTATGGTGCGCGCTGGCCTACTTTTTCGAGAAAGCGACGACCCATTTTGTGAAATTTGGATATATGGCAGAAGGTCGAACAGTGCTGCTCGTAGATAAAGGACAGGTTAATCAAAAAATGCTGGAGAAATATGATATAGAATTTACACAGCTACTCTCCATGCTACGCCAGCAAAATATTTTTTCTCTGCGTGAGGTCTGGTACGCCACTCTAGAGACGAACGGCTCATTGTCAGTCATGCGCAAACCCGAATACGAGCCACCTGCTGCTCAGGATATGGGAATCGATGCACAGCCTGACCTTTTTTCTGTTACTGTCATTGATAAGGGAAGGTTGCTAAACGAATCTATGCGTGGGAAGTCAATCGATATTGAACAGATTAAAGTAAGGGTGCGAGAGCAGGGATATGATAGTATCGACGAGATTGCCTATGCAGAGTTTAGCGAGGATGGGACACTTCACATCGTGCCGATGAAATAGAAAAAGCACAATAAAAGAGGCTGAATACTTGAATGATAGGCATACTATAGTTCTGCTCTTCTTACCGTGTATGGTGTAGCTGCTGAGATAGAGGCATAACTTCGGAGTATTGAACTACCGTATCCTTATGAAGAGGACTGTTTATTTGTCTTTTTTCTTTTTTTAATAACAATAACGGTAAATAGTAACAAAGGGAGGAAAATTTGAAAAATAGGAAACCAGGAATTAAGAACAAATTTTCGACCGATTACCATGTGATGAATATAGTTAGGGGACAAAAAAGAAAGACCATAAATAAGTGCTGCCAGGGGAAGAATCCATTTTTTAAATCCGACTCCAGTTATTTTTTCTAGTCCTATCACAGCACCATTAAAAAATAAAGACATTTTGATGATCAAGCCAAGAAAAAGAAGCAAGGTGAAAAGGGCATCCATTCGTTCGAACAGATCTGCTAATTCAATCAACTGAACGGTCTCCAAAAGAGGAAGTGTGCTATTTGCGGCGATCTTGGGTCCGAGAACAAAAATATCCAATTGATTAACAAATGTTAGAGCAAGTGCGGTCATTATATAGGCAAAGAAAACGGGTTTTGTGAGATTCCGGCCTTTATGTACAAGCGGATAAAATACAAGAAATAACACAGTTTGTCCGAATGGAAAGGAGATAAGCTCAGGAATAGCGGCTTTAAATATGGGTCTCCATCCTTCCTCTAAAACCGGAAGAGAATTTTCCAAGTGAAAGAGACCAGTTGCCGGAATTAATATACTAATTATGGCGTATCCAAGTACAAAAAAAGGGAAAAGGAACAAGCAAAATAAGAACAATGCTTTGTAGCCGTAACGAACCGTGTTGGATACGACCACGATTGTGATCAAGATGATGATCCACAAAGGGGTTTGGCGGAGCAAAGTCATTACTGTTACCTCGCCTAAATCGCGTATGTTTCGAGATGCTTCATATGTAAAATACATCACAAAAAGTAAGTTAATGATTGTACCCACATATTTCCCTGTGTAACGGCGAAACAACATGAACAAATCCAAATCAGGATCTTGATGGTGAATAGCAAGATGGAGCTTTAGCAGAAGAAGTCCTGCTAAAGCTCCTACCAACATAACTAACCAAGCATCTTGCTTTGCTTCAGCTCCCATTAAAAACAAAGTTGTACTTCCAACCTCAAACAAAGACATACAAATGATCAGCTCGGATACTCGGATTGTATTTTTACGCATTGCTTCAATTCACCTCTCCCTGCTTATTCATTTTTCAACAGTTCGTTAAAAGATTTTTCGAATAATCCCGGACGTGCAAGCTTCATTTTCACACCTATTTTTATATCCATGTTTGCGAACTCTTCAGGCCATGTCTCTTTTATTTTTTTCCAGTCTTTTGGATACTTGTGATGAATTTTATTTCCAACACCAATAAGGTCGATATTCTTTTGCTGTAAGGCTTTCCAGCCTTCCTGAATTTGTAATTTGATTATTTCCGCTGCTTGCATCTGCAATTGATGTATACTTTGCATATCTTTCATTTCTCTTTGCGAAGAGGCTGACAGAAGATCACCAGTAGCTTTAACGTCAACGTTGAGGTAATAATGATTTAAATTCTTGATTGGCGTAACCTTAACCTTGGCTTTCCGGATGAGGAAAGCGGACATAACATTTCCATCCACATAGTTTACAGTAGTGTTTTTAATCTGGTTGTTTAACCATGAAACCCCCATACTTTCCTTTTCATTTAGGAAGCCGACTCTCTTGTCTTTCTGAAAAATACTTAAGCCCGATAACTTGAGTTTATTTTTGGCGGAGGTTTCCTTGAAAACATCAACAGAATCTAGTTTCTCCGGCTCGGAACCCACAAGAGATATTTCTGGAACTCCGGCTGCACTATCGGAGCTAATTTTCGAAATAAATTCATACATGGATATTGCGGGGTAAATTGATCCTAATTTGCTATCTCTTTCTATAATCTTTTCTAAAGCTTGACCAGGAATTTTCTCTGGTGGTACAAGCTTTCTCAAAAAATCACGAGCCTCTCCGTTGGCAATGAATACTTTTACAGTTTCTCGTGAATCAAGGTTGCGGAGGTAAATATCAATAATCTCTTCAATGCCTTGTTCTGCTGTTTTTTTTCCAATAACGAGTATATTATTTTGGGCGAAATATAGTTTACGTGGGTATTCCAGGCTACTCTTCATAACGGTCTCTCTCAATGTTTTTCCATGTGTAGAAAAGGTATGTACAGCGCTTTGCGATGCCCCGGTGGAAGAACCACCTGATCCAGTCGTCATGGCTGATGGAATTATAATTTGATAGGTATTGATCCAGTCGCCTTTATGTCCATCAATTCCAGTTGCTGTTGTGATGGCTAATTCGTTCAATTCTGTACGATCTACGCACCCTGTAAGTAATAATCCTGCAATAAACAGAACATAACTAACTCTTAATTGCCGCACCATTGATCTCTCCTATTTTTGGGTATCAGACTTGTCATTATTTTTGATTTCATCCGAACTAGCAGGGTATTGGTGAGCTGCCTGTCTTGTCTGGTTATGTCCCGTTTTTTCGCTAGGTCTGGTTTTCATAGCCCACCACGGAGCTCTGATGATAAGGTCCTTCATATTAGATTTAAAGGTGGGGCTGTAGGGCACAAAATAATCAACTCCGAATGATTTGAGAGATACAAGATGAACAAGAAGGGGGATAATTCCTATTAGAATACCGAATAAGCCCAGAGCCCCTGCCAGTAGCATAAGTGCAAAACGCAACAACCTGACTGCTGAAGCCATACCAAAATACGGGATGACAAAGTTCGATATAGCAGTGAAGGCAACAACGATAACCATTGCACCTGAGACCAGTCCGGCTTGCACCGCTGCCTGCCCGATAACCAAAGCTCCTACAATGGAAACGGCTGGTCCGATGACCCGTGGCATTCGCACACCTGCTTCACGAATCACTTCAAACATCAATTCCATCATTAAAGCTTCCAATAATGCAGGAAAAGGAG
The DNA here is from genome assembly GCF_011800655.1 of Paenibacillus sp. EKM10P. Taxonomy (NCBI): domain Bacteria; kingdom Bacillati; phylum Bacillota; class Bacilli; order Caryophanales; family Paenibacillaceae; genus Paenibacillus; species Paenibacillus sp. EKM10P. Next base: position 2,923 of record NZ_JAALET010000014.1, on the reverse strand, counting down.
TTCCTTCCCGTTGAGCCATCAACGTAATTAACAGCGTGGTGGGGATCATTTCCTGTTGGAAAGTCGTCAAGGCTATAAATAGAGAGGGAAGCAACAATGAGACTAGAAAAGATACCACACGAAGAGCCCTTAAAAAAGTTGAAATGTCATATCTCTGGTAGTAGTCTTCGGCCGTTTGAAAGAAATTAAAGAAGGTTACAGGTGCAATCAGAGCGAATGGTGTCCCATCAACCAGAACAGCTACTTGTCCGTCTAAAAGGCTACCTGCGACTGCATCCGGACGCTCTGAGTTTAGCATGGTGGGAAAGAGACTAAGTGGTTCATCCTGTATAAATTCTTCGATATAGCCACTTTCAAGTATGCTGTCTGTATCAATAAATTGAAGCCGTTTTGTAATTTCCTGTATTACTTCTGGATTAGCGACATTTTCAATGTAAGCTAACATGACTTTGGTTTGTGTATATCGCCCAATAATATGACTATCAAATTTAAGGTCAGGTGTCCGCAATTTTCTTCTGATCAGTGTGATGTTGGTTGAGATATCCTCCGTAAATCCTTCTTTAGGACCCCGCACTACGGTTTGAGTACTGGGTTCCTGAATAGCTCGTCTTACTCCGCCTGCGATGGAAACTACCAAAGCATAGTTGTTTCCGTCGATGACAATGACGGCATTCCCGGAGAGGATGGCTTGATATACTTCATTTTGCGAATGTATCATTTGAATATTTCCAGACGGAATTGTGTTTTTTAACAAAGAAGCTGCAGTATTTTCCTTAAACATAAAATTATCTGCGGAGCCCATCTCTGTAATCAAGCTCTCCATTAAATCGGAAAGCAAGTTTTGGTCAATCAGTCCTTCAATATAACAAACGGCGAGATGGCCAGCATGAGCAGGATTTTCGGGGAAATCACGAATAATAAAGTCAGAGCTTTGCCCGAGTTTTAATTTAAGTAAAGATAGAGTATGTGTTAATGATGGATTTATGGGTTCTGAAGAGGCCTGCTGTTTGGATTTTTCGATATCCTGTGTGTATCTTTTTCCAGGCTTCAGAACATTTCTAATCCAACGTGTTAACACAAGTAAACCCCCTCTATATTGATAAAGCATATCTTTGCCCTGCAACCCAAAAATATACGCTATTTTTATGAATTGGATACTTAGTGAAAGACATTTGGAAGCCTCATAACTCCTTCGAAAATTAAACAGCACAGGTCCAAAGCAATTTGACTTATAGAATATTTGAGTCCCGGATTGAGGAAACTATCTCTTATGGTTTTGAAATTTCAGAAAGTGGTGATCAGATTTGAGTTTCTCGGATGATCAGCTTATCTGTCTCCGATTTGAGGACGAACTAGGGTGTTTTGCTAAGTCTGCTGTTCCTCCTATTTATGAGACTGCTCCATTTTTCTTTGATACCTACGAAGACTATGCTGAAGCGGCTAATCATGAGAAGGAGCATTATGTCTATTCGAGAGGAACCAATCCTACCGTTCGGATTGCAGAACAAATGATTGCTGCGCTAGAAGGTGGGGAGGACTGTAAGTGCTTTGCCTCTGGAATGGCTGCTATCAGTGCCGCTCTAATGTGTAGCTTATCCGCAGGGGATCATCTGATTCTGGTCGGACATATATATGAAACTTCCGTCAGCCTAGCCAAATACTTAACGAAGTTCGATTTAAACTACACCATTGTACATTCGACTTCTACGGAAGCGGTTGCTAATGCCATCCAACCGCAGACTCGTGCTATTCTTATGGAGTCTCCTACCTCGTTTACATTCGATATGGTAAATATTCAGGAGGTAACTTCACTTTCCAAAGCGAAGGGTATACGCACAATCATAGATAATTCATGGGCTACACCCCTTTTCCAAAAACCATTAGAATGGGGCGTTGATATCGTCGTTCACTCCGCATCCAAGTACTTGGGGGGACATAATGATTTAATTGCAGGGGCAGTAATCGCTTCTAAAGAGATAATAAATCGTATGTATGCTGAAGAATATGAATTGATTGGCGGTTCGTTAGCCCCTTTTGAAGCCTGGTTACTCATACGGGGGCTAAGAACACTCCCGCTCCGTATGGAAGCCCATCAAAGGAATGCTCTGTTGGTTGCCCGTTTTCTATCAGATCATCCGGCCATTTCTAAAGTAAATCATCCTGGACTTCCTTCTCACCCACAGCATGAGCTGGCATGTAGACAGCTTAAAGGGTATGCCGGATTATTCAGCTTTGAACTAAAAGATTCGGGTTATGAGGATATATGCAGAGTGATCAATAAACTGAGACTGATTCGGATCGGTGTATCGTGGGGGGCTATGGAGAGCCAGGTGATCTCACCGAACTACGGGTTCAATAAGCAGAGTCTAAAAAAACAACACATGCCTGAATCCCTAATACGCTTGGCTGTGGGGCATGAACCTGCTGAACTTTTAATAGAAGATCTAGCTACAGCTTTAAGCTAAGCGATCATTTCAGGATTTTATGTAAAAAAAGCGAAAGCAGCAGTTCCATCAATAAAGAGCTTCTGGTTTTATGATTTATAACGTTTATACCTTCGGTTGTTATAGACAAATCATTATGTGTAGGCGTGGTTCAGTAAAAAATTACACTGTGTAGAAACACAAATCATTTACTGGTAAATATTACAACTTGCCTGATGGGTATACACGTGATAAATTATATATCCAGCCAGTTAAACGGCTGTTGAGTTGATCTTTGAAAACTGAACAACGAGTGAGTACGGATTTTGTTTATAAAATCCAATGCTGAAATTTTGGTACATGCCATCTGGCTATATAAAATGGAAGCAGAAATGAGAGATATTTTATCTCGTCAGTTTCAACATGAGCTAATCGCTCTTTCTATATTGTTTTATCTTCGGTTCTTCTCCTTGGAGTGGATGAAGATGAAACAGGTTGAC